>JAFUFU010000026.1 GCA_017469785.1 Treponema sp.
CTTTTTTTTGTACCGTTCCCCCGGGGGAACGGATTTTTTTTCCCCGCGGGCCTGCGGGCGGCTTTTCCCGGCTCGGGTTCCTCAGCCTGGATGCGGCGGACGCCGGGCCCGTGAGATCAACTGTAATGGCGTTTGTCCAAGCGATTTGCTCGTACCGTTGAATACACATGCAGTGAACGGGTCAACCTTCGTGGCCTTTGCCTCGTCAATGTTCGTGACGATACTCGCGACAATCTGAGACTTTGCCTGCGGAGCGGGATGCGGGAACTGTGGCTGGTACTGATGCGGAGCCTGCGGGAACTGTGGCTGATTCTGAGCAAGCTGCTGTGCCTGCCTTATGTAAAAGTCATTCATCGGGTTTCCGAACTGATATGGTGGCATTTCCTTACCTCCTTACAAGAGATAGGGTAGCACGAAGCTGATAATCAAATGGCTTGAAAAAAGCTTGAATTTGGCTAGAGAAGGGGAGTCATCTTCTTTCTTATGGTGTTAGGCTCTGATTTTGCCACGGGGTAGCTTATGCAGAGGGTATCGGCGATAAAGCCGAGGTCTTTTTTCTTTATGTAATACATGTCGAAGATTTCATCCTGACGTCCGAGAGTATTATGAACGATAGCAGACGGCTGATGTCAGCCTTGTTTGCTGACCTGAAATATGCGTTTATTTCTTTAACGGATTTCAAAATCAAATTTTCCTTTTTCTTTTCGTCGGACACAGGTGATTTTACGGCAAGGAAAAATAACGCTTACATCTTTTACAAAACACAGTGGACATAGTATAATTCAGTTATGAAACGGTATTTTCTGTTGTTCCTCGTTGCAATATTATTTAATAGTTGTACCAATTTAGAACATGGTGATACAACTTTCTCAGTCGGGAACATAAATCTTACTGCTAGTTTTTTAGGCTATGGAAAAGACCATGATGGAAACGAGGATATTCTGGTAAAAAATTATTCATCAGGAGATTTAAGAACTTTCTGTGATTTTACATCATATCCTGAGAATAAAAATCCATATATTATAAAAACTTCAACAATTGGAGCGGATAATCGCTCAAATAATATTATACAGATTTCATTGTCATTTTCAGCGGAAGAGATAGATGTTATCAAAATAAATATAGAAACAAATGCTGAGCATATAAATTCCTTCTATTTGCAAGCTTTTTTAAATGAAACAGAAGTAAAAAAAGAGACCTTATCATCTGGTGATAAGGAAATATCAATCAATACAGAGATAAACAAAATTCTTATCTACGTAGATGCTCCAAAATTTTATAATGGAATACAATTGAATGATTATTTTAAATTTAATTATTGCTTACCGTATATTAATTAAATAAAAAAAAGAATCCATATCTGACGATACGGCCCATGTCTTTTGCCTTGGCTTCTATCGATTTTATTTTAAAAATTATTGACTGAACAATTTCTTTTGGATAACTCACTGCGGTTAGACTTTTCGTGATTCAATCTCGATTGACTCATACAGATAAGGGGTATTAAAATATGAGTTATGGAAAACACTGAAAAAGCTTTAATTCAGAGATTGAATCGTATTGAGGGGCAGGTTCGGGGAATAAAAAAAATGCTTTCTGAAGAATCCGAATGTCCTAAAATCCTTGTTCAGGTATCAGCTGTTACGGCCGCATTAAATTCTTTTGCAAAACTTCTTCTGACAGAGCATTTAAAAACAAATGTGGCTGATGACTTGCGTTCAGGGAAAACGGAGTCTGTTGATGAATTGATTATAACTCTAAATAAAATGCTGAAATAGCCGTTTATTTTTTAGTAGCGACACAGTCTCCGATTTTGACACGATATTCTTCACCTGAATCAGTGACTTTTTTTATTTCATCAAGAAGTTTTACGGAGTCTTTTTGAAGAAGCAGGACGATTGTTGAGCCGTGCAAATCAAAATATCCTTTTTCTTCGCCTTTTTTGAATGAGGCTTCATCGTAATGGTTTTGAATTCCTCCGACGCTGAATGCTCCTATTTCTATCTGCGCGATTGTCCCGAAGTTCTCTGTGTTCAAGATAGTCCATGAACGGCGGTTTTTTGTATATAATCGGAAATTTTCAGCTGCCAGGGGCTGAACGCTGTACAGAGAGCCTTGTATGAAGTGATTCCCGTTTTGTGTACCAGAATCAACATAACAGTATCGGTGGTAATCAGTTGCACAAAGGCGGAAAACCAAGCATAATCCGCCTATAAATGATTTTTCGATATTGTTGTTTTCAATGTTAAAACGTGATGGCTCAAAAAAATCAGTGAGTGTGTAATCGAATCCTTTTATATGGAACTTTGAATCCTCTGTAATTTTGTAAACGGAAAGCAGACTGTCCGCGGGTGAAATCAAATGGTTCGGCTCAGAATCAAAGGAAATTTCTTTCTTGCGCGTAAAAAAATCGTTAAAGGATTTGAATTTCACATCTTTGAAATCTGACATATCGATTCCGTTTTTTTTTATGAAAGACGGAATATAGAATCGTGAAACGGGAGAGCGAAGTATACAACCCAATAAGGCGGGGACATGAAGCTTTAGGACTACATGAAGGAGAATACGGCCAAGACTTGTTCCATACAAAAATCGTACAGAGGCATCATTTGAATTTTTTTTATAGGTTCCGCTCATGCAATCCTCCGGTCTTAAAATGCCTCAGCTGACTGAATTTCTTCTGCAGTTGCCTTGTTCTCAAAAACAATTGACGGATCTTTGTCAGGAGTCTGCACATAGTATGCTTTTCCGAGCAGGAGCAAGGCTAATTCTATAAGTCCAATGAAAACAAGAACACATTTCCCTATAAGATGAGGTTTGAGCATTCTGAAAGGAGTGATAAAAGCAATTGACATGATAAGAAGAAGAATTGCCGCTGCATGAATCGGGGGACGGGAATTTCCCATGAAGTAGGAGATGATGAAAACTGCCGGAAGAACGATTGCAACGCTGGTGACTGGTAATCCTCGGTATTCGTGACGGCTTTCGCTGGTATGATTCTGGCGCTCCATTTCATCAACGTTGAAGTATGAAAGGCGGATAAGTGCGCTCAAGAGATACAATGCGCAGACGCATATGACAATCCTGGCCTGCCAGGGATGATCAACGGGATACTGTTTGTCACCGATTGCGAGTTTATAGACAATGAGAGATGGAAACACGCCGTAGCTGATGATGTCTGCCATGGAATCAATTTGAATTCCGAAAAGCTTTTCTGATGCTGTGCGATCTTTTTTTGTGGAAGCGACTTTGCCGTCGAACATATCCATTACGCCTGCTACCATCAGGCATAAGAGGGCAAGTATGAAACTCCGATCGTTGTTTGAGAAAACAAAGTGAATTCCCGCAAAAGCAAAGAGCATTCCGACGTAAGTTAGAATAACAGTGTAATTATAAACACCGAGTAAGTGTAATTTTTTTTTGGCCATTTTTTACCTTCTTTTCGTTTGCCTTTATTTTAAAGTTTAATTGAATCCATATCCAAAAATCAAGCCGTAAACGATTATTGTAAACGGTTTTGAGGTGAGAATGATGAGCGCAAACTTCTTGAAGCTCATTTCTGTAAGACCTGTGAAGTAGCACAAAAAATCATCCGGCGAAATCGGAAGAAAAATTGCAATCCATAGAAAGACAGGATAGCTTTTCTTTTGTTTTTCAAGCCAGCGCATGCTTTTTTGGTATTTCTTTTCCGAAAAAATCTGTTTGACGAATGAAATTCCAAAAGTCCTTGAAAGCCAGAATGCGACAAAAGAGCCTGAACATATTCCGATATAGTTGCAGATAATTCCAACCCAGGGACCGAAAAGAGTAGGACCGACGATGCAGCCGAGAGTGCTTGGAATGACGGCATAGACTGTTTTGACGCACTGAAAAACCGTGAGAAGGATGGGGCCTAAAACGCCGAAAGAATTGATGAAAATTTTAAAAGACTCAACATCGCGGAAAGTGCCGATTCTGTATTCGTAGAAGAACCATATTCCTCCGCCAATGACCGTGATTGCGAGTGCGATGCAGAAAAGTTTTTTGAGAAGGCTTGTTTTTGTTTCGATTATGTCAATTGCCTGCTCTTTTTTATGTTCGATGAGCACGCTCGCTTTTTCTTGAATCTTGTGTTCCATTAAAAAATCCGGAATTAATTATAACAAAGTTTTTTAATTTGTTCTATCTAATATGAAAAAAAATCGCTTGTATAGTTGATACCCCCCCCATGTGTAGTATATTCATCATGTTAAAAGTTGAGGCTTTTTTATGAAAAAAATCATTATTACACTTTCATTCCTTCTGTCGGCAACAAGTGTCTTTGCCCAGATTCGGTCTTATGTAGGTATTGTCCGGCAGAAATATTTCCCAGAGCATATAAAATATCTTGAAGAGTATCGTGATGAGCTGAATGGAAAAGGTTATTCAACTTATGCTGAATATATCGATTCCTATCTGAAAGGAAGTTTTGGTTCAGGCTTTGTTTATGTCGAGCCGGACGGAACTAACTACATAATCACGAACAGGCATGTCGTTTCTCAGGCTGCAAGCGCATCTATCGAATTCGAGGACTCTGATAGCGGTGCGCTTACGAAATATGACGGCCTGAAAGTGTTGCTTACGAGCGATGACATTGATATTGCGATTCTTGGATTTTCCGGGGGAAAACGGCCGTTCAAAAAAGGCCTTGCTCTTTCCCGCACGAATGTTTCTGATGGTCAGGAAGTGTGGTCGGCTGGCTTCCCAGGGCTTGGCGGGCAGCCTGTATGGCAGCTTGGCAAGGGAAATGTTACAAACGCCAAGGCAAGAATCAAAGATTTGCTTGATCCTTCAATTTCTTCTATTATACAGCACTCAGCTCAGGTTGACGGCGGAAACTCTGGCGGTCCTTTGATGATTTCTTCTGCAAAGGCTGTCGCAGGATATGAAGTTGTTGGCATCAATACATGGAAGGCTTCTCGTCGTGACTCAACAAATTTCTCGATTCCTTCTGCGATGATTCAGAAAATGCTTGATGAATTGCATAAAAAATCTGATTTCGAGACCGAAAACAATGATTTGCTTTTAAGGAAAGAAAAATTCGCTGCGGCTTTGAAAGATTCTGGGGCGGATTTTACAAGTATTGTGAAGTACATTTCTTACGAGCGTGCGGCAACTCAGGGACAGAAAGATTTTGATTCAGTGATTCATTTTGCGCCGAGCAAGGTAAGAAGCGAAGTCCTTGATGCGTTCAGCTATGACCCGGCCGAAGGGTTGCGTTATGCGAGCGCGTATCAAATCTGGAAGAAATATAACGGCAAGGAAAGCGAAATCTCTGCAGAATGGATAAAAGAGCATGGCTTGTGGCGAATTTCTGAAATCAGCGGGGATGTCAAAAAATCTGATTCAGAAAAATCATCGAAAAAAGAGAAAAAATCCGCAAAATCTCAAAAATCAAAGGACGGATTTTTCGGAAATCCAGAGATTGAGGCTTGGGATGAGACCGTGCTTTTTGCGGGCGGGGATTTTAGCGTGAACGGAAACGATGCGGCGTTCTTTTTGGGGCTAGACACTTTCTTTGCGAATGATTACTTCGGCATATCGCTCATGTATCACCGTGAAAAAATCGAGTGCCTGCTTTCTGAAAAAGTCGGATTCAATGCGGGCGGAATGGGCTTAGCTTTGAGGCTTCCGATTCAGATGAATCATATCGGGCTTGTTCCTTTCGCGCGTGCTTGCGGAGACGCGGCTTTCGGTGACAAAAGAGTTCTGCTCGGATACAACGCTGAGACTGGATTGCAGGCGATTATAAATCCCGAGGAAAATGTTCATTTCGGTCTTGGCGTTTCGTTCAGGCAGATGTGGCTTTCTCAGTTCATTGACACAAAAATTTCGGACAACGGATTAGATCGAGATAAAATAAAAGATTTTACGAATCGTTCAGTTTCGATTTACGCAATTTTGTCATTCTAAAATCAGGAGGAAAAGAATGAAAAAAATTATTTGGACAATGGCGATTTTTGCCGCCATTTCATTTGCTCTTATCGGCTGCTCTTCCGTCATGTCTTCAGCTTATACTTCGACCGAAAACATCTCAGAGTATAAGTCTGCGACTGGAACGCCAGAAGATTCCGTGATTTTTTACGGTTGGATTGAAGGCAATGAAGTGACTGAGTTTTCTCAGATGAATTCAGAGCTTCCGAGCGATTTTCAGCAGATGAAAAATAGTATTTTTGTCTCAAAACCTGTCGCGCCAGGCTCTCTCTATTTTTTGCAGGGAATGTCTGGCAAGGCACGGAGAACGGGTCTTAGTTTGGAAGGAAATATCATTTGGATTTACAACGAAATTTTCCCGATGCAGTCGGATTTCGTTCCTATTATCGTGAATGTTCCCAAAGAGCCGGGATTTTATTTTGTCGGCTATTATGCGGAGACTATAAAGCTTTTGGAAGGCGATGTGAAAAAATCTGACAATAAATCAGCAGAAAAAATCTGCCTAAAAGGCGCGTTGAAGCTTTACAAAGGAACGGCTTGGGAAAAGGCGATAAAAGACAGAATTAAGGAGCTTTAAGATGAAAAAGATATTTGCGGTTTTTGCTTTCGCGCTTGCGATTCTTGTGTCGGACGGGCAGATTTTTGCCGCTGGCGGAAAATTCAGCACTCCTAAAAACGATGAGGTGATTTTGATTGGAAAGATTTCTGTCACCCCGGAAGAGAACATGGATTTTGTTGCCGAAACGCGGGGGCTTAGCGATGTTTTGAAAAGCAAACAGGGAACATATTATTTGCCGTTCGCTTCAAAAAAGGACAAATCTTTTGAAAAGGACTACGAGAATTTCAAAAAGGCCAACTGGAAACAACAGTTCAACGACGGTGAATTTTTCTATGCCACATACAAGCTCAACAAAAGTTCCCGAAACATGAAGTTCAATTGTCTCAGCGCGTATTGGTTTTTCAACTCCCCGAATGCCGCGATTTATCTTCCGTTTGACTTCAATTTTGATGTTCCAGAGGGAGTAAAAGCCGTTTATATCGGAAGTTTCAACTTTACGACGACAGGCGATAACTTTGCGATTAAGTCCGTTAAGACTCGCGATGAGTACGAGGCGGCGCAGAAAGTCTTGGACTCTGTGACAGAAGAGCACTACGACCTCTACCGCCCATATATCAAAGAGAATCCGAAAGAGAAAAAATAATTAGCAGTTAGCAGCGGGGCGTTGCGGGTAGGGAGCGACCCGTAAGGGGCAAAACCTGCGAGGCAGGTTTTGAGCGAGTCTCGGTGAAGGCTGTGCCTGAATCGCTCCCGCAGAGGGGGTAGGCGGAAATACCCGAACGGAGCGGAGAAGACTGAGCTTGCTCGGACTTCTCCGGCATAGTGAGTGGTATTGTAGCCGTGGGGGAGACTTCCCCCTTTTTTTTTAATATGCTAAAATCTTTTCAATTATTTTATATCCGTCTACTTCGCGCCAGAAGTGGATTGAAGGAGATTTTTTATGGCAAAAAACGAAAAAGTTGTCTCTGATCCGCACGCATGTACGCTGGACAAAATCATTTCGCTCTGTAAGCGGCGGGGTTTTGTTTATCAGGCATCAGAAATTTATGGCGGTCAGGCAGGTGCATGGGATTATGGTCCTTTGGGTGTAGACTTCAAGCGCAACATTCAGAACGCATGGTGGAAGGAAATGACCCAGCTTCACGACGATGTTGTCGGCTTGGACTCAGCTATTTTCCAGCATCACACTACATGGAAGGCTTCTGGCCATGTCGATCACTTCTCAGACCCTATGGTTGACTGCTTGGAGTGTCAGGCCCGCCATCGTGCAGATAAATTAATCGAAGATTTCGTTGCCGCAAACCCAGACAAAGATCCTGGAAAACCTGTGGACACGATGAGCCACGAGGAAATGAAGGCTTACATCGACGCAAACATCAACTGCCCGACATGTAAGAGCGAAAACCGAAAATATACGGCTGTCCGCGAATTCAACCTCATGTTCAAGACATATCAGGGACCAATCGCAGATGAAAGCCACCTTATCTACCTCCGCCCGGAGACTTGCCAGGGTATTTTCACTGATTTCAAGAGCATCGTTCAGTCGAACCGCATGAAAGTTCCTTTTGGCGTTGCTCAGGTTGGTAAATCTTTCCGAAACGAGATTATCTTCAAGAACTTCATTTTCCGCACCTGTGAATTCGAGCAGATGGAAATGGAATATTTCTGTAAGCCGGGTACTGAGGACGAGACTTTCGAGCGATGGAGAAAAGACCGCTGGAACTTCTATCTCAAGTACGGTATTGCCGAGAAAAACCTCAAATGGCACCACCACGACAAGCTGGCCCACTATGCAAAAGACGCTTACGATGTCACCTACAACTTCCCCATTGGCTTTGAAGAGGTTGAGGGAATCCACAGCCGCACGGACTTCGATTTGAGCCAGCATCAGGAATATTCAAAGAAGGACATGAGCTACATCGATCAGGAAGACGGAAACAAAAAGTTCATTCCTTATGTAATCGAAACCTCAGCCGGCCTTAACCGCAACTTCCTCATGTTCCTCTGCGAGGCTTACGAAGAAGAAAACGTTGGAAAAGACGGAAAAGAAGACTATCGAACAGTCCTTCACTTGCATCCAAAGCTGGCACCAATCACAGTTGCTGTCCTTCCATTGATGAAGAAAGACGGCCTTGCAGAAAAGGCAAAGGAAATCCAGCACATGCTCAAAGAGGATTTCGTGACTGACTACGACTTGAGCGGCACTGTCGGAAAACGCTACCGCCGTCAGGACGAGGTCGGAACTCCTTTCTGTGTCACTGTTGACTACGACACAATCAACGAAAAGAACGACGACGGCTCAGTAAACAACAATTACGGAACAGTCACCGTCCGTTTCCGGGACAGCATGGAGCAGGAGAGAGTGAAGATTGAAGACCTCCACACCTTCCTCTTCGCTGCCATCAAAAACTACAAACCTGTAGAGAAAAAATAAAAAATTCCTCACAGAGGCACAGAGTTCACAGAGGGATTTCTGAATTATCAAGTTTTATACCTTAGTCGGCTTTTTTAGTCAGTAAGACTGCGATAAGGTATTTCTCTTGGAAAATTTTCTCTCTGTGTGCTCCCAAGCTCTGTGAGAAATTTAAAATTATGGATTACATCGCGCTTGGCAAATCTAATTTATTGGTTTCTCGGACGGCGTTTGGTGCGCAACGAATCGGGGATATTGACGACCCGGAAGTTGCTTACCAGATGATTCGCATGGCCTACGAAGACGGGGTGAATTTCTTCGACACTTCTACCAAGGCGCCTGAAAGTGAGCGTCGGTTGGGGGCGGCCCTTTCTGATGTGAGGGAAAACGTCTTCATCGCCACTAAAAGTGCTCCGCGAAATGGCGGGGAGCTGGCTATTGATATAGATGTGAGCCTAAGAAATCTGGGAACGAGTTACCTTGACCTTTATCAGCTTGAAAATCCTGAAAATCTTCCGAAAATCAATGACGGCTCTGAAATAATTGAGAAACTTGTTGAATTAAAATCTTCCGGCATTATCCGGCATTTTGGAATCGTCACAGATTCAATGGATGTTGCCGAGCGGGTTCTGTATTCTGATGTGGGCTGGGAAACCATTCAGTTCCCTTTTAATATGCTCTGTCCTGAGAGCGTTGAGAATCTTACCCGGCGTTTCTATGAAAAAGACATTGGTTTTATTGCCATGCAACCCTTGTGCGGCGGCGTTGTCACGAACATTCCCCTTGCCTTGGGCTATTTTCTGCCCTTTGATAACGTGATTCCTCTGTGGGGGGCACGAAATCCTGATGAACTCCAGCAAATTCTTTATTTCTCAAAAAATCCGCCACGGCTCGACGCGCAGTTCTACGCGGAAGCGGCAAAAATCAGGGACTTCTTTAACTAGAGGGGCCTTGTGCTTATGGTTATTTTATATAAGCCTGTACGCCTTTCAGTTCTTCCTTGTTCAGGACCCGGACGATTTTATTCTTGTCATTGTCTGTGATTATAGTCTTTGGATTTCCCAGTTCATTTTTTTCTCCGACAATTTCGACAATCGGAAGCCGAGGATCGTTTGGATTGCTTTCTGCGACCTGAGCGATTTTTCCGTTTGAGAGATAAACGTAGGTTCCAATCGGGAAGAGGGAGACTGCTGTTACCAGTGCTTTGATAACAATGTCATCGTACTGCTTGTTTTTGTTCAGAAGCATCTCGATTGTAGCTTCATACAGCGAGCGGGCTTCTTTATAGTGTCTCGGTGATGTAATCGCTTCGTAGCTGCAGGCTACAGAAAGAATCTTTCCGTATGTTGAGATTTTATTTCCTTCAAGATGGCGTGGATAGCCCTGGCCGTTTTCCCGTTCATGGTGCTCTAAAAGGGCGACTTGAATCGGAAGAGGAAAGCCGAGTTCCTTGACAATATTGAATCCGAGAACCGTATGAGTCGCAAGCAAATTCCTGGCCTGAGGTGAAAGTGGCTTTCCTGTGAGATAGAGTTGGGGCGGAAGTTTTATCTGGCCGATTTCGTGAATCAGACCGGCAATGCTGAGCTCCACCAGTTTTGATGACGGCATGTTTATCTGCAGGCCGATTACAATCGCGATTATCGTTGAGCGGAGACAGTGGCTGGTCAGAAAATTTTTGTCAAGTTTATGCTCTTCTGTCGGCTGAAGGCGGAGAATGTATTTCTTGTTTGTTTTGACGAAATCAATGAGTATGGAGACTGATTCTGAAAGCTCCTCGATTTTCATTTCATGGTGGGTTACATAGCGGGTGAAGACCAGCTGCGTATAATTCATGAATTCGTTGTAAGCTTTTGTGACGTTCTCCATCCGGTTTTTGTTCGGAAAATTTTTTATGTCAATGTTGACTCGTGAGAGGACTTCCTTAAGCTGGGCGTTCAAAGCGTTTGACTTGTCTTTGTATTCTTCGTTGAGAGTGTCCAAGTCAATATCTACGGTTTCAAACTCTTTGGGAGCTGGCGTTACGGGAACAACTTTTTTTGTTTCGACTGATTCATCGGATTCAGAGTAGATGGTTTTGAAACCCCATTCCACCAGCCTGGACTGCAATGCACTTGTAAAGCTGAGGGTGTTGTCGAGAATTATGAAATGATTGTCAAGGATGAGCGGCGTACTGAAACGTTGGCCATCCTTTAATTCTGCCACATTTAACGAAACCATAGAAAATCTCCACTCATAATATCGGCAAAAATGCGTAAAATCTTTAATGCGACTGGATGAAAGACGGATTTTATTAAGACTATTGAAGAAAAAAAAAGACAAAAAGCCTTACACGCTTTTTGCCTTTCAAAATCATGGAGACCGAAAAAATGAGCCTGCCTGCATTTCACAGCTACAAGAAAGCGTTCATTTAATCACTGTACAGGGTGTCTGGATGTTGCGTTCAAAAATAGAACACATCCTGTACTGTGCGGTACACTTATAATTTCGGAATTATATGCCGCTTTCTTTAGAGATTTTTTTGATATTCGTTGATGCCTTTCATCAATTCTTTGTAAATGACTTTTGATTTTTGAAAAGATACTTTGACTTCATCTGCAAGGGGTGGAAGCTCTTTGTAGAGTTTGCTGAGTTTTCCTTCCGTTGGAAAAACAAGAGATGCGATTTCTTTGTATTGGGAATGGAGAATCTGAGAGTCAATCTGCTCCAGTCTTGCCAGATATTGCGCTGGAAACGGGGAGACGAGTCCTTCTTCGGAGATTCGAAGACCTTTTTTTGCTGAATTGTACAATTCTTCAAGGCCGTTTTTAAGTTTTTCTATGGCTGATTTGAATTTGGATACTGTGCAGGCGCTTTTTTCACGCTCCTTTGCAGACTTTTCCTCTGCCTGTGCGAAAAAAGCCTCTTTCTCTCTTGATGCATCGGGAAGCTTGAGAAAGTCCTGCAGCGTGGAGACTTCAATTCCCGGTATCTTTAAGGATTTTGGAGAAAGTGAATAAGTTTGTATGCGGTTTTTGAATTCTTCGTTTTTGCTTTCAAACCACCAGGCGAACATTTTCATCTTGCTGTCAGTGAGAATCTCATTGCCTTCATAGTCCTTGTCGAGCTGCATTCCACCGGCAAAAAGCAGGGAAGCTGAGCGGGTTTCTGCAGGTGAAAGCCGCCCTGAGACTGTATGTGTGTTTTCCTCGAAAGTGGAGCCTTTGATGTGTGTCTGGAAATCTGGAAATCCGAGATCCAGCCCCGAGCAGAAAATTTTTCCAGCTCCGATGTAGCGGGCAAAATCCCATGCCGTGGTCGAGACAGAGCCGCCGGCAACCAGTGGTCCTTTGCTTCCGATTTGAGATTCGATATAGTGCCCCAATGGAAACAGGGAAGCGCACATGATTATTTTTTTGCAGGGAAATCGGAATACAGCCGGATATGCCGCCGATTCAGTTATGAGGATGCTTGATGGGGATGACAGACCTGCGATATGACGGTACGCGTAATACTGGGGGTCTGCAAGCACGACGAAATCTGGCTCAACGCCTGCCCTGAGTGATGCCCTGAGCGCTGTATCGACAGCGACAAGGATGGCACGTTTTTTTATTTCCTTGAGATGTGGAAGGGCTTCTTCAAGCGTAGGACCGGCTGCAAGAATCACCACGGGAAGGTCTTGCGGGCATGTATCCTTGAACATGGTTATGCCGTCATTGGAAGCGAGAAAAGGCAGGTTACGGCAGGTGTTTTTCAGCCAGAGTCTTGAGAATTTTTCAAGGGTTGAATCGTTGATTTCGTGCTTTTGCCGGTTCCGGGAGATGAGCGTTCGGAGCGCTTTGAAATACTCGGCTGAATGCTGGCTCTGGGCGGGATTTTCTGAAATCGCTGTGTGCTTAATTCCAGCCGTATTCTCTATCAGACTTACCACGCTTTCGATGCCCGTAGCGATTGCGAGAATTACATGGGCGTGAGAGAAGATATCTGACCAGTCCAAGCAAGAGAGGGCCGTGAAAAAATACCGTGGATCGCTTTCGATGATGATGAGGGTGTCGTTGGGAAAGAGCCGTGCATAGGAAATCGGTGTGTAGCCAAGCCCGCAGGAGAAAAATGCACATGAGTAAGCGTCTGAGACTGATTTTTTTGCAGCCTGTGCGGCTTGCTCTGCTTCGCGGCTCGGATTATAGAGGGAGTGAAGCAGTTTCCCGTTTTCGCGTGCCGTGGGAAGACTGGCTTTTGAAGGGATGATTTCCAGCGGAGCCATGAGATGCTCAGGAATATCGGGCGGAATGTCAGACTCGGATTTTAGGGAGAATAATGCCGCCAAATCCGGAAAGCGGCGCATGAAAAGGCGGAGATTTTTATTCCAGATAGAGTTCAATTTCCATGTTCTCCGTAATCGGTGTTCCTGCAGGCGGTTCCTGTGATTTTACCCAGCCGTCACCGTTGATTTTAATATGGATGTTTTTGTAGTTCAGCAGAGGAAGCAGCTGGCGTTTTGATGCCCCTTCAAAATCCGGAACTGTTCCTTCAAGGATAATCGGTTTTGTTCCGGCGATTGAGATTTGGCCTGGATGGGCGAGACTTGATGCGTTCTCTCTGTTCATGCCGAGATGGTCAACGATGATGTCCGCTGCCTGACCGATGACTGGAGCGACGATTCGGCCTGCATACTGCTCGCCTTTCGCTTTTTCGATGACGATGTAGAGGATGATTTTCGGGTCGTCAATCGGAAAAATCGAGATACAGTTGGAAACATAGTCTGTCTTTGAGTATCCGCCTGTTTCCGGATCTGCCATCTGGGCGGTTCCTGTCTTTACGCCCATGGAGATTCCCTTGACTTTGCTCCGGGAGCCGGTTCCGCTTGTAGCGACTGTTTCCATACAGTCCAAAATGTAGTCTGTCGTCGATTTTTGGAATACCCGGTCCCTGAATGCGGGAACATGCATGTATTCTTCCCGGCCTTCATTGTCAGTGATTTTGTTTACGAACGTGAGCTGAACGGGAATTCCGTCGTTTGCGATTGCCGTGGCGGCCTGAACCATCTGAAGCGCGCTTACAGTGATTTCTTGACCGATTGCGATTGTTGGTTTTGAGCGAGCTGACCACAGGCGGTCATTTGGATTGCGGAGTACGCCCGGAGTCTCACCGGAAATCTCTGTGCCCGGTTTTTCGCCGAAGCCGAGCTGGTGAAGTTTTGAGAGAAAGGGCTCCGAGTCGATTTTTTCGCTCATTTGGGCGAGCGCGTCGTTGCACGAGTATTTTAAGGCTTCGCGGGCTGTCTCCCAGCCGTGTCTGTCGAGACACGTGATTCTGATTGTTTCTCGGCCTGTCTTTTTGCTGTAAACTCCGTCACAATTGAAAATATCAGTAGTGGTGATTGAGCCGCTGTCGATAAAGGTCGCCACAGAGAAAATCTTGAAAACAGAGCCAGGCTCGTAGCTGTCGCTTGCAGGTTTGTTTTTTAGCTCGGTTTTTGAGGCGCTCGAAAAATCGTTGAGATTTGCTGACGGCAGACTGATGTACGAAAGGATTTCTCCTGTACGGGCTTCTGCGGCAATGAGCATCATTGATTCAGCCTGGGTGCTTTCCATTGCCTCGTGGGCGATTTTTTCCAAACTGGACTGAAGGTTTGCGTCAATGGTCAGGTATATGTTCTTGCCCTGAACGACAGCTTCACCTTCTGTTTGCGGCGGGTACAATGTTTTTTCGAGAGAATATTCGATTCCTGCAAGCCCGTAGCCTTCTTTGCCGACAAAACCGATGAGCTGGGAGGCGAGTTCGTTTTCAGGATAGACGCGCCCCTGCAGTTTGTCGAATTTTACGACGGAAGAGAATCCGTTGTGGGAGCAGGTCTTTTTCAGTTCTTCATATGTGTTTGAGTCGATGTTTTTTTTGATATAGACGAAGGTCGCGTTTTCAGGTTTTGAGATGAGGGACAGTAAGGATGATTCGCTTTCACCGATAATCGGAGCCACAAGATTCGCGAACAGCCCCTTGTTTTTGATTGACTGGGGGGAGGCGCCGAAATCGTAGAATGCTGCCGGAACTGCGAGGGCCTTGCCGTTACGGTCGAGAATGGAGCCGCGCTGGATTTCTGTTTCTTCGCTTATTGGAGCCACCGGCTCTGTGAAGGCAAAAAAACCGTATTCGATGATGACGTACAGCGAGAAAAGAACCGCCGCGACGATGAGAAATATGAGAGGGCCTTTTTTTATGTAACCGTTTACTTGCATAAAACCTTCCCCAGAATATTGTGTGCAGGGACAAATCCGTAGCTTCTGGAATCGACAGAAACTTCGTAATTGTCTCCAATGGCCAGAATGTAGCCTTCCGGAACAGAAGTGGAATCTTTGAGATTGAGATATTGAACCTGGCTCAGACCTATTGTCAAATCTCCAGTCTTTAATGTGTAATTATACTCACTATCGCCCTTGACTTCTAGTTCATCACCGCTAGTTGCCACGCATCTTTTTACGACGATTTTATTATTATACAGATAGATGACTACGTCGCCTCGTTCGGGGCATTTCCATTGTGCCAGAAGTTCTTCTCCGTAAGGTTTCACGATTCCGTATGCCAGTTTGTTCACGAAGAGTTTTTCGCCGTCCTGAATCGACGGGGACATGGACTCGCCTGAAACGGTCAAAATCTCGAATACGAACATTTTGAGCAGAAATCCGATAAAAAGTCCGATGCAGACTATCATGGTTAGCATTTTGTTTTGCTGAGAAAAATGCACTTTTTTTATGAGCTGTTCTTCGTTTTGTGTCTCTGAATTTTCCATTTTCATCTTTTAATTTTCAGTTTCTTCCTAATTTACCACTTTTAATCTTCCGATAAAAGACTTATGGAAATAATTAGTTTTGTAGGTGCATCTTCTGCCATAAAAAAAACATCTTCGCATGGAAATTTTACTTTTCCCCGTTTCCAGAAAAAAATTACGAAAAGGCAGGGCTTTCGTATTGTCCGCGATGAATCCCTTCGCTCCTATGCAAAGACTGAGCGTCAATTCGCCCTTGTAGGTGCCGCTAAGATTGTTTCCATGCTCGTTCTTTTTTCTGTGGTTCTGATTGTTCCATACGCCGTATTCAATATTTTTTCTTTTTTGGAGAATCATACAGTTTCAGTTGCCTTTGACGCGAATTCAAATTATGAGCTTGATGCCCTGAGCGGAGCAATGTCACGTTTCGCAATGGACGGAATACTCACGGATAATATAGATGAAAACGGCAATGTTCTTTCCGATGACGGCACTGTGCTTACTGCTTCAAGCGTAGGAATCGGAGAGGTTGTTTCCTTCCAGACATACACCGTAAAAGCAGGAGATTCAATCAGTACGATTTCACGGAAATTCGGCTTGTCAAACATTTCTACGCTGATTGCTGTCAACAATATCTCAAATGTGCGTACCCTTCGCTCTGGACAGAAGCTCAAGATTCCTTCAGCTGACGGACTGATTTACAAGGTTTCCGCCGGGGATTCGCTCAACGCGCTTTCAGTGAAGTATCATGTGAGCGTCGAGGAAATCCTTGATGCCAATGATTTGGACACGGAAGCGCTTTCTGCCGGAATGGAGCTTTTCATTCCTGGTGCGAAGATGGATGCGACTTCACTTAAAAAGGCGATGGGAGAGCTTTTTGTTTATCCAATTACGGCTTCATGGCGGCTTACTTCACGCTTCGGACCGCGCAAGGATCCTTTCACCGGAGTCGCATCAAATCATACGGGAATTGACATGGCCTGTCCGACAGGAACGCCGATTCGCGCTGCCATGAGCGGTACGATAGTTCATGCCGGCTGGTCGAACGTGTTCGGAAACTATGTGATTGTCAATCATGGAAACGGCTATCAGACCTTGTACGGTCACATGTCAAAAATTCTGGCACAGAAAGGTCAGCGGGTGGATCAGAATACGAAGATTGGTCTGGTCGGTTCAACCGGCTATTCAACAGGACCTCACCTGCATTTCACGGTGTATAAAAACGGAAACCTTGTTGACCCTCTTTCTCTTTTAAAAAGGTGATTTTCTCTTGAATCTGTGATAGAATATTCACGGAGTTTTTTATGGATTTTGTATGCGTTTGTAACAATTGCAGAAAGACAATCGAGAAAAATTTCTTGTATTGTCCCTGGTGCGGAAAGGAAAATGCCGAGCCGGGAGATGCGTCTGTGCTTGAACATGTATTCAGCCAGCTTGAACTTCAGCAGGAAAATGACCGGAATCTTCGGGTCAAAAAAATCGAGAATAAAATCGCCGAAATCGAGCGCGGTCTAGACGGCTTCTTGAAAATGGAAAAATAATGAAAAAGCGGGCATGGTGTTTTTTTTTAATATTTCTCTTTCAATTTTTATTTGCAAATTTTCAATTTCTCCATGCCCAAGTCAAGTTTGAAAATCCCCAGATTAACGCCGAAAGTAAGGTGCTTTTCACGGTTAGCCATAATCTGACGGGAACTGTCTCCTACAAGACTCTTTTTATGGCAGACGCGACAAAAACTGATGCCACCAGAATAATCACCTGTTTTCCTGAGCGTATGGAAATGATTGCCGGGGGTGCTGTTCTTCAGGTGCGTAACCGTTACGGTTCTGCACGGTACTCAGTTTCAGATTCGACCCTTTCGTGGATTAAACGTGAGGATTCGATTCCCGCAGATGCCAAGGCCATGCTTCCCCAAGCTGTTAGTCCAGATGGTAAATGGGCCTGCTATATCAAGAAAACTGATGCTGCTACAGGAAAACTTTATCTCAGAAATATGTCCACCCTTGAAGATTTTCTTCTCAACGACAGGTGCGACTTTGATTTTGATGAAATTCCTGCGAAATGGGCTGGCGACGGCTCTGTTTTTGTCTATGAGAAGGGGGGCTGCCTGTATTTCGGCGATCCCAAGGCAATCTATCAGAAAGTCCAGATGGATGAGGATTTCCGAAAAATCGGCGAAGGTTCAATCAACTGCGTCTCATGGGCTTCCTCAAAATATCTTATCTATATCAACCGGGATTTAATCTACAAAATCAGCGCGAAGGAACTGTACACACGGGCACTTTATTCGCAGATGGTAGGCATTGGAATCGTTATCGGCAGGCTTCCCCTTGGATTTGACGGACGCAAGGATAAGTTCTGGGTGAATCCGCTTATCAATCAGATTGTCACCATCAACGCGAATTCAGTGATTTCAAGTTACCGCGTCAATGGTACGGCTTCGTCATATCTGACGAGTGTATATTCAAAACCTTTCAAGGCCATTTCCGGCTCTCCTGTCGATTACGACGTGTTTTTTTGCGGCGACGGCAGTCAGATTCTCTGGGTCAATTTAATTTCCCTTGAGGACGGCAAGCGCAATTCCACGGTGTACCGTCTTTCTTCGGAACTGAAAGAGCTCAACCGTGTTGAAAATGCCAGCAGGCCCCTGCTTTCACCTGACGGCAGGAAAATCGTGTTTGCCTCTCAGAAAATGGCATATATTTACGATTTGGGAACCTGGCTTGAGCTTGGAAGGCTTCCCGGCGAGCATGTCTATTCGTATGTTTGGGCAAGTCCTCAGCTTTTGTATGTAGGAGGCGAGTCAACTGTCCGTGAATGGAAACTTGCGGCTAACAATCGTTTTCCCAATGAGGGCAGGGTGCTTTTTCTTTCTGCTGTTGGCTCGGCTTTCTGGAAGCCGAATGCTGAGAACATTGTGTGTGCCCAGAGCGCAACGAACAAAGCGACGTTCTATTATTTCGATGCTTTTAAGAATATCTGGCAGGCAAGCGCGGATGATTCCCGAACTTCCTTTGAATACATGAAGAAAGCAGAAGTCTCAGTGTATGCGGTTCAGAATGCTCATTACCGAGTTTACACAGGGCTTACTGACAACAAACTTTTTGAGAATGCATTGTATATCAGAAATTTTTCAGGGAACGGCACTTCCTATGCGCTTTATCCTGAGACGGTCAAGCCTAGCGATGAGCGGAAAAAACTCGCTCTTATTTTTGATGCCCTTGACAGCGCTGACGGCCTTACGCATATTCTCGCAGTGCTAGCAGATTACAACATCAAGGCGACTTTCTTTTTGAATGGAGAATTTATCCGTCGTTATCCGCAGGAATGCAAGCAGATTATCGAAAGCGGCCATGACTGTGCCTCCATGTATTTTTCGGTTGCTGATTTGACAGAAAAAGGCTTTGTCATTGACGAAGAATTTATCCGCAGGGGATTGGCGCGGAATGAGGATGAGTTTTATGCAGCGACAGGGCGTGAACTTTCGCTTTTATGGCACGCTCCTTTCTACAAAGCGACCAAACCGATAAAAGAAGCCGGAGAGGCCAGCGGTTACAAGTATATAGAGGCCGGACGCCTTGCCCTTGACAGTTATACCCTCGAAAAATCGGCGGACGGCAACAAGTGGTATCTGGGGGCGAAGGATTTGGTCAAGCTTTATGTTGATTCTGCTGAGCCGAATATGGTGATTCCGATTAATGTCGGTGTCACAGAGGGAACTCGCACGGATTATCTTTACGAAAAGCTCTCGCTTCTTATCGGCGATTTCCTTGATTTGGGCTATGAGTTTACGCTGGTGAGAAACATTAAATAAAAAAAAGGAATTTGATTTTTATGGCACAGAACACAATCGGAACTATTTTCAAAGTAACTACATTTGGCGAAAGCCATGGTACGGCTCTGGGATGCGTGGTGGACGGAGTCCCCGCCGGAATCAGTATTGACGAAGGTCGCATACAGTCTGCATTGGACAGGAGAAAGCCGGGGCAGTCATTTGGCGGAAAGAACAATGCTTCTGTCACCGCCCGAAAAGAAGACGACAAGGCAGAGATTTTAAGCGGCATTTTTGAAGGAAAGAGCGAAGGCACTCCCATTGGAATCGTAATCCGCAACACCAGCCAGCATTCAAAGGATTATGGAAATCTTGCCACGACTTTCCGTCCGGGGCACGCAGACTTTGCATTTTATGAAAAATACGGTTTCCGCGATTACCGGGGAGGCGGTCGCTCTAGTGGAAGAGAAACGGCGGCCAGAGTCGCGGCAGGAGCAATCGCCCTCCAGATTCTTGAGTCCTTGGGCGACATAAAAATCACCGCCTACACAGAGCGGGCCGCGGGAGTCTCCATCGAAAAAGTCGATTATTCCCAGATTGAGGAGAATGCCCTCCGTGCGCCGGATAATGAGGCGGCCGCCAGAATGAACCAGAAAATCGAGGAAATACGCTCCAACAAGGATAGCGCCGGCGGAATCATCGCCTGCCGGATTACGGGAATCCCTGCCGGAATCGGAGAGCCTGTATTCGGAAAACTTGACGCGGAGCTTGGAAAAGCAATTTTGAGCATTGGTGCTGTGAAAGGAATTGAATTCGGCGCAGGATTTGCGGCCGCGGACCTGACAGGAAGCGTTGACAACGATAACATGCGCGCCACGCAAGACGGTAAAGTGCGTTTTGAAAGCAATAACGCCGGAGGAATCACTGGAGGAATCTCAAACGGAAACGATATTTTCTTCAGGGTGGCGGTAAAGCCTGTCCCAAGCATTTTTCAGAGTCAGAAAACGATTTCCGCAGAGGAAGCGGGCCGATACACGGACAGCGATCTCGTGATTGAAGGTCGGCATGATGTCTGTCTCTGTCCCCGCATTGTCCCCGTAATCGAAGCCATGGCAGCGATTGTCCTCGCTGACTTGATGCTGCAGAATCGTGCTAGCCGGATATAATAATTCATAATTATCAAAATCTCCAGCTCACAAGAGAATCTATTGCCCGGCCGAAAATGCCTGCCTGTTCATAGTTACGGTCGGCGACAAGGGGAACTGTCTCAAGCACAGCGTCTCCGAGCTTGTATTGAATTTGGCCGTAGCTTTCTCCTGCTTTGACTTCTCCGTAGATGAATTTCGGAATGTTCACAGTGGCCTTTACGCTCTGCGCGTCTATCAGGGCTGTTTCTCCCTGAATGTGTGGCACTGTTATTGTGTTCTTCCATGCGGGAAGAAGTTTCACGAATTTCCCGTTTGTTGATTTTGAGGCAAGAGAGGGAACTGTATAGGAGTCGGGCAGGCTTTCTTCAGGGGTGAAATCTGCAAAAGAAGAAAAAGCCCATTCCATCATTTCCGTGCCGTCATGCACCCGGCCGGCGTTTCCCTGCTTAGAGCCTACCCCGCTTCCCATCATGGTGACTGAAATAAATCTGACTCCGTTTCGTTTTGCGGTGAGGGCGAGATTGTAGCGGCTTTCGTAAATGAAGCCCGTCTTGATTCCATCGCAGCCTTCCATTACGCCTAGAAGGGGGTTTGTGTTTTTCTGGTAGATTGCCGTGCTGTCTCCTTTTGCTTTCTGCCATGGCGGAAGATTTTTTTCAAGCGGATATTTGATGCTGGGGGCGGAGTGGAATTCTTCAACTCCCTGGGGGAAGCGCTTGATGTATTCACAGCAGAAGGCCGCAAGCTCGCGGGCTGTGGTGACGTTGTGCTCGTCGTAGCCGGAAGGTTCCACGAAATGGGTGTGGCTGAGTCCAAGCGCGGCACATTCTTCGTTCATGCGTTCGACAAAAGCCTTTGTGCTTCCTGAAATGTAATCGGCGACGGCAAGGGCTGCATCGTTTCCGGAGGCTACGGCCAGTCCCTTGAGAAGTTCCCTGAGAGTTACAATCTGTCCCTGACCAAGAAACATCAAAGAGGCATCTCGTGGCATATTGATGGCCCAGCTTCGCTCTGGAAGGGGAACTACGTCATCAAGGGAAACCTTGCCTGCCTCAGCGTCCTTGAATACGATGTACATGACGAAAAGTTTTGCGATTGAAGCCGGTGGAATGATTTCATCTGCATTTTTTTCAAATAGGACGCAGCCGTTGGAGGCATCAATGAGAATCGCGGCTCCTGCCCATACGTCGAGCTTTGCCTTGCTGACAGCATAAGGAAGCTTCTTTAGTATTGAGACTCGCTGTTCGGGATAAAGCTCATCGAGAAGGGCTGTAAGCTCAAGGAATTTTTCGGAAGATATATCCCGCACACGGTCGGTTTTCGTGAATGAGGCTGAATATGCAAAAAATGCACAGAGGAGGATTGCAAGAACCAGTAAGCCGAGAGCCGCCAGCACGAATTTTTTTCCGAATGGGGACATACGCATGAAAACTTTTATCGGATTTTTTGATTCAAGGACTCTGCCTGAAATTACAAGGGTTTTTCGGGGCTTTTTTTCTCTTTTTACAAAGTCGATATCGGAAATATATTTCACTTTGGAAGTTTTTTTTGATTTGTCACTGTCGGATTTTTTTGCGCGCTTAGTACGTTCATCTATAAATTCATCTGTAATGTCGTAAAATTCCATGAAGAAATTATATCACATCATTGCTAAAATGAGAATTCGATTGCGCTGCGAGATTGATTCTGCGCTTTCTTTTCCACTATAATCTCGTTATGACTAAGGCACTTTTGATTTCATTTTTTGTTTCCATGGTTCCGCTGATAGAGCTTCGAGGCGCGATTCCTTTCGGCGTTGGGCTTTTTTTGGCTCAGAGAATTGAGCTGTCTCCGGCGATACTTGTCATCCTTTTTGTCACCTGCATGGTGGGGAACATGATTCCCGTGCCGTTTATTTTCCTGTTTGCCCGGAAATTCTTAGAGTGGGGGCAGGACAAAAAAATCCTCAGCGGAATCTGCACTTTCTGTCTTGAAAAGGGGCATCGCGGAGGCGCCAAATTGCAGGAAAAAGCGGGCAGGGGCCTGTACTTCGCCCTCTTTTTGTTTGTCGGCCTTCCCTTGCCGGGAACAGGAGCCTGGACAGGAACCCTTGCCGCAAGTCTTTTAGACATGGACTGGAAAAAGACCTGCATCGCAGTAATTTCAGGCGTTCTTCTGGCAGGAATCATCATGATGACTTTGAGCCTGCTTGTAGGCGGCGTGGCTAGTTACGCTCCCCGTCAATAGAAATTACCTAACCTTAAATTTGTTGATTTCATCTGCAAGGGCTGAAATCTTTTCTTTGTTTTCCTGTGTGAGTTGGTTCACGACATCGCTTGATTCCGAAATGCTCTTTGCGCCGGCTTCTATTTCGCCCATTTGCAAAGAAAGGCTGGACGCAATGTTTGTCATATTGCCTACCGCGCTGGAGACTTCCTGACTTGCGCTGTAGATTCCCTCGGACTCACGCTTTACGCTGGTCGTGGCGTTTTCGATTTCGTTGATTGCCGAAAGAACGTCTTTGCAACTTTCTTCATGCTCGCCCATAACGCTCTTGACGTTTCCGGTGAGTGTGTTTACGTTTTCTGAAAGATTGTAGATTTCCGAAAAACTCTGCTCGACCGTTCGTGTGGAATCAGCAAGATTCGTGATTTCAAGTCCTATGTCTTTAAGAGTCTGGGTGATTACCTTGCCCTGTTTTGAAGACAGTTCTGCAAGATTCCTGATTTCGTCCGCTACGACCGCAAATCCCTGCCCGGCTTCGCCTGCATGTGCAGCCTCGATTGCCGCATTCATGGCAAGAAGATTGGTTTGACTTGCTACATTCAATATGACTTTTGATGCTTCCTGCAAGCCGCCTGAAGCATCGGCAATTTTCTGGGCAATTTCAGCGGATTTTTTCATGTTCGTTTTGCCAGTGTTCGTTGCCTCAAGAAGGGAAGAGACCGCCTCACTGGTGTCTTTTATTGAATGAGAGATTTCAGTGATGTTACCAACCATTTTATTTGCGCTTCGTTTTGAATTTTCCACGCAGTCAGACTGAGATTCCGTGCTGGCACTCAGTTTTTCGATGGCACTGGCGATTTCTTTTTCTGAATTTGACGTCTGCTCTACGCTTTTATTCAACGAGTCAGCCTGCGAGCTGATTGATACGATGTTGCCCGCTATTTTTGAAATCTCATTAGAAATATTGTTCATGTCGTTGGCAAGACCGTTTCCGATTTTATCCAGCTCGTTGGTGTTCTGAGAGATAAGGCTGAATGATGAGCAAAGCGTTCCCAGTGTATTGTTGAAGGTTTGGGCGACATTTCCAAGTTCGTCTTGGCTTGTGACTTCGATTCCGTGGGTGAAATCGTTTTTTGCGACTTCTTCGAGAGAGACGATGATTTTTTTGAGAGGTTTCATTGTCTTTCGAGTGAACAATGAGACCAAAACCGCCGTGATAAGGGTGATTATCAGACAAATAAGAATCGTGAAAGAAAGGGTTCTGTAAAATGCCGCAAAAACCGTTCTCTTTGGACAGAATGCCACGATTTTGTACCCTGTCTTTTGGTTTGTTATGAATCTCGAAAAGTAGGTTGTCCCCTTGATTTTTATAACACCGTTTTCGGCGGAAGATGAAAGAAACCCTTTCAGATTAGGAATGTCGATTTCGGTGATGTTTTTGAAGTTGTTTTTTGAAGGTGATGTGTCGGCGAGAATTACGCCGTCTTTTTGAATCATCATAAGGAAGGAATCTTTCCCAAGACTCACTGTTGAGAGAATCTGGGTGAGGGTGTCTAAGGAGACTTCAATAGAAGAGTTCCCTATGAATTCTTTGTTGAAGTCATAAACCGACCGCGTGATTCCTACGACCGTTGCTCCCACAGTAGAGGCAAAAGCGTCGGTAATCATAACCTTGCCATTTCCGCTTGTTGCCGTCTGGTACCAGCCCCGTTTGCGCGGGTCATAGCCTCCGCTCATTGAGCTGTCAAAGTTTGTTGCATAGCCGCCCCATTTTGTTCCGATGTAGATTTCTGCAATATCCTTGTCAGCGGAAGCAAAATTCTTGCAGTTTTTGCGAATTTCTTCTTCCGTGGGGCTTTTTTCGTATCCTAAAATCTGAATGTTTCCGACTTCGTTTACAAAAGAATGGATTGTGTCGTCAGCGTTTTTTACGGCATCTGATTCTGAAAATACATTCAGCTCGACTTCTTTTGCGCTAAAGAACATGTTTATCGAATCTGAAAATGCATTTAGGTCGGCATTAGCCGTATCGTAGAAATTTTCAAGACAGTTTCGTGCAAAGAAAAAACTCGTCGTAACGGAAGAAATTGCCAGTACGATAAGCATGATGATTATAGCTCCGATAGAAAACTTTGCCGAGGTTGAAATTAATTTTTTTGCCATAATGTACTCCTGTTGTTGGTAAATCAATGTTTCTACAGATAGTAATTTTCAGTATATTTTAAATTAAAGAATCATGCAAGAAAAAAATTGTTATCTATATTATTTTTGTGATATACTTTTTCCATGTCTCGTGAAATTGAGCTGAAAATCCCCCTTTCTCTGGAACAATTTGAAAAAATCGAAAAAATCCTCACTCAAAAAGAGTCGCTTTCGTCTGTTAGAATTCGCGCTTTGTCGCATATCCTCAAATCCGACGAATATTTTTCCCTTTACAAAAGTCACGAGGAGCGGCTCAAAAACAAGGAGCTTCGCGTAATCAGAATCCGCACGGAAAATGACGGAAAAGGCGAAAAATCATTTTTCTGCATCAAGCAAAAGACGCTGGAAAATGGAGTGGAGTTCAACTCAGAAAAAGAGACTTTTATCGAGGACGCGGACGTTTTGCGCTCATTTTTTGCGGCCACCGGCTACATCAAGTGGTTCGATAAGAAAAAGGATGCCCTTTCCGTTTATTGCTCCATAGAAAACTTTCCGGGCTTTGAGGCTCATTTGGAGCTGGAAAAAGTCAACGGCCTTCCCTATGCCGAAATCGAATACACAAAAGACGATTTGCCGCCGGAAGAGGTTCGGGCCAATCTGGAAAAAATCCTTGTCGCCCTCGGCCTTGACCCCAAAAAAAGAGACTCCCGTTCCTGGGCAGAGATTATCAATTCAGAATGTAAAATGCAGGATGAATAATCGGGCGGTCCGGCTTCGCCGTCGGGCTATCCGCCATTCCGCTTAACGCTCCATTCCTTCGCTCAGTCATTCCGACTAAAGTCGGAATCCCTTCGCTTCGGAACGCCTGTCGGCGTGGCTACTATCCCTACCGCTTTAGATTAATTCCATCAGATTTGTGCAGCTTGCGTCGCAGAGAGAGAGGATTCTTTCCCAGTCTGTAAGCGGCGGTTCTGTCTGCTCCTCGTCGCTTTTATCGTAAACGGCACAGACTTTGAAACCTGCTTTTTTTGCCGTTCTGATGGCATGAAGGGCGTCTTCAAAAACCAGGGACTCTTCTGCCTTGGCTCCGCATCTTCTGGCGCTTTCCTCAAAAATCAGCGGGCTGGATTTTGAAGTGTTCAAGTCCAGGCAGGTGATGATTTCCTTGAAATATTTTTCGCAGTCAAGCCTCTTCATGCATGCTATGGTGCAGCTCCGCTCAGTGGCGGTGGCCAGCACGCAGGGAATTCCTCTTTCATTCAGTGTTTTTAGAAATGACTTCGCGCCTTCCTTCAGTTCTAGGCTTTCGGCGTAAAATTTCATGATAAGTTCCTTGACTTCCACACCGATTTCTTCAATAGTCTTTTGCACGCCGTATTCGTCGATGAAATACTGGGCGGTCTCGACCATATTCAGCCGCTTGACATTGTCCCACAAATCTTTGCGCGGAACTTTGCCAATGCTTTCAAGATATTTGTCGGCGATTGTGTGCCACATCCCCATGGAATCGAGAATCGTGCCGTCCATGTCAAAAATAGCGCACTTGATTCCGTCTAAAATTGAATTTTTCATGGAGGAGAGTATAGCGTAAAACAATGAAAATTTGTCAATGGAATTGGTTTATTTTCTGCCTGACATTCAAGCGACTCTCAAGAATGTGAATGAGATTTCTGGAAGAGTGAACAATGGTATTCTTACCGAAGTACAGAAAACACTTGAATATACGAACGAAGTGATTTAAAGAGTAAACAAGACCCTGCCAGTGGTCGTTGTTGCTTTGAGTCTTTTTGCAGTCGCGGCACTCGGCACTTTTGCAGGTGTGCTTGTGCTCTTGTTCCGATAATGCAGAAAGTCTTCTTACACCAACGCAATCTGCACTTTCTTTCCAAGCACGGCCGCAAAGCGTTCGAGAATTCCTAGTGAAGTGTTGTGCGTAAAACTAAGTACATTATCAATGGCAGTGCGAGAAGTGTGCATTTTTTTTGCCATTGCGGACTTAGAGATATTCTGCCGCTTCATTTCTTCTTCCAGCTGGAGAGCTATGAGGCGTTTTGTTGCAAGTTCCTGTGCTTCCTCATAAAGCCCCTGTTCAATCATAAAATCGTCAAAATCCTGTCCGATGCCTTTCATTTGTTCATTTCCTTGAACAGTTTTAATCTGTTCTGCGCGGTTTCAAGTTCTTTCTGCGGGGTTTTTTGTGATTTCTTTACAAATCCATGAAGCAAAATCATAATGTTTTCGGCAATTGTAAAGAAGATTCGGCAGATTCCATCCGTTATGGTCACTCTGATTTCCCACAAATCAGTCTCCATTTTTCTGACAAGTGGCAAACCCATCGGAAAGCCTTTTTGTACTTCAAATATTTTCGCACCGACTTCTCGTTTATCATCTCGCGAAAGAGTTAAGATAAAGTCTCTGCAAGGTTGATTTCCCTGTTCGGTTTGAAAAAATGCTGTAGCTAAAGGATGTTCTCTTTCCATACATTAGTTGTACATTATATTGTGCGGTTTGTCAACATTTCTTTTCTTTGTAAAAATTAAGTGATTCCTCTGATGTTTGTACGAAATAGTGCGAAGAACGAAAAAAAACGAAAGCCTCATCGACAACATCAATAACAATACTCTGCCTAAAATCCGATAATCTCAAGCGGGTGTTGCGGGCGGCGTTTGAGATGGCAGAGAGGGTAGCGACCAACAAAGTGGGCGCGTAGGGAGAAACTTCTCCCTTCCTTCATATTAAATTGAATTTTTCATGGAAAAAGTATAACCTATCTTCATAAATTTTGTTTTCTATATAATGAACCTCTGTGCGCTCTATGCGCTCTGTGAGGAATTTTAAGGACATTTCAAAAATGATTGAAGTTTCACATCTCTCAAAACGCTTCGGCGAGTTCAAAGCTGTCGATGATGTCAGTTTTTCAATTCCTACGGGGCAGATTGTCGGTCTTCTTGGTCCGAACGGAGCGGGAAAATCAACCACCATGCGTATGATTACGGGCTTTTTTAAGCCCACAAGCGGTACGGTTCTTATCGACGGAATCGATATCACTCAAAATCCTGTTGAGGCAAAACAAAAAATCGGTTACATGCCGGAATCCGCTCCTTTGTATGCGGACATGATTGTGGAAGAATATCTCCGCTATGTCGCCCTCATGCAGAATCAGAATCCTGACGAGAAAATCCCAAGACTCTGCGAGGAATGTGGCCTTAAAGAAGTCATGCACAAAAATATCGCTGAGCTTTCCCGCGGTTACAAGCAGCGAGTAGGGCTTGCCCACGCCCTCATGAACGACCCGGAAATCCTTATCCTTGACGAACCTACCAGCGGTCTTGACCCCAACCAGATTGAGGATGTGCGAAATCTTATCCGCGAAATCGGTAAAACCCGTACCGTCATCATCTCAACCCACATTTTGAGCGAGGTTGAAATGCTCTGCGGGCGTGTCATCATCATCTCAAAAGGAAAGGTTGTAGCTGACAGCCCCACTCAGGAGCTTCGGGAGCGATACGGTCATGCAGAAACCGTCTACATTCAGCTTGACGGAGCGGGCGAAGAGGAGGCTAAAAGCGCTATTTCTTCTATTAACAATGTGGATTCTTGCACTGTCACGGAAGGCGACAAAATCGAGTCCGCTCAGAATGCAATTTCGCTTTTGGTCAGCGCAAAAGACGGTCAGGAAATCCGGCCGGAACTTTTCCGCCTCTGCGCAGGCAAAAACTGGACAATCTACGAGCTTGCCCTCAGAAAGAACAGCCTGGAAGACATCTTCCACGGACTTACAGTTGAAAATTAGGAAATAGCCCCTCACAGAGCTTAGGAGTGCACAGAGAGTATAAAATATGTGGTATAAATTTTCTCTGTGAACTCTGTGGTCTCTGTGAGGAATTTAAAATATGGAGTTTTTATGAAACAAAATTGTTCATCAATAGTAATATTCAAGCGGGAAATTCGCGCTTACTTTGCAAGTCCCATTGCTTACATCGTTACGGGGCTTTTTTTGCTGGCTTCGGGATTTTTGTTCTTCAACACATTTTTCCTGAATAACCGGGCGGAATTAAGGCAGTTTTTCGGACTTTTGCCCATTGTGCTTTCCTTTTTCATTCCGGCCCTCACCATGCGCCTTCTGGCAGAGGAAAAACGAAGCGGCTCTTATGAGACCTTGCTCACCCTTCCTGTCACAGAGCTTGAAATCGTGACTGGAAAGTTTCTTGCGGCTTTTGTGGCTGGTTCTGCTATGCTCCTTCCCACGCTTTTTTATGCCGTTACCTGTTTTATTTTCGGAAAGCCTGACGCAGGCCCTATGATTGGCGGATATTTGGGTGCCCTTTTCCTCATCGCCTCATTCAGCGCAATCGGTCTTTTCGCTTCAAGCCTTACAAAAAATCAGATTATTGCTTTCTTCATCGCCTTTGCAATCTGCATTATCTTCACCCTTGTTTCAAGTTTCCTGATTTTCATGCCGGCGGCGGTAGTCTCATTCTTTGATTTCTTCTCGGCATACTCTCACTTTGAGTCAATTTCCCGTGGAATCATTGACCTTCGGGATTTGCTTTATTTTGTCTCGCTCACGGCACTCTTTTTTGTTCTGACCGTTGAATCTCTAAAATCAACAGGGGAGGCCCGCTAATCATTATGAAAAAGTTTATTCAATATCTTAAAAGTCCGAAAAGTGACATTCTTCTTTTCATTCTTCTTTTGATTTTCGCAAATCTTGTGGTCAGCCGCTCTTATTTCAGAATCGACCTCACTGCTCCAAAGTCTTATTCCCTTTCAAAAGGAAGCGAGCAGGTCGTAAAGACTCTGGAAGAGCCTCTTTCTGTCAAAGTTTTCTTCTCTGACAATCTCAACGCCCCTTATTCCAGCGTTTATCAGTACATCAAGGATATTCTGGTGGAATACAAAGCAGCCGCCAACGACAATTTCTCTTATGAATTCGTCGATATGAAAAAGGCTGAGAATGAAAAGGCCGCCAGAGATTACGGCCTCAACCAGATTCAGATTCAGGAGCTTAAAAACAACGAGGTAGGCGTGAAGCGGGTTTGGATGGGACTTGCCCTCTTATACGCAGACAGAATTGAAGTCCTGGATTCCCTTACAAGCACAGACGGTCTTGAATACAGAATCACTACCACGATTTCAAATATGGTCTCAACCACAAGCGCACTTTCAGGCCTTGCCGGTGAAGTAAAACTCACTCTCTATGCCACCAAAAAACTCGCTGATTTTAAAATCATCGGCTTCAACCAGATGGAAGATGAAATCCGCGCGGCTTACGGCGAAATCAACAAAAAGAACAAGAACCGAATCCGCTTTGAGAGCATCGAGCCGCCTGCAAGCGAAATTCCTTCCCTGGTGGAAAAATACGGAATCCAGTCGCTTAACTGGAACGACCCGAATCTTGGTCAGGGAACTGGCGCGCTTGGACTTGTCCTTGAATACGGCGAAAAATTCTCCCTTCTTCCTGTAAAAATGTCCCGGGATTTCTTCGGACGGAATATGATTACCGGTCTTGAGGACTTGAATCTACAAATAGAAGAAAGCCTGAAATCTTTGGTCTCAAAATCTCAGGAAATCGGCTACATCACAGGTCACGGGGAACTTGAAGTCAGCGAGCAGGGCCAGTACGGTCAGCCGTCACAGTCGGTTTTTGCCCAGCTCATTTCTGACCGCTATACTCTCAAAGAAATCAAGCTGGCAGAAGAAGAAATCCCTCAGTCTCTTTCAAGCATCATCATCAACGGCCCCAAATCTTCTTTCACTGACGAAGAGCTTTACAAAATCGACCAGTATGTTTTGAAGGGCGGAAACGTGCTTCTCTTCCTTGATCCCTTTGAGGAAGTTCAGGCAAATCCATACTCTCAGCCGACTTACAATCCGGTAAATACAGGCCTTGAAAAGAATCTTGAGAAATGGGGAATCTCTGTCGGCAAAAAATATGTCTACGATTTGAATTGTTTCAGCCAGACCGACCGCCAGTACGGAAAGATGAATTTCTATGTCGCTCCAATGATGCAGAAAAACACTTTGGATCAGAAAAGCCCCATTACCAAAAATTTGGGCTATGTGATTTTCTTCCAGAACGCTCCTCTTGACGTGACTGCCGCAAAAGAAAACAAGGATGCGCGCGTTACGGTTTTGGCAAAATCTTCAAAAGAATCATGGACTGTGGATTCAAATATCTCTGCTGATCCGCGATTTATTTCTGTTCCCAGCGACAAGTCAACCATGGCGAGCGAAAATCTCGCTGTTCTTGTGGAAGGAAAATTCTCTTCTGCCTTCAGCGAAAAACCAAAAGCCGCTGAAAAGGAAGGTGAGGCTGGAAAAAAGACGGAATCTGCTGACAGCGCGGCGATTTCTTCCAGCGAGCATTTGGCAAAATCTGTCCAGAACGGAAAAATCCTCGTGGTGGGAAGTTCTATTCTTGGCGGCGGACGAATCGCCATGTTTAATAACGCCCAGCTTTTGGACGCGGAAGGAAATCAGCCTGTCTCAATGTTCGTCCGTAACGCAGTGGATTATCTCAACGGCGAGGAAGATTTGTGTACAATGCGCACAAAGGGCTTGTCGCTCAATACCCTCACCGTAAAGAATCCGGCCGCTTCAACCGTGGCAAAATATTTCAACGAAATCGGCCTCGTGGTCATCGTCGCTCTCTGCGGTCTTTTGGTACTCTTGAAAATCAAAGCCAAAAAACGTGCCATCCGAGAACGCTACAACCCGAACGATTCGAGAATTGAAAAATGAAAAGAATCCACAGATTAGCACAGATATACACAGATTAAGGAAGTATGATATACGAAAATCTGTCGTGTAATATGAGAGATTTTCGTTTTAGAAAAAATATAATCTGTGGTAATCGGTGTAAATCTGTGGACAAAGATATGGAGTTGATTATGAATTTTAAAAATATAATGCTTAGAAAGGCAATTTTGTCCGCCTCTGTGGTGGTGCTGGCTTTGATTTATATCTTGCAGGTGATTTTGGGAAGCCGGTCTTCTGTAAAAGATTTTGTCGTCGACAAGACTTATGACACAATTGAAATATCTTCCAGCGAGAATGGCACGCTTTTGCTCAAAAGATACGGAGACTTCTGGAAAGTCAACGATGAGGAAGCTGACTCAGGCAAGGTTAAACTTATCTCTGATTCGGCTCATGCTATAAAAACCCTTTCCGTAATCTCAAAGTCCTCAAGCGAGGACGCAATCGAGCGATACGGCTTCACTGACACTTCAAAAATTACGGTAAAGGTGAGCGACAATGGCAAGGAATATATGAGCCTTGAAGTGGGAAAAGACGCCGCCAACGGTCAGCAGAACTACATCCGCGTGAACGGAAAAAGCGAAATCTACCTTGCAAGCGGTGCCTTGCGCCAGAAATTCAATGTAAAGGCAGATGAGCTGAAGGCTCCAAAGAAAGAAGAGGCGGCCCCTGCCGAAAATGTCCCTGCTGAGGGAGAGTCTCCCAGCCTTCAGCCCGGCGTTTAGTGATTGACGGTCAAAAAAATTAATTTGTTATAGCCGATTAACAGTAAATTCACTATATTTATAAGGATTATAGGAGATTCCATAAAATGGCAAAAAAACTTACACCAATGACCTTGCTCTGCGGTTACTTGGGCGCGGGAAAAACCACGCTTTTGAATAAAGTCCTTAACAATCAGGAAGGCTACAAGGTCGCTGTCATCGTAAACGACATCGGCGAAGTCAATGTTGACGCAAAACTCATCGCTGACGGCGCAAAAATCACTGACACCAGCGACATCGTTCCGCTTACAAACGGCTGTATCTGCTGTACTCTCAAAAGTCAGCTGGCACAGAATATCGAAAACCTTATCAAAACTGGTAAATACGACTACATCATGATTGAGGCTTCCGGCGTTTGTGAGCCAATGCCAATCGCTCAGGAACTTGAGCTGATTAAGAACGGCAAGCTTGACAATGTTGTAGGCGTTGTTGATGCTGCCCGCCTTGTTGACGAATTTGCAGGCGGTGACAAGCTCCTCGCAAAAGAGAAAATCGGCGAGGAAGACATCGAATCCCTTTTGGTTCAGCAGATTGAGTTCTGCTCAACTTTGGTCATCAACAAAAAAGATTTGGTCACCGAAGACCAGTTCAAGAAAGTCCGCAAGGTTATCGAAGTCCTTCACCCTGGCGTAAAAATCATCGAGACCAGCCACGGCGATGTTCCTGTCTCTGACATCCTCGCAACAGGAAGCTTTGAATTTGAGACAGTTTATGCTTCTGCCGGCTGGTGCAAACAGCTTGAAGAAGGCGAAATCGATGACGACGATGATGAAGATGAAGACGAACATCATCACGACCACGACAATCCTGAGCATGGCGAGGAAGGTCATGTCTGTGATGAGCATTGTGACCATCACCATGATGACGATGATGACGACCATGATCATGACGAGCACGGACATCACCATCATCACCATCACGAGCACCGCCACGAAGGCGAAAGCGAAGACGAGTATGGAATCGGAACATTTATCTACTACCGCCGAAAGCCATTTGACCGCCAGAAGCTGGATGAATTCGCAAATACCTGGCCAAAGAACATTATCCGCTGCAAGGGCTTACTCTGGTTCAGCGATGAAGAAGAAATGGCTTATGTCTTTGAGACAAGCGGTCGTCAGATTCAGGCCGGTTACTCTGGTCAGTGGATTGCGGCCGCTCCCAAAAAAGAGCAGGAAAAAATCCTCGCCGCTAATCCTGAAATCAAAAAAGAATGGGATGAAACTGTCGGCGACCGCATGGTAAAACTCTGTATCATAGGCCAAAACCTGGACAAAAAAGCGATTTCCGCCGCACTGGATAAGTGCCTGGCTTAAGGCTCTCGACCGGCTCCCTGCGCGCTCGAAGCACAGTTTCGAACGAGACTCGCTCGTAACGAAGTGGAGAAACTCACCTCGTAAGTTTCATCACCTTCAGTGACCGGCTCCCTACGCGCTCGAAGCACAGCTTCGAACGAGACTCGCTCGTAACGAAGTGGAGAAACTCACCTTGTGAGTTTTTACGGCTTTGCCGTCGCTCGCTACATATGAAATCCTTCGCCTAGATAGATTTCCCTTGCTTCGGGGCTGTCGATGATTTCTTGGCGGGTTCCTTGGATTAAAATCTGGCCGGTGCTTACTATGATTGCCCGATCGGTGATTTCCAGCGTATCACGGACATTGTGGTCTGTAATCAAAACGCCGATTCCCCGGTTGGCAAGGAGTTTTATCATTCCCTTGATATCGGCGACGGCAATCGGGTCGATTCCGGCGAAAGGCTCGTCCAAAAGCAGGAATTTCGGCTCGATTGCAAGGGAGCGGGCAATTTCCGTCCTTCGCCGTTCACCGCCTGAAAGTGTGTAGGCCAGCTGTTTTCGGATTCGGCCGATTGCAAATTCTTCTATTAATTCTTCCAGCTTTTGTTTTTTTTCGGCTCTGGTCAAATCAGGCCGGGTCTCCAAAATCGACCAGATATTTTCTTCAACGGTTAGTTTTTTAAATACACTTGGCTCCTGAGGCAGATAGGAAATTCCCAGCTGTGCCCTCTTGAACATCGGGAGCGGTGTGATTCGCTTGTTATCGAGAAAAATCTCTCCTGACGTGGGTTTGTAAAATCCTACAATCATGTAGAAACTTGTTGTTTTTCCAGCCCCGTTTGGCCCCAAGAGTCCGAGAACTTCGCCTGTGTGCATCTGAAAATCTACACCCTGCACGACACGCTTTTTTCCGAACTGTTTGTACAGCGAAGAAACTCGCAGAGTGTGATACGGTATGTCTGAGCGAGGATTATCCCCGTCGAGACTGCCGTTTGCATCTGCCGTTCTTGCTTCGATTTCTGCATCACTCATTTGAAATCACTCCGTTTGAATTTTCAGGTTTGGATTTTTCGTTTTCCCTTTCCATGTCGCTGTTCAAAATATCCGTTATGGTTGGAAGCTCTGGTTTTTCTTCTGATTTTGGTGAATTATCGGAAGCTTTCTTGTCTTCTGCTGGCTTTTCTTCTTTCTTTGAATCTGTAACGGTGCCTGAAACCCGGCCAGAAAGCGTGATTTCCTGTGATTTGAGATTCAAAATAATTTCCTGAGCGCGGAATGTATCATCTCCCTGAATGATTTTCGGATTTCCGCTCATTTCCAGCATTTGGGCGTTTTTTCGATAAATTGCAAAAGCCGCTGTACATGTGTTGTTCTTCTGTTTGAGACTTACCCCGATTTGCATCACGGCAATTTCTTTTGACTGATTGTATTCGATAATTTGCGCATCGGTGGAAACTTCGTTCTCGATATCGACCATGTGGACAGAGTCCTCGAGACGGGCGATTTTTGTCTGCCTGTCGTACCGAAGCCGTCCGCAGGTGAAATCCATTTTGGTCTCAATATTCTTGCCTTCGACATTTCCTTCCGCGGTTATGTAACGGAAATCATCTCCGTCCAGTGTGATTGACTCTGCTTTTATTTCCATGCTGGCTGTTTTTACAAAGGCATTCCCCATCAGTTTTGTTGCGTCCGTTTTACTTCCTGAAACACCGGTCATGGAGTCAGCCTGAAACTTTATTTCCTCTGAGAAAGAAAAAAATGCACAGAATAAAGCGCAGGCGGTCATGCAGATGAAAAATTTATTCCTCATTCTGTGCCTCTTGCGTGTTTATTGTGCCAGAAACGGCATCTATGAATGAGAATGATTTGCTTACTCCGCTTGCGCTGAATCCGTAACCTTTCATTACAACGTCTTTTTTTGTGAGGCGGACTTCTGAACTCATACCGCTTGTGAGCTGCTCAGTTTTTTTGTTGAAATTCAGCGAGTCTGCTGAAATCTGCATGTCTTGCTTTGGTAGGTTAAGCTGAATGTCTCCGAAAAGAGTGTAGATTTCTTTTTTTGTGTTGGCTGAAATGAGCTGGCATGAACCGCTTGTGTCTTCCTTGCCTTCTGAATCAAAGGTTTCAAAAGACGCGTTTTTGGCGAACACGGCATTATCGCTTTTGTATTGTTCCATCTGCTCCGCTGAAAGGGACACATTCTGCTTGTTTGATTCATATTTTGTGTAGCGCGCGTTCTTAAAACAAAATTCCGGAATAGAATCCTCTGAATTTTCGCTTTGTAAATAATTGAGAGAGCAGGATGAGGCGAGAACTATGAAGAAAAAAAGTAGGTAAGAATATGATTTTTTCATTTTTCGTGTTATAATTTTAACACAGATTATTTGTTTATTTCAACGGACACGATTTAAACTAAAAATTAAATTTATTTACAATTTAAAACTAAGGGTGTATAATATCCATTATGGCAGATTTATTAACTGATGCAGAATTTGATATGTTCCGAAAGGTCATTTATGACGAAAGCGGAATCACCTTCTCGGCCACAAACCGTTCAATTCTTGACAGCCGTTTGAAGGAAAAACTACGCGAAAAACAGTTGGATTCAATCGAAGAATATTATCGTCTCGTTATGTCTAACAAAGAAGAGATGAAAATCATGCTCGATTCTGTTACGACAAATCTTACTCGCTTTTTCAGAAACCAGCCCCATTTTGACGCTCTTGTAAATTATGTTATCCCTCATGTAATCGAAAACAAGAAAAAGACAGGTGATACTACAATCAAGATTTGGAGCGCCGGATGTTCAACTGGTGAAGAGCCATATACAATTGCTATGATTCTTGCAGATGTTCTTCCGCCACCCTACAAATTTCAGATTACCGCTTCTGATATTTCCCTGAAGTGTCTTATGACTGGTCAGGCTGGTTTCTATCCAGAGGCGCGAATTACAGGAATTCCGCAGAAGTATCTGGATCGCTTTTTTACAAAAAATGACCGCGGTTATCAGGTAAAGCCTGAGCTCATGCAAACAATCAAGTTTGACTACCATAATCTTCGCAATGATTCTGGTGCGCGTAATTTGGATGTGGTGTTCTGCCGAAACGTTCTCATTTATTTCGATGAGCCAGCGCAAAAGAATGTAATTGATCGTTTCTGGAATTCAATGGCACCTCATTCGTATTTGTTTATCGGACATTCTGAGAGTTTGTTTGGAATGGATACAAAATTTGAGTTTCTCAAGACAGATTGGGCTTGTCTTTATCAAAAGCAGGTATAACATAGCCACTCAGATGTTTAAGTCTGCATCATGGCATGCAGACTGTTTTTTTAAGGGAGGAAAATAATATGGAAGATATTTCAGTCGTAATTTGTGATGATTCAGCCCTCATGCGAAATCTCATTTCCAGAGTTATTGAGGGAACCGAAGGTCTGTCTGTTGCCGGTAAAGCAATGAACGGACAGTTCCTTGTTGAAAAACTTTCTCTTTATAAACCAGATGTAATCATCCTTGACATTGAAATGCCTGTAATGACAGGCGTTGAATTCCTTCGCTGGCGCAAGCAGAACAAGGTCGATGTTCCGGTCATAATTCTTTCAAGTATTGCGGAAAAGGGAGCGGCCGTTACTATTGAGTGTCTTGAACTCGGTGCCGCTGACTTCATTACAAAACCAAATGGCTCTGTCTCGGCGGATATCAGTTCTGTTTCAGATCGTCTTATTGAGCTTATCGCCTCTTATGGTGGTTCTTATGCCCGAAGACATGGCAAGCAGGTTCGTTCCAGCGACTTCTTCTCGAATCTTGGTTCTGACCGTCTTGTGGAACGCAAACTCGCCTCAAAGCTCGGTGCAGACAAGGCAAAAGAATTCCTTTCTACTACGGCGTCAAAGCCTTCTTTGGCTCCTGTTTCTTCGGCTCCCGCATCAAAGGAGCCGGCTGTCATCGAGCCCTTGCGCAACCCTGGAAAAATCGAAGTTATTGCCATTGGTATCTCTACAGGCGGTCCGAATGCGCTCCGTGATGTATTCAAGATGATTGACCCTCACTTGAAACAGCCTGTTCTTGTTGTTCAGCACATGCCGGCCGGCTTTACAAAAGAATTTGCAAACTCCCTCAATAAAATCTGTGCGCTCAATGTCAAGGAAGCGGAAGATAATGAGCCGATAGAGGGAGGTACGATTTATATTGCTCCGGGCAATTATCATATCTATGTTGAGCAGACATCCCTTGGCAAAAAAATGCTCCGTCTTTCACAGGAGCCACAGCGAAACGGACATCGTCCGTCTGCCGATGTGCTCTTTGAGTCTGTTGCAAAAGTCTATCAGAATCATGCCCTTGGTGTTATCATGACGGGTATGGGCAAGGACGGTGCCGTGGAGCTTGCAGAAATGCGAAAGCAAGGGGCATGGACTCTCGGTCAGGACGAGGCGACAGCAATTGTTTATGGCATGCCGAAAGTTGCCTATGAGCTTGGTGGTGTTCAGAAGCAGGTTCCTCTTGAGAAAATGGCGGATGAAATCTCCAGACTCGCTCGGGAAAACTCATAGCAAAAATTACATCCATGTAATTTTCTCTTTGCTTTTACCCCCGCTTCATGCGGGGATTTTTTTATTATGTGGCATAAGTGTATTTGCAAAAAAAATACAGAATCCGGATAAAAAAAGAGAACTTCCTGAAACAGAAAGTTCTCTGTGAATTTTTATTCTGCGCAAGATAGCTGCTGCGGAGAGGCATTAAAAATGTTATGAAAATTTAACGCTCCCTGCTTGTGATGGCTTTATCGGGCATATTCAACGATTCGTGTTTCTCGAATCATCGTGAGCTTTATGCGTCCCGGATAGCGGATATCCGTTTCGATTTGCTTTGCGATCTTTTGCGCAAGTTCTTTCACGTCGCCGTCTGGAATCTTCTCGTTGTTGACGAGGATTCGAAGCTCCCGGCCTGCCTGAATTGCATAAGCCTTTTCAACGCCGGGGAACTTCTCGGCTGTCTCTTCAAGATTTTCGAGACGCTTGACGTAGTTATCAACTGTCTCCCGGCGGGCGCCAGGACGGGCGGCTGAAATTGCGTCTGCAATCTGAACGATGACGGCCTCAAGCGTGGTTGCCTCGACGTCATTGTGGTGAGCGGCAATTGCATTGATGACCTTTGGATCCTCGCCCATTTTGCGGGCCATTTCTGCGCCGACCTCTGCATGGTTCTGGTCGCTGTCGTTTTCTGCGCCTTTACCGATGTCGTGGAGAAGGGCGGCACGTTTGGCGAGCTCTTTGTTTGCGCCAACTTCTGCGGCCAGCAGGGAGGCGATTTCGGCGACTTCTTTTGAGTGGGTAAGAACATTCTGACCGTAGCTCGTGCGGAAGTAAAGGCGACCGAGAGCGCGGACACCGTCCTGATTCATGTTGTGAATACCCAGATCGAAGAGAACCTTTTCGCCTTCTTCGTAAATCTTCTGCTGAATTTCGCGAGTGACCTTCTGGACGATTTCCTCGATGCGGGCCGGATGAATGCGCCCGTCCGTAACAAGGCGTTCGAGGGATTGCTTTGCGATTTCCTTGCGAACCGGGTCAAAACAGCTGATGACGACTGCTTCCGGAGTGTCATCGATGATGATATCAACGCCGGTGAGAGTCTCGAGGGCGCGGATATTTCGGCCTTCGCGGCCAATGATGCGGCCTTTCATTTCATCGCCCGGCAATGAGACTGTTGTGACTGTCAGATCGCCGGTTGTCTCGGTTGCGATTCGCTGAATGGTGGAAACAAGGATTTCCTGAGCTTTCTTTTCTGCTGAAAGCTGGGCATCCTGCTCGATTTTGTTAAGAAGCGCCTGTGCGTCGTGACGAGCATCGTTCTCAAGATTTTTGATGATTAAATCTTTTGCCTCTTGAGCCGAAAGACCAGAAATCCGCTCCAGTTCTGTGCGGTACTGCTCTTCCTGCGCGTGAAGCTGCTCTTCGCGCTTTTTCATTGCATTGGCACGGTCTTGAAATTCGAGTTCTTTTTTTTCAAATTCTTCGGCCCGTTTGTCAATAAGCTCTTCTTTTTTGCTTACTCGCGCTTCGTAGCGTTGGACTTCCGCGCGGCGTTCACGATCTTCCCGTTCCTGCTGTTTTCGTTCACGAATGATTTGATCTTTTGCTTCGAGCAAAATTTCTTTTTTCTGTGCTTCTGCTTCCTTTATTGCATCCTGTCTTAAGCGTTCAGCTTTTTGTTCTGACGCAGATAGTTGAAATCTGGCATAACACCATCGAATAATCCATCCAAGAACGATTCCTGCAACCGGGAGAGCGATGAACAAAATCAAATTGTCCATTTAAAAATCTCCTAGTCTATGAAATCAATTACTTCTATAATACAACATCTGTCTAGACATGTCAAATAAAGATTTTCCAGAGATTTTAAGAGGGGGACCCTCTTAGGTGAAGGGGGTGTGTGAGCAACGCCTGCAGAGCATAGCTCTTTGGAGACTCACTAAAAACGCTTCTCAAGCGTTTTTGCCCTGCTAACGCAGTGCCCGTTCCCTAAGTGCGAGCCAGGGGGAAGGCTTTTCCCCTTACTTTTGGAGTTTTCCGATACTTCACTTTTTCGCTAAATTCTGATTTAATTTACTCCGACAATTAAGTATGGCAAATTCTTATGAAAAACCTGATTTTTGGTCTCGAAAGGCGTTTTCTGAGGGCTATCCCGCCCGTTCGGTCTACAAGCTGCAGGAAATCGACCAGAAATTCGGCATGATTAAGAAAAATTACAAAGTTCTTGATTTGGGCGCGGCTCCCGGAAGCTGGACAACTTTTTTGCTACGGACAATGGAAGGCAGCGGAAAAGTCGTTTCCTGTGATTTGAACCCGCTTTCAAAAAGCGTAAAGGGCGATAATCTGGTTTTCATTCAGGGAGACCTCCAGCAAAAGGAAATCGTCGATAAAATCAAGGCGGAAGGTCCCTTTGACCTGGTTGTCTGCGATGCAGCTCCTCTCACTACCGGAAATCGTGTCGTTGATACGGCCCGTTCATCTGGGCTGGTAAAAATGGCTATCTGGTATGCCGAGACGATGCTCAAAAGCGGAGGTAATTTTGCCGTAAAGATTTTCCAGAATGGAGATCAACAGGCTTTGCTCAAGGCGATGCGTGAAGTTTTCACAAACGCGAAGGGATTCAAACCGCAGGCATGCCGCTCTGAGTCCTTTGAAACATACTTGATTGGGTTGGGTAAAAAGTAATGAAAAAAGTTTTGTGGACTTTAAAAAATAAATTCCGAAAGGTTTCATTGAAAAGCGCCTTGCAGTGTTTTTCAATCACGTTTGGCGTATGTGCCTTGGTCCTTACGGGAACTGTTGTTTTTGCGAATCGCGCTGTTTCTGTAGAAGGTGCAGGTCAGGGCGGCTTTGAAAGCCCGGTCGGTCCTGTCACTGAAGAAATGCTTGACGGAATTGCTGAAGGCAGCTCTGAATCGGAGCCGGAGACTGAAGTCGCCGAGGCCGTTGTTTTTGATGACAGCTATCACCTGTCATATTTTGCCTACAGAATTCGCCCGGGTGATATGATTGGGAAAATCGCCGAAAAGTTTGACGTCACTCAGGACAGCATCATTTCTGTGAATAATGTCAGGAATTCCAGAACGATTCGTCCGAATGAATATCTCAAGATTCCGACAATGCCGGGAATCCTCTATACGACCAAAAAAGACGGTGAGACCATAGAGTCTATCGCTGAAAAATATAAGGTGGATGCGGCAAAATGTTCTGCCGTCAATCATATTGAGCTTTCTTCTGGAATAGCTTCTGGTTCTACGATTTTTGTTCCCGACGCGGCCCTTGACTGGGTTACACGCCAGGAAATCAACGGCGACTTGTTCCGAAAGCCGATTCATGCCCGCTGGTACCGTTCGTCACGATTTGGCTGGCGGCCGAGTCCTTTTACCGGCGTCCGTTCTTATCACTCTGGCGTTGACATGGCTTGCCCGACCGGCACGAACATTTACGCCGCACTGCCGGGAAAGGTAACTGCGACAGGATATAACTCGACATACGGAAATTACGTGATTGTTGCCCACCATTCAGGCTACAAGACTCTCTACGGACACATGAGCGCAATAACCTGCGTTTCCGGTCAGTATGTCACCCAGGACACTAGGATTGGTCGTGTCGGAAGCACCGGCATGAGCACAGGCCCGCACCTGCACTTTACCGTTTTCAAAAACAACAAGCAGGTCGATCCTGAAAAGCTCTGGAACTAATCGAGTAAAAATCATTTTCTGTGATTTTTCTTTCTTTGCTCTAACCCCGCCTATGCGCGGGGCTTTTTTATACAGCCTGGGCTTTGTCTATCTTTTTTATGAAAAAATCCATGTTTGTGGCGATGAAAACCGCGCAATAGACAGTAATCAGGATTCCGAAAAGCACGTTGAAAATTATTGCAAAGCCTGCCCGGTCAAGATGGTTCAGGAAGATTCCGAATATTACCATCATGAAAATCATTACGATGCCCCAGATGACCCATTTCGCGATAGAGACCGGTTTTACGGGAATCATTTCCAGGACATCCTTCAGCGGGGTGAGACGCAGCGGCTCACTGGCATAGCGCTCTGCCAGCGTAAGATAGCGGGCCTGTGAGCGGCATTTCTTGCAAGTGAGAAAATGTATGCTGACAGGAAGGGGAATCCGCTCGTATTTGTCGAGGGCGAGAAATATGTCCATGTTTTTTTCGCAAAGTTCATTCTTCATAATAGCTCCTCAGTTTTTCCCGCAATATTTTTTTTGCCCTGAATATGTGGGATTTTATTGTATTCACAGGAAGTCCTGTAATCTTGCTGATTTCCGCATGTGAATTATCATAAAAAAAGTACAGTTCCACGCAGACGGCAAATTTTTCAGGTAAATCCTTGACGGCCTCTCGGACTGCAAGGACTGTCATCTTCCGGATTTGATTCTTTTCGGGGGATAGGCTCGTGTCTTCGATGTTTTCTTCGTCCGAGATTGGAAGGTATTCCTTTCGCCTGTTTTTTGCGTTTACGGCGGTGTTATAGGCGATTGACGTGAGCCATGTGGGAAATGATGAATCTCCCCGGAAAGACGGAAGGTTTGTGTATGCCTTGATAAAAACTTCTTGCTCAAAATCTTCTGTGTCAACCTCATTCTTGAAAAAGCTCATTCCCAAGGCATGGACTCTTGTTTTGTAGAAGGAGAGCAGCTTGGAAAATGCCGACGAGTCACCTGATAATGTAGCTTTTATGAGCGCATTGTCGCGCCGCTTAATTATCAGTTGGTCGAGAGTCATTGTTCCAGTTGTACAGTCTGTAGAACAAGAGAAGGCAGATTCCGATGGTGAGCGGAATAAGCCCGCCGAGAAGAGATGGAGACACACCTGTGAAAAGCGTGAAGAAAATCGAGAGCATGGCGCCGATTCCGGTTAGCAGAAGACCTAAAAGGAGTGTGGCCGCCTTGTAGTTGAAATTGCTTTTTGACTGTTCGCCGGATTTGATTTTCTGTTTGTTTTCGTGATGAATCCAAAGCAGGGCAAAGAAAATAATCGTTCCTCCGATGAAGATGCCGACAATCGGAATGAGTGAAATGATTACTTGTGCGGCAGGGGATGTGATATGTTCCATTTCTTTTTAACCTCTCACTGATTTAGACACGTCTACTTGATTTTGGTTGCAGTTTCAGTCTAAAAAAAGATAGTCGTTGAAATAGATGCCGGTTATTTCGCCGAGAACCAGACTTTCGTTGACTTGTGATTTCAGTTCCCGCTTTATCTTGTCCTCGCCGATTTCCAAAAGCTCTGTTTTCGTGTGAGCGGAAAAATAGTTTGACAGCAGTATTTTGAGACTCTGGTGTTTTCTGTCGAGTTCTTCGTAAAAAGCCTGATCCGTGCCGTCATATTCAAGCCAGGGAACCAGCACGAGAACGCTTTTTTGGCCTGCCGGATCTTCTTTTGTAAAGACGCGGATTTGGCCGATGTTGTTGAAAGCTGTTTTTGTTGCCGGGACGGAGCTTGGATCTGGATCCTCATGTCGCAGACCTTCCCCGGGGTGGGCGTTTTTTGTACAAAGGGCTATTGCTGAGACCGCTGTGATAAAAACGATGATGCCTGCAATTAGCGCAATCAGGATTTTGTTTATGTTGATTCTGTTCATTTTTCTTCCCCTGTGATTTTTGATTTTTTTTGCTGACGGGATATCTGCCGGCTACCAGTCCGCTCCGAATTTCTTTTTGAATCCTTTTGGAATTTCTGAGGAAACTTCGATTGGGCTTTCTGCGGCATTTTCTGCGAAAGCTGTGAGCAGGGCGGAGAGACGCGGGTTTTTCTTGAGCTCGCCGCCTTTGATTTTGACGTGGATTCCGTCATCAAGCCAGTTTTCTTCCGTTATGATGCCGGTTTTTCGTGCTTCATTCAGGAGATTTTGTTTTTCCAGCGGGAAAATGTATGAAAGCTCTTCTCCGAGAAGTTCGTCACAGATTCTTGACGAAAGCTCTTCAAATCCTTCGTGAGTTTTCGCGCTTACTTTTACGGCGTCAGGAAAGAGCGTCATGATTTTTGCAAGCAGGGCTGGATTTTCGCTGAGCTTGTCGATTTTGTTTAGGACTATGAGCCGTGGCGTGTTTTCTGCCCCGATTTCTTCGAGGACGCGCACGACAGTATTGTACTGGAATTCCGCTTTTTCATCGCTTGCGTCAAGCACCAGCAGGATAAGGTGGGCGCGCTGGGCTTCTTCCAGCGTGGACTTGAAGGCATTTACGAGCGAGTGGGGTAGGTTCGAGATGAAACCGACCGTGTCTGTGAGCAGAATGTTCGTGGAGAATCCTTTTTCATCCTCGCTTGTCTTTATGGAAGATTTCAGTTGCAGTTTGCGTGTGGTGGGGTCGAGGGTTGCAAAAAGCTTGTCCTCGACGAAAACGTCTGCGCCTGTGAGGGCGTTTAAAAGCGATGACTTGCCCGCGTTCGTGTAGCCGGCCAGCGCGCAGGTGGGAAGGGGGACTTTCTCACGCTTCTTTCTCTGTGTTTCCCGTTCCCGTACGACCTGCTCCAGCTCCTTTTTGAGTTGCTGGATTTTTTCACGGATTTTGCGGGTGTCCAGTTCGAGCTGGGTTTCGCCGCTTCCTTTTGAGCCGAAATTGCCTCCCCGCTGGCGTGCCATGTCGCCGTAAGAGTGGGCGAGCCTTGGACGTGCGTATTCGAGTTGCGCGAGCTGGACCTGCAGAACGGCTTCCTTGGTCTGGGCACGGTCTGCAAAAATCCGGAGAATGACTTCCTGACGGTCAATGACAGGAATCTTTGCCAGTTTTTCCCAGTTCCGCTGCTTGCGTGGAGTAAGCTCAAAGTCAAAAATTATGATATCAGCTTCAAGCTCTTTTGAGAGCGCCGCTATTTCTTCTGCTTTGCCTTTCCCGATTCCATAAACGGGATTCTGTTCCATTCTGTTGAGGATGATTGAGCGGGCCTTTTCGTAGCCGAGCGTATCAACAAGCCCTTCCAGCTCGGAAATATCTGCTTTTGGTTCTCCGACAAGCAATGCCCGGATTTTTTTTTCTTCCTCTTCTTCGAGGTTGATTAATTCCATGGGCTATATTTAATCACAGAATCGAACAGATTTAAAGTGGAAAATAAGTTCCGGTTATCCACTTTTTTTCCCTTGCTTTTATGCTGAAAATTGCCGAAAATAGATAAAAGTATGACTTCTGGCCAGAAGGTCGCTTTCAGTCTTCTTATTTCGGTTCTTGCTTTTTGCGCATTTGCTGTAGTAGCTTTTTCGGGGCTTTTTGATCTCCTTGAAGTAAATTTCTACCAGCCGGTTGTGCAGGAAGTCAAGCAGAAGAAAATCGAAGAGATTGCCGCGGCACAAAATGAATATTTTCAGACTCTCATGAAGCGATTTGATGCGTTTTCACTTTCATCCGATGTGAAGACTTATGCTTTGTCGCGCCCTGATGATGTTGCCGTAAGAGGACGTGAGCGGCTTCGCTCTGAATTAGTGACTTCTACCGCGGCCTTGTCAGGGATTCGCATCGTTGATGATAACGGCCGCAACATATATTTCAGCACTTACAGCTCTGATATCATTTCCGATAAAAAAGGCATCTCCTATCGGAATTACAATGCTTCCGATGAACTGAACTATGATTCTGTCCGCTCAAAAAATTTGTTTCAGGCGTCATCAGAAGATAGGTGCAGAATCATAAAGGACGGTCAGAACAAGCGGATTATTTTCTCGCTTCCTTTCTATAATCCAGAGAATGAATATAAGGGCTCAATTCTTTTTTACTGCAATCCGCTTCATTTCAGCCAGTTTCTTTACAATCGGAATCTTATTGATGTAAAAGGGTTTGCGGAACTTGTTACGGCTCCCATGAATTCAGACAAATTCGTGGATGGATTCGGAGGTTTTGTTTTCGGACTCCCGAATTACGGTCAGGAATCTATAAAATCCGAAATACTTGAAAAATGGCGTGCCGGCGACGATACATTCTGGAAATTGCAGCCTGTGGAAAATCCGGACCAAGCTGCAGCCCCTGACAAAAGCGGCTTCTATGACATGGATGCGTTCCTTGGCCGTGTAAAAAGCAATTCTCTGTGCGCATTCTCATACAGGCATGCCCGTGAAGATTTCGGATTCATCACGCTTTTGTACGGTGAAAATGAGCTGAAATTTCCACCGTATATCAGAGTTCTCCTTCTGGCGACGGCATTTGTTACTCTTTATCTTGCTATTTTCTTGATTTTGAGTTTCAAGCACGATGATGTCGTTATTATCCGTGATAAAATCCGCAGGTATGAAAGTGAATTCTTTATCGGCTACAAAAAAAATGGCGAGAATAGGGATGGCGCATATCTTCTTGAACAAAAAGAAATCCTCGAAAAGCGAATCCTGAAATCTCTTGGAAAACGAGGCGAAAAACATGCCGCAGAGTTCAAGGCGATTTTTGAAAGCAGCTGGCAGGAGTTCTCTGCGCAATTTATCGGTGCGCCTGCTGTAACAGCAAACCTTGGCCCTGCATTTAACGCCGCAGAACTAAAGGAAATCGTCAGGTCATCTCTCGAGGATATTCTCGAAAACGGAAAAATCCAGATTAACGCGGCAACCGTAATTTCATCATCAGAGCAAAAAGAAATCCAAAATCCAGATTCTCCGGTTGAAGCTGCCCCTGCAAAGGTAAGCACAGAAGTCGCCGAAGCGGAGGACGCAGAAGAAATCGAGAAAGTCGCCGAAGCGGAAGACGCAGAAGAGATAGAGGAAATCCCCGAAGCAGAGGATGCGGAAAAAATCGAGGAAGTCGCCGAAGCGGAGGACGCGGAAGAGATAGAAGAAGTCGCCGAAGCGGAAGACGCGGAAGAGATTGAGGAAGCCGCCGAAGCGGAAGATGCGGAAGAGCTGGAGAAAGTCGCCGAAGCCGAGGATGCAGAAGAGATAGAAGAAATCCCCGAAGCAGAGGATGCGGAAGAAATCGAGGAAGTCGCCGAAGCGGAGGATGCAGAAGAGATAGAGGAAATCCCTGAAGCGGAAGATGCAGAAGAGATAGAAGAAGTTCCCGAAGCCGAGGACGCAGAAGAGATTGAAGAAGTCGCTGAAGCGGAAGATGCAGAAGAAATCGAGGAAATCACCGAAGCCGAGGATGCAGAAGAGATAGAAGAAGTTCCCGAAGCGGAAGACGCAGAAGAGATAGAGGAAATCCCCGAAGCAGAGGATGCGGAAAAAATCGAGGAAGTCGCCGAAGCGGAGGATGCAGAAGAGATAGAGGAAGTCGCTGAAGCGGAAGATGCAGAAGAAATCGAGGAAATCACCGAAGCGGAAGACGCAGAAGAGATAGAAGAAATCCCCGAAGCCGAGGACGCAGAAGAAATCGAGGAAATCCCCGAAGCCGAGGATGCGGAAGAGATCGAGGAAGTCGCCGAAGCGGAAGATGCGGAAGAGCTAGAAGAAATCGAGGAGCTTTCCGGCGCTAATTCAGAGGCTGATGTCAGCGAGGAGCTGGAACCCATAACCGACATGAGCGAAGAATTGCGCTTCGGAGATGGCCGAATGCCATCCAGCGATGACGGCGATACAGATTTCTCCGCAGTCGGCGAAGAGGCACTGAAACAGAAATTTGAAGAAGAACTCGAAATGCTTCCTGAAGTCAGCGAGCGGGAAGAGCGGGCAATTGATATCGCAAAAACTCTGGAAGCCCTGCCGGAACACGCTCCCCATCTCGACGACGACGATGACGAACTTGATTCTGCAGGATTGAGCCGAAAACCATCTTTCGCTGAGAGGCATGATATTGCAAAACTTCGGGATGCGGTGAGGTCTGTTGAAAAAATGGACACGAATCTTGAGGAACTTGAACCGATTGATGCAGCTCTGCCGGAAGAGGAGCCGGAGCAGTCTCCTTCAAAACCTTCAAACGGTTCAGAGCAGAATACAAAAATACTGCCAGAATTGCTTGATACAGATTTCTATTTGCCACATCTGTTTGACAACAACATCTATGCCGATGACGACGTTTATAAAGATGAAGCGCTCCTTGAAAAAATAGAATTCGGTGTGCCAACTGCTGAGATTCATGATGAAGTCTATGATGAGAGCGTAGCCGAAAATTTCGTTGCTTTCCCCCTGGATTATTCTTCCCTTGACGAGGATGATGCCGATGAGAAAATGTATGAAGAGGAGCCGGCGGATGATGACAGGGACAGCCTGCTCTTTTTTGAGAATCCCTTGGTTGAAAGTAATGAAAAAAAACAGAAGGAAACTCTAGAGAATACGGAGGAATCTGCCGAAAATCAAACTACGGCTCTTGAAGATGAGCTTCCGGCATTGGAATCTGTTGTTGAGGATGATGCCGAAGAAGTCGTGACCCTTGATTCTCCGGAGGAAAATATGCCATTTATGTTTACGAAATTTAGTTTGGATGCAGATACTCAGGTCGTTGAGTTGAGCCCAGTCATGTCAGATGCAATTGTTCAGGATGCTGACGGAACATTCCGTGTTACCGAATTCACACATCCAGAGAATGTAACCCTCGACGCTGATTTCAAAAAACTCGTAGATTCAATTTTGCGTTAGGAAGTTGCGGATGGACAGAGAACTTGCCCTTCTGAGCCTTTGCTATCTTTTTTTTGCGATTCCTTTGGCCTACATGGATTCCAGAAAATTCCGTATCTCGCTTCCGTTTTTGTGTGCGGGATTTGTGACTATTATACTCTGTCGTTTTGTCGTGCTTTCCATGCCCCTTGTCCCTGTCTGCAAAAATCTCGTATTCGCGCTTTTGTCTTCTGGCTTGATTTATGGATGCACTAGAGTGCTAACTGATGGCGGTCTTGGCCTTGGCGATGTTTTTTTCGGGCTGTTTTCGGCCCTGTATACTGGATTTTACATGAATATAATCGCGACTTTTTTTGCAGCATTGCTGGGAGTGATGTATTATCTGCTTTTGGCCTTGGTTCAGCGGCATAAAAAAAAGCAGATTGTGCACCGCCCGGTTTTCGCGATTCCTTTTGTGCCATTTATCGCGTCTGCTTCAGTGCTTACAATGCTGCTTTTTTTTGTGATTGCATGATTATTTTGATTACTGCCCGCTTACAAGCCCCTGCATGAGCTGTACGATGAGGTAGATTTTTTTGTAGACCGTTACCCCCAGCTCATTTATCGGCGTTTCTGCAAATCTTTCCAATTCCTTCCAGTTTGTCATTAACTCAGGACGCGGTTTCTGATAATCCTCGATAAGGAGTTTTGTCGTTTTTGCAAAGGTAATGAGTTGTTTTGTGGCGCTGACGATGTATTCCCTTGCAAGGTTGTTGTTGTCCCGGAGCGTGGTTTTTATGATACTTGCGGCTTCCTTGTCCCGGTCGGCGCGGGGAAGAAGAGTTTTGAGCTTTTTGCCGTACTCGCCTTCATCTTCTGAAAGCTTTTTGTCGAAAATGGTTATTTTTTCTGAATACTCGAGAATCGCGTTGTAAGCGTCGCTCATTTCTGCGGTAAGAGGTGAGGTCGTCCATTTTCCGCGGACAAGAACCAGGTCGGCATAGGCCCGAACATCCTTTTTGACATATTCGAGAAGAAATGCTTTGAGATAATTGAGGGGCTTTGTGAATTCAAATCCACCCAGATTTTTGCGCGTGAAATAGGCGCTTTGCTCGTCAGTGTAGTTCTGGAGGGATGATATTTCTGTCGTACCGAAAATCTGCTTGAGAAGGCCGTCGATTTTTGAATTTTTCTGGGCGTTTTCAAGTTTTTGAATGGTATTCTGGGCGTCATTCTTTATTTTTTCGATGTATTCTTCGCTGATTTGCTCGAGTTTTTCCTCGTAGTTGACTGCATAAAGAGGATTTTTGGTCGTGAGCTGGATAATCATCTCAAAGACTTTTTCCGCCCGGAGTTGTGTGATTCTGGCAATGATTTTTGACCACTGGTTAGCCTTGATTGGCTCGTTTCCCCCACGCAGGGCCTTCAATAGCTGGAGCAGATTTGACCAGTCTGCATTAAGAGGGATTGAGTAAAGAACGGTAAGGAAATCCTTGAGATCGTCTGCGATATATGAGGCGTCAATGGTGTTGAGCTTCGGCGCTTTGTTGAACTCGTTTTCACGAATGGTCGAGTCAAATTTTTTGAGGATAAAATAGAAATCAAAGAGACAGAGAGATTTGAATATAAGCAGCTGCCGGTAGAGACCGTCGATAGTCTGAATCTTTGCCTGATCAAACTCCCCGGAGAAAGCCGCAATGTCAGCCTTAATTTTTGCTTTGAGTTGGTCAAATGGCATCTTTTTGGAATTTTCGATAATCGCTTCTTCGGAAAGCTCCTCGACGAGTGCCTTCTGTTTGTCAGAAAGTCCGAATGAAATGACGACGTTTTTATAGTGATTGGGGTTTGGCTGGCTGTTGAACAGAATCTGACAGTTTGAAAGGGCTTTATATAAATCATAGAAAAATTTACCCATGACAGGAAGAGCCTGATCTGAACTGGCCTTGTAAAATTTGAAATGTGTTTTAGATAGTGCCTTCGCAATATTCTTCAATTGTTTCTTTTTTGCGCCTTCGGCATCCTTGCCGCCAACGAGTGAGCTTAACAATTTCTGAAAAAAAGATTCTTTATTTGACATGCTTTAAATATGCAAAATTCTGAATATAAAGTCAAATGCTTTAGAAACATTTTCTTCATTATTATGCTTCTTAAATTGTTTAATGACAAATATATTTTTTTTTGTTATCTTATACGATATATATCGTTTTATTTTTTTAATGCTGGGAGACTGGTGGCAAAATCCACCGTCCTGGGGAGGATGTATGAAAAAAAGATTGGGCGTGCTCATGTGTGCAATTGCATTTGGCACGAGCGTTTATGCGTATAACCCGCCTGCCGGAGGTCAGAATGTCCTCAGGCTTACAGAACCGCAGCTTATAACTGGAGCCAATTCCGCTTCTGGAGGTGGAATCTTCGGCGTTACCCCTGCTTCAATAGTAATCAACCCTGCTTTGACGGCATGGGAGCAGCGCATTACTCTGGATGCGGCCGGTACGGCACTTGTCAGCACGAACAGTGATGATGACCGCAAGCTTGGCGGAGCTGTCGAGGGTGGGCTTCTGATTCCGTCACGATGGTGCGTCTCGACCCTGTTGTTTCAAGGTGTGTGGACGGAATTCGCCGATATGCCTGTCGGAAACAGCATCAATTTTACCGCCGGCCTTGCAAAGGACATAACTGATGACGTGTCAGTCGGAATCTCAGGGAACTTCGGGCTTCTTTACGGAGACCTTACGAAATCTGACTGGACTGCAAGCGGAGCTTTGGGCGCTTATTATCATTTTGGCGATTTGGGAATCCTGAAAGGCCTGCGTTTTGGTGCGGCCCTCACAAATCTTGGAAAAATGTATTCCAACACAGAGACTGCAGGAATCAAGTCTGTATATGATGAAACCTATGATGATGTTGATTCTTGGCCGGGAATCGCAACGGTACGTACGGGTGTCGCGGCTTCTCTTGTGCAGGAACGGGATTTTGAATTGGGAGCCTCCTTCGATCTCGCTTATCCGGCATTTCAGGATGTGGTCGTTGATACAGGTCTCCAGCTCAGGGTCAAGGATTTCCTGAAAATATCTTCTTCATGGGAATTTGATGTCCGTGAGTTTTCTTACGATGCCAAAAATATCCTGCCCTCTGTCGGAGTCAGCTTCAAATTCCTGTTCAAGTCAAAGGAAGGCTCTTATCTTGCTCGAAAAGGCTGGGCCGAAAGCGAGATGACGGTTTCCGGGGCATGGAAGCAAATGTACAAATCTGTCAATGCTGTCAGCGCTGGTCTTGTCATGAATCTTGGTCTTGAAGACACGAAAGCACCTGAAGTTATCTTGTGGGGAGAAGAATAAAAATGAAGAAACCGATTCTTGTTTTTACAGCCGTTGCTCTTGTTTCTGCGGCTGCCTTTGCGGAAAAAAATCCTGTTTACATTTCTCCGAATAATGACGGAAAGCAGGATGCCCTTGAAGTTCCGTTCAAAATCAAAGAAAACCGGTATGTGAAAGACTGGTCTTTTATCATTGAGAACGAGAAAGGTCAGATTGTGCGAACTATCGGCAACAAGGAAAAGCGTGAGTCAAAAATCACCTTCAAGACTTTCTGGAAAGCCTTGTTTACTCCCAAGTCAGGGGTCACGGTTCCATCTTCAATCATGTGGAACGGTATCATGGACGACGGCGAGGTTGCTCCGGACGGCACCTACTACTATTATGCAACAGCGACAGATGATAACGGCAATACTGCCGCAACAAAAAAACTGGTCGTAATTGTCGATAACACGCCACCTGTCGTTGAGCTGGCCCAGCCATCTTCTAGTGAAAAAATTTTCGGCGAGGGTGCGAAACCTGTTCTCTCTGTCAGGCAGAACGGCTCGGAGGAGGATTCCTGGCTAGGCGTTTTTGCCGACGCAAATGGAAATGCCGTCCGAACTTATAAATGGACTTCAAGTTTCCCGCTTAGTTTTGAATGGAATGGTTCCGATGATTCTGGAAGCCCTCTTCCTGACGGCGTTTATACATACAAGGTTTCCGCTGTTGACCGCGCCGGAAACGAATCAAACCAGGCCGTTATCTCAAACATCATCTATTCTGCTGATAAACCAGCTACGAACATTTCCATTTCTGGGAGCAAGTATTTCTCTCCGAATGGCAATGGCGTGAATGACACTGTTTCTTTCCTCGTAAAGATTCCTGTTCCAGACGCAAAATCTGTGAACAAGCTCGTTGACTGGTCTGTGAAAATCACGGATAAGAAAGGAAGCGTCGTAAAAACATACAGTGGTACTGACAATCCTCCTTCACGCATCGAATTTGACGGCAAAGCTGATTCGGGCACCCTTGCACCTGAAGGACTGTATCAGGCTGTCGTGAGCGCAAAGTATTCAAACGGTTTTGTTCCTGATATCGTAAAGTCCCCGGAATTCACTCTTGATAAAACAGCTCCAGCCGCAAAAGTCAAAGTCAACAATACGGTTTTCTCTCCAGACGGTGACGGAAACTCAGACGTGCTTCTCATCACTCAGGATGTGGTAAGCGATTCCGGTTCTCCCGTCAACAACTGGACAGGACGGATTATCGATGCGTCTGGCAATACTGTTTCTGAATTTGATTTCGGTTCATTCCTTCCTGATGAGGTTGAGTGGAATGGTCTTGATGATTCTGGAAAACTTGCTGCCGATGGAAAATACAGATATGTGCTTTCTGCCACGGACCTTGCCGGCAACTCATCTGAAACATCCGTCAGCGATATTAATCTTGATACAAGCAAAACCGAGCTTCTTCTCGCTGTGTCGCCGGTGGCATTCAACCCGGCTGGAAGCGACAGAAACAAATCTTCTGTAAAATTGACTCCTGTCGTAAAAGCCGGAAGCACTATCAACGAATACACGGTTGAAATCAAAAATGCGGCGGGTGAATCTGTCTGGTCACAGAATGGCACTGCTCTTCCATCCGTGATTTCATGGAACGGTTTGAGCAATGGCGGAACGCGTTGTGATGACGGAAAATACACGGCATATCTTTCTACAAAATCCCAGAACGGAAGCGAAGCAAAAACTTCTTCACAGGGATTCGTGCTTGATACTGTCGCTCCGTCCGTGGCCCTTGAGACTGCATATACATTGTTCTCTCCCGATGGCGACGGCAAAAAAGACACTGTTAAAATCTCGGCAAAGACATCTTCTGAGGACAAGTGGACTGCCGTGATTTATGACTCAAAGAATCAAGAGGTCCGCTCTTACAGCTGGCAAGGCTCCGTTCCTCCTTCAATTGAGTGGGATGGCACTGATTATGCAGGAAACACTGTCGAAGACGGAAATTATCGCATAGTATTTGCGTCGGAAGACGCTGCCGGCAACAAGGGAAATGCAGAAATCGCAGGTATCCGTGTTGACAAACGAGAGGCAAAAGCTTATATCACGGCTGAGCTTGATGCCTTCAGCCCGAACGGTGACAATTTCCTTGAGACTCAGAAACTCTCGCTCCGTCCTTCGCTCAAGGATGGTGTAGATTCATGGAGTGTCACTATCGTTACTCCGGAAGGCAAAGTCATCAAATCATGGAACGAGCAGGACCAGAAGGACATGCCTGCTGAAATCAACTGGAATGGCCTTGATTCAGAAGGAAAAATCGCTGAGGGAGCTTTCATCGCCAACTTGAAAATTGCTTACGCGAAAGGCAATGAAGTCGACGTGAATTCATCTCTGTTTATCTGTTCTGTTACGCCACCGCAGCTCACTGTCAAAACAGCGCCGCAATATTTCTCTCCGGACAATGACGGCGAAAATGATGATTTGTATATCCAGCTCAAAGGAAATGATGTCGTTCCGCTCAAAAACTGGTCTTTCACAATCAAAGATCCGAACGGAAAGCCCTTCTGGAGCACGAGCGGAAAGTCTTCTATTACGGAGCGTATCATTTGGGACGGACGCGGAAAGAACGGCGAGCTTGTTCAGTCTGCCACGGATTATCCGTATACCTTTACAGTCACGGATACCTTGGGTATGACAAGCACTGTTGAAGGCAAAATCGAAGTCGATATTCTTGTCATCAGGGTTGGTGACGTGCTCAAAATGGCTGTTCCTTCTATTATATTCCGACAAGATGCCGCTGATTTCGGTGTCCGTGTCGTTGATGCAAGCGGAAATATCACAAAACCCGGCATCACAGAAGCTCAGGCCGCAAACAACGAGCGAATCCTCAAGCGTATCGCCCAGATTCTCAATAAATTTAAGAACTATACGGTTACGGTTGAAGGACATGCGAATTCTGTCACTGGTCTTGAGGACGAGGAGACGACAAACAAGTATGGTCTTGCCCTTGAGCCTCTTTCAAAGGATCGGGCTGAATTCGTCAAGGAAAAGCTTAAGAGCTATGGTGTTGACGGAAACCGCCTTTCTGCAGTCGGTCGTGGCGGGCGTCAGCCGGTTGCCGCTCGTGGAGATAAAGACAACGCATGGAAGAACAGGCGTGTTGAATTCATCCTCAATAAGTAGCTCCTGCATTTCCGCAGAACTTTTTGAAAAACTGATTTCGCTGGCTCAAAAATACGAGTCAGCGGATTTTCTCAAAAAAGATCCGTCTCAGTTCATGCACAGGTATTCTTCCGAGCGTGAAATCGAGGCGGTCGCTTTTATCGCTGCGAATCTGGCTTTTGGCCGTCGCGAGCAGATTCTTTCTCATGTCGAGCTGATTCTGGAACAGGCCGGAGCCTCACCGGTTGACTGGATTCTTTCAAAAAAATATGCAGCTTTTTTCCCGCTGAATGAAAAATCCTTTTATCGAATGTACACGAACAGGGATATGTGCCTGTTTTTTGACGGAATGCGCTCAATTCTGGAACGCTCTGCAACAATCGGCGGATTTTTCAAGGAAAAGTGGCAGAAGACAGGGATGTCCGGGAATTTTGAAAATGGGCGCAGGATTTTCCTTCACCAAATCATCGCGGATTCCTTTGCGCCGGAATGCAAGCTCCTTCCCCATTCAAGGGATTCGGCCGCCAAGAAAGTGAATATGCTGCTCCGCTGGCTTGTCCGTGATAATTCTCCAGTTGATTTAGGACTGTGGAAATGGTTCAGCAAAAAAGACCTGCTCATGCCTCTTGATACCCATGTCATGCGGCAGGCTAATGAACTGGCTCTGATTTCTTCCAAGTCCGCGAATCTCCGTACGGCTCTTGAGCTGACAAAAAAAGTCGCCGAGGTATTCCCCGACGACCCTGTAAAAGCAGATTTCGCTTTGTTCGGATTGGGCGTGAGCTAAGCGTTGTATTCGATAACGCTGCCTACAGCTTGTTTTTCGGCATAGACAGAACTTCTTCCCCTGTAAGGATTCATCAGGTTCATGTTGCCAAGCTGATTCTTGATTTTTCCCATTTGAGATTGAAGAAGGGTGCGGTTGCGCTCGTTCTGGGCGAGAACCTGCTTCTGTAAATTCGCAAGGTCAAGCTGAAGCTGCTCCACGCTGGCATTGTCTCGGGCCGGAACGCCTGGCATAATCGCGTTATACATTCCCTGCATCGGAACGATGACTTTCTGAAGGCTCGCGAGATTTTTGACAATCTGGTTTTCAAGTTCCGTATGAGCCGCGATGGAATCCCCGTCTTCCATCTCAATTTTTCCTTCCTGACTTTCAAGCACCAGGAGATACTCCTGAAATTTATTCCGCTGCTGTTCGAGCAGTTTCCTGAAGCGCTTGAGGATTGCGATTCTTTCGTCCAATTCTTCTTTTGAGAGTTCCTTTGACATAGATTTCTCCTTTGCGTCAGCCCGTGATGTTAAGCGTTCGCTGTGCCTGAGGAATTGCATCAGCCTGTGTGTTTGATGCGGCAGCTTCCCATGCGGAACCGAGTTGTTTGATCATATCGAGAATAAGACGCAGCTTTCCCTTATCCTGATTGATGCTTATGTTCATAAGCTCTTTATTGAAATAAACATAGAGAGACATGAGATTCTGTGCAATCTGCCCCCCCTTGTCCATATCCAGCGAGACCTGAAGCTCATTGATGATTTCCTGAGCTTTCATAATATGTTTACCGAATTTTTCGATTGCTGATGCCGGAAGTTTGTCATCTGCACCAAAACAGTTCTGTGCCGCGCTCAGTTCCCGCTCTGCGCCCTGATAAAGCATCACTACGAGTTTTCCCTGACTTGCGGTTTTTACAGCTGTTGTCTGATAGGCTGCGTAAGGATTTCCAAATGCCATGTTTTCCCTCCCGAAAACAGTTATTCCCTATTATTTTCGGAAATTGAGTGAGTGAGTTTAGTTTTTTTTCTTGAGAAATGGATTTTCACCATAATAGAAAGTGATTTAATGTGCACGTGATGCCTTAAAGCCTCTTAGTTTTTTTTACTTTTCTATTCACTAAATGACATTTTTTCTCTATATTATTAAGAGCATATTTTTAAATTGAGAAGATTAATGGCTGATATTAACGAAACAAAAAAAGACGACGAAGAAAACAAAAACGACAGGGATCCGTACAATTTTTTCAAACTTGATCCCAATTCAAACGATGAAGACGATTTTAACCGCAACAAAAAACCCTTCAAATTTCCGTTTTTCACTCTGATGGTAGCGGTTGTTCTGGCACTTGCGTTTGTGAATATCTTCCTCCTGCAAAAACCAGAAGAAGAACCGATTGATTATTCCCTGTTCGTCCAGTATGTCAACGAGGGAAAAATCGTTCGGGTTGATTTTCAGGAATCCATTTTTATCGGATACGGCCCCGAAGATTCTTCCGTCTCCTCGTCCCTCAGTGATGAAAGCGGGCTTCCGGCATTTTCATTTGTCCGACGTCCCCAGCAGAATCAGTTCTCAAACCGAAAGCAGTATCGTACTTACGGTTATCTCGGGCTTTCCGAGAATTTGCTGAATATCCTCGACGAAAAGGGAATTCCATATAAATTTGTTCGAAAGCAGACGAATGTTTTCATTCAGATTCTTATTAATATTCTTCCTTTCCTGATTTTGCTTGCGATTTATTTCTTCATGTTCCGACGGATGACTGGTGGAATGGGCGGAGTCGGCTCGATTTTCGGTGGCGGAAGCAAGAGCAAGGCTGTTGACGAGGGAAAGGTCAAAACCCGTTTTGATGATGTTGCTGGCGTTGACGAGGCAAAGGAGGAGCTTGTCGAGGTCGTTGATTTCCTGAAATCTCCTAAAAAGTACACTGACATAGGCGGTAAAATTCCAAAAGGCGTTTTGCTCGTAGGTCCTCCGGGAACTGGTAAAACCCTTCTTGCCCGTGCCGTAGCTGGTGAGGCTGGTGTTCCATTCTTCCGTATTTCCGGCTCTGATTTTGTCGAGATGTTCGTAGGTGTCGGTGCCAGCCGTGTTCGCGACTTGTTCAAGCAGGCCCGCGAAAAGGCTCCTTGTATCATCTTCATTGACGAGATAGACGCAATCGGTAAAAGCCGCATGAACGGTTTTTCCAGCAATGATGAGCGTGAGCAGACTTTGAATCAGCTTTTGGTTGAAATGGACGGATTTGACAACGAAAAAGGCCTGATTATCCTTGCGGCAACCAACCGTGCGGATATCCTTGATCCGGCTCTTCTTCGCCCTGGTCGTTTTGATCGTCAGGTTCCGGTAGAACGTCCGGATGTCAAGGGGCGCGAGGCTATCCTTAAAATCCATGCAAAGAATGTCAAGCTGGATGATTCTGTTGATTTTGAATCTCTCGCTCATGGAACTGTAGGTTTTGCAGGCGCTGATTTGGCTAATGTCGTGAATGAGGCTGCTCTCCTTGCGGTCCGTAATGGTCACGATAAAGTTTCAATGACTGATTTCAATGATGCAATCGACAAGGTAAGCATTGGTCTCAAAAAGAAGAGCCGTAAAGAGAACGAAAAGGAAATGCGTCTTGTTGCAGTCCATGAGACAGGCCACGCCCTTGTGGCAGCCTTTACTCCCGGCCACACTCCGGTCAACAAGATTACGGTCGTGCCACGCTCTCACGGTGTGGGCGGTTTCACGCAGTTCCGCGAAGAAAAAGAAGAAAAGCACTTCATGACCCGTACGGACATGATTAACGATGTGGACAGCTCCCTTGGCGGACGGGCTGCGGAAGAAATCATCCTCGGTGACATTTCAACAGGTGCTTCAAATGACATCGCTCAGGCAACGGATATCATCAAGCGTATGATTACTGACTATGGTATGAGCGAAAAATTCAAGAATATGACTCTTGGCAGGGGTGTTCTCGGTCAGAGAGGTGGGGAACCGAATCTTGTACGTGAATTCAGCGAGGAAACCCAGAATTTCATTGATGAAGAAATTGCCCGGATTATGAATGAGCGTTATGAGCATGTCCTTGAGCTTCTTCGTTCCAAAAAGGATTTGCTCGAGTACATTTCAAACCGTCTTATCGAAGTCGAAACTATGGATTCAAAAGAATTCAACGATATCATACAGGCCCATGAGCATTGTGAGGAAGTGTCGGAAAAAGCTACAGGAGATGAACAATGAAAAAATATATTGCTTTCACTTTGATTTCGCTTTTGGCCGCTGCCGCTTTTTCTCAGGGAATTTTGACGGCATCGTCTTTTTTCAAGTCTGTTTCCGAGAACTATGCCACAATCAAGGATTATGAGGCTGACGTCGATATAAAGGCTTCAAAAACCTCAATGTCGGGGCATCTTTCTTATAAATCTCCGAATCTGCTCCGTATTGATTTCACAAGTCCTGAAGAGCAGGTTATCTGTTTCAACGGTGATTTACTCACGATATATTTGCCTGGCTCCGCCGCGATTTTAAATCAGGCTGTCGATAATTCATCAAATAACGGCACGAATCTGGCTACGGCGCAAGGGCTTTCTTTGCTGGGACGCTATTATTCTCCGGCCTACGAAACTGGTCAGGATGCCGTTCCTCTTGACGAGGGCAGCGAAGAAATGGTCGTGAATCTGATTTTGCGCCGCAGGAATATGAGCGAGGCATTTTCTACAATAAAAATGTCTGTCTCGCCATCCACGATGCTTATTCGCAGGCTTGTGGCCACGACTCCTCAGGGAGAAGTTTTTTCTTTTGATTTCAAAAACTATACGCTGAATGGCGGAATTTCAGACCAACGTTTTATATATGATCCGCCAACATCGGCAAATAATTACAATAATTTCCTCTTTTCGGAGTAAGTAAAAAATGGAAAGCTATGGAGAAATCTTACGGAACGCGCGAACATCAAAGGGAATTGATTTTGAGACTATTTCCCGCGAAACGGCTATAACGCAGGAATACCTTGAAGCGCTGGAAAATGAAGAGGCTGCTATTTTTCCGGGAGAACCCTATCTTGTAGGATTCTTGAAGAACTATGCTGACTATCTTGAGGTTGATGCGAACCACATCCTCACATTATACCACGCCAAAAAAATTCAGGAAGCTCCTCCGCCATTGGCTCTTACAGCCCGTGAACGGCCACGCTTTTTGATTCCTCTTATCGTGACGCTTTGCGCTCTGTTCGTGATTGGTGCCGCCATAGTATTCGCGGTTATATTTAAAAATAAAATTGCCGCTCAGCTCGATGAGGCCGCTCTTTCCAGAAGCAATGAATTCAAAAAATATGAGCTTACGGAAAAGCCATTCTCAGGAAGGCTCTTTAAAAGTGACCAGCTTATTATGGGTAGCGATGCAGGTAACATTTTCCTTACTGTTGCGGAGACAGAGGGCATCTTCGGTCTTGAGACTCCGGCTGGAATGCAGTATGTGGAGCTTTCCGAGGAGCTGGAAATCGACGCTGACGGCAATTCAATTCCTGACTTGATTGTCTACGTTTCTGATGTCTCCCAGAAGAATGTCGATCGCGGTGCGGAAGTCAAAATCATGCTCAAGAATTCCTCAAATGTCGCTGTTGCTTCTCCTGATGAAAACCAGATTCCAAATGCGGAAGATTTGCCGAAAGAGCAGGAGCGCACTGAAATTCTTTCAGATACACGCGCTTATCCGTTCACAATCAATGCAAGTTTCCGAGGCGGATGTCTCTTCCGCTACCGTCCTGACAGAAAGGAAACCATCGAGGATTATTTTGCCAGTGGTGATATTGTGAACATGACGGCAAGCAACGGCCTCCGCCTGTGGATTTCTAACGGCAATGCGGTCAAGCTGCAGGTCGTTGCGAACGGCAGGACCTATGATTTGGCTGTTCCTCGTGCCGGCGAAGTTATCGCACAGGATATCAAGTGGATTAAGGACACTTACGGACGCTATAAAATCGTCGTCGTTGATTTGGACTAATTGGAAAGAGACATGAAATTTTTCATTGATCAGCACGGATGTGCAAAAAATCAGGTAGACGGCGAGCTTATTATTTCTCTTCTCAAGAAAAAAGACTGGGAACAGACTTTTGAGCCGGGAAAAGCCGAGTTAATCATTGTCAATTCCTGCGGATTTATTGAATCTGCAAAAACCGAGAGTATCAATGCTGTTATGAGCGCAAGGCAGATGTATCCAAAAGCAAAAATATTGCTGGCGGGTTGCCTTGCAGAGCGGTACGCTTCCGATTTAAAAGACGAGTTGACAGAAGCTGACGGATTTTTCGGAAATGGGAAACTTGATGAAATCTACAAAATTCTTGAGCCGCTTATGAAAGACGAGAGACCGGTTCTTGTTCCTAAACAGGAAGGGGTGTGCTGTGGCGACCGGGATATTCTTCTTTCTTTTCCAGGCATGGCTTTTGTCAAAATCACCGAAGGGTGCAACAACCGTTGTTCTTTCTGTGCGATTCCCATTATCCGCGGTGATTTGCGGAGCCGAAAAGCTGATGAAATCATCACGGAAATCAAATCCCTTGTCTCAAAGGGCGTATATGAAATTAATTTAATAGGTCAGGATTTGGCTGCCTATGGTACGGGTGCGACAGACGATTGTTTTGGCGACGGGCGCACTCTTTTTCACGAGGGGGAATCAGGCCTTGCGCGGCTTTTAAAAATGATTTCTGCAATCGAAGGGACCTTTGTGGTCCGCTTGCTTTACATTCACCCGGATCACTTCAACGAAGATATTCTTCCTGTCATGAAGGCTGATACAAGATTCCTTCATTATTTTGACATTCCTTTCCAGAACGGCGATGACGAGATTATCAAAAAGATGAATCGTGTCGGAAGTCGGGGCGCATACAAGGCTCTTATCGAAAAAATCCGCGCTACTTTCCCGGATGCTGGAATTCGCACTACCTTTATGGCTGGCTTTCCCGGTGAAAGCGACGAAGCTTTTCAAAACACGAAAGCCTTCCTCCGTGATATTGCCACGGACTGGAGCGGCTGCTTCTCATATTCAAAGGAGGACGATACTCCGGCTTACAGCTTTAAGAATCAGGTTCCCAAGAAAATTGCCGAGCATCGTGCCAGTGAGCTTGTCGAGATTCAAGCGGAAATCACCCGGGAGAGGCTGAAAAAACGGACGGGCAACGAATACGACATTCTTATTGAGGAAGTGCTTTCTGAAAGCAGTGAAAATCCAGATGAAGGACTTGCCATCGGCCGGGCTTGGTTCCAGGCCCCTGAAGTTGACGGCAGCGTGGTTGTCCGCTATGACCGCAGCTCTGGCTCTGAAAAAAATGCTGTCAAAAGCGGCCGTCTCGTGCGGGTGAAAATAAATTCCAGCGGAGACGTGGATTTGAACGGTGATTTTGTCTGTGACTCCCCGTTGAACGAGAGAATCGCCAAGAACAATGGAATCTCCTTTGCCCAGCTTGAAGAGTCTGTGACGAAATAGCCCTTGCAACCTGTATCGGTTGCAGGATATTTCAGTCTTCGCGCATGGCTTTCATTGCTTTTTTGTTTTCGTACATGTTCATGTCGGCTCTTTTAAATACGCTCTCTACATTTTTGTCCAATGACGGGTCATAGAAAGCTATTCCGATTGCCGCAGAAACCCGTTCCCATTCATTCTCACAACATTTTGAGGCTTCCAGCTGTTCTTTGAAGGATGCGATGAGGCTGTCTATATTTTCGTAGTCCGAATTCTGAAAAATGATTACGAACTCATCTCCTCCGATGCGGAATACAGGAGAATGGGCAAAAATCTTGCAGACTATGAGGCAGAGTTTTTTGATGGCTTCGTTGCCGTGATTGTGGCCATAGGTGTCGTTTATCTTCTTCAAGAAATTCAAATCAATCATGCCGATTCCGAATCTTGCCTCACCTGATGAAAGATTTGATTCTAACCGTTGCACTTCATTGTCATAAGCCGTTTTGTTTCTGACCCCTGTAAGGGAATCTTTGTATGCAAGCATGTTCATCAGCGCGGCGTTTTTTTGAGTTGCATGAAGTTCCTTTGTCGTTGCCAGAAGATTGTTCATGTAGTCTTCAAGTTCGTGTATCATGGAAGAAATCTGCATAGCGAGGGAGGCGATTTCATCTTCTCCGGGGATTCCGTTCTTAATCCGTTCCGCGATGTCAGGATTTTTTAGCTCGGCATATTCTTTTACGTCTGCCTGAAGTTCTATCATTCGTGAGATGTAAAAACGGTTTATTGACAGAAGCAACAGGGCCATGGTGAAAATCAGAATGAGGCCTACGACGCCCGTCTGCCTTAGTGAATTGCGAAGGATTTCCCTGTTAGCATCGGCCACTTCCACTTCTGCGCCGATGATTCCCAGTTTTTCGCCGTTGATAATCAGTGGGTAGTAGCAGGAATAATTGTGCCCAAAATCGTTGTCCCAGACTCCGAAATTGTCCGGGCGTCTTCCCGTTTCCCAGGCTTCCCATAAAAATGGATGTTTTGCCCTTTCCACCAGTGCCTTGCGGGCGACCAAAATGTAATCTCTGCCGTCTATAGACTTGCTTTTGCGTACTCCGTCAAACATATAAAAAATGTGTTCAGGCTCTTCGTCAGGAATGAGGTAATATGTATAGGCGAGCTGGAATGTCTTGCAGATATTTTCAAAAGAGAGAAGAAAGAATTCGTAATTGTAAAGGGCATAGGCCAGTTTCGTTTCTTCATCAAGCTGTGAGAAGTCGATGCCTTTACCCAGTATTTTACCCGGATATTTTGCGGTAAACATTCTTTCGTATGATTCAAGGCTGTCTTCTGAGCTGGATAAATTGTGGGGAACCAGAAATTTTTCTCTGTTTTTGACGTAATAATCCTGAAGTTGTAAAAAATCGATTCCGCTGTTTGTGAGGATGTTCGCGAGATGCTCTGAGACAAGCTGTAAATTTTCAAGTTTTTGTGTTCTGTAAACACTCATCTGATTTCTGTACGTTGCAACTCCTGTAAGCGTGAGCGTGACAATTATAAAAAGTGAAAAAATAGCCGCGAATTTAAAGAGCAAACCTTTCGAACGTTTTATCATTAAAATTTCTCCCTATGATGTGCTGCTGTTTTAAGTTTAGGGCATGATATGTGGCTTTGCAAGTGTTATCGTGATTTTCTTCATTCCGTTTTCACTTTTTCCTTTTTCTGCTAGAATAATCATATGTCACTTGAAGACGAAATCCTTTCTGACATTACAGGTTCTCAATCGGAACAGGGAGAGCTTTCCGACCACGCGAAGGAATATCTCGCGGTCCTGAATCCCCAGCAGTATGAGGCGGTAGTCCATGAAGGAAGCCCTCTCCTGATTCTTGCCGGGGCTGGTTCTGGAAAAACCCGGGTAATCACCACGAAAATCGCCTATCTCATCGGCGAAAGGGGCGTGAATCCCCATTCGATTCTGGCGGTCACATTCACAAAAAAAGCGGCCAGCGAGATGTACGAAAGAGCGGTAAGCCTTGAGACGCGGGCAGAATATTCTCAGATTAAGACTTTTCACTCCTTCGGGGCCTGGTTTCTCCGTGTGTATGCCGAGGACGCTGGAATCAATCCCAATTTTACGGTCTATGACGATGAGGACGTCGTTTCCCTGATTCAGAAAGTTGAGCCAAAACTGACAAAAAAAGAAGCGGCTACCTATGCCCGGAAGATTTCCCTTGCAAAAGATTACTGTCTCTTGCCCGATTCCCCTGAACTTCTGACCCGGGATGAATTTTTGAATCCCACAGACTTTGCTGAAATGTATTCAGCCTATGATAAGCGTCTCCGTGCTACAGGAAACGTGGATTTCGGCGACTTGATCCTTCTTCCATATCTTGCCTTGAAGGAAAACGCCGCTCTACGCGAGAAAATGTACCGTCGTTTCCGCGTGATTCTGGTGGACGAGTATCAGGATTCTAACGTGGCTCAGTTCAAGCTCCTCGAGGCCCTTTCAGGCTTAAACGAAGGCAGCGGAACTTATGTCTGCGTGGTTGGTGATGATGACCAGTCCATTTATAAATTCCGCGGCGCTGAAATACAGAATATATTGAATTTCCCGAAAATATTTGCAGGAACAAAAATCGTCCGTCTGGAGTCAAATTACCGTTCAACCAGTGAGATTCTTGCCCTGGCTGACAATGTAATCAGAAACAATTCCGGCCGCCTTGGTAAGACCCTGCATGCAGAGCGGGGAAGCGGAAAAACACCAGTCCTTGCATTTTTACCGAATCAGGACGACGAGGTGCATTTCTGCGCTGACTTGGTGCAGAAAAGTCACGAGATGGGAGTGCCTTACAGCGACTGGGCAATCCTCTACCGCACAAACGCCCAGTCCCTCGGCTTTGAAAGTGAATTCGTCCGAAAGAAAATTCCTTACATGATTGTCGGTTCTCTGAAATTCTTTGAGCGAGAGGAAGTCAAGGATATCGTGGCTTGGCTTGAGCTGATCGCAAACCACAAGAATGAAATCGCATTCCACAGAATCATAAACAAGCCTGCCCGGGGAATCGGAAACAAGACTCAGGATAATATCGTCAACTGCGCCCAAAAGGAGGCCGTGACGACCGCAGAAAACGGATCTTTGGTTCAGAATTTCGAGCAGAACGACATCATCGCGGCCTGCCGTTACATGACTGGCCGCCTGTCTGGGAAGTCAAAATCAGAGGTTGCAAAATTCACTGAGATAATAGAAGAAATTGAATGTATGTTCGGCGAGGACACGAGCGCGGGAGGAGAACTTGCCGCAGAACTTGTCTCAGAAAACTCTGGCGGAGACTTAAAAAAGCGGGAAGGCCGACATTCTCTTGCGGAACTAATCGAAGCTATCGCAAAAAAATCTGGTCTGGCCCAGTATTACGAGGAGCGTGACAAGGAAGAGCACAGCTTTAGGACAGAAAACATTCAGGAACTTGCAAACTCTGCCGTTCCCTATCCGCTTGCCCGTCAGGGGCTCCTAGACTTCCTTGACAATATCCAGCTCGACAGGACCCTTTCGAAGGCAGACGAGGATGTTTCTGACGATGCTGTCACTCTCATAACTCTCCATAACACCAAGGGGCTTGAATTCAACCGTGTGGTGATGACCGGAATGGAAGAGGGCATGTTCCCGAGAAACGGTGACGATGAGGAAGAGATGGAAGAAGAGCGGCGACTCTGTTACGTTGGCATCACCCGGGCCAAAAACGAGCTTTACCTGACCAGTTGTGCCATCAGGCGCATGTACGGCCACATCGAATACATGAAGGCAAGCCCCTTTCTTCTTGAAATGGGAAATGAGGGCGTTAAGGCAATCGGGCACCTTCCGTCAAGCTACAGGCAGACCGGATTCCATGGCGGTGATTATGGCGAGCGTGGACTTTCCCATCCTGATGTGGAAAGCGACCCAATCAAACGCAAGTATTCCCGTGGAACGAAAATCTATCACGACGAATACGGATACGGAATCATCGCGAACACCACGGTAAACGATGAGGGGGAGTATGGAATTACGGTGAGCTTCGAGAACAGCGGAATCAAGCGCTTCCTGCCAAAATATCAGGAAAGCCAGCTGATGGTCGTAAAAGACTGACGTGTGATGCACGAACAGCCTGTCTCTTTGTTACTTCTAATCTATTTTAGGGTTTTATGAATATGACTAAACGATTTTTTTTCTTCTTTCTGATTTTTTCTCTTCTTTGCGCTTTTATTTCCGCGGAATCTGTGGTTTCTGATTATACGATTCAAAAAGTGGAAGATTTTGTGACTTTCCGTGTCACTTTGAAAAGCGAAAAAGATGAGATTGCTTATCAGAAAATCCAGGCTCTTCGCGATGAGGCTCTTGCAAATCTCCCTGAGTATGCGATTGATTATGAGCAGGAAGAATGTATCCTTGAGAGTCTGTATCTGACTGAGTTTTATGAACATTCCCTCTCGGCAAGCGGAAATCAAAAAGAACTTCGCACCCAGATGAAAAAACAGATGAAAAAGGATATGGCCTGCATCGACAACCGTTCTCAAAAGCAGATAAATGAATGGCTCTATCAGTTTACCGCCGACGTAACTTCCTACTATATGACACGTTCTGTTACCGCGACTTTTTTGTATGGGATGCGCGTAAAGGATTACTATGAAAAAGCCCTTGAACTGAACAAGGACAGGGCCTCGTCCCATGTGTGCCTCGGAAACTGGTGTTTTTATGCCCCTAGAATTTTTGGCGGCGGCTTGAAAAAATCCCTGAAACATTTTGAAGACTCTGTGAATTGCGCTGTAATCCCCGGCGAAAAATATCTTGCCTACATCTCTATGTCGCAAATCAATTTTGAGTACAAAAACTGGGATGTTGCAAAAGAATATCTGGAAAAAGCCATCGCGCTTGATTTGGGACGCAAGGATTTGGATTTAATAGCCCGTTGTAATAAAAAGGGCTATTCCTACTTTCAGTATCTGAGAAACCGTTCCGGAATCGATGAAGAAATGCCGGAGAACGAAAAAGACGAGGATGATAAATAATTCATAAATTTTCCTTAAAATCGTTTTTTTTAATCGGATAGTGTGTTAGAATACTCTTGTATTTATTGAAAATGGATGTATATTCCAGGAGGTTAACATGAAGAGGATTCGTTTTCTTGCTGTTTTAATGCTTGCTTCTTTCTCTGCGTTTTCATTGTATGCGGAAACAATCACATTAAAATGGGGAGACAATACCCTTGATATTACAGATTTGAACGCTGACCTTATGAAGATTATCAGCGATCATAAGAGTGAGATTGAAAGCGCATTGGAAAGCCAGAACGTAAGTCAGGCAGACGCAGCTTCGGCACGTGACAAGGCTGTCAGTGCCTATGATACTTACGTTAAAGGCTCTGGCCTTTCTACGCTTACCCCTTATACAACGACTGTCAAAGGTTTGAATGACTTTTCTGATGTCTTGGCAGATGTAATTCCGAACTCTCAGATTCAGCAGAATGTCTGGGCCAATGCCTGGATTGGCAATATTCTCCCGGTGCCTAATTTCGGCTTCGGTATCAACTCTGGATTTACAAAGCTTGATTTGTCGCCGATTGTTTCTGTCGCAGAGGCCTTGGGAATGTCTGACGGCGACGGTATTCCAAATACCCTTGTATGGCCGACGATTACCGCTGATTTTCGCGTGGGCGGTTTCCTTCTTCCATTTGATGTGGGCTTTACGGCCATGTCCCTTGACTCTAATATGGTTAAACCTATTGGAAAGGCAATTGATCCCGCAAATTTTGATTTCTTTATGGTTGGCGGTGATGTCCGCTATGCGATTCTTGAAGGCGGAATTCTCCGTCCAAAGTTGTCTGTTGGTCTTGGCGCATATTATTCAAAGGGAAATTTCGGTGTGGAGCAGGACGGATCAAGCGCGGAACTTGATTTTGAGACCACTTCTATCGTCCTTAGCACACAGGCTTCTATAAAGCTTCTTTGCTTCGTTCCATTTGTCGGCGGACGAGTTATGTTCTCCAAATCAAGCGTTGACTGGAAAGTTCATGCAAACTGGGCTTCTATCTTGAAGTCTGACAGCCAAGAGCTTGCGAATGCAATAAAATATGGATTCTTGCCTTCAAATTTCAGCGATGGCGTATCAACATCATTTGATGAGCACGTTCGCCCGGTACTGTACGGTGGTTTTGCCATCGACATGTCTATCGTGGACCTTACTTTCAGCGGAAGTTATGATATCCGCTCTCAAATTCCTTCCGGCGCGGTCAGTCTCCGCCTCGCTATGAACTAATCATCTTGATTTTTATCCCGCTCCTGCGATGAGCGGGATTTTTTATATTCCCCAATCTCGCGCAATTCGTTATAATAAGCCTATGGCTACACATAAAACTGTTGACGAGACAACGCTGGAAAATCTGTTGTATCTCTCCCGCCTGTCACCTTCAAGCACGGACATGGCGACCCTAAAAAAACAAGTAGACGAAATCATCGGCTACTTCGATATTCTTTCAAAATACGACGACTCAGAAAATCCCTACGATGCATATCCCTCAACTAAAGCGGAATGTCTGCGTGAGGACGAAATCGTGCCGGGTCTAGATATCCCCGACGTCAAAAAAATCACCGACAAATTCATGGACGGCTACTTTCAGGTGCCAAAAGTTCTTGGGGAAGGCGCATAATGTACTATACGATAAAAGAAACTGTCGCCGCGTTAAAATCTGGCGAAACCACAAGCGAAAAACTGGTACAGGCTTCAATCGACACCTTTACTGCCGACCAGAAATCAGAAAAGCCTCTCAACGCTTTTCTTGAAATCTATGATGACGCGCTGGATGCCGCAAAGGCCGCGGACGCAGAGATTTCCGCTGCCCGTGCAGACGGCTCAATCGAAGAGCTTTTTGCCCAAAAGCCGCTTCTCGGCGTTCCTTTTGCAAACAAGGATAATATTTCAAGCAAAGGTCACCGCCTCACTTGTTCTTCAAAAATTCTTGAAGGCTATGTCGCTCCTTACAACGCCACTGTTGTAGCCCGCCTTGTTGAAAAAGGCGCGATTCCTCTCGGTCGTTGCAATCAGGACGAATTCGCCATGGGCTCCTCAACAGAATATTCGGTCTACGGCCCAACTCGCAACCCGATTAACCGTGATTACGTTTCCGGCGGCTCTTCTGGAGGCTCAACGGCTGCCGTTGCCGCAAATCAGGCTCTCTTCGGGCTGGGAACGGAAACCGGTGGCTCTGTCCGCCTGCCCGCAAGCTATTGCGGCATTTACGGCTTAAAGCCCACTTATGGCGTCCTTTCACGCTGGGGTGTTGTAGCTTACGGCTCATCTCTTGATCAGGTGGGCATTCTCGGTCACACGCCGGAAGACATCGCCCTTCCTCTCTCCCTGATGAGCGGAGTGGATTTTTATGACGATACCAGCGCGGATCTTCCTGATGCAGACAAGCTGACAAATCTCAGCGCATACAAGGATTTTGCTTCCCTCAAAGTCGCTGTTCCCAAGCAGTTTGAAGAGGCAAAAGGTCTTGACGGCGATGTAAAAAGAGTCTTTGACGACACAAAAAAATGGTTCGCAGATAAAGGCGCAAAAATCGACATCGTTGACCTTCCGATTCTGGACGCGTCAATCGCTTCATATTATGTTATTGCCCTTTCGGAAGCGGCCTCAAACCTCTCTCGCTTTGACGGTATCCGCTACGGTCACCGCGTTGACAACGGCGCTGGCTACGACCAGCTTTATGTTGACACTCGCAGCGAAGGGTTCGGCCCGGAAGTAAAACGCCGCATCATCATTGGAAACTACGTGCTTTCGGAACAGTTTTCCGGCGACACATACAAGAAAGGTATGTCAGTCCGCGCCCGCATACAGCGGGAAGTGGCAAAGCTCTTTGAAAGCTATGATATAATTCTCTGCCCGGTCTGTCCGACCCCGGCCTTTAAGCTGGGCGAAAAATACGATGATCCGTTGGCAATGTATTTGAGCGATCTTTACACTGTTTTCGTAAACCTTGCTCGCATTCCGTCAATCTCTGTTCCGGCAGGAGAGAGTAAAGACGGTCTTCCGATAGGCATTCAGTTTGCCGGCAAGATGTTCAGCGAGGCAAAAATCCTCCAGCTCGCCCAGGCGTGGGAAGAGGAACATAAGGACTGCGGTATTCCGGTTCGCTGAGAATTCTTGTAAATCCATCTTACAGGCGGGTAACGGCGTCTGTTCCAAAGCAGGCTCCGTTGCGGCCGCTTTCTTTTACGGCATAAACGGCCTTGTCGGCAACAGCGAAGAGTGAGTCGTAATCGTTACCGTGCTGGGGGCTTGCGCTCATTCCGACGCTGGCACTTACTTTTATCGAATCAACACCAATCAGAATAGAAGGAGTCATCTCGACGATGCGCTTTGCTTTCTGCATGGCTATTTCTTTTCCTGGAAGATCGTTGAGGAATACGACGAATTCATCGCCTCCGAATCGTCCGATTGGATCTGTGGGGCGGAAAAGACGTCGCAAGACTTCGGCGAAATCGTGAAGAAGCGCGTCTCCCGTCTGGTGCCCCAGGGTATCATTCACTTCCTTAAAATGGTCAAGGTCAATTATTATGAGGGCTGAGAACATTCCAGGCTGATTGTCGGTCAGCATGCTGCGGCAACGGCGTTCAAAAGTCGCCTTGTTTAACAGCCCTGTGAGCTTGTCTATTTCCGCGTCCTTGCGGTATAGGTCTATGGATGAGCGGATTTTATTTATGGCAAGGGCCATCTTTCCAAGTTCGTCATCTCCCAGTTCAGACAGGGAAACGGAGTCCGCCGAATCATTCGCCGCCTGGTCAACGAGGCTTGAGATTGCCCTGATTTTCCGTGTCGCCTTTTCAGCGATGAATGAGGACACAAGGGCCAGCGCAAAAAGCATGATTCCACCGATGACGGATGCGCTCAGGGCGTCAATGACGACTTCCTGCCAGATGTATCGATAGGATTTTTCGGTGATGACAACCCAGCCCGAGATTTCGTTGCGGGAATAGCTTACCAGCATCCGCTCTTTTTTGCTTTTTCCGTCCGGTGACTGAATAACGTCGATGGAGCCGGTTTTGCCAGCTAGGGCTGCCGCGACTGCAGGATTGGAGCTCATGGAAAACAGCTGATTGCTTTCAAATGTCCGGGATGAATGGGCGACGATGTTTCCCACGCTGTCCGTAATCATGACTCGGGTACGCTGGGTTGAAAAGGCCTGAATGTATTTCTGCAATGCCACAAGGTCGTAATCCCGCTGAACCATACCCACGGCAATGTTATTCTCATCAAAAACAGGGACTTCAAGAACTGTAATCATGCGGTTGTTTGCAAGGCTGATTAACACGTCGGAGATGTATTCGGAACCTTGCATTGCCTCATGGAAATAGCGGCGATGCCCGACATTGATGAGGGGGTAGCTGTCGCTTCTGGCTACCTGATCTCCGTTCTGGTCAGTGATAATCATATTATCGGTGTCATTGAAAACTTCATTGGTGCGGTTTAATGTCTGTTCCATGAGCGAGGATCTGGATTCTGGAGCCGTCCGAAGATAATCCTGTGTCATCGGATTCCGCGCGATGGTTCTGAGGACAGCAAGGCTTTTTTCAAAGTGCTCGGTTATATGTTCGTTTACAATTGAATTTCGCAGAAGACTGTCGGATTTTTCATTGGAAATGGATGTTGCGATATTTTTCATCAGGTAAAAAACGATGACAAGCAAAAGAGGAATGAGTGCAATAAAAAACAAAAGCAGCGTGAGTTTTGTGCGGATTGATTTGAGCTTCATTCCTAGAGTATATCATACTTCAGCTGATGTTTGCAAAACCTGCTGAATTTATACTGTACTAATAGAGATAATTTGATTCTTTTGCTTTTTCGATGCCGTCTTTTTCCCATTTGATGCCGCCCATTCTGTCAAATTCAGAAAGCCACTTGTTCCATTCTTCTCTGGTGAGTTCCCGTTTCCCAGTGACGAAATCAAGAACCCCTTGTTCGTAGAATGTCTTCAGAGCGGTGCCGGGAACGGGAAGCAAATCAGAGCCTGTGGAATTTACCCACTCTTTCTCCTGCATCTCTCGGAGGGTAACGAGGGCGCTCATGGTCTTTTTGCTCACTTCCGTGGTGTAGGTCGGGTAGCGGCTTGCAAGCTCCGTATCGCTGTTCCAAAATACCATGCTTCGAAGCTGTGTGAGGGGCTGCTGGGCCGCCTTTGCAAAACTCTTTGACTGGTCTGGAATTCCATCTGCCACAGGAACGTGATTTTCGTTGAAAACATAGTTCACGCCTTCTTCGCCCCAGCCGAAAAGATAATAGCCCTCGTCGCTTACCATCCATTCAAGAAGTTTTGCGATGAGAGGTGCTTTCCCTTCCTTTTCGGCACGCTTTGAAATCACCAGCGTAGTATAGGGAATCGTGTACACGCCCACGGCTTTCTTTGAACCTGGGCCTTCTGGTGGCTCGATGACAATCCATGAGCCTTCAGGAAATTTTCTGTCGAAGGGCGCGTAGTTTGATTCCGAGGCATAGGCACTGTGCTGTTCGCGCATGATGCCGAATCGGCCGCTCTTCCACGCGGCGCGGAAATCATCTTTTTTGTAGCCAAGCCAGTTTGGGTCGATTATTCCTTCCTGCTGCATGGCGCGGACGGTGCTGAGGGCTTCAAAGTATGCGCTTTTGCGGACGTTCAGACCCGCGTCCTTTTCGCTCAGATTCCATGTTCCTGCCACGCCGAAAGCTCCGAAAATCGGGTCAAGGCGGCGGCCGAGCCCTTCCTCGTAGCTGTTGGTTTCGATGAAGGCACCATAACCGTAGGTATCGTTTCTGCCGTTCTTGTCAGGATCATTGAAGGTAAAGGCCCGCATGACATCCAGGTATTCATCGATGGTTTTTGGGATTTGAAGGCCGAGGTTATCGAGCCAGTCTTTCCGGATAAGCACGCCTTCGTTTTTCTGTAGTTTCCCGCCGGGAGTTGAAAAACCGTAGCACTTGCCATTGAATGTGGCGAAGCGTCGGGAATTTTCGTTGTACATTTTTTCGGTTCTGTTTGGCATGAGAGAATACAAACTGTCAACCTGCATAATCAGGCCGTTTTTGACAAGGTTCAGAAGAGGTTCCCTGTTTACCACGGCCATGTCGGGGAGCGTGTCTCCCTCGGCGGCGGCGTTTATCTTTACGTTTTTGTCGGCCGCGTTGAATGGGAGCATGGTAAGTTCAAGGTTGATGCCGAGTTTTTTACGGATGATTTCATAGGCAACCCAATCTGCAGGCGGAGCGCCGGCTTCCGTAACCGTGGCGTCATACCAAAGAGAAATTGTCACTGGACTGTCCGCCGTAGGATGCAGTTCGGGAATTTTATCGCGGCATGAAGTAAGCAGCGCAAGGAATACGGTAACAATAAGAAAAAATCTAAGCTTCATACTGTTCATTATAAGTTATAAGACGTATTTGTAAAGAAAATGCAGGGCAAAAAAATCTCCAAACCTACTACAACTTCCCCTTGAAATTTGATATAGTAATGTGAATTATAATTTCCACTCAGTATGCAGACTTAATCTGTGCTCATCTGTGTAATCTGTGGTTAACTTTTGAGGAAACTATGGCTATCGATAAATACGAAATCGTAATCGGCTGTGAGATTCACACCCAGCTTTTGACAAAGACTAAGGCTTTCTGTGCCTGTGAGAACCGCTATGGCGGCATGCCGAACACCCGCGTCTGCCCTGTCTGCTTGGGCTTGCCTGGCGCAATGCCCCGCATTTCTAAGGGCTATGTGGAACTGGGGGCGGTGGCAGGCCTGGCCCTGAACTGCAATATCGCTCACTTTACTAAATTTGACCGCAAGCATTATTTCTACCCGGATCTTACCAAGGGCTATCAGATTACCCAGTACGATATTCCCCTTTGTACCGATGGTCATGTGGATTTGCCGCTTTCTCACTTCCCGAAAGACGAGCAGGTTGGTGGCGCAAAGCATAGGCCTGTAAACTTTAAGGGCGAAAACTGCATCATCGACGGCAAATACCGCCGCGTCAGAATCGAGCGCATTCACCTTGAGGAAGACGTAGGTAAGTCTCTCCACTTGCAGGGCGCCCACTCATACATCGACTACAACCGCTCCGGCACTCCCTTGATTGAGATTGTCACCAAGCCGGATATGTCCAGCCCTGACGAGGCCGCTCTTTTCATGCAAACGGTTCAGGAAATCCTGCGTTATGTCCGAGTTACAAACGGAAACCTTGAGGAAGGAAACATGCGCTGTGACGCAAACATTAACCTCAATGTCTGGGAAGACGGCAAACTCTACCATACGCCGATTTCTGAAATCAAGAACCTCAACTCTTTCAAGGCAATCCGAGAGGCTTGTACTTACGAGGCAAAGAGACAGCTTGAAGAATTCCAAAATGACCGTCAGGAATTCAACGCCGGATTCAAAGTGACTATGGGCTGGGACGAGGCAAAAGGCCAGACGGTGGTTCAGCGAACAAAGAACTCTTTCGTGGATTACCGCTTCGTCGTGGAGCCTGACATCAAGCCCTTCAGCGTAAGCGACGAGCTGATTAACCGCGCTGGCGGCAGGGTAGGAGAGCTTCCTGAGGCAAAACGCACCCGGCTCAAGAAGGATTACGGTCTTTCTGATTTCGATGTTGAGACTTTGACCAGCACCCGCGAGCTTTCCCTTTGGTTTGAGGAAGCGGCTAAGGGGGCAAAAGATGTCAAAAAAGTCGCCAACTGGATTCTTGCGGAACTCCTTGCCGTCCTTAACGAAAAGAACATTACCATTGGCGAAGTGAACATCAAGCCGGCTCACATCACTGAGCTGGTAAACGCCATCGCTGACAAAAAAATCACTTCGGCACAGGGCAAAACCGTTTTTGCAAAAATGCTTGAAAGCGGCAAAATGCCTGCCCAAATCATCAGGGAAGAGGGCATGGAAAGCGTTTCTGACTCTGGCGAAATCGAAAAAATCGTGGATCAGGTCATCAACGATAATCCAAAGGCTGTCTCTGACTTTAAGGGCGGAAAGACCAATGTTGTGGGCTGGCTCATGGGGCAGGTTATGAAGGCTTCCAAAGGCAAGGCAAACCCGGGCGTGGCAACAAAACTTGTCACAGAGAAACTGGCAAAGCTGTAATTTTCAACGCGGGAAATGCCTATGAACGCGGATAAAATTGACCTTTCTCAAGAAATTTTCTCTCGCTTCGGCACGGTAAAACGGGCACGAAAGTGTTTTCTTTACACGGCCAAAGGCATTCGCCTCACTGACTTGTATCAGGAGGGGGGGGGCGCGATTTTGGGCTGGGGTGGCTCTGTATTCACGATTTTCAAGAATGTCCTTGAGAGGGGAGCAACTGGCAGCTATTTCACTGATTTTTCTTCACCTTGCGGGCGCGAAAAAAGCCAGCTTGACCGGGCTGTTTCCGCTCTTTTCGGAGACGAGCGAAAGGCTTTCACGTTTTCTGGAAAGCAGGCTGCTCTCGAAGCCGCTGTTTCACTTTCACCTGAAAGCAGCAGCGTTTGGAGGCCCTGGAATCCTGTGAGCGTGGACTGGCGGAGCGTTAATTCTATCGTCTTTGCGCCTTCTTTGCCCTGGGCCGGCGATATTTTTATTCTTGCCGTAAAAAAAGAAAGTTTAACCAGCCTTCAGAATGGCAGGGCTTTTGCAAACGATGATTCAGGTGTCGTTAATTCTGATTTTTCTTTTCCGAATCAAATTTTCCTTCCTGCTCCTTTGTGTGCCTCGGTGACTCGCTCAATTCATGACCTTATCAAGGCATTGCAGGAGCGTGAAGAAAAACACTGGTTCATCTACGATCAAATCATCACAAGATACTGGGAGCGTAAAGGCCCGTATCTTTTCCCCAAAATCCCGGAAGAGCGATACGCTGATTTTGTTCTCCATTGCCTTGATTGCAATCTTGTAATTTCTCCAGATTACCATCAACCGTCAATCGTTCCCTTTGGAGCAGATAAGGGAAACTTCAACCTGCTCAAAAAAACTCCTTTTGATTTTTAGGAGGAGCAGGGGATGACCGAAACAGAAATCATCTTCTTTACTATAAAACTCATTCTCGGCGGAATCATTGCCTTCCTTGCGATTATGCTCTGGAGCCGGACCCGTGATTTTTCATGGATGTTCCTTGTCTTCGCGGCCGTTACGGGCTATTCGGCGCTAGTGTTCGACCTGCTTTTAAGGCTGGGATTTGTCACTTCCCGGATCGTAATTCTGCTGGGAAATGAAATTCCCCTTGTTCAGCTTGTGCTTGCTATTGTACCGAGCCTCTTTGTGATAATTTCCTTCATCCTCATGCTTATAAAAACCGGGAGAAACAAATGACCACGCTGGAATTCTGGAAATCATATCTAAAAGCGACCCATAAGAGTGAAGAAAATGCCGTTTACTCCGGGGAACTCGTCTTTGAGGATTCGGGCTTTACCGGGCAGACTCAGCTTTCCCTTGTTCTTTCCGGGGCAAAAACCGCCACCTTTACGCCCTTTGATTCCTTTGAGATTAACCGCGAGACTATTCCCGTGGCGGGCGAAGTTTATGTCGTCCTTGATTCCGAGGAAGAGCCTGTAGCAGTCCTTGAAGTGACTGATGTGAGCGTGATACCCTTCAATGAAATCCCCTGGGACTTGGCGGCCCGAGACGGCGAAAACGAAAATCTTTCAGAATGGCAGGATAAAATGCGGGAATTTCTTGAGGACGAGGCTGATTTGTGCGGTTTTGAAGCCCGTGCGGATTCCAAGCTTGTCTGCGAGATTTTCCGTGTCATTTACCAAAATTCAAATTCCTCACAGAGCTAAAGAGTACACAGAGAATATAGCTTATATGTTATAACCTCTGTGAGCTCCGTGTCCTCCGTGAGAAATTTAAAATAATAAGGAGGCTATAATGGCTAAAAAATCAGAAGTACGGCTTTTCTGGCTTGTACTGAATCTTGCGGTGGGCGCAATGCTTGCTGTAGGCGGAATCTGGGCTTTGCAGGGCGGCGGAGACTTCGGCTGCAAGGCAATCAAATCAATCTTCAGCGGCGATGTCGCGAAAATCCTTGCGATTGTATTCGGCGTAATCGAGCTGCTTTCAGGAGTTTTCATCATTCTCCAGCTATTTATCGGCGACAGGATGGGAACTTTTGGGTCAATTCTGAAGCTTATCGTGGTTATCGTCTGGGCTGTTGCAATCGTGCTTGCCGACTTCCTTGGAAACGGCGGACTGCTCAACGGCGGAATGAATCATTTCCTTGCCTGGCTCTATGACTTTGCGCTCCATTTGATTGTTTTGTGCGCTCTTCTCGTGACCCGGGACTAAAATAAAAAAAACAGACGTCACGGATGAAAAATCACCTCATTTGCGACGTCTGTGGTTTAAAATAAAAAAAAACACCGCAAAAGCGGTGCTTTCTGAATTAGTTGGCAGCTGCAGGAGCGCCAGCGTTTGCGGGAACGACCGTGATTTTCTTTGTAACAAATCCAGAACGATAGCAGCGTGTGCAAACGTTCAGAGTTTCTGTTCGTCCGAAATCTTCCGTCTTTACCTTGATGATGTTTGGTCTCCAAGTGTGGCGTGTGTGGTTGTATGATTTACTAACTCTGTTACCAGACTGAGAACCTTTTCCGCAGATATCACAAACTCTAGACATGATTTATACCTACCTAAAATTGAATACGAATTAAGTTCAAACATTCTACGAAAATAAATGCTGAGTGTCAATATATATGCGGCTGATTTCATAAAAATCTTCCCTATACTTGTCCGTGTTGTCCGCGGTAGAAATCAGCGTTGCAATCTCTGGCTCAGGCTTCCAGAATTAGTCCGTCATAGGCCGGTGAGATGCTTCCGCCTCTCTGTACGATTTCGGCTAATTCTGGAAAATTTCCCAAATGCTCATTTATATAGTCTTGAATCTGCGGGTGTCCCATGTCATGGGTGATATGGGTGAACCAGCTGTGCCTGGCCCCGATTCTTCCGGCGTATTCCATTGCCTGTAAAAAATTGCAGTGGCTGGAGTGTTCCCGTTCGCGCAGGGCATCAATGACCAGATGCTCGATTTGTCCGCCTGCAATTTTGACCCGCTGGATTGATTCGTCGCTGATGAAATGACAGTCCGTGAGGTAGACGATGGAATGTTTTTCCTCTGATGAATCCCTGACGCTGAAAACGAAACCTGTCGTGTGGTGGTTGCCGTGAAGCATAGGAACCGGCACGACTTCGATTTTTGAATCTTTGCCGAGAATGAGAGGATTTGACGCATCGTATGAATCTACGGCAATTAAATTGAGCTTTGGGCTTCCGCCCCCCTTGTCGTGGTTTACGAAAATATATTTGAAACTTGACTGAATGTGATTTTTTGTCCGCTCGCTGGTGTAGACTGAAAGCCCTGCTCCGTCTGTTTCTGGATATTTGTTGCGGATTACGCTGTCTTTCATCATTGCCGTGGAATTTTTGTGGCTGAAAATACGCAGGTCATCGATTCCGTGCAGATGATCCGCGTGGGAATGAGTTATGAAAACGGCATCGAGACGTTTTATGTTCTGGCGCAAGGCCTGCGTGCGGAAATCAGGCCCGACATCAATGAGAAAACTCTGCCCGGCGTGCTCAAGCAGGGCGCTGCATCGAAATCGTTTGTTGTGGGGATCTGTTGATTTGCATACGTCACAGTCGCAGGCTATGACAGGAACTCCGTGGCTTGTTCCCGTGCCCATCAAAGTCATTTTCATAAAAGGAATTATAACAAAAATGAAGGACATTGACCACCGCCCATTAAAAAGTTAAAATAAGAACATCGAATAATTAGGGAGCCCTACATGCCATATTCAGAACCGACCAATCTTGGTGTTGTTGCTTGTCCGGGTGGCGCAGTATTTGCTGATGAAGTCATCGCTCATTTACGCCACATGTATAAACATCGTTTTGCACTCAAAAGCGATGTTATTTCAAAGAGATACAATCTTGAAAAGGATAAATTGGTTCAGGATATCAACTTCCGGAACGACCTTGCCACCTCTGACTTGGTTGTGCGCGGTACAGTTGATAAATACCGTCCTCCTGTTTTCAAGGTGAACACGCAGTTTACTTGGTTTGCCAATGGCGAAGTAAAGGCTGAGCTTTTGGAGTGTGTTCGTGGTAAAGACATCTACATTTTCCAGGATGCCGAAAATCACGAGCCGATTCCCATGAACGGCGGAAAAAACATGGTCAATTTCTCAGTAAACGACCATGTAATGACTCTTCTTGTCACGATTGATGCTGTCCAGCAGGCTGGCGCAAAATCGATAACTCTTGTTCTTCCTGCTTTCCCTTACAGCCGTCAGCACAAAAAGAAGAGCCGGGAAGGTCTTACAGCTTCTCTTCTCTGCCACATTTACGAGCTCAAACATGTCACTCGCGTAATCACGCTGGATATTCACTCGCGTGAAATCGTAAATGCTTTCAACACGACCTTCCTCGACAACCTGCACGCTTCGTATCAGATTATCCGGGAGCTTGCAAAAGTCGTAAATCTCTCAGGTCCAAATAAAGAAGACTTGGTCGTTGTTTCTCCAGACACAGGGGCTATCGACCGTAATAAATTCTATGCCACGGGGCTCAAGGTTCCTTTGGCAATGATTTACAAAGAGCGGGATTATTCTGTGGTCACGCAGGATGCCAAAAATACAAACATCAAGAGTGTCAAGCTTTTGGGTGATGTCAAAGGCAAAGTCGCTTTCCTTGCAGATGATATGCTTGGTACCGGCGGAACCCTGCTCAAGGCAATGGAATTCCTCCACAACAACGGGGCTACAAAGGTTATCGCAGCTATTTCTCTCCCGTTCTTCAGCGGAAACGCCATCGAGCTTTTCGACCAGGCTTACAAAGACGGTCTTTTCTACCGCGTCATCGGTACGAACGCTGTCTATCACTCAGACTTGAAGGACAAAGAGTGGTTCGTCTCAACGAATGTTACCGGTCTCTTCGCAAACGTCATCACGCGAATCCATCACGACCAGTCTTTGAGCGATTTGCTTGATAACCGTACGATTATCGACAAACTGATTAAAAAAGACTCTGACGCTGCTGCAAAAGCTGAGGCTAAAGCAGAGTAATTTTGACGGACACAATCCTTTGCATTGACATAGGAACTTCCTCTTTAAAAGCTGCCCTTTTGCCGGACAGCCTTTCAAAGGGGGAGATTTTTGTCTCCCGGCAGGCCTATCCTGTAAGCGCTATCCGGGAGAACAATTCTGCGCGGTATTATCTTTCCGCGCTTAAAAATGCCCTTTCTGAGCTTAGCGAAAAAAATCCTGATTATGCAATTGAGGCTGTTTGTATAAGCGGTAACGGCCCTACTGTTGTTTCTGATGATGGGACGACGCTTTTGTACAGCGACGCACTCCCTCAGGAATGTCTTTCTCAAAAAAAATCAGAGTTAAAAAACACAAAATCGCTTTTTATCCCAAGATTCGCCGGCTTTCAATATCTGTTTGAAAAGAAATGGCGGAATTCCGCGCATGTTTTCGGCGCTGGCGAATTCCTGATTCACGAATTGACAGGCGAGGCTGTTTCTATTCTTCCGGAAGAGCGTTTTTTGCCTGCATACTGGACGGAAGAAGAGCTTGTAAAGTGTGGTTTTCTGGATTCCGACATAAAGAAAATACCTCCGCTCAGGATGATGGGCTCTTTCTCTGGCAAGGTGAGCGAAAAGGCGGCCCTTGCAACGGGGCTTCTGGAAGGAACCTTTGTTTTTGCCGGAGCGCCTGATTTTGTGGTTGCCCTCTTGGGGACCGGGACTGTGTTTCCTGGGCGGCTCTGTGACAGGGCTGGAAGCAGCGAGGGCTTGAACCTCTGTACGGCAAAGCCTGTTTTTGCAGAAGGTTTAAGAACCCTCCCCAGCGCAATCCCGGGCTTGTGGAACGTTTCTTATCTTTTAAAATCCTCTCAGAGCTTAAGAGACAACAGAGAGACTTCTTTACGAGAAAATCCTTCACACAGAGGAGATTCCTCTGTGAACTCTGTGCCCTCCGTGAGGAATTTTGCTGAACTTTCTCATGGAATCAGTCTTCTTCGGGAAGCGGCTGTGGCGCAGGGGGAGCCTTTCCCTGATTACATGACCATAACGGGGGGGCAGGCTCTGGACGGCGAGCTGATCTCCCTGAAAGAAAAAGCCACGGGGTTAAAAATCAAAAAAATGCCCTGTGCCGATGCCGAGCTTCTGGGGGACTTGATTCTTGCCCGTGTGTCCCTTGGTGATTATGACGATATTGAGGAAGCTGTTTTTGCGATTTTAGGAGCGTAATATATGGAAAAATTCAATCTTCCGGCAAATCCCCGGGTTCTTATTTTTGACATTGACATGACGCTCTATACCTGTCCCGAATATGCTCATGAGCAGATAGACTGCCAGATTCGGCACTGGGCGCAGCTGAAAGGTTATCAGGTTGATTCTGCCAGGGCGATGATTGCTGACTTCCGTAGAAAATGGGCGGCAGAACATAATGGACAGAAAATTTCCCTGGGAAACCTTTTCACCAGTTTCGGAGTGTCCATTGAGACCAGCATAGAGTGGCGCAAGACTCTTTTCAATCCTGCGGACTATCTTCACCGTGATGAAAAATTGATTTCGGCGCTTTCCGAGCTTTCAAAAAGCTTTTACATGATTTGCGTGACGAATAATCCCGTGGAGCCGGCCCGAAAGACTCTGGAAGTCATCGGTATTTCTGAATTCTTCCCTGAGATTATTGGTCTGGACACCTGCATGGCGTCAAAGCCATCCAAAAAAATCCTTGACGCTGCTCTTCAAAAGGCAAATGATTATTTTGAAAATCTTGGGGAGACCGGCAGGAAAATCAGCTATTCTGACTGTATTTCCATTGGCGACCGTTACGATATTGATCTGGCCCTTGCAATTGAGCTTGGAATGGGAGGAATTCTCGTTTCTGGAAGCGAAGAAGTTTGCAATCTTAGTGATATTTTGCTATAATAATTACATCATATAAAATGATCCCGTAGCTCAGCTGGATAGAGCATCAAAAACGCTTTCGCGTTTTACCTAATTGGAAGGTCGTGCGTTCTATCTTTTTGCGGTGAGCTACGGCATTAACAATGATCCCGTAGCTCAGCTGGATAGAGCATCCGCCTCCTAAGCGGAAGGTCGTGCGTTCGAATCGCATTGGGGTCAATCGCTGAGGCCATCAAGTTGATTTTCGACTTTGATGGCTTTTTCATTTATTTCTTTGAATTTTCCGTTGGCGTTTGTGATGTGCCGGCCGAGAACTGCGAGTTCGTTTGTGAAGTCTTTGAAGTCGTGCTGGATTCCCGTGATTTTTCTGACGATGTTTTCGGCTTGTTCTTCGATTTTCATCCCTTTGAGTCCGTAGACGATTGACAGAAGGTAGGCGTAAAATGTGTTGGGCGAGACGATAATTACCTTGTTTTTCATGGCATATTCAAAAAGTTCGTGACATTTCATCTTTGTGTTTGTGAGAATTTCGTAATAGACGCTTTCGGAGGGAAGGTACATAAAGGCGAAGTCAAAAGTGCCTTCTTGGGGGCGGATGTATTTTTTGGCGATTTCATCGATTTTTTTTTTGACGGAACTGTAGAAATCGGTCATGGCTTTTTTTTGAGAATCTGCCTCATTGCTTTGCAGGTAGCGTTCCAGGCTTTCAAGGGGAAATTTTGAATCCACGGGAATGATTCTTTTTCCGAGCCTGATGATTGCGTCTACTGTCGAGCCGTCAGAGAATGAAAACTGTTCTGAATAATTTTTGGGCGGAAGACAGTCTTTCAGAAGGTTGTAAAGAAGATATTCGCCGAAGTTTCCCCGAAGTTTTGGGGCGTGAAGAATTGTTCTGAGGGAAGTGATTTCTCTGCTTATTTCCTGAAGATGAAGGGCATAAGATTCAAGTGAGGAAAGCTTTTGTGAGAATTCTGAGAAATTGCTGTTTTTTCGGGAAGCGAGCAAAAAAATGAGAATAATAAGCAGAATCATTAGAAAAAAAGCGAGTAATGCAATTATTAAATAGGGAAGCGGAAAATTCATAGCGGAATTATATCACAAATCTGTGATTTGCACTTAATTTTCCATTTTTTAATTTTTGTTTTTAAATTATAATAAAATCCTATGGTTTCAATAAGTAATATTCAGAATTCGGAAACTTTGCCGCCATTTTACAAGGATTTTTTGGACAACAAAAGGCAACTTAATCTTTCAGAAATTGAAATCCTCAAAAAGTGCAACAAGAATTCTGATTCATCTTGGCAAAATGTTTGGGTCGATAAAGATTCTTTCGATCCTTCTCTTATCTCCTGCTGTGAGATTTATGGTTTTCTCGTAATCGGTCGCCTCTCAAATTCAACATTGAAATATCATGACTTGGCTCTTGAAGAAGGCCTTTATGATTCCTATTTAGAGAACGTGGTCATCGGTGATGACTGCGTGGTTCGGAACGTGCGTTATCTTTCGAATTACAAAATCGGAAACCGTAACATTCTCTTCAATATTAGCGAGATGAGTGCGACTGTTCATGCAAAATTCGGAAACGGAATCCTAAAAGATGGGGAGCCTGAGTCAAACAGGATTTGGATTGGTGTTGGCAACGAAAATGACGGTCGGGCGGTTCTTGCTTTTGAGAATATGATTACTGCCGACGCTTACATTTGGTCGAAATACCGCGGTGATTTGGTCTTGCAGAGGCGGTTGTTTGAAATCACTGAAAAACAGTTCCCTAAAGAACTCAATACTTTTGGCCTCACCGGTGACGATGTTGTTATCAAAAACATGACCCTGCTTAAAGATGCGAAAATCGGTGACAGCACTTACATCAAAGGGGCTTTTAAACTCAAGAATATCACGATTCTTTCGAGCGAAGAAGAGCCTAGCCAGATTGGTGAAGGTGTCGAGATGGTAAACGGAATTCTGGGGTATGCCTCGAGAGTTTTCTATCAGGCTGTCGCAGTCCGCTTTGTTATCGGGCGAAATTGCCAGCTCAAATACGGAGCACGGCTTTTGAATTCGATTCTGGGCGATAATTCCACTGTTTCTTGCTGTGAAATCCTCAACAATCTTATTTTCCCCTTCCATGAGCAGCATCACAATTCCTCTTTCCTTATCGCGTCTACGGTCGGCGGACAGAGCAACATCGCTTCGGGGGCGACAATCGGCTCAAACCACAATTCCCGTGCTGCTGACGGCGAAATGTATGCCGGACGCGGGTTCTGGCCCGGTTTATGCTCGGACTTTAAGCACAATTCCCGTTTTGCAAGCTTCGTCCTTATTTCAAAAGGAAGTTATCAGCACGAGCTTAACATTACATATCCGTTTTCTCTCATTGCAAGCAACGGTCCCTGCGAGCCGATTACGATTATTCCGGCCTACGCCTTCATGTACAATATGTATGCGGTGGCCAGGAACAAGGCGAAATTTGAAAAACGCGATAAGCGTAAGATAAAAATCCAGAATATCGAGACGGATCCGCTGGCTCCTGACACGATTCAGGAAGTTGAGTATGCGTTGCGCAGAATCATCGAATTGACCGGGAATTATCTTCTTTCTCAAAAAGACCGGTCAGCTTTGGAAGCCGGCTCAAAAGACGAGCTTTACCTTGTTGCCAAGAATTTCCTTCACCGTAATCCTGACGCAGAATTCGGCCTGGTAGACAAGGATTCCCAGAAAAAATATGGAGCGATTGTCATTAAGCCGGTCAAGGCTTACCGCTCATATCGACGCATCATCAAATATTTTGCAGTCCGTACGCTCTGTGATTATTGCGAGCGGAATCATAAGGACCGCCTGACAAGCGAAGATATTTTCAAGATTTCGGAAATGCCGCTTTTCTTATCTTGGGTGAACGTCGGCGGGCAGATTATTCCTGAAATCCGGCTTGAGCAGCTTTTTGAGCTGATAAAAGAACATAGGATTGATTCATGGGATAAGGTTCACGACTATTATAACGGCTGTCAGGAAATGTACGAGGAATACAAGGTTGCCTATGCCCTTAACCTGCTTGAAAAATTGTACTCACGGCCTCTTTCTGATTTCAACCGCAAGATTTTTGACGGAATTATTTCAGACGTCCTCTTTGCGAATCAGGATATGTATGACGCGACGCTCGTTTCCCGAATGAAGGACTTTGATGACGAATTCCGTATGCAGACATTCAGGAACGCCCGTGAAATGGATGCGGTTCTTGGCGGAATCACTGACAATGAATTCATCCTTGAAATGAAGCAGGAAACCTCAGCCTTTGAAAAGAAGGTAAAAACTCTGTTTACAGAACTGACTTCCCTGTCTATTGACTAAAAACCAGTAAAAAAGGATAATATTGTTATGTTTACACTATCGCTACTACTTCTGACTGAATCTTTCTCAAACTAGCTGAAAGCTTGGCCTGGTAGTGGTATCATATTTTCGTACATTACAAGACCTGCTGCTTTTGGCGGCAGGTCTTTTTTATTATGTCATGCTGAGTTTATTTTCAGCATCTCGCAAAGGAGAACAAAATGAATGCAAAAAAGTACAGAGCATTTCCCGCGATTCCAATCGAGAATCGCACATGGCCTTCAAAACGAATCACGAAAGCACCAATCTGGTGTTCTGTTGATCTTCGCGACGGAAATCAGGCCCTTATCGACCCGATGGGAATCGAGACAAAACTTGCTTTTTTTGACCTCCTTGTAAAGCTTGGCTTTAAAGAAATCGAAATCGGTTTTCCGTCAGCCAGCGACACTGAATACGATTTTATCCGCCGTCTCATAGACGAAAACCGCATTCCGTCCGACGTGACGATTCAGGTTTTGTGTCAGGCCCGGGAAAAGCTTGTACGCCGCACCATGGAATGCATCAAGGGCGCGCCCAGCGTAATCTTCCATATTTACAATTCTACATCTCCTGCCCAGCGAAAATATACTTTCAACAAGAGTAAGGAAGAAATCATCAAAATCGCTGTTGACGGCGTAAAATGCATCAAAGAGTGCATGAAGGATTTGAGCGAAGAAGACCGCAAAAAGATTCGCCTTGAATACTCGCCCGAAAGCTTCTCAATGACCGAAATCGATTATGCCATCGAAATCTGTGAGGCCGTGGGAAACGAGTGGGGCTGGTCAAAAGATAATAAAATCATCTTTAATCTTCCGACAACCGTTGAGTGCTACACTCCCAACATTTACGCTGACTCAATCGAATATTTCGCCTCAAAAATCTCTCACAGGGATTGCGTGATTATATCAACCCACTGCCACAATGACCGGGGAACGGGCGTCGCTTCCTGTGAGCTTGGTCTTTTGGCGGGAGCCGACCGTGTTGAAGGCTGTCTCTTCGGAAACGGCGAGCGCACTGGAAACCTTGACATCGTAACGGTCGCCCTCAACATGTTCAGCGAGGGAGTTGATCCAGAACTTGATTTTTCAAATCTCCCTGACATCGCCGACGCATATCAGGATTACACCAAAATGGAAATCAATCCCCGCTCTCCTTATGCAGGCGGTTTGGCTTACACTGCTCTTTCTGGCGGTCATCAGGACGCAATCGCAAAGGGCTTTGCTGCCCGTGCAAAAATGAGCGAGGACGCAATCTGGGACGTTCCATATCTTCTCATAGATCCTCACGATATCGGCCGCAAGTACGAGGGCATCATCCGAATCAATTCCCAGAGCGGAAAGGGCGGAGCCAGCTTCATTCTGGAGCACAACTACGGTTACGCAATCCCGAAGGCCATGCAGCCTGCAATAGGAAATCTTATCAAGGCAAAGAGCGATGCCGCCCAGCGTGAGCTCCAGCCTGAGGAAATCCTTAAATTCTTCGAGGAGCAGTGGATTGGCAGAAAAGAGCCGTTGTCCGTCCTTGATTTGGCCTCAACCCAGCTTGAGGGCCACGACGAGAGCGAGCATGTCGCCTGCCGCGGTGTTGTCCTTTACAAGGGCGAAAAATACTCAATCGGAGGCAAGGGAAACGGTCCGCTGGATTCATTTGTCTCGGCTCTTTCGGGAACTCCGGTTCCAGAATTCAATATCACTGCCTTCCATGAGCATTCTCTTGGACAAGGAAGCGATACCAGCGCGGTTGCTTATGTTGAGATTACAATGGCTGATGGTTCACAGAAATGGGGTGTCGGAAAATCATCAAATGTCGGAAAAGCCGGTATTGGCGCCGTCGTAAGCGCATTGAATCAGTAAGGCAGGGTTGTCTTTGATGTTAAAAAAGAGATTTTTATTTGTCTTGGTTTTTGCCTGTCTCTTTTCAGTTTTTTGCGAAAGAACTTCAATTGACGGAGTGTACCGCTACAAACTTGAAAACGGGCTTGAGCTTTTTGTTGCAGAAAATGATTCCGCGCCCCTTGCCTATATCGAAATCGCTGTTCGCGCAGGTGCTGTTACGCAAACTCCAGAAACGGCTGGTTTGTTCCACTTGTATGAGCACATGATGTTCAAGGGAAATGCAAAATACGAAAATCAGGATGCTTTCACTGATGCTGCCAACGAAATGGGGCGTATTGACGAGAATGGCTCGACTGGCGTGGACAGAGTGAATTATTTTTTCACAGTACCTTCTTCTCAAGTTCGTAACGGGCTTGAATTCTGGTCTTACGCGATTCGTACTCCAAAGTTGAATGAAGGCGAGCTTGAGAATGAAAAGGCCGTCGTTTTGTCTGAAATCGGAGCAGATTTTACGGATCCTGCCCATATCCGCTCCGCAGCCTTGTTCAAGACCATGTTCCCAAGAAGCCCATGGCGCCTTGATCCTTCAGGAAATCCTGTCGTCGTTCGGAACGCCACCGCTGAAACTCTCAGGGACATACAAAAAAAATATTACGTTCCGGCAAATTCGGCAATTTTTGTCGGTGGAGATGTCCGGCATGATGAGGTTTATCAATATGTCAGCGAAATTTATTCCGACTGGAAGAACCCTGCGGAAGCGGTGGCCTTTGAAGAGCCTGAGTCAAAAAAGCCTCTTCTTCGGGACAAGAAACTTGTTTTTGTAAATCCGGGAAGCTCGGACGGCATAATTCAAATTTCATATTATCTTCGCGGCCCTGATGGAGAGACGGACGCATCTGATACCTATGCGGCTGACGTGTGGACTGCCCTCGTGAACAGCCCCAGCGGTATATTCGCCCGGACTTTTATTTCAGAGCCTGCGCTGGAAATCCCTGAGAGCGATTACATCGGTGCTTCCTATCCGACACGGCGGGCAAGCGGTCTTATTGGATTTTATGGAGCCATGCTGAATGTACCCAAAGATGAAGCCCGTGACGGTAATTATGGATTTGGGGATTTTTCCGTCCTCCCTTCAAATGGATTGAATCCTGCCGAAAAAGCCGATTTTTTTCTTTCCGTCCTAAAACAGAAAGCTGTCCCTGCCATGTGCGACAAGTCTGTTTTTTTCAAAGACAAAAGCGTGGATTTTGTGATTCGGCAGCTGGAAGACGGGCGGATTTATGAGCTTGAGGAAGCCGAGTCCGTGCTTTCCTCTCTTTCTTTTTTCTGGTCAAGTTGCGGCTCGGATTATTTTTTCTCTTACGATGATAATATTGCTTCCGTTACTGAAGATGATGTCATCGCTTTCGTGCAGAAATACATTCAGGGAAAATCCGGAACTCTTCTTGTTTCTGTCAGCCCTGAAATCTGGTCAAAATATAAAAATGCCTTTCTTTCAAATGGTTATGAAGAAATCCGGGCGGAACAGGCTTTCTGGCAGAATGATTATGCCGGTAACTAATGTGATGGGGGATATGAGATGAATTCTAAATTGAAATTATTGCTTAAGAATTTATATGGAGGCCTGTCTCTTGTTTTTTTTGCTTTTGCGACGATTTTCCTTTATTCCTGCGGATCGACAAAAAATACCGTTGCCGCTCCTTCGGAGGTCTCTGAATTTTCAAAAAAACAGCTCTCAAATGGAATTCCTGTGATTTTCAAGCAGAACCGTGGCAGTAAAATCGTTGTCCTCAAGATGGTTTTCGAGGGCGGAACAAGTGCGATTGACAGGACGATGAGCGGAATCGAGAATCTTACCCTTGACTTGATGCTGCGCGGCTCTGAAAAATATCCTTATGCGAAGATCCAGCAGCTCGAATACGAAAAGAGCTTTTCTTTTTCATCTTCTTCGGGAAAAGATTATTCTACTATCGGTTTTGTCTGTATTCAGCGTGATCTTGCGGAAGTCCTTGATATTTTTTCTGAATGCCTGATGCATCCGCAGTTTTTGGAATCTGACTTCAACCAGAAAATGGTCGAGGCAGCCTCTGCGATTTCTGCCAGAAAAGCTGATCCTTCCGGGGCTTTGGGAACTGCCATTACGAAATCGGTGTTCAAAAATCATCCCTACGAAACGAGTTCCCTTATAACCGAAGATTCCTTGCCAAATATAAAATTGAATTTGGTGCTGGGGACTTATCAGGAGCTTTTGAGCGCCCTTCGAATAAAAATCATCGTTGTCGGGAATTTCAATTCTGAGCTTATAAATGATTTCACGGGAGAGCTTGAGGCTTCTTTTGGAAGTATCCAGAGAAAGGCATTTTCTCTTCCAAAAATCCCTAAAGTTTTTGTGAATGCAGAGACCTTGCGTATTGCGAACGAGCAGGCCGGAGACACGGGATATGTGGCCGGCTTGTTCAGCTGTCCTTCCCGCAACGATGCTGACTATATTCCTTTCGCTATCGCGACGATGTATCTCGATGACTTGCTTTTTTCTCAGGTCCGGGAAAAGGCTGGTGCAGTTTATTCCATAAATACTGGCGTTCTTGGCGGAAAGGAGTTTGTTGCCGTTCTTTCAGGATATAAGGTCACTGACAAAGAGAATTTCAAGAAAGCTGTTTTTGATACGATTCTTTCATACGACGAGAAGGCTATTGAGCAGAAACTTTCTCAGTACAAGAACAAATATATTTCTTCGCTTTTCAGTTCGTCACAGAGCGCGTCTGGTGTGGCTTCGAATATTATTTCCAGCATTGAGTATTATGGAGCTGAAGACGCTTATATGCATCGTGTTGACTCTGTCCAGTCAGTAAATGCCCGGCAGGTAATTGATGCATACAAAAAATATGTGCTTCCTGTTGCCCAGCGGAACAATGCCCAGTGGGTTATTGTAGACGGAAAAGATAATCTCCAGAAATACGATTTTTAAAACGAAAACATCAAAAAAAATGTCTGTTTTGCTAAAGCCTTGAGGAAAATCAAGCGCTTCAGAAAGCAGGCTTTTTTATTATGAGCGTTTTTTAAACCGAAGGCTTCTCGTAGTCTGTCCTGTCCAAATCGCTGGAGCGAATAGAAGCGCGCAGTGCCGTAGTGAGGTTTTCTGCGATATATCCGCGGATTTTATTGATAGCGTTTGGAGTTGTTGATGCCGTGAACATGATGACGACCAGAAGGAAATCGCCGGCGTCTTTTATGGCAGAAATCTTAATGTCAACAGAAACCTGTACACTCTTGAGATTGAGGGTGACATTTTCGATAATCTGGTTGATGAATACCGCGTTCGCCTGTCCAGAGGAAAGTTTTGCCGCAATTCCCACGGAAGAAATGTCGATGATTTTGAGCTTGAACATGCGGTTGTCTTTGAGCCAGAGCAAATCAGCCTGTGATTCGTTGAGACAATTTGCGCGGACGTATTTTCGCAATCCTTTTGCGCCTTGTGCGTCGATTGCTTTTACAATCTCGTGAAAAAGCTCCTCGGAATCCTTATGCAAATCGAAGAGACCAGCATCGTATTGAAGGTCTGAGAGAAAATTCTGCTTTTTGTCATCGGGAAGCTCCGATATGAAAATTCCCATGTCGAGGGATTTAAATACGTTTTCTTCTTCAAAAGATTTTAGGAAATTGTGCCAGCCTTTTAGCGTAAGTTGTGACTCTGTGATAAAAAAGCAAATTGAATCAGCATTTTTTCGGAGAAGAGGTTTCGCTTTTCTGTAGTCATCAATAGCATAGACTTCATATTCCATAAGCCGCAATCTATCGATGACGCTTGTTTCAAAACTTACGGTCGGGTTGACAAAGAAAACCTTTCGACCGTAAATGGATTTGTCTGCATCTGCCATAAAACACTCCTATTCTTACTCTCTCCATGTATATACTATACATAGGGCCTGACATTTGGAAGAGTAGACGCACTAAAACTCTTAAAATTATATAAGAGTTTTAGCAATTTCACAATAGAAAATTATTTGGTTGTTCGTTTCATTCCCAGCCGAATGTTGCCGGCGGTTTGTTGGTTGCATCATAGTAAAGGGCGTCAACGAAAGGCAGGGCCGCAATTTCCCTTACGATTTTATTGAGCAAATCCCGGTCAAGCTGGGCAAATCTGGCCGTCATCACGTCTTCTGAGCAGACCGGACGGAGAACAAAACTCGCTCGTTCTGGTGAAGAAGCATATGGAAGGTCGATGGTCAGGTGCTGGAAAATTTTATCGTACCATCCGGCTTCGTGAAGGTTCGTAAGGACTATGTTGTCTACCTCACGGAGCTGGTCAAGGCGGCGGCGGTCACAGTAGCCTTCCTGAAGAGCCATGTCGCTTTCCTTTACATTTGGATTCTGGTAGAGGGCGATTACGCAGCGGTTCAAGAGCTTTGCCGAATTTGTGATGTTGCTTGATTCGTCCTCGATTTTCTTCCAGTGCTTCGGAAAATGACAGAAGCCGTTTTCTTCGTCTTTCCTGAACCTCAATACAGCCGGGAAGCGATAGGTGCGGAAGTCGCCCTGAACGCCCACTGATTTTACGGGAAGCACGTATTTTTGCATTGTGGCTGTGCAGTGCTCGCAGAAGTGGGAGATTTTGATTGAGTCAAGTTCTTTCTGAGCTTCTTCCAGTTCTTTTTTGTCTTCGGCTGAGAGCACGCCATTGGAGCAAAGAACGTTGATTGAAAGTCCCGGTCCCGGGAAAGGATGGCGCATGACAAGCTGGTCGTCAAGGCCTAGTTTTTTACCCATTGCACGTACTTCGTCCTTGTACAAATCTTTGAGTGGCTCGATGATGAGCCCTTTTGCGATGAGTTTTTGTATTCCATCGACGCGGTTGTGGTGGGTCTTGATTGTATGGGAATTTTTTGTTCCGCCCGACTCGATGATGTCCGGATAAAGGGTTCCCTGAGCCAGCATCCAGTCGTCCTCATTGAGTTTTTGTGCTGAAACAACCGAGTCGCGCACGGTAATGAAGTTCTCGCCCACGGCCATGCGTTTTTTCTGCGGGTCAGTGAGACCTTTTATCGCGTTAAGGAAGCTTTCGCTTGCGTCCTCGACGATGAAATTATTGAATCCGAATTTGTGGTAGGCTTCGGCAACGTTCTTTGACTCGTTTTTTCGCATGAAGCCGTTGTCGATGTGGAGACCGAGAACCCGTTCCTGTCCCAGGGCTTTGTTGAGAAGGGCAAAGGCCACGGTTGAATCGACGCCACCGCTTAAAAAGAGAAGAACATTCTTGTCTTTTGCGTCAGACTTGATTGAGTCAAGAATGTGGTTCAATACAGTGTCTTCGTCCCAGTTTACTTCCATTCCGCAGATGTCGGCAAAGTTCCTGAAGATTTTGTTGCCCTCCGGAGTATCTTTTACTTCGCAGTGGCACTGGAGGCTGAAGCGCTTTTTTGAAAGATTCTGCAAGGCTGCATAAGGGCAGTCTTTCGTAGTTCCGATAACTTCAAATCCTTCGCCCAAAGAAAGAACTCCGTCCTGATGGCTCATCCAAACCTGAGTGGTAAGGGAAACGCCCTTGAAAAGAGGAGATGCTTTTCCTGCTTCATTGATGTTAAGCTCTGCAAAACCGAATTCTCCGACCTCCGCCTTTCCGACCGAGCCTCCGTAGCTTTTTGACATGAGCTGATGACCATAACAAAGGCCGAGAATGGGAAGGTTCAAGTCAAGAATCTTTTCGTTGAACTCAGGAACATCTTTTTCGTAAACGCTTGAAGGTCCTCCTGAAAAAACCACGCCCTTAGCATCCTCAAAGACACTTAAATCTGCGCTCGGAAGTGCAATCTCAGAATAATATCCCATCGCACGGAAACGCTTTGCAATCAAATGAGCGTACTGCGAGCCAAAGTCAAGAACAACGATTTTAGAACGATTCATGTATTTCTCCAAAAAATAGCTCTCTCAGATTAGCACAGATTAGCACAGATTTCTATAGATTTTAAAAAAAAGGACTTATTTGCTTGAGGACTTTTTTGGCGGCATCTGGATTCTGGTGAACCAAGAATCTGAATCTCTCGCTTTCGATTTTGATGATTCGAGTGGAAATCACGGCTATGGCGGTAAAATCCCGTTTTTGGTCGAGAATGCAGGCCAGCTCGCCGAAAAAATCTCCCCGGTGGGCGAGTTCGTATTCTTCCTGCAGTTCCTCTCCTTTTATGAATTTCACGCTTCCCTTGATGATGTAGTAAGCGAAGTTGTCTGAATCCCCTGATTTGAAAATCACGTCGCCGGGGTGGTATGAAAATACATTGCTCTTGTTTTTTGCAATCAAAAAATCAGGTCGGATAAAGAACGCCCGCTTGATTCCCGACGCAAAACCGTTTTCTTCGATGTTCGGAAGCAGGTACAACTCGCCTAAAAGCAGCTCATCGAAAAACTGAACGACATAGATGAATTCAGCAAAAATCAGGAAAAAAACGAAGAAAAAGAAGATTTCCATGAAGAGGATGATGGCATGACCGAGCACTCCGTAAATCATGTTGTAGTGGCTCACGTTTAAGAAAATGTGCATGAGAATCCTGAATACCCAAAAAGAAGCCGTACAGAGAATCCCGGTGAAGAGACAGAGATGGAAAGGTGGTTTTGTGCCGGACCCGGACTTGTAGAGGACAGAGACAACGATGAAAATCAGAAAGTTCGGAAGCATCTTGATAAGGTCTCCGGAAAGTATGCTGTTGGAAATGAAGGAAAACTGTGGAATTTTCTTTAAAAACTCTACCGAAGAGATTGTCTGGAGTGAAATATATGCGAAAATCACCGCGGATGAAAGCAGGACGATTGCGATTTCCGTGACAAATGTAAGAATCTGGTTGAAGAATGCCTTGCGTCTGGTTTGTGTGTGGAAAATATTCTGCAAGGAATCAAAAATCGAGGCAAAAAAACGCCTTGCCATCCACAGGACGAAGAGACCTGCGATGATTTCGAATGTGCTGACAGCCTTTATTGACTGAACCGACTGGATGATTGAGTCGGAATTGAAATATCTTTCAAGTTCGGGAAGAGCGGATATGATTGAGGATACTGTTTTAGGGGAAGCATGAAGAATCCTGACCAAAACCATCACGACCATCATAAAGAGTGGGATGACCGAAAAAAGAAAACTGAATGCGCAGGAGCCGGCAAAAGACAAAAGCCGGTTCTGCAAGAAATATTTTGTAGTCAGAAAAACGCTTTGCGAGAAGGTGACGAATGTGATTTTGCGTGGTGTGTGATTGCTCATAGAAAATTTGACGCGGATGGACGCAGATGAACACAGATAAAAATTGTCATACGAAAAAATTTCGTTTTATTTAGGAAACCTTTCGTTTTAGAAAAAAATATCTGCGTCTATCTGCGTTAATCTGCGTCTAATACTTTAGAAGTCCGCGAGTTTTGGTGCTCGTGGATATGGAATTACATCACGGATGTTCTGCATACCTGTTACGTAGAGCAAAAGTCGCTCGAAGCCCAAGCCGAAGCCTGAGTGTGGAACGGTTCCGAACTTACGAAGGTCGAGATACCAAGAATAATCTTCTGGTTTTAGCCCCAGCTCGTTGATTCGGTTCAAGAGCTTTTCGTAGCTTTCCTCGCGCTCTGAGCCGCCGATGATTTCACCAAGGCCCGGAACCAAAACGTCAACGGCCTTGACGGTCTTTCCGTCGTCGTTGAGCTTCATGTAGAAGGCCTTGATTTCTTTCGGATAGTTGTAGACCATGACAGGGCATTTGTAGATTTTTTCGGTCAAGTATCGCTCATGCTCGGTCGCCAAATCGCAGCCCCAGTATGGCTTGAACTCGAATTCGTCCGCATGTTTTTCAAGCTCGGCAACTGCCTCTGTGTAGCTTACGCGTTTGAAAGGTGTTTCTACGACGTGGCGGAGAGTGTCGATTACTCCCGGCTGGATTCGTTTGTTGAAGAATTCCATGTCCTCGCTGCATTTTGTGAGTGCCCAGTTCAATAGATATTTGATGAATTCTTCCTGAATGTCCATGTCGTCGTTGAGATCGAAGAAAGCCATCTCAGGCTCGCACATCCAGAATTCTGCCAGGTGGCGGGTTGTGTTTGAGTTTTCGGCGCGGAAGGTAGGCCCGAATGTGTAGACCCGGCCCAATGATGTTGCCAGAGTCTCAGCCTCAAGCTGACCTGAAACTGTGAGCGAGACCGGCTTTCCGAAGAAGTCCTTGCCGTAGTTTACGAGTTTTGCGGCATCTTCTTTTTTCATGCCGGCCGCGCCTTTTTCGATTGCGGTCTCAGCGAGTTTTTCGAGGCTCAAAGTTGTTACCTGGAACATTTCGCCCGCACCCTCACAGTCGCTTCCTGTGATTTCCGGTGTATTAATATAGAAGAAACCACGTTCCTGAAAGAAAGTGTGGACAGCATAGGCCATCTGGCTTCGCATTCGGAAAACGGCTCCGAATGTGTTTGTGCGGCCACGGAGATGTGCGTTCTCGCGCAGGAATTCCATTGAGGCAGCCTTTTTCTGAATCGGGTAGTCAGAGGGACATTTTCCCAAAACTTCGAGAGTCTCAAGGTTGACCTCTACTGCCTGTCCGCTTGCAGGAGATTCGATAAGCTTTCCAGTTGCTTTGAGAGAAGCGCCAGTTGAGATATTTGAAAGAGCGTTTTCGATTGAACTTGCATTATTTGGATTAGAAGGATTTGAGCGGTCAAAAGTGAGCTGAATGTTTGCGAAACAGCTTCCGTCGTTTACCTGAATGAAGACCAGGTTCTTAGAGTCGCGCATTGTGCGAACCCATCCACAGACGGTAACGATACGACCGTCCGGCTTAGAAGTAAGAATGTCTTTGATAAGTTCTGTTTTCATAATTGGGTAGTTTACCACTTTGAGAAAAGAAAATCCACTGTGGGAGTCTTTGCCCTGTCTTTGCTCGTAACTTGTAATTGCTAATCGGCGTAAAAGCCGATTTTTCGGCTTCTGCTTTCGCCTGTCTTTTCGTCCTGCATTTTGCAGAGTTCTTCTCCTTGTTGTAATTGTTTTTTTATATCATGTCGCATAGTAAAAAAAACTAGTGCGTTTTACACACCGAACAAACGGTAACTTTCTAATCAAAATCCCCAAATTATTTGAAAAATAACAAAAATAACAAATATAACAAAAAATTATAATTTTTTGTTATATTTCGATTTCTTCGGTTGGTCAGACGCCTATATTGGCATCACAAAATTTTTAATTTACCAATTTTAGGAGGCCAAACATGGACGAATTCAAATTCCCAACAATCAGACTTTCTGCAGAAGAAGAAAAAGAAGTCGCTCTCAGAGCCGAGAATGGCGACAAAGAAGCCCGCGAACTTCTTATCCTCTCCTGCGTTCCTTTCGCACGAAAAGTTTCTCAGCGATTCCATGGTCATTTTCTTGACGGCGAAGAGCTTTTTGAAGAAGCATTGATTGGTCTCGTCAAGGCTGCGGACAAATTCGATGTTCATAAAGGATTCCGCTTTAACACTTACGCAAAATATTGTATTTGCACAGAAATCCGAAATGCCCTTAATTTCAACAAAAAAACAATTCCTCTCATCAAATCCTCAAAAGACCCGGATGAACTTTTGGAGCTTGAACCTGATTCTTTTGACACCGCAGAAGCTTTCGTTAATTCTGAGTCAACAAAATCTCTTCTCAAAGCCGTGAAAAATCTTAAGCCGCTTGAGCGCGATGTAGTTTCAATGCACTATGGTCTCAACGGCAAAGAACCAAAATCTTTCACAGAGATTGGTGAACTCAAAGGCTACACAAAGGCAAGAATGCACCAGATTGAGAAAAAAGCCTTCCTCAATTTGCAAAAATCTCTGGAAGGCCTTTGCTCGTAGCAAATTGGTCAAATGTCGAGTTTTGCAAATTATTGGATAATCACAAAAACAAGCTCTCGGCGGGAACATGGCACTGGAATCCACCTTCGCAGCACAGCTGCTACGGAGATTCGCTAAAAACTTGCCTCGCAAGTTTTCTTGACGCTC
>JAFUFU010000027.1 GCA_017469785.1 Treponema sp.
AAACGGCGTGAAGGAGTGAAACGGCTTACGAAAGCACACAGTTTGTGCTGCCGCGTAAGCGGCAAATGTATATAATTACAAGCACAAACTGCGGGCAGCAGGCGAGCCTGCGGTTTCGCTAAGCCGTTTCCACGACTGGAAGCCGTTTTTTGATACAGCCTGTAAATTTCAAAACTCGACATTTGACTTAATCGGCGTAAAAGCCGATTTTTCGCTTTGTGCTTTCGCCTGTCTTTTCGTCCTGCATTTTGCAGAGTTCTTCTGTGATGTAGGCGGGCGAAAGTTCCGTGCTGTCCATGAATCTCATTCTGTTCGCGAGCACCCCGAAGTCGCCGGGTGTTACGCTTTCTTTTCGTTCCAGCCGGCTGATTTCTTCATCGCTGAAATTGTATGATGCGAAATATTGTTCGAGCATACAGCGGATTCCGGTTTTGTCCAGAGGTTTAAATTCTACGATTATGTGAAAACGGCGGTTCATTGCGCTGTCCATGATTTCTTTCAGGTTCGTGGTGCAGATTATGATGCCGCCGAATTCTTCCATTTGCGTGAGAAATTCGTTCACCTGTGTGCGCTCCCAGCTGTTCTTGGCATTTTCCCTGCTTGCAAAGAACGAATCTGCCTCGTCGAACAAGAGAATGCTGCCTGTGCGGTCGGCTTCCTCAAATGCGTTGCGGATATTCTGCTCGGAGCCGCCAACATATTTGTCGAGAATGTCACTTGCCCGCTTCAAAAGAATCTTTTTGCCAAGACTTTCTGAAATGTAGCGCGCGAATTCGGTTTTGCCAGTGCCGCTTTTTCCGTAGAACAACATTCTGATTCCGTTTTCTCCGCCAGAAAGATTCTGCGAGTTGTTCTTTGAGAATTCCTCGGCGTTCTGAACCATTCTCACGATTTTTTCAGGCTCCATGCTTGCGTTCAAGGCTTTTGTGTCATAATTTTTGCCGACATTTTCCCTCATCCGCTTTTTGCCGTTAATCAGGAGAGAATTTTCTTTGAGAATTGCCTGCACGGAATCGATAAAATCTGAATCCGTGTTCGCGGCCTCTCCGCTTTGCAACGAAGAGCTTTCAAGGCTTTTGATTGTCTTCACGACATTATCAACCGAAGCTCCAGTCACGCTGTATTTTTCCATCAAGCCAAGAATTTTTTCATTCATAAGCTGCGGGAGATTGAGTGGACTGAGTTTGGTTTGTGCGATTGATTTTAGCTGCTCACGGCTCATCGCGTCGAATTTGTACGAAAAGTTGAAACGCCGCAAGGTTGATTCGTCAATCTGCCCCGTGAAATTCACAATCCAGATGATTTTATTCTTGTTTGCTTCGAGCATTTTGTTGATGGTGCCCTTTGTTTTTGACGGCGAACTCATGCCGAAAAAAGATGAGTCGCGTGTTTTTAAAAGTGTGTCGGCCTCGTCGATAATCAGAACCGTGTCTGGGCGGCTTATCGAAAGAAAAAGATTCAGCCTGCTCAAAACACAATTTTCGCCGGTTTTCTGCGAGACATTTAATTCGGCTTCGTTTTTGAAAATCAGCGGTTTTAAGCCGGAAGCCTTCGCAAGTGATTTGGCAAATTCAGTTTTTCCGCTGCCAGGCTTACCATATAATAGGAAAGAAATGTTTTCTTCGCCGCAAAGCATTCTGGTCATAATGTTCGTTACATTTTTGTTCACATTGAATGAGTCGAGCTTGTATGAATCCTTGCAGTCAGTTTCTTTTACCAGATCCGTGAAGAAGACATCAAAATTTTCGTTCGTGATGCAGTCGATTGTGTCTTCGTGTGGGTGGCCCTCATTGTCAATGAATCCGTAAGTTCTGAGAGCCGAAGACGAGCGGAGAATCGCGCTGTAGTTATGTGGAGAAATGTCCAGCACTTCTGTGCGGAAGCGAGAACTTTCTTCGGCTGTAAGGGAATCCATGAGTTTTTTAAGCGGCGGAAAGATTGAAGAACGGTACAAATAGAGAAGATATGTTTTTTCCTCTGTTGTAAGTTCAATCGCATCGCTCAAAAAGTCGAGTCTGGAAAAATCTTCGATTGCGTTTTTGATTTTTGCAGGAAGCCTTGTGAGTTTGGAGATAGGCTTTTGAGTCTGTTCCGAGCCATTGCCAGGAGATTTGAGCAAAAAATTGGCAATGAGTTGCGGTAAAAATTCGCTGTCCACATAAAGGCAGCGAAAAAGATTTACGACAGCTTGATTAATTTTCAATTCGTGGTCGCCGAAGTCACCCGGAATGTTTCTGTCAATGTTTTTGTCTTCTTCGTAGGCGTAAGGAACGGTTGAGTAATCAAAGCACAGTTTTTTGCCAAAATCATCATCATTGTTTGAAAACTGAAGCCTTGTGAGTTTCCCGTTTTTCTCCGCCATTTCGACCATCTTTTGAAGAAAATCTGAAACCGCTTCCGTGCATTTCATTTTTGAGGCAAGTTTGAAAAAAAACTCAATCTGTTCTTCCAGCTCGTCCTCTGAGCCTGCGAGCAGTTCCGCGACTTTGTAAAAATAATATGCGCAAGCATAACGGTCGTTCGCACTCAATTCGCCCATGTACAACACAGTTGGTTTAATGTATCTGGATAATCTTCCTCTTCGCATTTTATACCTCGTAGAATAATATATGGAGATTTTTTGAAAAGTTAAATTTTTGAGAAAAAAATTGTTTGACGAAGTAAAAAAATGCACTAGATTAAAAGCAGGAGGAACAAATGTCATTTCCAAAAATTCATACAAAAATTGAATTAAGCGATTATATTCTGGTTGAAGTCAAAGGCGGGCCTGAAACTAGATATAAAATCTACAAAAAGGATAATTACAGCGAATATCCTGTTGATACATTGCTGGCTGAAATCTTGATTCCATATTATTGCAGAGAGCCAAAGGTAAAGCTCGGTGCTTTTTTGCCTCAGTTCGACAAAATCCTGTGCGAGCTTCTTGCCGTGGCTGACCGCGAGATTGTAAGCCACTTGTTCTCTGAGACGATGAAAGCAGTGTTCCCGGAAGAAGCCGATAATTTTGAGCTTGAAATTTACGAGGAATACGGCGGAGTTTATTCTACGATTGATTACTCAAAGGAATATTTCAAGCGTCATTTCGGGCATGAGCCCGGAGAAAGCATGGCCCAGGTGAAAATGTGTAACTTGTTTCCACCAAAGCGGACGATGTTCCAGGAGCGGGATGAAATCTGGGAAAACTTCATTAACGCATATCACGCCTGCCGCAAAGCCGCAAAAAGGCGTAGAACAAGCTTGCGGGAATATATTGACGGTAAAACCGATGAAAGCAAGGGAGATGCAGGGGAAGATGGCCGCGAAGAGGAAAATGGAGGAGTCTGAAATTTAACGATTTGCCAGTTTTGCTCTATGTTATTTGCATGAACAGATTCTGGAAATTTGATATTTTGAAAAATTCTTATGTTCCTTCGGACGAGCCGGCTCTTTCTGCTTTTCCTACCATCGTGAACATGAAAAACAGGCAAGTTTTTTGCAGGCTTCACAAACAGTGGGAAAATATTCTGGCGTTTAAAAAGAACATCCTAAAAAGCGGGTGCGGAAAATTATATCCAGGACCTTTTACCACCGACAATACGATTTTCAACTACAATTTCGACATCTCAAAGAAGGGGAAGAATTGGTTCATCAAGGTGGATTCTCAGACTGTTTCGATCACAAAAAGGCGACTGCTGGAAAATGTTTACGAAGTGAATACGGAACGAAAGCGGCTTTTCAAGAACGGAACGGCGGTTTTTGAAAGCGCGGATATGGCAGGTGCTCTCTGCAAGGAAATCACGGTTCAGATTCTTGGCGAAATGGGCGCACGATACAAGGAAATTTTCGGCATTTGCCCGACGGTCGCTTCTTCTCTTGGCGGCTTCAGCGTGATTCTCGGCTATATGCTCAGTCCGTTCAATGTGAATTTTTACAAGATTGCACAGCACTGGGGATTGAATCCTTATGACCCGGATTTTGCATCCCTTTCTTCGGGCGACACTCCGAGCGCAGAAAATGAAATGTTCTCCAGCCTCGGAATCAAGCCCACGAAAGCAATCCGAAAACTCTATCAGAAATTTCCGCAGAGCGTGATTTGCTATTCCGCTGCCAAAGATTTGGGATTCACGGACACGAATCTTCTTCAAAAAACGGCATCAATCGAGTTTTACGCTTTTCTGAAATTTTACATGATTTCTTTTGCGGGCGGGGATATTTATTACATAATCCGAGTTCCGCTGAAAACTTTTGTCCGTGACATGCTCGCAATTTCTGACCAGAAAACTGTCTGGAATTCCATCGAAAGAACCGTGAAATTTTTTGTTGAGAAGACAGTTTCCAACATCACGATAACCGACGCCTTGAATATGTACTCGGTATGCGGTCCGTATCTTACGAATCAGGAAAAAAAAGAAGTGATGCACGAGGGTTTCAACTCATACACGCATGATTTTCTTCTTCGCAGGCAGCATGAGCTTGCACAGGACGGCTCTTGCTGCGATGTGGACGGAGATTTTAACCTCGTGTTCCCGCTTGAGCAGAAATTTCTGGATTTGGAATACAAGGCCGGGCGACAATTCCGGGAAAATCCGGCTACGCATGAACTTGAAAAAGTTCCTGATGAAGAGAGATGGTGCTTTTATGTTGCCCGCGACAGCTTTACCCTGAAAAAAATCGGCAGCGAAATGCACAATTGCGTAGGCTGGGGCTACAAAAATGCCGTGTTCGAGCGTCGTTCCACAATCGTGTATGCCAAATTCATGAACAAATGCAAGATTTGTATTGAAGTCTCGCCACAATTCACTATAAGGCAGGCACTAGGACCTGCGAACAGCCAGCTGAAAGGTGAAGCCCTGGATGCGTTTTCTGAATGGAGCGATAAAAAGAATATCGTCCGCAAGAATGTTTTTGGAAGGATTCACATTGCGCCATAAAAATTTAACGATTCTCCTTGTGTTCACTATGTTATTGGTGAAAGAGGTGCAAAAATGAACGAGAAAAACGATGTGCTTTCACAGAATGAAATTGATGAACTTTTGGGAAAGATGGGAGATGCTGGGGAAACGGAGAAAATGCCGGGAAACAGAGTGCTTTCACAACCAGAAATTGACAAGATTTTTAATGTGAAGCCATGTGATCTTGGACGAGCAGATGTGTTCACGAGTCATCAGAAACAGGCAGTTTCCCTTATGTTTGAACTTCTTGCCCGCAAAATGATAACTTACTTTTCAGCAAATCTCAGGCAGCTGTGTCATTTTCACCTTTCAAGCGTTGATGAACTTACTTACGAAGAATTTATCCGCTCAATTCCAATTCCAACTTTGATTTCGTCTGCAAACTTTGGCAGTGAGAAAATTGCCATACAGATTGATCCGTGCATTTCGATTGAGATGCTTTATAACAACATAATCCAGATTCTCTACGAAAAATGCGACCCCGACAGTAATGACGAAAAGACCTCAGAAATTTTCTCTGATTTTTTGCATGATTTGAGGGTTGGTGCCCACCGCGGTTATAGCGAAAATGAAATTGCAACACTGGAGCAAACTGTAATTAGGCCGATTCTTGGAATGCTGGTAAAAGCCTTCATGGATTATGAAGATGAACTCAATCTCTACCCGGAACTTGTTGCAAAATATCCTCACGGAATTAAGCCGAAAGCTGTAAAACTTCCCATGCCGACCATCATCAACACGCAGAACAATCCTCAGTTTATGCAGATTGTTTCGCCGAACGAAATAATAATTCTTATCTGCATTGAAACAAAAATTGGCGATGAGGAAGGTTTTATAAATATCTGCCTGCCCCGCACCTTTATTGAAAATATTTTGATTGCAAGTGGTTTGCTTTTTGGAAACAGCCCGCAAAATAATTCTGCATTTCAGAAAGGCTCCAAAGGAAGCGGCTATGTTTGTCTCGGCAATTTTAATCTGAAAGACAACGACCAGCTTGAAAAAGGAAGTGTTATCGTACTCGACAGACTTTGCGGAGAGTTGGTTAGTCTGCATGATAGTGCAAGCGGAAAGATTATTGCAAAAGCCGAAGTTGTAAAAGTTGATGATAACTATGGTGTAAGACTTACTGAAGTTGTAGAGGGAAACTCGAAAATTAATGGCAGGATAAATATATGAGAAAAAACACAATAGACATTCCCCAGGAAGAAATGGACAGATTTCACAAAGCAATGGACGCAGAACGCACTGAACAGGATGCACGTCTTGAAAAGTTGATAGAATCAGAAAAGGCGAATATTCCTTCAAACGAAGAAATCATAAAAATGATTCCGTCAAAGGCTGTGCGCGAATATTTACAGAAAATTGGTCATCAGTTCAGCGAACGGGATCGTTATCTTTTGTGGCTTTACCTCGACCCCAAAAAAGAAGATGAAAGCGAAGAGCTTTGGGAAAAAGGCCGCTATGTTTCAGTTCCGCATCCGTTCAGGCGGGGCGATATTGTAGTTTGCTATGACTCTTATCCAGCGTTTACCAATTCAGGGGAACACAAAGGCGAATATGAAATCGGCATAATGAGAAGCTTTTCAGACGATGAAGATTGGACAGATTGGGATAACGATGTAAAAACGCGGCTTAAAAGCGTCACAGATTTTTCTGATGTCTCTACCACCGTTGAGTTTTTGTATCCTGACGGCAGTTTCAGCCACGAACATCCAAATCCTATGGAACTGGAATTCGCCCGCGATGTTGAAGGAGCCTTACCAGAAGACAGTCCAAAAACCGACTATCTTGAAGTTGCCTCTGATTTGATAAAAGGAGATGGCTCAATCGAGCTTTTTCAAATGTACCGCGACGATTATCTTGAAAGTGCACAGCATCTGAACGAGCTTCTGAAATCTATCAGACACGAACTTCACGAATATGTGTGGGAAAATTTTAATTCCTACCGCAAGCTTTACATTCCTGATGATTCTTTGCCGATTCAAAAACTTACGAAAGAGCAAAAAGATGAGGCTTATAATTATGTCTGGCGAATGGAGCATAATGTCAAAACAATCGAAGACAATATGAAAGACCTTGCAATTCCGACTGCAACATTAAAAACAGCGTTCAAAAAAGGATTGCCTTATAAACGAGATGAAGAAATTGAAAGCGAGAAACCATATCTGAAAGAAACGGGTTCTATTATTTCTGATATTTACGAAGACTACAAACTCGCCCAAACACAAGTCAAACTCTTTACGGAAATGCAGAATGCACCGAGAAAACAGTTTTATCAGGTGCGGCTGTTAAAGGCAATCGGAAAGGCGGAAAAGATGCTGAACGGGTTGATTGAAATTACCGGGGTAAAAGGTCAGACTCTTTCAGATGAATATGTGCTTTCTACAGGGAATCACATTATCGACAAGCATATTAAAGCGTTTAAGAATCTTTCGGGTGGTAAAAAATGACAAATCTCAAAAAATTGATTCCATCAAAATCACTTCGGGAATATCTTGGGCAAATCGGGCATGAGTTTTCGCTTTGTGAAGAAGCCGCTTTGATTTATCAAAATCCTCTTTTGCGACAGGATGAAAGACTGGATGCCTTAAACGAAATTGCAAAAACTCTGTACCTGCCAGAAAATGCCAGCTTGCAATTTCCAACTTACCGCAACTGCATTGACGGCAATCCTGACTCTGACGAAAAAATCACGGCGACAGAACTTGCAACTCAAATAGAAGCTCACATAAAAGCTGATATGGAAATTGAGACAGCCTTGTTTCGGAACACGCTCGAAGGCATTTACGAGGTTGATTGTTCTGTAAAAAACGAGAGCTTACGTGGTCAGCCTTATGACACTTTTTCCTGCCCAGCCTTTTCATCCATCGAAAAAGCTATCGATTATGTAATGACTGGTGAGAACGACAAGCTTCTTGATTTTATAGTTACGCTCCGCAAAATTGACGAAGGTGATAAATATGTTTCCGGCACCTTTAACGGCAAAGGTGAACTTTTGCGGGTTGATTCAACTTTTATCGGAACACAAGTTTTTGATTCGGATAATTGTCTTGATAACTTGTATTGCGAAATCCCATATCCGTTTAATGATGGCGATATAGTACAGAATTTATCCGATGGCAGAATCGGCGTAGTAAATCATCTGGGTGGCGAAAAAGACGGAAAGTTAAAAAACATCTGCAAGCGTTACCGTGATTCCAGCGACATAATCGTTCCTGTGGACTGCCTTGACGACGACGGAAACTTTGTCTATGAACCGTTTTACACACCTTGCGTAGATTATGCCCCTCGATTGGACTACTCAAAAGGTGACGGCGAGTTTTTGTACGAGGCTTCTCTTTTGGTACAGGGCAAAGGCTCTCTGGAATACTTTTGCAATCTGGTAAAAAAACGAATAGCTGATTAAAATTTAACGATTCGCCTCCTATTTGCTATGTTATAGATAAAAGAGATATACGAAGGAGAAACTTTATGTGGGAGGAAAAGCTTATTGAACTAACCAAAGACGAAGCCTACGAAGGCTCAATGATGAAAAAATCCAACGGAAAATTCGGAATGATTAAAAGCCGTGGTGTAGAAAACATTGAAATTGTAGCTGTCGAGCTGAAAGATTTTATGCCTTCCCCGACCGACAAAGTGATTGCTCAGTACAAAAATATTGATGAAATGATTTCGGACGGCTGGGTGATTGATTAGCGGAAAGACTAGCGAAAAACTATCGGAGGATTGGAACATGATCAATAAAGTTCTTTCTCAGGACGAGATTGACGAGCTTTTGCAGGCGATTGAAAGTTGCGAAAAAGATACAAAGCCTGAAGAACGAACCCGCAAGGTGAAAATCTTCGATTTTGAACGTCCCGATATAATCGGTAAAAGTACAATTCGAATCTTGTCTAATATTCTGGAAGAATATTGCGTTTCTATCACAAAATACTTTGTGAATGATTTGGAAATTCCTGTAAAAGCTCATGTTGCTTCTGTAGATCAGCTGACCCGCGAGGAATTCATCCGTTGCATTCCAACACCAACATTCTCGTTTTCGACTGTTTGGCTTGATGGAGTGCTTTTGTTCAATGTGAATCCTGCAACTTTTCTCGAAGGCTTTTTGGGTAGAAACGCAAAGAAAATGAAAAAGGGGCAGAAAGCAAGATTCTTGTGGAGAAATCCGAGCGCATTCGAGAAAAAGATTTTCAGTGATTTTGTGGCGAATCCCTGCTTGAAACGGCTTGAACAGGCATTCTCAAACCGAAGCAATAGGCCTCTTCCTTCTATGTCGGAAATCAAGTTTGAGGATAACCCGGTCTTTCTACCTTACGGTGAAAATTATTGTGAGATGGGGGCGATGGCGACCATTGAGCTGAGTTTTGAAGGCACTGGAAAAAACAAAAAAGATGATTTTTACACAATAGACATTTTCTTCAATGCTCAGATTCTCGAAAATCTAAGTGAGCGGAACATAATTTATCATGGCGAGAAAAACAAGGTGGTGGAACTTGAAAAACCAAGGGAAAATCTTTTGGTTGAACTTGGCAGGTGTCGTCTTAGCGATGAGCTGAATCTCGAAAAAAATATGATTCTGGAACTGAACAGTCTGGCAGGAAATCCGTTGAAAATCTTTATTGACGGAACGGAGTGCTGGACTTGCGAGGCTCTTTGTCTTGACGATTCAAAAGCTGTTCGAATTAATGAAATGAGTGACGGTCAGTTTGAGTTTTCAGATGATGAGAAAAACACCGATGATTTTTACAACACTCGCGTGATTCTAGGCTGGACGAATGTAAGCAAAAAAGAAGCCGATGGTTTTGGCGAAGGTTCGATAATTGAGCTTGAGCAAAAATGGTACGAGCAAGTCTTTGTCTACAAGAACAACAGTCTGATTGCAAAAGGAGATGTTATGATTCTAGATGAAAATTTCGCTGTGAAGATAAAAGATTTGTGCTAGAGACATGAAAGATTTGTCTGCATAAAATCCCGATTCCGGGCGTGGAAAACGTTGGTGGAGTTGTTATACTCATTGTCGGCGGTCTTACCCCAGCGGGTGCTTTTGATGAATAATTAAATATTGAGCTTTGTTTTTGTTCCAGATGAAAATAAAGGAAACCTTGACAGCGAAATCGGACAGCTAAGTGAAGAAGAGCGGAAAATTGTCTCAAAGAATTATAAAATCTTGACTTATAAGGATTTATATCAATTTTTGGTTAAAAACAGCGAAGAAATCAAAAAGTACCCTTTTGGAGCAAAATTTTACGAAGATATCTTAGAAATCACAAAAAGAATGAGCGAGTCAAAGCGAGAAAGAACTAAAAGACTGTTTCTTGCCCAAATCGCAAAATCTTTTTAAAAATAAAATTTAACGATCTACTTTACGAACTTTTCAATCTTGCACTCATGCTTTTTGCTTTCGGAATCGTAATTCACGCCAACAAAAAGAAGGTCTCCGTGCCAGTTGTTGAGGGATGCAAAGTATTTTTTTTCGCGAATTTGCTTTAAGGCCGTGTCAGTCGAGTTGTTGCGTTTAAGCTCCACGATGATGGCGGTCTTTGACTTGTCGAAGGGAATGTAGGCGATGTCTGCACAGCCGTTTCCTGTCGGAAGCTCCTTTGCGATTATGTAGTCGTTGAGCGCGTAGATGTAGGCAAGGTAGATTGCGGCATGAAGAGCGTATTCATTGTTGTAATTCTTGTTTGAAGTGACATGCATGTGCGTGGTGTCGAGGGCTTTGGCAACGGCTTCTTCGTTCATGGCGATTGTGTCGCGGAGAAGCTGCTCAGAAGCCTGGATGATTTTATTGGTTTCGGCGTAGTTAGTGTCGAACTCAATAACTTTCTTCCATTCATTATAAATCTCTCGGTTTGGAATATAGCACTGCCCCAAATCTTCATCATAGGCAAGGTAGCCCAAATGAATCAGATATGTGAACACATCATTTTTGCTTTCAAAGCCTGTCATAGTGTTGTCGTAAGACTCAACTTCAACATTGACCCGCTCCCCGCCCATCATCGTGATGACATCTTCCTTTGTGCCGGCAAAGTTCATTCGGATTTTTTCTGCTACAACTTTGTAGGAACTGGTCTTGCTCCAGTACGAAATGAATTTTCCAGTTACACATGCTTTTATGACAGCCTGAGGATTGTAAATTTCCATGCCCTTAATTTTGTAGCCGTCGTACCAGCTCTTGCACTTATCAAAATCTCGCTTATATCTTTCACATAATGCTTTCACTTCATCGTTTGTGAAGCCGGTAAATTCTGTGTAAGGCTCGATATTGAGCATATTCACCTCATCAAAAGTATTCAGCTTGGACTGAATCATATCCTTCATAATTGGAAGAATTCCTGTGAGATATGCAAGTGAGATTGCGGGTTTTAGTTCGGCATTCTTAAAAAGAGAATTCAAAAATCCCAGATAGGGCTTGAATTCCTCGTCGCCTTCCTGCTCGCGGATAAGCACATCGTACTCGTCGATGATGACGATGAAGGTTTCGCCAGTCTTTGCATAAACTTGCTGCAGATAATCGGCAAGATTTTCACATCCGCTGAAATTTATGTCAGGATAGGTTTCTTCTATCTCTAAGCAAACTGGCTTCGTAACAAATGCTATAAACGGATAAGATCTTTTTTCAATTTCCGCTGAAATCCATGTTCCGTAGCGGGCATTCAAATCTATCTTGATTACATTGAATTTGTTCAGGTATTTCTCAAAAGAAGGAGACTTAGAAACCTTGTATGGAGAAAAAAGTTCACGAGAATCCGCTCCTTTTGAGTAATAGGCAGCGAGCATATCCTCGGCTATGGACTTTCCGAAGCGGCGCGGGCGCGAAACGCACACAAATTTGAAATCATTATCGTTAACGCGTTTGTTTATTTCTTCAATGAGCATCGTTTTGTCAACATAACGCCCCGTCTGCACCTGCTCTAAAAAATTCGTGTTCTTAGGATTAAGGTAGATTCCCATACAGCCCCCGTACAAATTAATTTTAGCATATCCGGCCGGAAAACTCCACAATGAAAAAAACTCAAAACGCCGTGCCAGAAGTGAAAAAAAATGCAAAATTCTTAAAAATTTTCGAAAATTTTGAGTCTCCGGTTCCTCCGGTTACCTATATTCCTTACATCAATTTTTTCATTTTCAATTTTAAACCGGAGGCTTTTATGGTTAATTATCCACACTACAATCTTCTTTCTGCTGATGAAGAACTCAAGCTTGCTATGTGCGCAAAAAAAGGAGACAAAGCTGCTCGTGATCTTCTCATTCTCTCAAACATCGCCTTTGCCATTTATTACTCTAAAAAATTCACCGGTTATCATTTTGAAGAGGATGATTTGATTCAGGAAGCTATTATCGGTCTCATTCGTGCTGCCGACAAATTTGTTCCTGAAAAAGGTCGTTTTGCAACTTATGCAAAATTCTGGATTCTGAACGAAATTCAATCTGCGGCTAGAAAATCTCCAAAAGTCTCTGTTTTCACATTTTCTTCTTTCTCTGACGATGAAGATTTTGACGAAGACGAATTTTTCTCTGCTTTCTCTGATAATTCATTTGCCAATGTGGAAGATGATTATATTGACAGTGAAATTTCTGCCATAGTCAGGAAAAACGTCACTTCTCTGGGCAAAAAAGAAGTTGACATTATTGCCCGTCATTTTGGCTTTGACAATGCAGAGCCTGAGTCTCTTTCAGAAATTGCAGAAAGCTACGGCCTCACAAAAGCCCGCATTCATCAGATTGAAAAATCCGCCTTCTGCACTTTGCGTAAAAATCTTGAAGATTTGCCTGCATAAAATTTAACGATTTCAAAGTCCTCCACTATGTTATTAGTGTATAAAATCAATTCTCACCCTAATTGCAAATGGAGGCAATATGGAAATCTTAACAAAGGAATGGAATTCTTACATCGAATCAATGAAAAACGCTTTTTCAGAAAACAAGGACTGGCAGGAAGAACTTGACGGTTGTCTTGAAATGGCAGAAGCTGCTAAGAATGGCGATGAAGATGCTCTTTTGGATTTTGTTGCTTACAAGGCAAATCATGGAATCGACTTTGAAGAAAGCCTTGCCTTCCTCAACAAAAAAGCTGATGAAGGAGACATTTTTGCCCTCAAAACTCTGGGATTTCTCAACTGTGTCGGCGTTTTCAATCCATTTGACGAATCAAAACACTCTCTCGTAGACATCAACACCGATGAAAGCGAACAGAAAGCCGCCGCATACTTCAAAAAAGCCTTTGATCTTGGAAGCGTTCACGCTATGGTTTGGTTTGCGATGCGAGATTGCATTCATGCTGCCGCTGAATCAGAAAATCCAGAGGAAAACACAGAGCCTGCCCCAAGTGCAGAAGACTTCCTCAAAGCCGAAAAATCCGCACTCAAAGCAATCGAAGAAAGCAAAAAGCCTGGCTGTGACTGCACCCCAGAAGGTATGTCAACAATTTACTACTGGCTTTCCCGAGTTTACGCCTCAAAAAATCCTGTAAATCCTATCCACGATGAAGAAAAAGCCCGATACTGGGAATCAGAATATTCAAAAGTGCAGAAATAACGTCCCCAACTGGCAAAGTAATTGCTCAGTACAAGAATATTAGTGAAATGATTGCGGGCGGCTGGGGTGATTCACCAATAATCATTTCATAAACCAGCTTGGTTTAGAAGTTAAACCAGTCTAGTTCACGTTTCAAAGCAGTCTATTTTAGATTCCAAACCAGACTGGTCTGAAATGCATCATCGATAATGAGTGTGAGCATTTTCAGCAATGAAATTTTATTTCCATTACTGTGAACTGATATGCATTCTAATGAACGTGAAAAATAGGAGTAAAGATGTCATTTCCGAAGTTTCATACAAAATTCGAATTAAGCGATTATATTCTGGTTGAAGTCGCAGGCGCGCCTGAAACTGTATATAAAATCTACAAGAAGGACAATTATTCTGATCATCCTGTTGATACATCGCTGGCTGAAATCAGGATTCCGCGTTTTTGCGGAGAGCCAAAGGTAAAGCTTGGTGTCTTTTTGCCTCAGTTCGACAAAATTCTGTGCGAGCTTCTTGTCGTGGCTGATCGCGAAAATGTAAGTCGCTTGTTCTCAGAGACGATGAAAGCCTTTTTCCCGGAAGAAGCCGATAATTTTGAGCTTGAAATAGTCGAGAAATTCGGCGGAGTTTATTCTAAGATTGATTATTCACTGGAAAATTTCAAGCGGATTTTCGGGAAGGAGCGAGATGTAAGTGCGGCGGAGATGTTGAGTTTTCCTCCAAAACGGACGATGTTCCAGGAGCGGGACGAAATCTGGGAAAAGTACATTAACGCATATCACGCAAGGCGCGAAGCAGGAATAAAAAGAAGAGAAATGGCAAAAAAAAATAGAAAAAACTAAAAAATAATGTGAAGGAATTGTTCTCCATCCGTATATATTGCCTTATATAAAATTTTTAATTTTCTATTTTAAACCGGAGGCAATTATGGTTTCAATTCTTAATTATCCAAACTACAAAATTCTTTCTGCTGATGAAGAGTTCGAACTTGCTATGTGCGCAAAAAAAGGTGACAAAGCTGCACGCGATCTTCTTATCCTCTCAAACATCGCCTTTGCCATTTCTTACTCTAAGAAATTCGCCGGTTATCATCTTGAAAAGGATGATTTGATTCAGGAAGCTATTACTGGCCTCGTTCGTGCTGCCGACAAATTTATCCCGGAAACAGGCAACAGATTTATAACTTACGCAAAATTCTGGATTCGCAACGAAATTCAACGTGCCGCACACAAAGCCTCAAAAACTCCTGCCTCTTGCCTTTCAGACCTTTCTATTGATGAAAATTCTGACGCAGAGGAATTTATTTCCTCTATCTGTGATAATGAAATCATCAATGTAGAAGACGATTATATTGATGACGAAACCTGTATATGTGTCAAAAAAGCTGTCGCTTCTCTTGGCGAAAAAGAAGCTGACATCATTGCCCGCCATTACGGTTTTGACAATGTAGAGCCAGAATCGCTTTCAGAAATCGCAGAAAGCTACGGTCTCACAAAACCCCGCATTCATCAGATTGAACAGAAGGCCTTTTATACTTTACGCAATTCTCTGGAAGATTTGTACGCGTAGTTTTGCTTGCGGGCAGCTAAAAAATGAATTAAAATATTCTCTGTTTATAACACCGATTGCTGATACGGTAGTCGGTGTATTTTTTGTGTGAGGAGAAATTGAAAAAATGAGAATTTTATTTTGCAGAATTGGCTGGACAAAGTATTACAAAGGTGATATCGATGACACGCCTAAACGCGGTGGAAAATATAACAAAGATAATGTAGGGCATGAGAATTATAACTTTCTTGATGCGAATGGTGAATATTTTGGCTATGCTCGGATTAACGGAGATGCAATCCATCTTGAGAAGATTGATGAAACAGCCAGCGGTCAAAGCAAACTTGATAATGTCCTTGTTATTTGGTTTGCCACACATCCAAGAGAAGGCGGGCAATATATAGTCGGCTGGTATAGAAATGCAACTGTATATGCAGAAGAACAGCCTGTTCCAGAAAATGCCATGAACGCTCGTTCAAATTTCCCTGAAAGCGATAAATTCATTACAAAAGCAACTGATGTTCACCTTATTCCAGAAGAGAATCGATGGCAATATCCGCTGGATGTCATTGATGGGCAGGCCGGCCAGTCGAATATATGGTATGGCAATAATTCAGCAATAGAGTCTGCAAAAAGAATCGTAGATTTATATTACGAGAGACTTGCTGCTGAATAAGGAAATTGCTTGCGTGAGGATGTGGAAAAAGTGTTGCCCGAAGAAATAATTGAAAAAATGAATTTGGCTAAAACAATTCTTGAAAGTGATGAAAATCTAGGAAGTAGAAGTTTAATAGATAATTTGTTTGCGATGACATCGATAAAGGCTGATTCTGACACAGAAGCCACAAGAATTGACAAAATTCAAATGAGACTTTCCGTAATAGATTCGTTTTATTCAACCAATATGGGGCGAAGATTATACGGATTGAAGGAACTTGCTGAAAAAATATCTGAACTTGGAGATGATGAAAAATTACGAGAAAAACTGAATCTATATATCAATCAAGGTGATTCTGACATATCGGGTGTATTTACCAAAAAATACGGAATTTTTAAGCATGGAATTCCTTCAGCTGATAATCTTGCTATTGAAAGTAATGTTGAAAATGATGATGAAGGATTTAAAGCTATCTCTTTAATCTCGAAATATTTCTATTTTGTATCGAACCACAACTTCCCTATTTATGATAGTCTTGTAAGGAATAACATAAAAAAAGTTTTGAATCATTTTCATATTAAGAATCACTTTACAGGGAAATTGATAGAAGAGGAGTTTATAAGAGAACTTGTAAGAGTTTGTGACAAAGACAAATTTGCGGAATTTGATAATTTATTATGGCTTTATGGGAAAATTCAAAGAGGTTCACTATCATTTCTTGCAGACAAAAAAATATATATAAATATTATGGAATTATTAAGGAAACGCTTTTTAGATAATCTTAGTAAGTATGCAGATGAAAATGGCATAGATTTGGAAGTTATTCCAAAAGAAGATTCACTTAAAGCTGAATTCACTGAGAGTTTGAAAAATGCGGCTAAATCATTCAAATTGACATTAGACAAAGATAAAAAAATTTTCAAAAATGATGGTGAAATAACGAAAGAAAAACTTGTTGAGACTATTTTTAAAAATGCTACAAGTGATAATCTCGATATTTTTGTTGCAAGCCAATTAAAAGATGATGAAATTATTGAGCAATTAAAGAAAAAACAATTCATTTCAGATGATTTGTATACTTTCTTAAAATTTTGTCGAGAAGTGAAATAATCTTATAAATTCCCTGAGTTCAAAGAATAAAAGCGGAAAAAGATACTTTTTTTTTTACAAATGTATCCTATAATGAATTAAAAGAGATTTTGAAAAAAATCTATAAAAAAAGAGAAAAATAAAAATGCCTTATTCTTGATAGTGTCGTAGCATCAAAATTGAATCTGTTTGATGATTTTGCAGGTACAGAATGGAAAGCCGTTCCAGAGTGCTATTCAAGCTATCTCAATCGAATGGATGAACTTGCAGAAATTCACCATGTCTCATCTGAGCAGCTGGAAAAATTCCTGTTTACTTATCAGGCATAAAAAATAATTCAAAAAAAACTTAACGATTTCAAAATCCTCCTCTATGTTATTAGTGTAAATAATTAAATATCAACACTAATGGCAATCGGAGGTAAATCATGGCGAAAGAGCACACGGTAATAATCGACGACACAAATGACGGCGAATCAAAAGAACTCATCGAAAAAGTCAAAACTCGCTTTGACGCGGTGAATCAAAAAACATTCAAAATAATAGAAGATTTTATCGCGGGCGGATACGAAGAAAATCTTGCCCGGCTACTGATTTATCTCCCAGATGAGCGCAGAAGACTGGCACTTCAAAAATTGCCCGAAAGCGTGCGCGAAAAAGTTTCTTCCATACTAAACACTTTCGGCGAAAAAAAGAATTCTGATCCCGACATTATGAGCGCGGTTGGAACTGTACTCAAAAACGCTTGCTTTTACGGAGAAAAGGCAGCCCGCGAAATTATTCAGAACGGTGACATTTATTTCCTTTCGGCGGTTGAGAGCGAGAACAAAAATCTTTTTGAAGTGAATCCGCTTCTTTCGATGAACGTTGAGTATTATCTTGTGAACATGAATGTTCTCGTTGAAATTGACGACAGAAACCTTCAAAAATGGCTCCGCGAAGTCGAGACTCAGGATTTGGCAAAGGCTCTCAAAGGAACGGATGCGGCCGTTCAGGAGAAAATTTTCCGAAACATGAGCCAGCGTGCGGCGGAAATGCTCAGGGAAGACATGGAATTTATGGGGCCGGTCAGAAAAAGCGATGTGCTTGAAACGCAGAAAAAACTCATCGGGATTTTAAAAAGGCTCAATGAAGCGGGGGAAATCGTGATTTCAAAAAGATTTGGCAGTTGTATCGGCGACGAACTTGTTTAGTACATCGAATATCAATTATTTGTCATTCCGAACGCTACGCCACTTTGCACGCACCTGCTACAAAGTGTGTTTCGGAATCTCTAAACACAGATGCTGAAATAAATTCAGCATGACAGTTATTCGATACACCAGTGACTTTTGGAGGATTTTATGATGGAAAAGATTTATTTTTATAGAAAGCTTGGTACTGCTGATTTCGTTCACAGCAAAAATGAAAAGAAAATAATTCCTGTACGGTTCAAAAATCAATTTATTCGAGATACGGTTGTTTTTGACTGGTCGAAAAATCTCTGGGAAAAAACTGATTCAATTCCTGATGAAACTGATGAAATTCTTCCTGCTGAGTTTGTGGAATTTCCTGTGCGGCCTTCAAAGCCTAATTTTACCGGAAACGGCGTTCTTGCTGCCGAGCGAGGCATTGCAATCGAAGACCTTTCTCCGTGTGAGATGGCAGATTATTGTGCATGGCGAAAGGAAGAAAGCCGGTATTTTTTTAATTCGCGGAATTTCAAGGACTCAAACGACAGCCAGAAAGATTATTTTGCGGCAGAGATTTGCGTTGATGAAGAAAATCTTACGCTCAATTTGGCTTTCAAAAGATTCGCACGAAAAGAGATTGAAGGAAGAGATTACTTGAACAGACATGTTGAGTCAAAATTTCCTGTGTACTCCTCGGTGGCGATTGAAAGTCCTACTTTTACTACGGAAACAATTTCTTTTGACATGAAGAACGGCAAGATTTCCTTTTCTTTTGATTCCGGCAAGCCTTCTGAGAAAAAAGAAGATTTTGAACCGTGGCGGCTGAACCAGAACAGCAAGAGAGAGTTTTTGCCTTTTGAGCGGCATCAAAAAATCCTTCAGTTTCTCGGAAATCTGGAATCCTATTTTTATCCAGAGAGCGTGCTTTGCGAAGCGTACAAAAAACTCTCGGCCCTTGCGAAGAAATTCACAGGTCTTTCAGAAACTCCAGCGACAGTTAATTATTTGAGCGAAGAGAATGAGAAGCCTTGTTATCTTTCTGAAATGTATGTGCTTACGATGCTTCCTTGCGAGCCAAATCTTTACGCTGTACTTATGAACAAGGAGCTGCATGAGTTGAAATTCAGCTTCAACTACGATCGTTCGGACACAAATGTTCTGGCAAAATTCTTAAAAAAGGCTCAAATCAGTGACCATCGAGTTTTGCGTAAAGTTTATGCCGAGCATCCGACGATTCTCCTGTTGTGTATGCGGCTTCATGATTCGGGCTTCCGCGACATCAATTTGTACAACCGCGTAATAGAAAGTGAAGAAAATCGGGAAGAAATCAGATACCTTGACCGAAAAGCCCTTGTTTTCTTCTCGCAATACAGCATAAAAAAGCGGGGCGAGCTTGCGACAATGAACACGCTTCTCAGAAAAAGCGAGGATGAAGGTCCTTACATGAAGGACGATGCTCTCTGCATGTTTCAGGAATATTTTCGCCATGTGCCGGAAGAATTGCGAAAGGACATTCTTGAAGACGGATTCACTCGCTTCAATCACGATGCTCTTGCAAAAATTTCTTACAGCGTGGAGAATCGCAACATCACCTTTAAATACACTGGCGAGCAGAAAAATCTTGAGGATGACATCGACGGCTATTCTTTCCGGCTCCCAAAAACGAATGTGCAGATGTGCGAAATCGGAACGGCTCTTCACAATTGCGTGGCAAGCTATGCAGAAAGTGTTGATGAAAAGGAATGCACGATTGTCTATGCGGAAAAAGACGGGGAGTATAAAATCTGCATTGAGGTGCGGGGAAAAGAAGTTTGTCAGGAAAGAATTGACCGAAATGCCCCTCCGGCAGGCGAAGAAAAATCTGTCCTAAAAAAATGGCACGAGCGGCACGGACTGAACTTTTCTTAGAAAGAAAGTATGTTATAGATGTAGAAGGTGAAAAATGAACGGAGAAAATGCGGTAAAAAAGATTATTTACGGAGTTGCTATTGGAGATGCGGCCGGATGTCCAGTGCAATTTTTTAAGCGCGGGGACGTAAAAAAGCTGAACATCATCGATATGGTGGGCCACGGTACATACAACAAACCTGTAGGCACATGGACTGACGACACAAGCATGACGCTTGCACTTGCGGACAGCCTTGCAGATACAATGGCTCTCGGAAAAGATGTTGACTATACGGACATTATGAAACGCTTTGAGTCCTGGCTTTTTAATAACGAATATACGACGGAAAAACGAGCCTTTGACATGGGACAGACCTGCTCTATGGCCATCTTCAGCTTTAGGAAAGGAATTCCTGCCATTGAATGTGGCGGAAAAAAAATCAACCAAAACGGAAACGGCTCCCTTATGCGAATCAGTCCGATCGTATTTTACCTTCAAAAAAAGTTCGGGCTGAATCTGCTGGAAAATGAAGAGAGCGTGGACGCGGCGTTTGAGGTAATTCAAAATGTTTCAAGCCTGACTCATGCGCATCCTGTCGCGAAACTTGGCTGCTGCATCTACTGTACCTTTCTTCTTGAAATATTAAATGGAAGACAAAAATCTGATTTACGGGGATCCGTCGCGAAAACAATCAGAAAATACATTATACGCAAGAAAGAATTTACGGATGCCGCAACATATTGGGAAAGACTTTTTGCTCCTGATTTTCTTGACTCTGACGAAGAATCTATAAAATCTTCCGGCTATGTTGTGGATACTCTTGAAGCCGCAATCTGGTGTTTCTTCAATACGGAGAACTACCGCGACTGCATAATAAAAGGGGTGAATCTTGGGAATGATGCTGATACTGTTTGTGCAGTTGCTGGAGGGCTTGCAGGCCTTTATTACGGAGAGTTCCCGGAAGACTGGATTGAAAAACTCCGCGGAAAAGAAATGCTTGACCAGATTGCAGAAAAACTTGATGCGGCTCTGAAAGTTTGAGCACGATGTGTCACGGACTTTATTCCTGACAAAAACTTGCATTGAAAGTCAAAGGCATTTATGATAATAGAAACAAAAGGAATTTATTTTAATGGAAAAAGAATTGTTTGTTGCTCCAGAAGGGCTTGGTGCGTTCTTTAAGGATGCCCTTTGCGATTTGAATAATGTTTTTGTCTTTTCAACTGATGTCGTAAAAAATTCCTGGGCAGAATGGTGTGTCAGTCACCCCGATGAAAGCGGCGTTGATGTCGTTCTGATGGAAAGATTCATCGCCTGGGACAAATTCAAGGGCGAGGTTGTCCGTGGCAGGGATGCTGACAAGGCGAGCATTCCTTCGATTTTGCGGAAATTTTTTGTAAGTTCGCTGATTTCAGAGAATGCTGCTTCTCCAGACGGAAAAACAATTTTTAAGAAAATCATAAATCCTATCTTCCGCAAAGATTCGGCTTCATTCGCTGACTGGATTTCGGATACTTTGCGTTCGCTCAAACTCTGGCACGAAACCGTAGATTCTCTTCCTGATTATAAATTTGATGATGAGGACGAAGATTATCTTGCACTTTACAAACGCTATTCTGATTTTTTGAATGCGAACAATTTTTTTGAGCCTAGCTGGGTTGAGCCTGATTTTTCTGCGACAGGAAGGCATTATGTCATTTTTTATCCTGAGCTTCTTGAGGATTATTCAGATTACATCGATATTTTCAAAAAATGCCCGGATATTACGGTCGTGAGCCTCCCCAAAAACGAGCTTACGGCGGGTAAAATTCCTTGTCTCAAATATTCTGATTCCAGAAAGGAACTTCGCCGCACGATTTTGCAGATTCGAAAGCTCTGTGCAGACGGCGGGGCGAATACCGAAAAAGTCCGCTGGGATGAAGTTGTGCTCAATGTTCCGGATTTACCGACTTACCGGCCTTATCTTGAACGTGAGCTTACAAAATATTGCGTTCCGTATGTGATTAAGGCTGGTTCTCCGCTCGTTCAGAATAGTGCGGCTCAGGTATTCACCGAGATTCAGAATTGTTTCAATTCAGAATTTTCTTATGAGTCGATGCGTTCCCTGATTCTCGATGAGTACATTCCGTGGAAAAGTGATAAAAAAGTTCTCCGCGAGAATCTTATAATAGAAGGAAACAAAATGCGTTGTATCTGCGGTTTCAATGAAGGAGCTGTGCATTTTGATTCCTGGGAAGAGGCTCTTTCGGCGACATCAGGCACGAACAGCCGTGAACTTGAATTTTACCGTGAACTTAAGCACGATATTTCCGCAATCTGCAATGCAAAATCTTTTGACTCAATCGTGCAGGCATGGGTAATTTTCAAAGGCAAATATCTTGAAGAGGACGGTTTTTCAAAGACTGCGAATGACATCCTTGGCCGCTGTATCACCGAGCTTAAGGAACTTGCAAAAATCGAAAATGAATATTGTCAGGGCGAAAATTCTAATCTTTCGGTCTCAAATCACTATGATTTCTTTATAACTGAGCTGAGCAAAAAGATTTACACGCCCCAGTCTAAAAACACAGGAATTTCGGTCTATCCGTACAAAACTTCGGCCGGAGCTTATTTTCCTCATCAGTTTGTGATTGACGCCAATCAAAAAAATCTTGAGGTTCAGTATAAAAAACTCGGATTTTTGAACGAAGAAAAACGAGCGGTTCTCGGCCTTGTTGCCCATGACAAAGACTCCAACGTTTCAAAATCATTCATTCGTCTGTATGCGGCCGATTTTCAAAATCCTGAAGGTGAAAAAGTCGTGCATTTCAGTTATGCCGAAAACAGCTTCGCGGGCTTTGCAATTTGTCATAATGCCCTAAAACAAGAAGATGCCAGAAATTCCGCGCTGGACGATGAAGATTTTATTTTGCAGGAAAAAGCTTACCTGATGGGAAAAGACATTTCCTTGCCGTTAAAACTGAGCAAAGTTCAGAAAGAGCAGCTTGAAAAATTCCAGATTTTTAACAAGCCAAAAAGTGAAAACGAAAACGAGAAGCCTCAGTCAGAAACGAGCGGCCTTGTCCTTGAAAAAGCGAAGTTCACTCTCATCGAAAACCGCAGCAAAAATCTTGCTGAAAAAGAGCGTGACGGAAAAATCGTGATTACTCAAAGTGATATGAAGGATTTTTTCCCTTGCCCGCGCAAATGGATTTTTTCAAAAGTCCTTTCCCTCGAAGAAGAAACTCTCGACACTGATTTGATGAAAACTTACGACATGGGAAACATAAATCATAAAATTCTTGAGCTTTTTATGGGCGATTATCTTAATTCCCATGAGAGTCTGCCTGTATGCGAGAACGGAGTCTTTGAAAATGAGCGAGAGATTTTTGAAGTCCTTAAGAAACATGCTTTTACTGCAATCAAAGATTTCCGGGGCGACTATTCGAAGAGTCCTCTTTCTCAGAAAATGCTTGAATCTCAAATCGAGCAGCTGGCCCAGAATATTCTGACTTTCCTGCACGATTTCTTACAGCCGAATGTTTGCAGTGCTGCAAAGCCAAATTCAAAAACGAAAACTCTTGGCTATGGAGGCTGCATGGTGCGCGGAGTTGAAAAGTCTTTCTCTGCCAAAAATGAAGGCAAGAATTACAATTATTATGGTGCGATTGACCTTCTTTTGAGTCCTGCCACAGAAAACACGGACTCAGATGCATGGATAATCATCGATTATAAGAATACAAAAACGCCTGCAAAGAAAGATATTATGGTTTCTAATGAAAAACTTGGTGATTTTCAGATGCCGATGTATATTTCGCTCATCAAGGCGAACAAAGCTTGTGGCGATGTCGATATTGCCCGCTTTTATGCAATCAAAGATGCGTCAACCTCTGTCGCCATCGATATAAATACGGCCGGCTGTTCAAAAGATGATTTTGAGCCATCAATGAAAGCATTCGAGCGTTATTCCGATGATTTTGAAAAAATCGTTGCTTCAAAAAACTTTGCCCCTGATTTAAGCAAGGTTGACAAGCACGAAGACTGTTCAAAATGTAATTTTAAGGCTGTCTGCCGCCGCACATACGAAGTCGCAAAACGAAACTAGGGATTGAATTATGGAAAATACGAAAGACGAATATAAATATCTTGATTTGCTGGAACGAAAACTCGATCAGTATCAAAAAGCTGCCTGCTGTCGTACCGAAAACACAGTGGTCGCGGCGGGGGCTGGCTCTGGAAAAACTCAGGTTCTTGCCACACGATTTGCGTGGCTTGTAATGAGCAAGGGCCTTCCAGCTTCAAAAATCCTTACGATTACATTCACCAAAAAGGCAACTGGTGAAATGTACGAGCGCATTTACAAAACTCTGAGTTTTTTTGCCGAAAATCCTCAGACTCCTGAAAAAGAAAAACAGCGTGCCCGCGAAGCTCTCGAAGATTTTTCTAACGTTCATATCCAGACCTTCGACTCCTTCTGCAAGGGAATCGTCGGGCAGGCTTCAAGTGAGTATGGAATTCGCCCGGATTTTTCCGTTGGTGAGGGGGACTCTGAAACTGACATAAGAAAACAGGCTCTTCCGTTCGTTTTTGAAAACCGGAACAGTGAAGGAATAAAATCTTTTGCTGGTGCAGGAAAATATCAGGATTTTGCGGACAAGATTCTTGCTGACACGATTATTTACAACACTTCGATTATCACACCGCAGAATTTCTTTGTAAAAAAGCTCGAAAGTCAAAAAACAGAAATCATAAAAGCATGGAATTTTTTACTTTTGGGTGAGACTTCCGCAACTAATCCATGCCCGGCATCTCTCAAAGAGGCTTACAGCGACTATCTTGAGCAAACCGACAAAGACTCAAAGATAAACCTGGGGTATGAAAACCTTCAGTCTGCACTCACTTCTTTTTGCAGCGCTCTTGATGATTGCGATGAAACAGGCGAGGACATTTATAAGAACTCAAAAAAGGCGGAGGCTTTTGTAAATTCCGTTGTACTGTCAGATTTGATTCTTCCTTCAGATTTGGATTTTGAAAATCCAGGGAGCGAGAATCTTAAAAAATTTGAGACAATTCAGAATCTTTTTGACAGTTTTTCAATTGCTTATTGTGCTAAAAAATCCGTAAAAGACTTGTGGGGCGCAATAAAGCATTTAAGAAAAGAAAGTTTTTTGGAAGAATATTTTTCTTCTATTGTAAACTACATCAGGAACTACACCGCAATCAAATCTTTGAACGAGCTTTTTGACAAGTTTACGTCTCAAATCAACCGCCAGAAACGCCTTTCCGGCAAGCTCACGTTCAAGGACGTTTCGGAACTTTCTCTTGAAATTCTCACCGAGCACAAAGAAATCCGCGCGCAGGAAAAACATGCCTTCGATAAAATCATGATTGATGAATTTCAGGACAACAACGGCAAAAACCGTGACCTTCTCTTCCTCGTGTCTGAAAAAGAATTTGATGGCGAGGAAAAGGGCTGCAAAAACGGCATTCCAACTGCTTCTGATATAGTTTCTGACAAGCTGTTCTTTGTCGGCGACGAAAAGCAGTCAATCTATAAATTCCGCGGGGCAGAGGTTTCTGTCTTCAATGAGCTTAAAAAAGATATCGGAAACGGAAATTTCCTGCAGATGGTCTATAATTACCGTTCAAAAAACGAGCTTATCACAGGCTTCAACCGGATTTTCGGCAAAAACTCAAAGATTTTTGATTGTGAGACAAGGGCCGCTTACGAAGCAAAATATGAAAGCGATGCGATAAAATTCAATCCTGTCTTTGAAAATCCAGACGGAACAATCGGAAAGGAAGAAGAACCGGCAAAACTTAGCCTCGATAACACAAGAATTCATCTCTGCGCATTTAATACTGAACTGATAAAAGATGATGAGGACAAAATTTACCTCGATGAAAAAAATCAGACTGCTTACTTCATCGCAAAAAAAATCGCACATGAGCGGGCAAAGGCGGAAGAAGAGCAGAGAAATTTCCGCTACAGTGATTTTGCAATCCTCGACAAAAGCCGTCACCGAACGCAGCTTTTAATCTGGCTCAATTATTTCGGAATTCCGTATCAGCTTGACCAGAACACCGACATTTTTACGGACGGTCCTGTGAATGATATTTACAGTTTCCTCAGGCTTTGTGTTTATCCGGGCGATAACAATGCGTTTGCAGCCTTCCTGGCTTCTCCTTTCTGTAACCTCAATCAAAAGGCCTTGCAGTCAGTCCTTGCAGAAAGCACTCTTTCGACTCTCCCGGAGACCGAAGAGGAGCTTCAAAAAAAGGCCGAAGAAATCCTTTGCGAATCTTCCAGCGAGCAGAAAAACCGGTTTGTGAAAGGAATCCTGTATATAAAAGAGAAAACTCATCAGATTTTGAGCCAGAAACTTTCCGAAACCATAAACGATTTGTGGCATGAAACAGGATATCATTATTCAACTATGGAAAATCAGAAAACTGAGCTGTATGCAGAGCTTTTTGACTTCCTGTTTGAGCTTGCCCGGCAGTGCGACAAGGGCCAGAAGAATATTTCGTGGTTTGTAGACCAGCTTGCGATTGTAAAAAATAAAGAAAAAATTGCTCAGAGTGATGAGGAAATCGATGTAAAAGAAATTTCTTATCCGCTCGAAGAAAAAGATGCCGTTCAGATTATGACTATTCACAAAAGCAAGGGCCTGCAGTTCCCTTATGTCTTCATTATGGGTTGTATCGGTGCCAAAAAATCCAGCGACAAAGCACAGATTTTCTTTGATGATGAATATGGAGCGAGCATCAAGCCAGAAAGCGGGTCGGCAAATTATTTTTCAATCACACAAAAAGCTATTTCCGACAAAAAAGAACTTGCCGAATTCCGTCGTCTTATTTACGTTGCGATTACGCGGGCGATTGAGCAAGTCTACATTGTAGGAGCATGGAATCCAAATTCAAATACTATTTCTGACAATAATCTCAAACTGATTGAAAAGACTGCGCTGGATTTTTACGGTGAGGAGCTTTCGAAGAAGGATTTTGAGAACGGAAAGATGATTTTTTCAGAAAAGGACTTTGCGCCTTTCACTTATGAAGGAATTGAACCTGTCAAAAAGGCGGAAACTTATTCTTTCGGAACAAAAACTGATTGCAAAACCCGCATTTTTGATATTCTTCCGTCTGATGTCGAAGAAATTGTTTATGAGGAGCCTGTTTCAATCCGAAAAAGGCCGAGCGATCAGGAAGAAGAATTTGAAGTCAGTTCAACTTTCACAATTGAAAATCCTTCCGAGACAGATAATAAATTTGGCTTGACCGCCGCTGAATTCGGAACTTTGGCTCACGATTATCTTCGCGCACAGGCAGAGGGCATTATGCCACAAGAATATGAGCCGTCTTTTGCCCGTCTCAAGCAGCTTTCAGATACAGAAATTGCCAAAAACAAAGAACTTTGCATAAAAATGTGCCATGAATTTGCTGAAAGTCCTCTGGGAAAAGCCGCTTATTCTTCGGCCGGAAGCGCATGCGCTCAAAAACGCTTTATCCGTGCGGAACTTGAATTCAAAATGTTTAATGACGGTTACATCTGGTCTGGTTTTATCGATTTGATTTATCAGAATGCTGACGGAACATTCACAATCGTTGATTACAAATCAGACAGCAACATCGTACCCGAAAAACATGCCGCCCAGCTTCACACATACCGCACGCTCGCAAGTAAGCTTTTCCGAATCCCGGAAGAAAAAATCACCTGCAAGTTATGGTATTTGCGTCACGGCAAGGAAGTTGAAGTTTAGGAAAGAGCGGAAATTGCTGGCTTGTTGTATTGAACTTTGGTAGAGCGAAAGATTGAAAATAAGTCGTTTTTTTATTAAAATAGCGCATCTTTTTATTAGGAGAAAAATATGAAAAAAATCGTTCTCTTTGCATCTCTGCTTGGCGCCTTCTTTGCCATCACAGGTTGTAATGAAAAAAAGAACTACATTCTCGCTACTGGCGGAACATCTGGTACTTATTATCCATTTGGTGGTGCCATCGCCAACATCTGGAACACAAAAATCGAGAATATGAATGTCACTGCTCAGGCAACCGGCGCTTCTGCTGAGAATCTTCGTCTCATCTCAAAGGGCGACGCGGAATTCGCAACTGTCCAGAATGATGTCATGGATTACGCATACCGCGGTTCAGATATGTTCGCAGGCCAGAAATTGCCGAATCTTGCTTCAATCGGCACTTTATATCCTGAGGTCGTTCAGATTGCGGCTTCAAAGACAAGCGGAATCGCTTCAATCGCTGACTTGCGTGGAAAACGTGTTTCTGTTGGTGACGCAGGTTCTGGCGTAGAATTCAACGCAAAACAGATTCTTGAAGGATATGGCCTCACATTCGACGACATCAAAAAGAACAATCTTTCTTTCAAGGAGTCGGCTGAAGGCTTGCAGAACGGAACTCTTGATGCCTGCTTCGTAACAGCCGGTGTTCCGAACTCAGCATTGCAGGAGCTTGCTTTCACCGCTGGCCTTGTCCTGATTCCTGTGAATGGTGCCGAGGCTGACTCTATCTGCAACAAGTACTCATTCTACACAAAGACAACTATTCCTGCCGGAACATACAAAGGCACGGACGTTGACACAGAAGCTCTTGCAATCAAGGCTACTTTGGCTGTAAGCGCATCTTTGGATGAAAACACAGTCTACGAAATGACAAAAGTTTTGTTCGAGAATCTTGAAGAACTCGGTACGGCTCACGCAAAAGGAAAAGAGGTTAGCGCACAGGCTGCCGTTACAGGTATCTCTGTTCCTTTCCATCCAGGTGCTGCAAAATACTTCAAAGAGATTGGCGTTTTGAACTAAGCGCAATTAATGAAAAAAGTTTTATTATGGGCGGTACTCGTGCTTTTGGTAGTAAATCTTCCGATTGTACGGGTACTGTCAATTTCCAATCGAAAGAATTTTTCAGAAAGAATTTATTCCCGTTCCGCATTGGCCCAGGGCTTTGTAATCAGTTATACGCATTCAGTGAACAAGGGGAGGGTTCATGATTTCTATATCCCCACTGAATCCGATGAGCTTGAGCTTTTTATGACGGAATTCGTCTCTTACGGGGCTGGAATCCCTGAGGCCGGTGAAACTGAGGGGGCCAGATTCCGCGTGATAAAAGACGGCTACGTTATTGAGAACCTGCATCGCGTTATTCCCCGGCTTTTGATGGCTGTCGGTGTTGTGGCGGAACATTCACTTACAGTGATAGGAGCTGGTGACCTGCTTGATGCTGATTTCAGCGCAGAATTTTTTCTGAAGGATTATTTTAAACCGCAAACGAGCCTTGTCTTTGAAATAAGACGTGTCTCTCTGATAAACTATTTTCTGGCAAAAAAAATATAGAAATCTGAGCTAATCTGTGGGAAAAGGAGAATGTGATGAGCGATGAAGTTGAAAACACTAAAGAAAGTCCTCTTGTAGAAAGTTTGCTTCCGACGACAAACGAAGACGAGATGAAGGCCCTTATGAAGGATTTGGACCGGGAACAAGCCTACCGTGAGCATAAATGCTGGCGTCAGTACATCACGGTTCTTGTGTCGGTTGCCTTCTGTATATTTCAGCTTTATGCAACCTTGAGCGGCTCGATTCCGGCTCAGCTTGTCCGGGCTTCACACTTGGCTTTCGTGCAGTTTTTGGCATTCCTGCTTTTCCCTGCCCTGAAACGGCTCCCGAAAAACACCCTGCCGCTTTATGACGTGATTCTTGCCTTTATCGGCTCTGGCTGCTGGTGTTACTATATCATCAATTTTGAGACAATCGTACGCCGGGCTGGTGCCTACACGATGCTGGATATTGCTGTCGGTATCGTAGGAATCATAGTTTTGTTCGAGTCCTGTCGCCGAATCGTCGGATTGCCGATTATGATTATTGCCGGCGCTTTCATTCTTTATGCTTTCATCGGAAAGTATCTGCCGGGTTTCCTGAATCATCGCGGCTACAAGCTCGCCCGCGTTGTCAGCCATCTGTATTATACTACCGAAGGAATTATGGGTACTCCTATCGGAGCCTGTTCGACCTTTATTTTCCTTTTCATCCTGTTCGGGGCCTTCCTCGAAAAAACGGGAATCGGCCAGTTTTTCATTGATACTTGTAATGCGATTGCCGGCGGGGCAAGTGGCGGACCTGCAAAAGTCGCAGTTCTTTCTTCTGCCTTGCTGGGAACAGTTTCAGGCAGCTCTGTCTCAAATACTGTGGGTTCAGGCTCTTTTACGATTCCTATGATGAAAAAACTGGGCTACCGCGGTGAATTTGCCGGTGCTGTCGAGGCTGCGGCTTCAACCGGCGGGCAGCTTATGCCTCCGATTATGGGTGCTGCGGCATTCCTTATGGCTGAGAGCGTAGGTGTGCCGTATCTTACAGTTGTCAAAGCGGCGATTATTCCTGCCCTGCTATATTTTGCGGGAATCTTTATCACCGTTCATCTGGAGGCTCACAAACTGGGCTTGAAGGGTCTTCCCAAAGAAGAGATTCCCCGCTTCTTGCCGCTTTTCCTTTCACGGGGCTACATGATTCTGCCGCTCATAGTGATTATTTTCTTTCTCTGCTCTGGCAAAACGGCGACCTATTCAGCTCTCATGGGAATCGTTTCTATCATCGTAATTGCCATTGCGGTTTCATTTGTCGATGTTGCAAAAGGAAAGAAGCCGCGCTTTACTCTTAATGATTTGATTGACGTCCTTTGCGCGGCTGCCCGTGGCGTTATCAGCGTGGCCATTGCTTGTGGTATGGCTGGAATCATTATCGGGGTGGTTACGCTTACGGGATTGGGGCTCAAACTCGGTGCCGGACTTGTGGCCCTGGCTCACGGCAAGCTTTTCATCACCCTTATTCTGACTATGATTTCTTCCATTATTTTGGGAATGGGCGCGCCAACTACGGCAAACTATCTTATCACTTCCACGATTACGGCCGGTGCCATTGTGCGCTGTGTTTACGGAGCGGTTACGCCCACACCTGAGCAGCTTTTGCCGGCACACATGTTTGCCTTCTATTTCGGTATCATTGCCGATGTCACGCCGCCTGTAGCTCTTGCGGCAATCGCGGGCGCGGCCATTGCTAAGGCCAGACCGATGCGCACCGCTGTGAATGCGACCAAGCTTGCAATCGGGGCTTTCATCGTTCCTTATATGTTTATCTACAATCCTCAGATGCTCATGATAGGCTCAAGCGCTGTCTCAATTCTCGGCATCACAGTTACCGCATTGTTGGGTATGTTCGGAATCTCCGTTGGCCTTGAAGGATATGCCTTTGCTCACACTGGATTCCTGAACAATTTCAATGTATCGTCAAAAGTGAAGAGGACTTTCTCTCTGGCAGAGAGGTTTTTGTTCATCGCGGCCGGTCTGTGCTGTATCGATCCCAAGCCAGCCACGGATATTTTCGGACTTTGCCTGATTGTCCTTTTGATTCTTGTTCAGATTTTGCGAAAAAAGAGAAGTTTGCAATAATAGTGGCTTTTCCATGCTTTTTGCTGTATATTTATTGATATATGAACAGTGAATTTACATCTCGTCTTGAGCGAATTGAAAGTGTCTTACAGCAGCATCTTCCGTCTCAGTCTAATCCTGAATGGCGGAAGCTTTCTTTCGGGGCGATTGACTCATGCATTTCAGAATCTCATCTCGCAAATTTAATCGCACCTTGCAAGAATCTTCTTGATTTGGGCGGAAAGAGATGGCGTCCTTTGCTGCTGCTCCTCTGTTCGGCCCTGACATCTGCAGCCAAAAAATCTTCTGCTGAAAAAATCTGCGAATCTGAAAAAAAATCCTATCTGCTTACGCCTCTTGTTGAATTCGCGCACACGGCCAGCCTTATTCACGATGATATTGAAGATAATGCCGACACACGGCGGGGAAAGCCTGCCGCCCACATTACATATGGCCTTGATGTCGCTCTGAACGCAGGCTCATGGCTCATTTTTGAGGCCACGGCATGTATTCAGGAACTTTCTCTCAATGGTGATGAAAAAGCGGCCTTGTATGAGCTTTTCCTTTTGGAGCTTCGTCGCCTTCATCTGGGGCAGGCCATGGATATTTATTGGCACCGAAATCCTGAGTTGATTCCTACTGTCGATGAATACACGGCCATGGTCAGAAACAAAACGGGAACTCTTGCCCGTCTTGCCGTGAAGCTCGGTGTTTTTGCTGGTGGCGGGACTGCCTCTGAAATCGAAAAAACCGGCGAAATTGCACAGGATATAGGTACTGGCTTCCAAATCATTGATGACGTCATCAATCTTACGACAGGAAATCCCGGAAAAAAGCGTGGCGATGATATTGTCGAAGGCAAAAAAAGTCTTCCTGTGCTTATTCATCTTTCAAAAAAACCGGAAGATCTTGCGCGGCTTTCTTCTCTTTTTGCCGAGGCCCGCGCTCATGGAATTGACTCTCCAGCCGTTGAGGAGGCAATTTCGCTTCTTGCTTCAAGCGGCTCCATTGACGAGGCCAAAAAACGCGGTAAAGAAATCATTTCTGAAAAATCTGAAGCCCTTGCATCTTTCTTTGGAACGCAGAATTCTGCCGAAGCTGCGCTTATAAAAGACTTATTTGAATCTTTGATGAGCAAAGCATAGTTTTCTGGGGGTGCTTATGGTCGAAAACGTGGTATCACTGAATACTCAGGCAATCGAGCTGGCTTCTTCTGGTCAGTACAGGGAAGCAATCGCCTGTCTGCAGAGGGCTATTTCCATCGAAAAATACAATCATCTTCTCTGGTACAATCTTGGAATCACCTATCGTGACGCCGGTAATCTAGAGGCTGCTAAATCCGCGCTGGTTCATGCTCACGAAATCAATGACGAGGACGATGAGATTATCGAAACTCTTGCCTTGGTCTGTTTTAATCAGGGATGCAAGGAAGAGGCTCTTGCATTTTGTCTCGAAGGTCTTTCAAACAACAGCGAAAACTCCCATCTCTGGAACACTCTCGGCGTGCTTTATTTTAATGAGAACGATTTTCCCATGGCCTGCGAGGCTTTTGAGAATGCCGTTACAATCAATCCCTACTACTATGATGCGCTTTTTAATCTGCGTGATACTTACGAAGAGCTTGGAAATAAAGCCGGATATCAGATGTGTGTCGAGCAAATGAAAAATATCCAGCTTGGTGAGAATGATTTTAAGAACGAGGGCGGAAATGCGTGATTTTGCTATCGTTACGGGAATAGAAGGCCAGAGGATTGAGGTTGTTTCTCTTGTCTCTGACGCCTGCGTTGTCTGTAATTCCATTGATTGCGCAAGGCAGGGAAAGTCCTTCCACGTCCTCAACAAGAAAAATCTTCCCCTCCATGAAAATAATATCATCAGGATTGGTTTCCCGCGAATTCTAAACGGGATTCTGGGGCTTGTTTCCCTGCTTTTCCCTATTGCCAGCTCCGTCGCAGGTTTTTTCCTTGTTCCGTATTTTTCCCGTCGCTTTCAGTTTGCTTTTACCCCCTCGTCGCAGGCATGTGTCGTCGGGATTTTTTTTGTTTTTTCATCTCTGCTTGTGTTTGTCATCAGCCGCACTAACATTCATCTGACCCATCCTGAAGTCATACAGGTTCTTTAAAGACTGCTTACGGTTATTTCTGCCATTTTTCTTCTGTTATGTTCCACTGGCTTCCTTTTTCATTTTTATTGATTTCAATGTTCACCAGACGAAAGGGGCTGATTTTTTTTATGGTGGCGAGAAGATTTTCTTCTGCTTCTGTGATTTCCCGGACGCTAAGGCTCTGGCTTCTGTCGAAGAAGCTTGCAAAATCAATTCTGCCTTCCTCCTGACGGCCGTTGACCGTAAGGCTTGCGGTAATGAAAATTGATTCTTCGTCCTGTGAAATGCCTGTTATTTCCGGCTTTGTTACTTTGTCTTTGATAGACTTTATCGCATGGCAGCGAAGACACAGGGGAAACACCGGGCAGCCAGGGAGCTTTTTTTGAATCTGCCTGAGCAGAATAAACTGGTTCGGGTTTGGAAAGATGACGGTTTCGTATATCATTCTTTTATATTCTTTTGATTTGTGATAGATTTTACTTATGATTAGTTTGAGTAATTTTCGTCTTTTTTGCAAGAAGATTTTGTATGCCTTCGCGCTGATTTTGATTTTTTCTCAATTTGTCGCATGCGCGCGAAAGTCCGATTTTGTCCTTGATGTTCCTGACTTTTATCCTGCTCAGGTTATGGAAAGTTCATCTAATAAAGTCCGTTATTTTTCTTTCACCGCGGACCAGTACGGCGCAATTGAGAATTTCTTCTCTTCCCGGGGAGATTCCGCTCTTCTTGTCCAGCTCACGCCGCTGAAAGTCGCTGAAGGCGATGATTCCTTGTCTTTTGGTTTCTTTTATGGAAGCGATTCTCTTTCTGCGGAAATCCAGTCCGTGCCGGTCGTTATGGATTATGTAAAAAAATACAATGGCGCTCCTTTCTCCATTGCATTCTGCTTTGACAAGTCCAGGAATGTTCCAAGGGGATTTTTCATAAAGTCAGCGGCAAAACTCCGTGTTGATTCTGCCCAGATTTGCCGGGCATTCATCGGTCATGATTTTTCCGGAAATGTTCCGGTTTTCGCCTTCGCTCCCAACGGTGGAACGAACAACGGAAGTGATGATTTCCGTGGCGCATCCCTTGCATTCAATTCGATAAACAGCCGCGAAGGACTTATGCCCACAATCACGGTGAAATTCAAGGACATCAAGGGAAGCCAGAAACTTGCTTTTGGCGGTGAGGTTCTTTACATCCGCCGCAATGAAAAGCCTGTTGAAATCCCCACGGCATCCCTAAAGTCTCCCTTTTCCGTGGTCACGTATCCTGATGAAGAGGAGTATCCCCAGTCTCTTCTTCTGGCGGCTTCCGATAAAAATCTTTTGACTTTTGCCTCAGGGCAGAAAAATGTCCTCGTCCCCATCGAAGTTGATCCGGGCCTGATTATGAAATGGCCGCGTAACAATTGGCGTGGAAATGATTACGAGTTGTTTGAATGGGACCGGTTCCCAGGAGTTCTCTTCTTTGACATCTCGACTTATTCTGTTCAGGATGATTTTTTCCGCCGTCTCGCTTTTTTTGTGGAAAAGGCCGGTTACAAGGGGCGTCTGCTTTCGGATGCGGAGCTGAAAGGCAAGCACGGTTACAATGCCCATGATTACAAGGCCGATGATTTGGCCCGCTTTTTCGAGAAGGCCCGCGTCGAATCTTTCCCCCTCAATGAAAAGGAGCTTCTTTTAAAGGAAATCCTTGCTTTCAACGGCATAATCAAGATTGCATCGGATGGCGAGGTGATGGCTGGAAGCGGAGCTGTAATTTCGATTTCCCAGGAATCTCCGTCATATCTGCGCACGACTTTTATCGCCCATGAAGGCTGGCACGGCATTTTCTTCATTGACGAGGAATTCCGCAATACCGTTGCTTCTATTTATTACACGATTGATCCGAAAACGCTGGCCTATCTCAGGCGTTATTTTCAGGTTACGCCCAGCTTGAATTATGATGTCAGGGACGATTATCTCATGAAGAACGAATTCATGGCATATATGCTGCAGCGTCCTCTTTCCTACACAGCCTCTTATTTTGTGGATATGGCCAAGCGCGAGCATTCTCAGCAACTTGCGAAGGCCGAAGCGGATTATATCATCAATACCGCCGGCTCGGGATTTGAAAGCGCCGCAACTTTGCTCGATGAATATGTGAGCGACCGCTGGAATCTGAACGCGGGCCGTGTCTGGATGATTACCCGCTAGCCTTTGCGCCTGTTAGGAATGAATCGGGGTAATGTCGAGGTTGAACTGCTTTTCGGCTCCGACGCTTGTCATGGGACCATGCCCCGGCATAATGACCGTATCATCATTCAATGTGAAGATTTTTGATTTGATGCCGTTGCACAGGTGTCTTTTTGTGTATGAGCATGATGAAGAGCCGATTGTGCCCGCGAAAATGACATCACCTGTGAACACGACATTATTGATTTTGTAGACGATGGAATCCGGGCTGTGACCAGGAAGGGAAAAATACTCTACGTTCAGTCCGGCAATTTTTTTGATACCCTCATCTTTGAGAATCGTTGTCCCGCTGGCAAGCTCGTTGTCGGCTGCATAGACTGAAAAATCATAGATTTTCTGGAGCGTTTTAAGGCCCCGGTAATGATTTGTGTGTTTATGCGTGACCAGAACGGCCACCAAATCATAGTTGTCTTTTTCTATCTGCATAATCAGCGCGTTTGAAATCTTGCACGGGTCTATTATGAGAGCCTGTTTTGTCTCTTCGTTGACAACGAGATAACAGTTTGTGAGCTTGGCGAAGTCAAGGTGATGGTAAATTTTCATAAGCTCGGTCCTTTCTGAACGCCCTGAGGAACGTCGAGTTCTTCAAGACCTGTGAATAATGCGCTTCCCCGTTTGTCGAAAATAGCCGCATTTGTGTTTGATTGCCTGAAACTCACGTTTTGCTGGGTGATTTCGTAGAAAACAGTTTCCTTGATGTTGCAGTTTCTGAAAGAAGTGTCAATCAGCTTTGCGTTTATGAAATAGGAGCTGTATAAATCTGAGTCGTCAAAGGACGATTGAAATGAGGAGATTCCGCAGAAATTGTTTTGAATCATGTCACTTCCTGTAAAAAGCACATGACTGAATTTTGCGCCTGCATATGAAGAAAAAAGAACGTTGCTGTTCAAAAAGTTGCAGTCGGTGAAAACTGAAAATGCGAAGTTGCTCATTCTTACACGGAAATTCGTGGTCTTGATGCCCGAAAAAAGGCAGTTTGAAAAATCGCATCCGTAGAAGCGCTTGTTGGTGAAGTCAATGTTGGTGAATGTCAGCCCGCTTACATTTAAACCGACGATTTTATCATGGGTGGCGATATATGAGTATATCTGCTGCTGCAAAGAGTCTTTGTTTGGTGTATGGGCAAAGCAAAAGTCACCGCTTTCGATGAGATTGCCGTTTCCGTCTATGCTGGAAACCGCAAAGTGCGAGCATCCTGCAGTCCTGCATTTTGAGAATGAATACATACTGATATTGTAGCGAAAAATCTTCCATAAAAAAAGAGTATCATTGAAAGATTTTCTATAAAAGATTAAAATTATGGTATGCGCGTGGATTTTGCTTTCCTTGACAGTGGGACTGGCGGCATTCCCTATATGCTTTCTCTTCATGAAAAATTACCTTCGGCAACCCTTGTGTATCTCGGGGACACTGAGCATTTTCCATATGGTGAAAAAACAAGCGAAGAGGTTACAAAATGCGCATCCCTTGCGATTCAAAAAATCATTGACTTATGGAATCCCAAAGCCATTGTTATTGCCTGCAATACGATTTCTGTTACGGCACTGGATTCCCTTCGGGAGCGTTTTTCATCTCTTCCGATTGTTGGAACCGTTCCCGCAATCAAGCTTGCGGCTCAAATCACAAAAAACAAAAGAATCGGTCTGCTGGCAACAACGGCAACCGTGAACCATCCATATTGCAGGCGTCTCATCAAGGACTTTGCCGCTGATTGCGAGGTTTTTTATCGTGCCGATCCTGTCCTTATTGATTTCATCGAAAAGCGTTATTTCAATGCCACTGACTCCCAGCGGCTTCAGGCCGTAAAAGAGGCTGCTGATTTTTTCAGGGACAATAAATGTGACACCGTGATTTTAGGCTGCACGCATTTTACCCATATTTATTCAGAAATGCGGCAGGCATGCGGTGAGGGAATAAGCGTCGTTGACAGCAGGGAAGGAGTTGCCAATCAGGCAATCCGCAAAATCCATGAAGAAAACCACCGCGGCGTTTCTGAAGATGTAAAATACGGCTCAGGGCTGCCTGTGGAAAATCTCAGTTTTTTTGTCACCAAGGCAAGCGGCTCAGAACTAGCGGAGTACAGAACCCTGTGTGAGAATCTCAGTATACCTTTCGGCGGCGTCACGGATTGAAACGAGAGAATTTGGCTTTCAAAAAAAGTATATAGCAAAAAGGAGAATGAATGAAAACTTATGGAGTGATTATGGCTGGCGGCGGCGGAACCAGATTCTGGCCTCTTTCGCGTCAGGCGAGGCCAAAGCAGCTTCTTAATTTAAGTGGTAAAGATTTAATGGTAAATGAAGCCATCGGGCGGCTTTCAGGCATTGTCGAGCAAAATGATATTTTCATTGTTACGAACGAGACCCAGGCTGCAAAAATGCTTAAAGTCACAAAAGGACTGGTCAAGCGTAATCATGTGCTTGCAGAACCTTCCGCCCGAAATACGGCAGCTTGCATCGGTTATGCTGCGATGGAAATTCTCAAAAAATACGGTGATGGAATCATGGTGATTACCCCCAGCGATGCCTACATCAAAAATGAAGAGGAATTTACCCGGGTTCTTGGACTTGCAGTAGAAACGGCTGAGAAAAAAGACGCTCTTGTCACTGTCGGTATTACGCCGACTTTTGCGGCCACAGGCTATGGCTACATAAAATTCCAGAAATCAGGCGACGATGCTCTTAAAGTCCTTGAATTCAAAGAAAAGCCAGATGAGGCGACGGCCAGAGCCTACGTTTCAAGCGGGGAATATGCGTGGAATTCAGGAATGTTTATCTGGAAAGCAAGTACCATTCTAAGGCAGTTTGAGCGTTTCCTCCCGGATGTGTATGCTGATCTTCAGAAAATTGGAGATGCAATGGGAACGGATGCGGAGTACAATGTCATAGATAAGGTATATCCGGAAATCACGAGTATTTCCATTGATTATGGTATCATGGAAAAGGCGAGTGATGTGTATGTCGTGCCCGGTGAATTCGGATGGAATGACGTTGGAAGTTTCGATATGCTGGGCGCCCTGCACGAGCAGGATGCCAACGGAAACATCTCAATCGGCGAGCATATTGACGTGGATTCAAAAAATTGTATCACATATTCAAGCGGTCGGCTGGTTACAACTATCGGCTTGGACAATGTGGTCGTCGTTGAGACGGAAGATGCCGTTTTGGTTTGTGATAAAAATCGGGTTCAGGATGTCAAAAAAATCGTTGAACAATTAAAGAAAAATCGAAAAATTGAATTATTATAAGGAGAAGAATCAATGAGAAAGGCAGGAATTTTATTTCATCCGACAAGCTTGCCGTCAGGGGCAGGAATCGGTACTTTGGGCAGAAGCGCTTACACTTTTGTCGATTTTTTGCAGAAGGCAGGAATGAAATTGTGGCAGGTGCTGCCTCTGGGACCTACCGGCTATGGGGACAGCCCGTATCAGTCTTTTTCAACTTTTGCCCTAAACCCGCTTTTAATTGATTTTGACAATCTCCTTGAACGCGGTTGGGCGACGGCTCGACTGATAAAGCGTCCCTCTTATGTTAAGGCCAAGGGACCCGTTGATTTCGGAGCTGTGGTCTGGTGGAAGAGCAACGCTCTAAAAGAAATTGCGAAATATTTCCTTGAATTGATTACGAACCCTGAGGCTTCCCCGTCTGATTCTTTTGATGCAAATACTAAGGCTGATTTTTTTGCTTTTTGCCGTGAAAACCAATTCTGGCTCAAGGATTATGCGGCATTTATGAGCATCAAGTCCTTCTATGACGCAAAGGCCCAGAAGGAAAGCGAAGAAAAACATTGCGCTATTCCCGGGACATGGAACGTGTATTGGCCTGAAACTCTTTCAAAACATGACGATGCCGCTGTTGAAGCCTGGATTAACGAGCATACAGAAGATTTCCTTCAGACAGAAGTGATTCAGTTCTTTGCATACAAGCAGTGGTCAGCCCTCCATGAATATGCCCTTTCCAAGGGAATCCAGATTGTCGGCGATGTTCCGATTTTTGTCGCTGCGGATTCAAGCGATGTCTGGGCAAATCAGGACCTGTTTCTTATTGATTCTAATGGAAAATTTACAGCGGTTGCGGGCGTTCCTCCGGATTATTTTTCGGCTACAGGCCAGCTCTGGGGAAATCCGCTTTATAATTGGTCAAACATGAAGAAAGACGGCTACGGCTGGTGGATTGCCCGCGTAAAGCGAATGCTTTCTCTTGTTGATTATGTGCGCATCGACCACTTCCGTGGATTTGAAAGCTATTGGGCCGTTCCTTATGGAAGTGAGACTGCAATCAACGGAAAATGGGAAAAAGGCCCTGGAATCGAGTTGTTCGATGCAATCAAGGCAAAACTTGGGGAGCTTCCGCTGATTGCAGAAGATTTGGGAATCATCACGGACGAGGTCAAGGCTCTTCGCGATGGTGCCGGACTTCCCGGTATGAAAGTTCTCCAGTTTGGGTTTGATACAAGCGAATGGAAAAGCGGCTCGCTCAAAAATGTATTCCTGCCCCATAATTTCGAGACATCGAACTGCGTAGCTTATACAGGCACTCACGACAACGACACCACGCAAGGGCTTTTTGAATCATTGGATGACGAAAACCTTGCGTTGATTGCAAGTTATCTTTCAGGAGAAAATGTTTCCATCGAAGCGGCGAAAAGCCTCCTTAAAGGAAAAAAACTCACGAAAGCCTTGGTCAAGTCAGTCTTTTCAAGCATCGCAGATATTGCAATCGTTCCCCTGCAGGATGTTTACGCCCTTAAAAGCGATGCCCGCATGAATACTCCAAGCACCAGCGGCGCAAACTGGGCATGGCGTGCCACTGAAAAGCAAATTTCTGACGAGAAAGCGGCGGCCTGGCTGAAAAATCTCTGCGTCCTCTACGCAAGATAAAATTCCTCACAGATAGTGAGCGTTAAAAAATTGCATGGCAATTTTTGTGAATCTCCAGAAGAGCTTGGCTCGCAGGGTTAGGAGCTCACAGAGATAGTTTTGAAAAAAATAAAAGCCTCTGTGAACTCTATGCCCTCCGTGAGGAATTTAAAAGGACATTAAATGAAAGAAAAACTTCGTACTCTTTGGGATTTATTCTCAATCTTCTTTAAAATCGGACTTTGTACATTCGGTGGCGGAATCGCCATGCTGCCTATCCTGGAGCGGGAACTTGCCGAAAAACGCAATTGGACGACCAGCGACGAATTATTGGACTATTTTGCCATCGGCCAGAGCACGCCGGGCATTATCGCGGTGAACGTGGCGACTTTTATCGGCTACAAGCGGGCTGGCTTGATTGGAGGCTGTGTGGCTACTTTCGGCATGGTCTTTCCATCAATCATCATCATCACCCTGATTGCAAAATTCATCTCGAATTTCAGCGAGATTGAATGGGTTCAAAAGGCTCTCAAGGGAATCAATGTGGCGGTGGCGGCAATCCTTACCAGCGCGGTCTACAAATTCTCAAAAAAGTCGGTGAAAAATCTTTTCGGCTTCCTTCTGCTTGTAATCGCCTTTCTGCTGATTTTTGTCTTTAATGTGGGCACGGCCTATGTGATTTTCGGCAGCGCGATTCTGGGCGTGATTCTCGCGGCATGCAGGGGAGAGTTCAAAAAAGAGGAGGCTGTCCATGACTGATTTTATGATTTCCGAGATTCAATCTCAGAGCGGACTAGGGCTTTTATGCCTTATCGCGGTCTTTTTCTATATCGGCTTGATTACCATTGGCGGCGGACAGGTGGCGATTACAGTCATGCAGCAGGTTTTGGTCGAGCACTTCCATTTGATTGACAATGAATTTTTCTTCAGTATGGTCGCGATTTCTGAGAGCACGCCGGGGCCAATCGGAATCAATATGGCGACTTATTTGGGAACTGAACTTTACGGCGTCTGGGGTGGATTTTTCTCCACTTTGGGGCAGGTTTTGCCATCCCTCATTTGTATTATTCTTATTGCCCGCTTCTTCGGTGCATTTGCCCAAAAGAAGGGTGTGCAGGCGGCTTTCTCAACTCTGCGTCCTGCGGTCTCCGGCGTTATTGCGGTTGCGGCGGCTAAAATCGTCATCATCGCTCTTTTTGTAGTCCGTGAGGGTTTTTTGCTTTCTTCTCCTTCGACTTGGAACGACAACTTTCAGATTTACGGAGTCAGCGCGATTTTCTACGGATTGTGCCTGCTCATTCTTTTTAAGACAAAAGTGCATCCGGTCTTTTTGGTGGCGGCGGGGGCTGTCTTCGGCGTGATTTTCTGCTAGATTTTTCACAATCTCGTGCTATAATTAAAGCATGAGTACACACATTAACGCGCTAGAAGGCGCAATCGCTCCCAATGTCTTGCTTCCGGGCGACCCATTGCGGGCAAAATTCATCGCAGAAAATTTTTTGGAAAATGCCAAGTGCTATAACGAGGTGCGGGGCATGTTCGGCTTTACCGGCACTTACAAGGGCGTTCCCGTAAGCGTTCAGGGAACCGGCATGGGTCAGCCCTCCCTTTCGATTTATGCCACCGAGCTTTTTAAATTCTACGGCGTTCAGACTGCAATCCGGGTGGGAACTTGCGGAGCGGTCAACGAGAATACAAAACTCCGTGACACGATTATCGTAAATTCGGCCTGCTCAGATTCTTCTCTTTTGAATCAGCGCTTCGGCTCCCTTCACTTCGCCCCCACGGCAAATTTCGACCTCGTCCGGGCGGCAGATAAAATCGCCTCAGAAATGGGAATCCGCTATTCCGTAGGTTCTGTTGCTTCCAGCGATTTCTTCTACGACAAAAACGACAACTGGAAAAAGTGGGCTGAATACGGTGTTCTGGGAATCGAAATGGAGAGCGCCGAGCTTTTCACTCTGGCCGCAGAATACAAACGCCGGGCCATGGCCATCATGACCGTCAGCGACCACATTTTGCTAGGCGGAGCCACCACCTCCGAAGAGCGTCAAACAACCTTCACCAACATGATGAAAGTAGCACTGGAAACAATCGTGGCAACAAATAAATAAAATTCCTCACAGATAGGGATCGTTAAAAAATTGCAGGGCAATTTTAGCGAGTCTCCCGAAGAGCTGTGCTCGTAGGGGCACAGAGCTCACAGAGAGTAGTTGAAGTGAAAAAAAATAAACCTCAGTCATATTGTTCTTTCAGGAAATATGACTGAGGTTTTATATTTTGTTATGAAATTAAATCCTCTGTGCCCTCTAAAGCTCTGTGAGGAATTTAAAATTTAGTCAAAGAAACCTTTTGCTTTCAAAAGCTCTGCGTTGAGAATACCACCGAGTGCGGCTCCTCGTTTAGTGTTGTGGCTCAGGGCTACGAACTTGATGTCGAATACATTGCACTTGCGCAAGCGTCCGAGAACACAGGCCATGCCTTTTTCAGTGTCGCGGTCGCGGTTTGGCTGCGGGCGGTTTTCTTCTTCACGGTAAACAATGGGATGCTCCGGGGCAGAAGGCAACTTGAGCTCCTGCGGCAAAGAAGTGAATTCTTTCCATACGCGAAGAACTTCTTCAAGGCTCGGCTTTTTGTCTTCCGGCAAATCGAACTCAAGGTTTACGCTTGCAGTGTGTCCGTCGATTACAGGAACGCGGGTACAAGTTGATGAAACAACAGGACCTGCCGCATTCTCAATCTTTCCGTCCTTTACGCTTCCCAAAATCTTGAGGCATTCTTTTTCTGTCTTTTCTTCCTCGCCGCCGATATACGGAACGATATTGTCAATCATGTCAAAAGAAGGAACGCCAGGATAGCCGGCTCCGCTAACTGCCTGCAAAGTCGTTACAATCATGCGCTTAACAGGATAGCCTGCCTTCTGCAAGGCGTAGAGCGGCATCATGTATGTCTGCAATGAGCAGTTTGGCTTAACGGCGACAAAGCCCTTGTCCCAGCCGTGATGCTTTTTCTGCTCGGCGATTACATCCAGGTGAGAATAGTTGATTTCAGGGATGAGCATTGGAACATCCTCTGTCCAGCGGTTTGCGCTCGCGTTAGAGACGACAGGAATTCCCTCTGCGGCGTAGGCTGCTTCCAAAGCCTTGATTTCATCTTTTCCCATTTCCAAAGCAGAGAAAACGAAGCGGCATTTTCCCAAAGCGGCTTTCGGGTCGTTGGCGTCCTGAACGATTAAGTCTTTTACATCGCAGGGAATGTTCGCGCCGATGAGCCAGCGGTTTGCGACGGCCTCTTTGTAAGCCTTTCCTGCCGAGCGGGGCGAAGCCGCAACATAAGTCACCTTAAACCAAGGGTGATTTTCCAACAACTTAATATAGCGCTGACCAACCATACCGGTAGCGCCCAAAACACCAACATTAATCTTATCTGCCATAATTTTATCTCCATTTTTGTCTCTCACAGAGTACACAGAGGTCACAGAGAGATTTTCTAAAATACAAAACCGTTTATCTCAAGCTCGTCTCTTAAAAGAAACAAGACTGATATTTTGTATTTTATATAAAAACAAGGCTCTGTGCGCTCCTAAGCTCTGTGAGGAATTTTACAAGTCACAGTCCTTGAGTGCTTTTTCTATAATCTTCTTTGCTTCGTCGGTCACTTCTACCAGAGGCAGGCGGCATGGGCCGGCCGGCATCTTCTTTACGTTCATGGCGTACTTGATAGATGTGGGGTTTCCGTCCACGAATGCGGCCTTGAAGAAAGGCAGCAGACGATAGTGAATCTTTCGAGCCGCCGCAATGTCTCCGTCAAGGGCTTTGTTTGCCATTTCTGTGACAAGAGCCGGAGCCAGGTTTGACACTACGGAAATGATTCCGTCACCGCCCAAGGCAATCAAAGGCAAGGTAAGGCCGTCATCACCGCTCAAAACGGCAAAATCAGGCTTTTTGCTCTTAATCTGCGCGATTACATCGGCCATCTGGTTGATGTTTCCGCTGGCTTCCTTAACGCCAACGATATTCGGCAACTCTGCGATTCGAACGAGCAAATCAGTGGGGATATTCACACCGGTTCTGCCCTGGATATTGTATACGACGATTGGAACGCCTACTTTTGAGACAGCCTCAAAGTGACGGAAAATTCCTTCTTTTGACGGTTTATTGTAGTAGGGGGTAACGACCAAAGCCGCGTCCGCACCAGCTTTTTTTGCGCGCTCGCAGTATTTAACTGCATCTTTTGTATTGTTGCTTCCTGCTCCCAGAATAACTGGAATTTTTTTGCCAGATTTTTTTTCGAAGGCTTTGACTTCTTCCATGACAATCTCGATGATTTTGTCTTCTTCTGAACCCGGAGTCTCGTCCAAAGTGGGAGTTTCTGCTGTCGTTCCAAGTGGAACCAGCCCGTCAATTCCTTGCTCCAATTGAAATTTTACGTTGGTTCTGAATCCTTCGTAGTCAACAGAACCGTCAGCATTCATTGGAGTGATCATAGCAGTCAATGCACCGCGCAATGTAACCATTTTAAACCTCGTATTGATTAAAACTGACTTTATTTTACTGAAAAGAATAAAATTGAGCAATCAACATTAATCCATAACTATAATCCGCGATGAAATCATGGTGGGAGACGGAATCAACGATGCCCCTGCATTGACCAGAGCTGATATAGGCATTGCCATCGGGGCGGGAACTGATGTGGCTATTGATGCCACGGACATCGTTTTGATGAAGAGCCGTCTTTCAGATGTGCCTGCAAGCATCCGCCTGAGCCGGGCAACGCTTCGGAATATCCATCAGAATCTTTTCTGGGCCTTCTTCTATAATGTAATCGGAATTCCTTTGGCAGCAGGTCTGTTCATCAAATTCTTCGGCTGGCAGCTGAACCCCATGTTCGGAGCAGCCGCGATGAGCCTTTCAAGTTTTTGCGTAGTCAGCAACGCGTTAAGGCTCAATCTCTTTAAAATGCAAAAAAAGATGCTGAATCAATTTCAGCATGATATAAACAAGCAGGAGATAAAAATGGAAAAAAAGATTTCAATCAACGGAATGATGTGCGAACACTGCGAAATGCATGTCAAAAAGGCCCTTGAGGCTCTGGACTTTGTGGAAATCGCAAAGGCAAGCCTTGACGAAGAAGCCGTCAAAAAAGCCGTCGAAGATGCGGGATATGAATTTGTGGAAGTGAAATAATGCCGCAAAATTCAAATGAAAAGAATCTTTTTGCTTTGACAGTTTTTTTCACTCAATCTGAAAGTTTTTTCAGACTGGATTCATCTATGCTTCATGCATAGAAAAAGCCAAGCCTGTATAGTTAAAATCATAAAGATTAAGGGCGTGCCCCCTTCGGGGTCAGGCTTTCCGTGGTTACGCTGTCGCTTCATTCCTCCGCTCCCATGCGGTCGCTCTGGAACGGCTGCGCCGCCACTCCAATCCTTCACGCTCTTGCTTACAGGAGATTTTATGTCCAAAAAAAAGATTTTATCATTTTTTTCGCTGCTTTTGCTTCCGGCATTCCTTTTTGCAGAAACGAAGTATTCGCTAAATCCAGACGAATGTGTGGACGGCGTGTGTCTTGTTCCCCAATATTCAGAGGACGGCCGGGAGAATTATGCCATCGTTTCTCCTGTTGGCTATCATGAGCTTCCCATGATAAGACAGGGAAAAAGACTGGACAGCCTCAAGGGCAAAAACATTGCTCTTGTGGGAGGCTCTTTCATGGCTGTGACAACCCATAAGGAGCTGAAAAAATGCATCGAAAAGGAATTTCCCACGGCAAAAATCTACATGTTCGATGATGTGGGCGCTGCAGGTCCTTATTCAGTTTTTGGCCTGACTGAAAAAACAAAGGCATTTCAGAACAGGCTCAAGGAGCTAAAAATTGATGCCGTTATCGTGGGAAACTGCGGCTGTGGGCTTTGTACCACAAAGGAAACTGGTGACTCGATTGCCGCCGAGTACATTGGAATCCCAACAGTGACGGTTGCTTCTCCGACATTCGTGGCACAGGTTCATTCTACCGGCGTTAACCGTGGCGTTCCGGTTTTGCGCACGGCAGAATACCCCGGAGCCTTTGCCTCGCACTCAACAGATGAGTTGAAGAAAAATGCCCGTGAAGTCTTGTGGCCTCAGATAAAATCAGCTCTCACTACGCAAATTACCGAGAATGAAATTGCCCTCTACGCCCCGGAAGGAAAACGGCCTGCGGACGAAATCATCTACTACGGAAATTTCGACGAAGTGCAGGAATTCATGGCCATAAACAATTGGACTGACGGCTTGCCTGTGGTCCCGCCCACTGACGAAGCTGTTCAGGATTACCTTAAATTCACGCCTTATAAGGCAAGTGATATCTTGGGGACATTTGCCATGGCTTACCGGGAGTGTAGTGTTTACACGGTTGCGGTAAACGCTCTTATGGCTGGAGTCCCCAAGGAATTCATGCCTGTCTGCATCGCTTTTGTGGCTGGTATGAATGACGGCGAATGGAGAAAACCCCTTGCCTCAACTCACGGCTGGACCCCCTTCGCCTTCTTGAACGGTCCCCTTGCCCGGCAGCTTGGAATCGACAACCAGCAGGGAATGATTAGCGAGAAAGTGAACAAGGCATTGGGAAGGTTCATCGAGCTTGCCATGCTGAACATCGGCGGCTATTACGTAAAGGAAAACCGAATGGGAAGTTTCGGTTATCTTACACCTTTCACCTTCTCGGAAGACGAGGAAGCCTGTGCCAGAATCGGCTGGAAACCCTACCATGTCCAGCAGGGATTTGACTTGAACGTCAGTACAATCACTGCAGGCAGCGCCCTTGCATGGGGAAATAACGTGACGCCGGCAACGGACGATGCGGAAAAAATCATGGAAATCATGGCTTTCGACATCACAGAAAAGCAGCAGAACGGTCTTGGAAACACGAAAGCCCAGGTTCCGCGAACGATTTTCATTACTGAGTATGTGGCCCGTGATTTGGCCAAAGAATACAAGACAAAAAGCGACCTTGAAGACGCGCTGATTGAGACAGCCCGACGTCCTCTGGCACTCAGAAGCTACGCGCATTATTGGGCGAATACCGGAAGCCAGCAGTACAAGCGCCGAAGTTTTGATGAGCATTATGACATACTCTTAAAAGACGACGCGGAGCAGGCGAAACTCACGCCCACGCCGGAATGGCTCAAGCCGCTCGTGAATGAAGAGGAGATTATGACCATCGCCACCATGAATAAGGGGGACACAGCCATTCTTCTGACCGGTGACGCTAACCGCAACAAATTTCAGGTGATGCCCGGAGGCGGATTCGTTACGACAGAAATCAAGCTTCCGGAAAACTGGAATGAGCTTGTAGAACCTTTGGGCTACCAACCCATTGAGAACTTCTATCTCAAGGCTGATTTTAACAAAGACGGGGGAAAAAAAGCTTTGACGGCCGGAAAAAACAAGAAACAACCCACAGCCGGAAAGAGCGCAAAACAGACCAAGAGACCGCAAAAGCCTGGAAAGCCGGTGCGGTGATCGCGACTAGGGCGCGTAGCGTTGTTGCGCAATAAAAACATAAAAACTGATTTTATGATATACTGTTATCGTAAGATTTTTTGACAGGAGACTAATATGAAAAAACTTTTGATGATTTTTGCAATGTTCATCGTGGCAGGCTTTTCTTTTGCCCAAAAAGCCGGAGACAAAGTGACCTTCAGCTCAAAAGACTGGAACGGAAAGGAAATTACCAGCAGCATTTTTGCGAATAACAAAATCACAATGCTCAATATCTGGGGAACTTTCTGTCCGCCTTGTATCCGGGAAATGCCGGATCTGGCAAAACTCAACGAGGCCAACAAGAAAAATGGAGTTGAAGTTGTCGGAATTCCCATCGATGTGGTTGACCGTCTTGGAAACATTCTTCCGAGACCGAAAGCGGACGGAGATGCAATCATAGCACAGACGGGAGCAAATTACACGCATGTCATTCCCAGTAAAGAAATGATGGGTGGACTTCTAAGGAATATTCAGGCGGTTCCTGCAACAATTTTTGTAGATAAAGAAGGCAAAATCATCGGTCAGATGTACCTTGGAGCCAGAAGCCAGAAAGACTGGCAAAAAATCATCGATGATTTGCTCTCAAAGCAGAAATAATTTAGATGCGGATAAACGCGGATTAAATCTGATAAATCAGAGGCTTTTATGAAAGTGACCGAAAAACATCGCCGCATTATCGCCCTTCTCACTTTGTTTTTGGGAATCCTCCTTATCATTGCGGGGATTTTCCGGGGCGAGGCGGCGACCGTCTTTAATAAGGCGACACGCATCTGCATGGAATGCATAGGAATCGGCTAAAATGAATCATAAATCTCCCTCAATCGCGAAAAAACGCGCGCATCATAATCGATTTCGCCTCATCGTTCAGGCCTGCTTCCTGGCTCTTTCAAACGGCTACATAAAGGGCTTTGCCCGGGGGCAGATTTTTACCGGCGCTTCAAAATATCTCTGTCTTCCAGGCATGAACTGCTATTCTTGCCCCGGTGCTCTTGGAGCCTGTCCCATTGGCTCGCTCCAGGCAACGCTTAATGCCCGGGAATACAAAGTTTCTCTCTATGTGGTGGGATTGATGGTGGTTTTCGGCACGCTCCTCGGTCGTTTTGTCTGCGGATTTTTGTGTCCTTTTGGACTTGTGCAGGATTTGCTCTATAAAATCCCTTTCGTCAAGAAGCTCCGTTCTCTTCCCGGGGAGAAATTCTTACGCTATCTTCGTTTTTTCTTTCTTGTACTCTTTGTCCTGATTCTTCCGGCTTTTATTGCTGACTTTATGGGGCTAGGGGAACCCTGGTTCTGTAAGTGGATATGTCCTGTTGGAACTCTTGAGGGGGGCATTCCACTTGTGCTCTTGAATTCTGCGATGCGGGGAGCGGCTGGTTTTATTTTCAGATGGAAACTTGTCATTCTCATCATCACTCTTTTTTCTTCTATAATGATTTACCGGCCTTTCTGTCGCTATGTCTGTCCTCTTGGGGCGATTTACGGAACCTTCAACAAGGTGTCATTCTATCGCTTTAAAATCGACAGATCTAAATGTACGAAATGCTCAGCCTGCCAGAAAATCTGCAAACTGAATATTCCTGTCTACGAAAAGCCCAACAGCGCCGATTGTATCCGTTGCGGAGACTGTAAGGCTGCCTGTCCTGAGGGAGCGATTCATTTGCAGCAGGGGACTTGACAGATGGTTTTATTTTGGCTGAATTCGGATTATTTCGCCGTGCCCTTCAAGAGTGATTTTTTCCCCTGCGGCTACTGCAAAGATTTCTTCTTTTTGGAAAGAATTTTCTGTCTTGGTTCCGTCTCTTGCTGTCGAGCGTATGCTTCCGCTCCCTTCCGAAATGAACAAGAGTTCAGCGTTTTTTGAAGATGGGGAGACTAGAAAGGAATAACCGCCTTTTAAAGGTTCTTTCTGCAACCTGAAATACTTGCATTCGAATTCCTCTTCCATCGCTTTGATTGCCTTTCGGGAAGCGTTTTTTATGACTTGAACTCCTTTTTCAATGTGAAGCTCGCGGGGTCTGCCCCAGTCATAGAGACGGTATGTGATGTTGCAGTTCTGCTGGACTTCCAGAAGCCTCAACCCCCCGCCAATAGCGTGAACCGTTCCAGATGGAATAAAAACAAAGTCACCCTTTTTGACCTGAACTTGATTCAAAATCTTTTCAAGGGAATTTTCCTTGATGGCTGAACGGATTTCTTCATTTGAAGGGCTTTCTTTTAGACCGTAGACAAGACTTGCTCCCTCATCGGCGGCCAGGACATACCAACATTCTGTTTTCCCGCAGGCCTTTTCCCCTTCGAGACGTTTTGCGTCCTCGTCATCGGGATGCACCTGAACGGAAAGGGTGTCATTGGCCTGAATGATTTTTACGAGCAAAGGATATTCTTTTACAAGTGAGGCGAAATCGCTCTGAAGTCCGTCAGGATGAGTGGACGCAATCCAGTCCTCATATCCCCAGACTTTTTCAGAACGAATAGGAGTAAGTTTAAGCATATTCAACCTATTTTTCCCAGAGCTTTTCCGGGTAGTATCCTGAGGCGATTTTCTTGGCTATTTCGTCTTTAACGACCTGCTTGTCTTCTGGGTATGTCATGCCGAACCAGCTTTCATCGCTGGTAAATACGCGGATTTTGCCTTCGCCGTTCTTGATGATGTCGCTGGCCGCAACCGGGAGAAGTGCCTCAGCTTTTGGAAGGGCGAGACTTGTTTTTTTGAAGTTGTCCCAATATTCCTCAAATCCTTCAAATGCCTTTGGCGAGAATCCGAATAGATTCATGCTGACGGTCTCCTTTCCGGTCATTTTGACAATCTGCCCGTTCAGGTCAGACTCGATTTCATTGCCCGAAAAATGCTCGCCTGTGTAATAGATTTTTGTGTTCTCTACGATTGACTTTAAGTATCCGTTCTCGGTCTGTGCCACGCCACGGCTTACAGAACCGTTCCTGCTCATGGTGTTGCCGAGAATGTAGCCTACCATGGCATGTTCCCTGCAGTCATTGTCAATAGAAGAAAGATAGCCACCCAATGTATCAAAGGCGGCGCGTCCGTAATAATCATCTGCGTTGATGACGGCAAAAGGCTCGTGAATCGCGTCTTTTGCGCACAAAACGGCATGAATCGTGCCCCATGGTTTTGTGCGTTCTGCAACCTGTTTCTGTTCGGTTTCGCTTAAAAGTGCCGTTGGAGTCTGAAAAACATATTCTGCGTTAAAATTGCGCGATACCCTGTCAAAAAGCCGTTCCCGGAAATCCTTTTCGATGTCTTTTCTGATAATGTAAACGATTTTTCCAAATCCGCATTTTTTTGCGTCGTACGCTGCAAAGTCCAGCAGGCACTCGCCGTTTTTTCCTACTGCGTCAATTTGTTTGACGCCACCATAGCGGCTACCCATTCCAGCCGCCAAAACTAATAACGTTGGTTTCATTATATTACGATACCTCTTTTTTTGTTTTTTGAAAATACTAGATGTGTTTTTCTAAAAAGGTCATGTAGTCTGCTTCACGGAGCGGTTTTGAATAGAAATATCCCTGGATCTGATCACATTTTATTTTGCGTAAAAAATCCCTCTGTTCTTCTGTTTCCACGCCTTCAAAAATCGTTTCTTTTTTGAGCTTCTTTCCCAAATCAACAAGCGTTGCAATAAAACTTTCTGATGTCTCGTCAAGGGTTCCGTTTGCTGAATCGTTTGCGAATAAGAATGAGCGGTCGAATTTAAGAATATTGACCGGAATCGTTGAGAGCATATTGAGTGAAGATTCTCCAGATCCAAAGTCATCCATTGCGACACGGAAACCTTCTTTTTGAAGCATAATCGTGATTTCCCGCAGAAGATTCTTGTCAAGAGTAGCCCGCTCCAGAAGTTCAACCTCAATCAGTCGCGGTGGTATAGCATATTTTTTGAGAAGGGACATGAAATCATGGACGAACTTTTCCGGCTTGTCGTGATTTCGGCTGACGTTCACTGAAATTGGAACAGTTGGCAGATTGTTGTCGAGACATTTCCTGATGAATTTGAAAACCTGCTCGTATACGTAGAAGTCCAGCTTTACGATGAAATTATTTCGCTCGAATAGGGGAACAAAAGAATCTGGCGGCATGAATCCAAGCTCTGGGCTTTCCCAGCGTACAAGAGCCTCTGCTCCGACAACTTTTTCGGTTGCGAGATCGATTTTGGGCTGGTACATGACAAAGAATTCATCTTTGTTCAGGGAAGATTCCATGTGAGTTTCTATGAAATTCTCGTTTTTTGATTTTTTGAGCAGTTTTTCGTCATAAATCGAAAACTGCTGGAGCGCATTTTCTTTAATCGTGCTTTTTGCAAAACTAGCCCTTGTAATCAGAATCTGGACGCTTTGAATGTCTTCGCGCATGTTCGGCAGATAGAAAGCAAGGCCGAATTTCGGAATGAAGGGAATCTCCGCCTGTTTTGCCAGATCGGAGATGCGTGAAAGCTCTGTCTTGAAAAGATGCATCGCTTTGTGGACAGTCGTAATCTTCATGAAAACAAAGAAATGGTCGGCATAACCGCGGCACAAGAGGCCGTCATAGATTTTTGCGCAGTCGTAAAGAATCTTTGAGAAATGCAGGAGCAGTTTGTTTGCCTGTGCTTCCCCGTAGTTTTGATTGATGAATTTGAAGCCTCGTATATCACATTCAATCATCAGGAATTTTGAATTTGAATTGCGTTTCAAAAATTTGTTTGCTTCTTTTTCAAAGTAACTGCGTACCCAAAGATGGGTGATAGAGTCGATATGCGTCGAGAGAATCTGATGACGTTCAAGGAAGGAATGCATCCAGATTTCGAATAAAAATACCATTGAAAGCACGATTACAATCAGTTCGATTATAAAATAATGGTAGGCATGTTGCTGTCTTTCGATGTTGGTGAATTCATCGGCACTGATTGTAAGTCCGACGATCCAAGGTGCTATGTCCAAAACCTGATAGAAAAGATAGACTGGCTGCCCGACTGTATTGGTAGTCTGCATTATCGAGCTGTCCAAATCCACAGAGTCAAAAGTGACAGGTATCTTTGTTCCGGAATGAAAAAACCAGTTTGTCCATCTGCTGTCATAATGCTTGATGAATTTTCCTTTTGAATCCCGGATGCTTATTTTTTCTCCTGAACCGGTTTTTATTTCCGAAAAGAATTTCTCGCTCTCTTGGGTCGGGCAAATTGCAGCAATAACGCCGGTAACTTCATTGTCCTCGTTGTAGACAGGCCGCGCGAACATGAGGATTGAATTACCATCTGACTTTGATTCGAGAATATCGCTTACATAGAACTGTGTTTTTCCGGATATAACCTGCTGAAAGTATTCCCGGTCATTGATAGGAATCTCTTCGCCGAAGGAATTCCAGCTTACGCCGTCTTTGTTTGCGTAGACGAAATTATTGAAGGGCGGAACGATGTTGTCCTTTTCGCTGATTAAAAGCTGCCTGATTTTTTCATCTGAAATTGTCTTGTACGCGATTTTTGCATATACCAAATCAATGGAACTTTGAATCGTTTCTAGTTTTGCCCGAAGCGCATTTGCATAGTCATCTATTGTGTTGTCGCAATGCTGGATTACATTCAGTTTTGCGGATTTTTCGATCTTTTTGAGAAGAGTGTTTGTAAGGATTATGTTCAGAATCAAAATTAAGAACAGGCTGGTTATAAAAAAAATGAGACGTTCAATATCTGAATTTATATAAAATTTCCGCTTCATGGAGCCTTGCCTGCTATTTTTTTTAATTTAGATTTAAATGAACCTTTAATCGAGCCACATATAACTCTAACACATATTTTCATAAAAGCAAGAAAAATGTTAGAATACTCTTATTATGAAGACATTTCCACTTTCACACGATGAATTGACGAAACTTGCTGAAAAGTTTCCCACGCCATTCTATCTTTATGACGAAAAAGCGATTCGAGAGAACATGCGCCGCTTTACCAAGGCTTTTTCTATTTTCCCGGCTTTCCGCGAGTATTACGCCGTAAAAGCCTGCCCCAATCCTTATATATTGAAGGTTCTTGCAAGCGAGGGCTGCGGCGCGGACTGCTCAAGCCTTCCAGAGCTCATGCTTTCTTCAATGAGCGGCATAAAGGGCAAGCATGTCATGTTCACTTCAAACGAAACTCCTGCCAGCGAGTACAAATACGCCTTTGCCAACGGAAACATCATCAACCTTGACGACATCACTCACATTCCCTTCCTGAAGGAAGCCCTTGGCGGAGCCTTGCCTGACACAATCTGCTTCCGTTACAATCCAGGCTCTGCAAAGCACGGCTGCAATTCCATCATCGGAAAGCCTGAGGAAGCGAAATACGGCCTTACCAGGGAACAGATGTTCGAAGCCTACAAAATCTGCAAGGAAGAGGGAGTGGAGCACTTCGGACTTCACACAATGGTAGCCTCAAACGAGCTGAATCCGGATTTCTTCGTTGACACGGCAAAACTTGTCTTTGAGCTTGCGGCGGAAGTAAAGGAAAAGCTGGGCGTGCGAATCGAATTCGTGGACTTGGGCGGCGGACTCGGAATCCCTTACAAGCCTGACCAGAAGCCTGTGGATTATGATGAGGTTGCCCGTGGAATCCGCGCGGAGTATGACCGCGTTGTCGTTCCCGCAGGCCTTGATCCCCTTGAAATTTACTGGGAGTGCGGACGCCCGATTACAGGCCCCTACGGCTGGCTCGTAGCAAAGGCGATTCACGAAAAGCACATTTACCGGGAGTACATCGGACTGGATTCCTGCATGGCAGACTTGATGCGACCGGGCATGTACGGCGCCTACCACGAAGTTACCGTCTCTGGAAAGGAAAACGCTCCAAAAGACCATGTTTATGATGTGGTCGGCTCTCTCTGCGAAAACTGCGACAAATTCGCAGTCCAGCGGGAACTGCCAAAAATCGACATGGGCGACCTGGTGATTATCCACGACGCTGGCGCTCACGGCCGGGCAATGGGCTTTAACTACAACGGAAAACTCCGCTGCGGCGAGCTTCTGCTCCGGGAAGACGGCTCTGTAAAAGAAATCCGCCGCCGGGAAACAATCGACGACCTTTTCAGCACCCTGGACTTAGGCGGGCTGGATGAATTTAGAGCATAATTTATAATGAAGAATGCATAATTCATAAATTTCTCACAGATAGGGAGCGTTAAAAAATTGCAAGGCAATTTTAGCGACTCTCCGAAGCAGCTGTGCTGCGAAGGCTTTAGAGTTCACAGAGAGTTTCTGTTAAAACAAAACACCACAGTTCCGTTTCTTATATCCGAAACGTGACTGTGGTGTTTTTATTTCCATCACGAAAAAACTCTGTGCGCTCCAAAGCTCTGTGAGAAATTTGATTTATTTTTTTATTAAGGCAGCGAATGTCGACATCCTGTCGTGACGAGTTTTTGACAAGCAAAAACTCGCGGTCAGCCTGCTTTTTGCCGCGTCCGTGCGGCGATTTATTTTTTCAATAAAGCAGCGAAAGGATTGTATGTGTCGCCGTCGTCAGAAGAGTCCTGCTTTTTCAGGTAGTCTGCGGCATCGTCTTCCTCTTCGTCGCTTTCACCGGCAGGCTCAAGGCTGATTCGCTTTTCTTGGGCGTCGATTTTCTGAACGACCACTTCCATTGTGTCGCCGACCTTGAACTTCTTGCTCAGGTTGGTCTTGTCGTTCACGTTGCGGAGAAGGCTTACATGCACGAGGCCGTCAATTCCAGGCTTCAAGTTTACGAACAAGCCGAAAGCCGCGATTCGCTGGATTTTTCCTGTGAATTTGTCGCCGATGTTTATAGAAGAAACTTCGTCCCAGGGGTCTTTTTCAAGCTCTTTCATGCTCAAAGAGACTTTTGAGCGGTCGGGCTTGGCTGTGTTCCACTCAGCCTTGATGATTTTGGCTTCAATTTCCTGACCTTCGCTCAAAACCTCAGAAACATCATTTACTCGGGCATGAGAAATCTCTGAAATTGGGAGCAGGGCCTGAAATCCGTTCAAATCGATGAAGGCACCGTAACTCTGGATTGACTTGACCTTTCCTTTGACCACCGAGCCGACCGTGAGTTTTTCTGAAAGAGAGTTGACTTTTGAAACCTCGGCTTCTTCCTCCACCTTGCGGTTAGAGACGATGATGTTCTTTCCCTCGTTCTTGAATTCCGTGATGATGAAAGTCATGCTGCGGCCCACATACTCGGCCGGCTCAAGACGGTTTTTGTAGCCCATCTGGCTGTATGGACAGAATGCCCGGGCTGTTCCGATTTTGACCTCAAATCCGCCCTTGATTTCTGCCGTGACATTTCCTTCTACTGGAAGACCTGAATTGTAAGCTGATTCCAGCACTTCCGTGTCAGCATTTTCACCCTTCAGGCGGGTGGTGAAATGCAGCTCATCCCGGTTTGACGAGACAAAATAGACTTTGATTTTGTCTCCTTCCTTTACGGTGCACTTTCCGTCAGCGTCCAGAAATTCTGCCTTTTCGACAAATCCTTCGCTCTTTAATCCCAAATCAATAAAAACCGTGTCAGAGGAAATCTGAACGACCGTAGTCTCAACTTCCTGCCCGATTTCAAATCCTTTCATATTTAACTCCTTTTCTTTTATAGTGATTTTAACAAAAATTCCTCACAGAGTACACAGAGTTCACAGAGAACAATTTTTTAAATCTCTGTGCTCTCTGAAGCTCTGTGAGGAATTTAAAACTCATATTCCAGTAATTGGCAGTTCGTGATTCCGAAGACACCGAATTCTTCGTTGGTCATGTCGCAGAAGTAGGAATTCACCACCCGGGCAAGTCCGTTGTGGGCCACCAGGAGAAATGTCTTTCCCGTGCGTTTGGTTTCTTCCGTGAGCCTGTCCAGAAGATTGTAGATTCTCTGCGCTGTGCGCATGTTGGATTCCCCGCCTGCCTCCCGGCCGTAGGACATGGCGAAAGTTCTGAGAGAGGCCTTGAATTCAGCTGACTCCCGGCTTTTGTCCTCGAAAGAGCCGAAATTTCTCTCTATTAGAAGAGCCTCTTCCCGGGCGGGAATTCCCGTAAGCTCGGAAATGTGAAGGGCTGTGTCTTTTGCCCGGGAGAGGGGAGAGTACAAGATGACGTCAATTTTCAGTTCTCCGCTTTCAATTTTTGATTTTACCTCGTTTCCCAAGGCGATGGCCTGAGCGTGTCCGTTTTCAGTGAGGGCGATTTCCCGCGCCCCGCATACAAGTTTCTTGGTGTTTGTGAATGTCTCGCCATGACGAGTGAAGTAGATTTTTCCCATGTAAATATTATAGAAAAGAATTGAGAAAATTGGAATGTTTTATAAGAGGCGGAAGCTTATAATCCTAGTCAAAGTCCCCTTTGATTAAATTATAAGCAATGCTTCCCGGTTCTGGAACTTTTGGCAGTTTGTTTCTGCTGAACCAGGCTGCGTCAGTCAATTCTTCTTTCTGGACAGAAATCTCACCGCTATCGTATTCGGCTCGGAAGGCAAGCATGAGCTGGTCAGGGAAGGGCCAGGATTGACTTCCGACATAGCGGATGTTTTTGACTTTGATACCTGTCTCTTCAAGAACCTCCCGATATACGGCATTTTCGATAGTCTCGCCGGTCTCCACAAATCCTGCGATGCATGAATAAATATTTGAGTTCCGTTTTTTGTGGCATGCAAGGAGAATTTCGTCCCCTTTGCTTACAAGCGTGATGATGGCAGGCTCCAGCTGTGGAAAATATTGCTTTTTGCAGTGCGTGCATGTTCGTGCTGTAAAATAAAGGTCGTCCTTGAGGGGAGCGCCGCATTTCGCGCAGAAACGTTTGTCATTCTTGAAATTGAGAAGTCCCCGTGCCCTGGCCGCAAGACCTGCCAGTTCTGTGCCGGAGATTTTCTTGTCTTCGTTGGTGACGCTGATGAAATCATCGATTTGGCCGAGGCCGCGCATATTATGGAAAAATTCGCGGATTGGAATGTCCGTGCATCCGGCCGGATTGGGAGAGCTTTTTTCGAGCAGAAGGGCTGAATATCCGAACTCAAGCTCTGCAAACCAGTCTTCGGCCACATTCATTTCAAGGCATTTACGCACGATTTTTTCGTCGGGAAGTTTTTCTCCCTGCAGAATAATCGAATTCTCGCGGAAAATGAAATGAATCTCACAAAAAACGTTCATCTGATTAGAAATCATCGGCATAACTTAAGTATAAGTCTGAATTCTTGAAAAAGCAAAGAAAAATGTGCTATTCTGTTGACCGAGGTATTTATGAAAGTCGCTATTTTCTTCGGTTCAAAATCTGACACAGACACAATGAAAAAGGCTGCCGACGTTCTCAAAGAATTCGGCGTTGATTACAAAGCATACATTCTTTCGGCTCACCGTGCCGGCGCGCTTCTCCACGAGACGGTCAAGCAGGTCGAGCAGGACGGATGCGAGGTCATTATTGCCGGTGCCGGTCTTGCAGCGGCTCTTCCCGGTGTGATTGCCGGAGCTACAACCCTTCCAGTAATCGGAGTTCCCCTTGAATGTGTAAATCCGGGAAAGTCAAACGGTCTTGGCGGCATGGATGCCCTTCTTTCTATCGTACAGATGCCTCCTCAGATTCCGGTCGCCACTGTGGGAATCAATTCCTCAAAAAACGCTGCCTATCTTGCCGTGCAGATTCTTTCAATAAAATATCCTGACTTAAAAGAAAAACTCATTGCTTTCCGCAAAAAACTGGCAGATGACGCGGCAAAAACCGGTCTTGATGTAGAATTGTAAGGGCTGCTTATGATTGAAGATGATAAATTTCATGATGAATGTGGCGTAGTCGGAATCTTCCAGACTTCAAAAACAACCACTGACGAGAGCGGAAAGACCGTGACGGAGCCTTATTCTGCGAAACACTTCAATGCGGTTCAGCAGGTCTATTACGCCCTCTATGCTCTTCAGCATCGTGGTCAGGACAGCGCGGGAATCGCCGTCAGTGACGGAAGCGAGATGCGTGTCCACAAAAACCTGGGGGCGGTGGCCGATGTCTTTCACCCGGAGCATTTTGATTCCCTCAAAGGCCGCCTTGCTGTCGGACATGTCCGCTATGCCACGGCCGGAAGCTGTACTATCGAAAACGCGCAGCCCATGGTTCAGACCTCTAAGCTCGGCACAATCGCCGTATGCCACAACGGCCAGCTCATCAACTACGAGCAGCTCCGTGAAATGCTGGAGGATGCCGGCTGTACATTCCAGTCTACCAGCGACACAGAGGTCATCGTAAAGCTCATTGCCCGCTCATATAAAAAAGGCCTTGAGCGCGCCCTTACAGACACAATACAGATGATCAAAGGCTCTTTTGCCCTTACCGTTATGACCGATAAATGTCTTATTGGTGCCAGGGATCCAAACGGAATCCGTCCTCTGTGCCTCGGCCAGACCGAAAAAGGCTGGATTCTTGCCAGTGAATCTTGCGCGATTGACGCCGTGAACGGAACTTTCGTGCGCGATATCAATCCCGGAGAAATCGTAATCATCAACGACGATGGAGTCCTTTCCTTTGAATTCGGCGAGCGCACTTCAAAAAGAACATGCATCTTTGAGTATGTTTATTTTGCCCGCCCTGACAGCATCATCGACGGCATCCCGGTCCAGCAGGCCCGCTATGCTCTCGGTGCCCAGCTTGCAAGAGAAAATCCTGTTCCCGCCGACGTTGTCGTGGGCGTTCCAGACTCTGGCTTGGGAGCGGCCGTGGGCTACTCAAAAGAATCTGGTATTCCTTATGCGACGGGAATTATCAAGAACAAGTACATCGGCCGAACTTTCATCGCTCCAACTCAAAAAGAGCGGGAAAATATGGTATTCGTAAAACTGAACGCTGTTCCCTGCGATGTAAAGGGCAAGAGAGTCATTATAATAGACGATTCCATCGTCCGCGGAACCACATCAAAGCGCCTTGTGCAGATTTTGCGCCGTGCCGGAGCCACGGAAGTGCATTTCCGCATTTCTTCTCCGCCTGTCAAATACCCATGCTATTTCGGAATCAACACGCCCACGAGGGGAGAGCTGATTTCCGCCCAGCATGAGGCCGAAGAAATCCGCAAGATGATTGGCGCCGACTCCCTTGCTTTCCTAAGCCCGGACGGTCTCATGGAAGCGGTCAAAAGCGTGAATCCGGAAAACTACGGATTCTGCAAAGGCTGCTTTACCGGCGAGTATCCCATGGCTTGCGTTGAAAACGCATAAAAAATCATTTTTTTTGCCGGCAAATTGCCAAAAGTCGCTTTTTATTCGCTATATATAGGCATAAGTGAGAAAGGAGAAGCTTATGCCTAAAAATGAATTTCGGATTTTGAATCCCAGACTTGATGTGAATTTCAAAGCCATTTTCACGCAGAATTCAAAGGATTCGAGATTTGCACTTAAGTCGTTCCTAATGGCGGCCATTGGCAGAAAAATCAAAAAAGTCACGGTAATCGAAAATGAAAACCCAAAGCAGTTTGACTTGCAGAGGGGAATCAGCTATGACATTAACTGTATCTTTGAAGATGACAGCTGTGCCCAGATTGAAATGCAAGGATTTGAAAAAGCCTATGACTACGGAAAGAGGGCTGAATATTATGCCGCTCGCCTGTTAAGTTCGGCTATTGAAGTCGGCGATGATTGGAATTCCCTTCCAGTTGTCTACCAGATTTCCGTCTTAAATTTTATTTACGATGACTCTAACGATAATCCCATTCACCAATATACAATGATTGACAGAAAAGACGGTGCAAATTTGGCTGGTATACTGAATGTGATTTTCATGGAGCTCCCCAAAATCCCGGAAATAAGCAATCTGGAAGATGTCAAAAACTTGCCAAGCCCAGTCAAATGGTGTAAATTTTTACAGATTGCGGATAATCAGGAAAAGCAAGATTTAATCGATGCTCTTGCACGAAGTGAGGAGGGGATTATGAAAGCAGAATCAACCTTGAAGGGAATCAGCATGGACCGTTGGCGCTGGATTATACAGGGACAGATTGAGGGCATAGAGCGCGACCGAATCAGCGAAATTAACGCCCGCAAGCGGGAAGATGAGAAGCGTAGAATCGAGGACGAGAAACGTGCGCGGGAGGATGAGAAGCGTAGAATCGAGGATGAGAAACGTGCGCGGGAAGACGAGCAACGTAGAATCGAGGATGAGAAACGTCGAGTTGAGGATGAAAAGCGCATGGTAGAAGATGCCAGACGCGCTCAAAAGGAAAAAGAACTTTCGTTGCGAGAAGCAGCTCTTGCAGATAAGGAAAAAAAACTCGCTGACTCTGTCTTAAATCTCCTCAAACTGAACTTAACCCCCGAGCAAATTTCCTTGGCACTTTCAATTCCGATTGAAGAAGTCTGCAAAACGAAATTATCGGCAGAAATATAAAATAAATTTAATATTTTCTCAAAATAATCTAGAAATTATTTTTTGATTGCGTTATCCTTTTTTTAGATGTTCGGCGTATGCTGGACTGAAAAATTATGCAATTTAAACGAGGGGTTTTTATTATGAAACTTTCTAAGAAAATTCTCGCAGCGTTCAGCGTTGCGGCAATGTTGGTTGTAGCAGGCTCTTTCACAGCTTGTAAAGATGAGGACGATGATGATCCGTATGAAATGATTACGAAAGTCAACAGCAGCTACTACACAATCAATCACACAAATACTGACGCTGACACTGTTCAGCGTGGTTACAAAAGCACAAGCTTCAAACACGCAGGAGCGCTTGTAGACATCACTTTCAACAGTGCAAAATCTACAGGTACTTATGGTGACGGTGTCATGGGCGTGATTTTTGGTCTTGAATCTAACGATGACGGCTCAAAGAATTTCTACGTATTTGGCGCTCGCAACAAGGGCGACTATTACGTCTCAAAATACAAGAATGTCACTGATTTGCAGGCAGCTAACTTCGGTGCGGGAGATGGCCATCAATTCTCAGATGAAAACGACTTTACTGCTGATGACAACACAGCGGAATATGAGATTAAAACTTTTACAGATGCCCCATCTGGAAAACTGAAGACATCAGCTGACAGCGTAAGCTTCACAGTCTTCTACAAAGATACCGTCGATGAAACCGAAACAGATGATGGTTACAAGCATACTTATAAAGTCTATCTTCTCGATGCAAATACTGCTTCTGCATATACTGTAAAAGATGGTACAGGCGATGTCTTGGACGGTGACAAAAATGTGGTTGACTTGGACTCAGCTGCAGAGGAAATTGCATCAATCGACTATTATACAGACAGCAAATCATTCACTCAGCGACAGTTTGCTATCTACGCAAACGTTTATCCGAACTCAGATAACTGCACCGAGACTTACAATAAAGCACGGGGCACAGGAACTGTAAAAGGCTACTGGAAAGTTCAGGGTGACTTCAAACATGCTGACGTCGTAGAAGACTAATACAAGTTTTCCCGATGTAAACACAGACCGGTGTGTAACGCACCGGTTTTCTTTTTTTTCTTCAATGAAATCTCGTTTTTTGTACGTCTGTTTTATAGTATTCTCTTTTTTCCAATACATATACGGGGCAGATATAACATTTTCCCTGGAGCCTGTTGCAAGCCTGAAAGCATCAAACACAAAGGAAGCCTTGTTTTTCGACGGATACTTCGGTACGGATTCGAGCGAAAAATGCAGCCAGCTGGAGTGGAGGGAAAAATTTGTTTTGTACTACGGCCTGCAAGTTCACTCTGAAATTTCCACAGAAAAAAACAGCTTTTTGCTTTCTGCAGGATTCGATATCGCTTTTCCATACAATAAGGGAAAAATGACTGATTCTGACTGGAACAAATGGGGCGAAAAATCCACATATTCAGAATTTGAAAATAAAGCAGACCGATGTTATGATCTCTCGGCTTCTTTCTTGTATGAGCGAAAACTTACCGATACCTTGCGCCTTTCACCTTCATTTTACGCGCGTTACTCACATCGTTCTTTTGTGGCGGAAAACGGACACGGCTGGTATTACATGGACACTGAAAGCCCTCACTACTATCCGGACGGCAAATATCATCTGGCCGGTATTGAATACGAATCTGAAAAAATTTCTTTTTTCTTCAATGTTTCAATCCAGAAGGCATGCACTGAAAGAATAAGTTTTTTCATCGGTTGCGGCATTTCTCCCTTCACTTATGCGGTCGCAACAGACCGTCATTTGGGCTCAAAAGATTATTACGTGACGAAAGACTACATTTACGCGTGGTTTTCAGACTACAGATTTTTTACCGGCATAAATTTTCAATTCTCGCCAATGTGTTTGCTGAACACTACCATCACAACGAACTACATGCGCTTTACAAAGGGGGAAGAATACTATGACTGGGACGACGGCTCAAAGGATACGCTTTCCAGCCAGGATGCCGGATATGAGTATTATGATATTGCTTTCAGAATCGGAGTGAAAATAATTCTTTTTGGAAGGAAGCGAGGCGGAAATGACGCCCGCCTTTGATATGAAAAATCAATTATGCACAAAAAATCCCGACCTAAGCCGGGATAAAAAAATGCAAACAAAGCGATTATTTTGCGTCTGACAAGCTTGCGTCGATTGCATTTGCAGCGTTTTCAACGCCTTCCTTTACAGCGCTTTTAGCAGCATCAACAGTTTCTTCGACGGCAGACTGTGCAGCATCTTTCACTGTTTCAGCAGATTCTTTTGCAGTGTCTTTTACAGACTCAGCTGAAGTTGTAGCAGTTTCCTCAACATCTTTTTTGCCAGATGCAAAGACGAAACCTGCAGAAAGCAATGCCAAAGCTGAAACCAATGCCAATTTTTTTACCATTTTCATAGAAAACTCCTTAATTAATGGTTTGGATTTGAATGTCAAAATCAATGGAAATAAAACAGACAAATCCCAATGGAATACTGAATATTATAATGACACGGTAAAGTCTTTTCAAGGTTCTTTACAGAAAACATTTGCTTCACATTGTAAAAAAACACAAAGAATTATAAAATGCCGGTAATATGCTCTTATGAAAGCCAAAAAGCTGTTTTTTCTGATTATTCCGTGTTTTCTTATTTCAGCAGCCGCGTCTGCTTCTGATTTTACGTTTGAATTTATGCCCTACGCAGGTATTACCTACGGACAGTTCAACGAATATATCTACTCCGGCGCAGACTCTTCCATACTGCGCAGCCTTCTCGAATGGGAAGCAAAACCTCTCATAAATTTAGGAGCAGGCACAAAAATCGGTTGGAAAAAACTTTCTCTTGAGACTCGCGGAGAATTCACACCATGTATGCCGTGCGGAACGCTAAAAGACAGTGACTGGAATGAGGACGGGGATGTGAAATACATTTATTCGCTGCTGGAAGAGCGTGTCTCGGAGGCTTTTTCATTTTCGTCCATGCTTTCCTATGATTTTGACTTTGAAGAGTCATTTTATGTAGCCCCGGCCCTTATTTTTGATTATTCTCACATAAAAATAAAAGGGACTAACGGTGAAGGCTGGTTCGCATCCGCTTCATATTCATCGACAGGAAACGACGAGGCTTGGAACAGCGGATACGCCCGCTACTACGGAAAAGGAAAACTTCACGGAATAAACTATGAACGCACCTCTTACTCCTTTTTTTCAGGCTTGAAGGTTGGCGCACGCTTCTCACGCCGTTTTTCCAGTGAACTTGGATTTTTCATCTCGCCTATTACTTCAATCTCAGTCTTTGACACGCACTTGACCGGGAAAAACACGCAGAACTACCACTTGAATGAGTATGCAAAAAGTATGTTCTCGGCGTATAAATTGTATCTGAGGACAGAGTATGACTTGTCAAAATTACTCGCGCTCAGCCTTTCTGCTGATTTCTCGGGCACGGACATCATAAAAAGATATATGTACCATAACTACCACACAAGCTCCCCAGTAAAATCAAATCAGAAAATGGGAGCGAGCAGTTTTTCATTTGCGGCCCGATTAGGAATTAAAATAAAGATAATTCACTGACAAATATTAAAAAACAAAACGCCGGATTTCAAGCAAATGAAATCCGGCGTTCACTATCAGCCCGTGTTATGCCAGAGGCGGACTACTTAGACAAGTCAACCCAGTCATCTTCAGAAACCGGAATCGGGTTACCCTGAACATCCTGGAATGAAATAGTAGCATTTGCTGTTTCGCCTGAATATACAGTGGTATATCGACCAATTTCTTTCTGAGTCGTTGCAGTGAGTTCATCGACATAAATCTTACCTACAGTTGCTCCATCAATTTTAACTCCCTGCTGATTCTGGAGCTCAACATTATAGTAATATCCATTTGTCTCATTACCTTCAATTGTAACGTCGACGAGAACATTTACGATACCATCTTCTGGCAAGGAGTATGACGAAGCAGAAATAGATTCAAAATATGGAGTATTAAGTGTACAAACAATCGCTTTTTCTGTTGCACCACTATCTACAAATGTTTTGGCCTTCCCGTCGCTATCAACTTCTGTAATAATCTTTGCAGTGAAGTCAGATGACGTATTGTAGCCGAAAATCGTGCTCGGAACGCCAGTGCAGTATGAAACATACCACTGCAACTTCTCGTCTGTCTTATTCCAGCGGACACCAGCAACAGCGAAGTTATACCAAGTAATCGTTTTCTCTTTAAGTGTGCCATCTTTCTGATACTGATAGGCTTTTGTTACTGAATGTTCTGATTTATCTTCTTCGAGACCAAACACATAGCCAATCACAGAGTTTGATGAGTGCGATGCAACTGCGACCTCAGTCGGATTTTTAATTTTAATATTTGCCGTTGCATATTTATGCTTTGTTTTCAAAGACTCGAATGCACGATAGTACATATCAGTTTCATTTTTAGCGCTGACGTTTTCTCCACTGATTGCGTCGTCATCGTCTTCTGATTCCTTACAAGCTGTGAAAGAGCCTGCCACAACCAACATTGCCGCAACGCTGAACGCTGCGAGAATTTTCTTAGAAAGTTTCATAATAAAAACCCCTCGTTTAAATTGCATAATTGAAGTGCACTTCATAATTGAACTGAGGGGGAGACATTGTTTCGGAACTTCTGGCTTAACAAGAAAAAATCTGTGGATAAAAATTCCATAATTTACTATAATTGTCTAAAAATTTCCCTTAATTCCTTTGGAGAATAAAATGGCTACCATTGATTACAAAGATTCTGGTGTTGATGTTGAAGAAGGCTACAATGCTGTCAACGAATACAAAGTTCATGCGAAACGTACTCGCATTCCCGGATTGCTCACTGATTTGGGCAGTTTTAACGGAATGTTCGAGGTTCCCAAAGGAATCAAGAATCCTGTCATGGTTTCTGGTACGGACGGCGTTGGTACAAAACTCGAGATTGCTTTCCAGCTCAAAAAATATGACACTGTTGGAATCGATTGCGTTGCCATGAGCGTAAATGATATTCTCTGCTCCGGCGTCCAGACTTCTTTCTTCCTCGATTACGTTGCTTGCGGCAAACTCGATGCGAAGGTTGCCGGCCAGCTTGTAAAAGGCATCGCCGACGGCTGTGTTGATACCGGTTGTGCCCTTCTTGGCGGCGAGACTGCCGAAATGCCAGGCTTCTACGATGAGGGCAAATATGACCTGGCAGGCTTTGGAGTTGGCGTTGGCGACAAAGAAAAAATGATTACCGGCACAAAAATTGAAGCCGGAGATGTCCTTATCGGTCTTTCTTCGACCGGATGCCATTCAAACGGCTATTCCCTTGTCCGCAAACTTGTCACTGATTTCAACGAGCCTTTCGGTGAGTCTGGCAAAACTATCGGTGAGGTTCTCCTCACACCAACCCGCATTTATGTCCGGCCTGTTATGGACGTGCTTTCTGCTTTCGGTGAGAGTGTTCATGGCATGGTTCACATCACAGGCGGCGGATTCTATGAAAATGTTCCTCGCATGTATGCAAAAGGCAAGAACCTTGTTTCTGTCATCAAGAAGGATTCATGGGTGCGTCCGGCTGTTTTTGACGAACTGATTAAGCGCGGTGCGGATCCTGAAGGCGTTTGGGGCACTTTCAACATGGGTATCGGTTTCATTCTTGCTGTCAAGGCCAGCGATGCAGACGCAATCATCGCTCGTTTCAACGAAAAAGCCTCTGAATTTGAGACTGAGCCTTACAAAAAGGCTGGGGCAATTCCTCTTAAAGCTTATAAAATCGGTCATGTTGAAGCGGCTTCAAAGGATTTGGGTGAAGAGCTCAAAGGAAGCCGAGAGGCTACAAAACTCATATAGAATACTATGAACATCGCAGTATTAGTTAGTGGTGGCGGAACGAATTTGCAGGCTCTTATTGATTATGAGAAGGCTAATTCATCCTGCCCTTACCATATTTCTCTGGTCGTTTCCAATACAAAAAATGCTTTTGCGCTTGAACGTGCAGAAAAAGCAGGAATTCCGGCTCTTGTCCGGAGTCCGTTTTCAGTGCTCGGGAAAGAAAAGGCTGAGTCCGCAACCCGTGATGAAAAGCGCATTGCCATCAGCGACGCGATTCTTGATTTGTGCCGTGAGTATCAAGCTGACGCCATTGTCCTTGCGGGTTATCTGTCTGTCCTCGGGGGGCGCATCATTGATGAATATTCGGGCCGGATTATAAATCTGCATCCAGCTCTTCTTCCGAAATTCGGCGGAGTAGGGATGTGGGGGCACAATGTCCATGAGGCTGTTCTCGCGGCCGGCGAGTCTGAGAGCGGGTGTACCGTGCACCTTGTTGACGCAGGCTGCGATACGGGTAAAATCCTTGTTCAGAAAAAAGTTCCTGTGCTTGCTGGTGACACTCCTGATTCTTTGTATGCTCGTATTGCTCCCAGGGAGCATGAGGCGATGATTGAGGGTGTGTGCATGCTTTCGGAAATCCTTTCTTCGCGTTCATGATGGATTTTGTGACGACAGAAATCATATTTCCGGCTGATGTTTTTATATGAAAACCTGGAGAAATTTTATTTTATAATATTAAAATAATCTTTCTTTTTTACTTGACTTTGGAAATCTAACGGTTAAAATATATAGTATGAGTGATTATCTTGATTCTACTAATGAAGAACTACTGAAAGACTACTTCTCTGAGTCTGAAATGATGGTCGATAACCTCGAGAGCAATATCCTTGCAATTGAGAATGATCCGAACAATCATGATGCCATTGACGAAATCTTCCGCGCGGCACATACTCTCAAAGGAAATTCGGCTACGGTCGAGTTCTCTGAGATTGCTCACTTTGCGCATACAATGGAAGACCTTCTTGATGAAGTTCGCTCTGATAAGATTAAGGTTACTGAAGATATCGTAGACACGCTTTTGACGGCACTTGATGTAATCAAAGCAATGCTTGAAGAACGAAAGAACGGTTCTGTATATGGTGAAAGCGTCGATGAAATTACAGAAAAAATACGCGGTATGATTGCAGGAGGTGGCGCTGCTCCAAAAGCGGCTCCTGTTGCACCGGCGTCGGCTCCGGCACCTTCATCTGCGCCTGCTCAGTCAAGCGCTCCTGTGGTTGCTCTTTCTGAATACGAACTTGTTGAACTCAAACAAGGATGTTCTGGCGATCAGCAGCTTTGGTCTGTCACTGTTACTTTTGACGAAAGCAATCCTATGAATTCTGTCGGCGGAATTCAGGTTTTCGCGGCTCTTAAAGCCTGTGGCACGGTCCTAAAAACGATTCCTGATTTTGACGCTCTCTACGAAGACGAATTCCATAAAGACGTTGTCTATTTTGTTGCAAGCTCAAACACGGCTGAGCAGCTTGAGGATACTGCATTCCTCGATGACGTTACGCTGAGTGTTGACGCAAAAAATCTCACGAATGCGGTTGCCGGCGATTCTGGCGTTTCAGAAGCTCCGGCTGCACCCGCCTCGCAAGCTGCCCCAGCTCCCGCGGCTCCGACTCCAGCTCCAAAGCAGGAAGCTCCCGCGCCAGCTCCACAGACTGCGGCGTCTGCTACAGAAGCTCCCAAAAAAGAAGCTCCAAAGCCAGCTGCAAAAACAGCCCCGGCTACTGGTCATGCTCAGCAGAGCACTATTCTCCGCGTAGATTCAAAGCGTGTTGATAACCTCATGAACCTTGTTTCAGAAACTGTTATCACAAAAGCTTCTTTCAACCAGAGCCAGCAGCAGTTCGCTGATATGCTCATCCAGTTCCAGAATCTCGATTCTTCATATAAAGAAAAAATTCGACGAATGTTTGAGCAGTTGCCTCAGTACCTCGAAGAAATTCAGAATGGTGTCGCTGTAAAAGACATTAAAACAAACATTACCAATGAGTTCGGTGATATAGCGACATTCTTTGATGCGTTTGAAAATCGCTTCAAGGATTTGAATTCAAAATTCCATTCTTCTACGCAGAACCTCGGACGAATCACCGGAGAGTTGCAGGAAGGTATCATGAAAATCCGAATGGTTCCTATCAGTCAGGTTTTCGATCGCTTCCCGCGTGTTGTTCGTGATTTGCAGAAGGATTTGGGCAAAAAAGTTAATCTGATACTTGAAGGTGAAGACACCGAGCTTGATAAAACAGTTGTTGATGATCTCATGGATCCAATCATGCACTGTGTACGAAACTCTGTTGACCATGGCATTGAGTCTCCGGAAAAACGAAAAGAGGCCGGCAAAGACGAAACCGGTACAGTTCTTCTTAAAGCTGCCAACGAGGGTAACAGCATTGTCATTGATGTGGTCGATGATGGTGGCGGAATCAATGTTGAGAAAGTCAAGGCAAAGGCTATCGACAAGGGGCTTATCCATCCGTCAAAGGTTCTTTCTGATCAGGAAGCAGCCCAGCTTATATTTATGCCGGGCTTCTCTACTGCAGAGAAGATTACGAATGTTTCTGGACGTGGTGTAGGTCTTGACGTCGTCAAAACGATGATTGAAAAGCTCAACGGAACGATTCAGGTTACTTCTGAGCACGGAAAAGGCTCGAAATTCTCTATCCGTCTGCCGCTCACCCTTGCTATCATTCAGGGCTTGCTCGTTCGTGTCGGACGCGAAGTGTACTCAATTCCAATCGCATCTGTTATTGAGAGTGTTCGCGTTAAGAAGTCCGAAATCAACACGATTGATAACCATGAGGTTCTCAATGTCCGAAACGAAGTTATCAGCGTGCTACGTTTGAGCCGCTTGTTCAATATTCGTACCAACGAGGACGGAGATTATTGTTTCGTAGTAATCGTCGGCTCTCAGGATAAGAAAATCGGTGTTATGGTTGACAATCTCATCGGCGAAGAAGACGTTGTTATTAAACCGCTCCGCGATCAGTTTACACAATCACCTGGTATTTCAGGTGCCTCTATCCTTGGTGATGGTTCTGTTTCGCTTATCATTGATGTAACACAATTGCTTGAGCTTGGTGTTCGACAGGAAATTCAGGCTCGTCAAGAATCTAGCATAGAGGATTAGGGAGAAGATTATGGCAGATACAGCAAATGAAAAACCTTCAATCAACTCCGTTTTGAAGGAAAGTTTAGGCAATATTCAGAATATTGCCGGAGCAGATACAGCTACTCCCGAAAAACCTGATAATATGGTTGTCGTTGACTACAAGATGGTAACATTCTCTCTTGCAGGAAAGGACTATGCCATTGATATCATGAAGGTTAAGGAAATCGCAAAAGCAGGCCGCTTCACTTATGTTCCGAACGCATTGCCTTTTGTGCTTGGTGTGTATAATCTCCGTGGTGATATTATTCCGATTATTGACCTTCGTCTGTTCTTTAATATTGACATGCCGGAGCGAGAGTACGATGCTCTCGAGAATATGCTTATCGTATCTATCGGTGAGCTTACTTTCGGTATTGTCGTTGATGAAATCGACAAGGTAGTTGGAATCCAAAAATCAAGTATTAATCCACCTCATCCTTTGTTTGGTGATATCAACATCAAGTATATTCAGGGTGTCGTTGAGGTTAATAATCGTCTCTATGTCCTTCTTGATATCGAGAAGATTTTTGGCTCAAAAGCTGACAACAAGACTGCGGAAGATGTTGTAGCCCGTGAAATGGCTGCGAGAATCGCGTCTCCGTCTGCTTCTGCTGGTGGGGCAAAAAAGGCAGCTTCTAAAGTTGCTCCAAAGGAAGAAAAAGTAGATTATTCTTTTGTAGTTGATTCCTTAGTTTCAATGAGAAAATTCACGGCTTCTCCTTTGAATGATAAGTGGATGCAGCTTCGGTATAAAGAATGGGAAGGAGAACGGGGAAAGGGAAAGACCCAGTTGCAGAATCCAAGTGACGCAGACTTGTTCCTTAAAAAATTCTACTCTCCGTTCAGCGGTACTTGGTGGGATAAGGCTTATGCAGACTCTATCTTCAAAGCTCTGCCTGACAATGCTGCAAAACAGATTGTTGTTTGGAATCCTGGTTGTGGAAAGGGCCCAGAAACTTATTCTTTAGCTTGTGTTCTTAGAAAGCGTTATCCTGAGGCAAAAATCCGTATTTATGCACATGAGGTGGATTTGCTCAGCATTTCTAACGCACCTTTGCTTGCAGTTCCTGCTGATGTTGCAAATGATTGGTATGCACCATATATCACAAAAAAGGCTAACGGTGATTTCACGTTTATCCCGGAAATCCGCGATAGCATTATGTTTGAGTATCATGATTGTGCTAATACCAATAATTTGCCGACTTGTGATATAATCTTTGCGAGGGATGTTCTGTCGTTCCTGCCGGACGCAACCCAGCAGACAATCGTTACTGAATTCTCAGAGAAACTCAAAGGTAATGGTGTTGTCTTCCTTGGTCAGAACGAATCTTTGGAAGAGAATCCGAAATGGGCAGCAACAAAAGTTGGAACAATAACTATTTTTGGAAAAAAATAATATAGGAGTAAAAACTAATGAGAGTAGAGTACATTAATCCATTTGTAGAAACTTCATACCAAATCTTAAAGGAAGTTCTTGGTGGTGCGACTGTTACCCGAGGTGATTTGTATCTCAAATCTACGGCTATGCCGGTAATGGGTGTCGCAGCCCTTGTCGGTCTTGCAGGTGATGTTGAGGGTCGTGTTCTTTTTGATATGACTTTTGAAACTGCTTTGAATATTGCATCTGCAATGAACGGTGAAACTTTGACTAAATTTGATGAGCTTGCAAAAGCTACAATCAGCGAGCTCGCAAATCTCATCACAGCACAGGCTGTTACAAAGTTGCATGAACTTGGCTTTAAGTTTGATCTTACGCCACCGGCTCTTTTTGCTGGTGAAAAAATGGAAATCGCTGCTTTGGGTGGCGGTAACACAAACAGTGTAGAGGCTCTTATTGTTCCTCTCATTACTGAGTGTGGTAAAATTGAAGTAAACGTCGCAATTCGCGAACGCATGTAATAAGGATAAGGAGTGCCAAAATGAAAACAAAACAGGATTTTCCTTCAATCAATGAGCGTCCGCCAGAGGGCATGAATGCCGACGGCTCAAAAATCCGTGTACTTGTTGTAGACGATTCAATGTTCGTTGCAAAGCAGCTCGGTCAGATTCTCACAAGCGAAGGTTATGAGGTTGTCGCGACTGCTGTTGACGGTAAAGACGGTGTTGATAAATACAAGGAACTGTGTCCGAATGTTGACTTGGTCACTATGGATATTACTATGCCACGCATGGACGGTATCACAGCCCTTGAGCAGATTGTCGCTTTCGACAAGAATGCTCGCGTTGTTATGGTTTCAGCTCTTGGTAAAGAGGAATTGGTTAAAAAGTCACTTCTTCTCGGTGCTAAGAACTACATCGTAAAACCACTTGATCGCAAGAAGGTTCTTGAGCGAATCTCTGCTGCTCTTAAATAGTTTTTTGGATCGGAGTGCATTTTCGCATTCCGATTTTTTTGTTTTTGTCTTTTGACAAAAATCTGAAAATTCATTATATTTTCTCGTACAGCGCGTAGCTCTTAAAACAGCGTAAAACCAGTTGTTTTAGGGGCTATGCGCTTTTTTATTTTTTGTGAGGAAAAATGAAGGAAAATGCTTTTAAAAGCGAGTCGGCAGTGCAGAATCCCCTCGCTTTTCTCCCGGTAAAATCTCTTATGCTTAAAATGGGAATCCCTATGATTCTTTCCATGGCTTTGCAGGCGGTCTACAATATCGTGGATTCTGCTTTCGTGTCGAACATGGCTGAGGGCGGTGAGATGGCCCTGAACGCCCTTACACTAGCTTTTCCGGTGCAGATTCTTATGGTGGCGGTGGGAATTGGCACTGGTGTGGGAGCCAATGTCTTTGTTTCCCGCACGCTTGGACAGGGAAAGAGGGTAAAGGCGGGGAAAATCGCCGGAAACGGAATCTTTTTGTGCGCCTTGATTTATCTTCTCTTTCTTGTTTTCGCTCTTTTTGGCGTGGGTTTTTACATCAATTCCCAGACGGCAAACGAAGAGATTGCCCTTATGGCGACAGATTATCTTACTATCTGTTGCGTCTATTCTTTCGGTATCGTCTTTTTCTCGATTTTTGAAAAGCTTTTGCAGTCGACTGGTCTTTCTCTCTTTTCGACAATCGCACAGGTTGGCGGTGCTGTGGCGAACATGATTTTGGATCCTATATTGATTTACGGTTTGCTAGGCTGTCCGGCTTTGGGCGTGAAAGGGGCGGCTTGGGCGACGGTAATCGGGCAGGTGCTTTCTTTCTTGCTTGGGGCATTTTTCCATTTTAAGAAAAATCGTGCCATTCCCTTTGATTTCAGATTTTTAAAACCTGACTTTAAAATTATCGCCGTGATTTATTCTATCGGACTTCCGGCTATTATCGCCCAGGCTCTCATGTCTATTATGACTTACGGACTGAACATCATTTTCGTGCAGCTTGGCGAGGATGTTGTGACGGCTTACGGCCTTTACTATAAAATCCAGCAGTTCATTTTGTTTGCGGCTTTTGGGCTCAGGGACGCGATTATGCCTATCGTTGCCTTTAATTTTGGCATGAAGAATCAGGAGCGGGTGAGCGCGGGCATCAAATACGGCATTTTGTATACGCTGGCCATTATGCTTCTGGGGCTTGCCTTGCTTGAGGCATTTGCCCAGCCATTTTCGGCTGTCTTCGGTCTTACGGGCCACACCCAGAGCCTTTGCGTGAGTGCCATGCGCCTTATTTCCCTGTCTTTTGTCTTTGCGGGAGCGAATATTGCCTTGCAGGGCGTTTTTCAGGCTCTGGGTAACGGGCTTGCTTCATTGGTGATTTCCCTTTTGCGCCAGCTTTTTCTAGTCCTTCCTCCGGCTTATTTTTTGATGACTCTGGCCTTGTCTTTGGAAAATTCAGAATGGCTCGTCTGGCTGACCTTCCTTTTTGCGGAATCTCTTTCATTCGTGGTGGCGGTTATTTTATTCCGGCGACAGGGCTTTCATGTAAGGAAAGTATTTGGAATTCATATTCTCTCTTTTAAGCATTTCTGATATAATTTTCTCATGTTTCAGGTTCGTGTGAAGGCTGATTTTGCGGCGGCGCATTTTTTGCGTGATTATCATGGTAAGTGTGAGAATTTGCACGGTCATAATTACAAGGTCTACGCTCATGTGCAAGGCTCTTCCCTTGACGAAGGGGGAATGTTGCTTGATTTTACTGAGCTGAAAAAGGCTTTGAAGGCTGTATGCGAAAAGCTTGACCACAGGAATTTGAATGACATCGATTTTTTTGACCAGAATCCCAGCGCGGAGCGAATCGCGGTTTACATTTACAATGGGATTGTGGAGCAGATTCCTGATTTGAAAAAGTCGGATGATGCCAAGAAAACGCACTTGTGGGCGGTCGATGTTTTTGAGACAGACAACAACAGGGCAAGATATTTGCCGGAGTAAAAGGGCTAGGGATTGGAGTGGCGGCGTCAGCCGTTCTGAAACGACCGTAAGGGAGTGGAAGAATGAAGCGGTGAGCGGAACCACGCAAAGCCCGGCGGCGATAGCCGCAGCCCCATGGAGATATTTATGAAACAGATTTCTATTCTTGATTCTACTTTGCGGGACGGCTCTCAGGGCGAGGGCATTTCTTATTCAGTGCAGGACAAAATCAATATCGTTAAGGCTTTGGATGAGCTGGGTGTGGCTTATATTGAGGCGGGAAATCCTGGCTCGAACCCGAAAGATATGGAATTCTTTGCCGAGGCGAAAAAACTCAAGCTGAATCATTCTAAAATCGTGGCTTTTGGCTCAACGCGGCGAAAGGGGATTAAGTGCAGCGAGGATGCCAATCTTCAGAGTCTTCTGGCGGCTGAAACTGAGGTCGTTTGTATTTTCGGGAAGACCTGGGATTTTCAGGCGACGGAGATTTTGCACGTAAGCCTTGAAGAAAATCTTGAGATGATTCGTGACACGGTGGAATTTCTTGTCGCAAACAAAAAAGAAGTTATTTTCGACGCGGAGCATTTTTTTACCGGCTACACTGAAAATGCCGATTACGCCATGAAGGCTCTTGAGGCCGCTGTTGAGGGCGGGGCGAAAATTCTCTGCCTCTGCGAGACCAAAGGCGGCATGATGCCCATGCAGTGCTACGAGATTACAAAGCATGTGGTTGAAAAATTCGGAAAAGTGGCCGCGATTGGTATCCATACCCACAATGATTCAGGCTGTGCGGTGGCTAATTCCCTTCTGGCGGTTGAAGCCGGGGCAAGTCATGTGCAGGGCGTTCTTTTGGGATTCGGAGAGCGGACAGGGAACGCGAATCTTTCTACGATTATCGCCGACTTGCAGCTTAAAAGCGGTTGTGAGTGTATTCCGCCGGAGAATGTGCAGAATCTCACCCCGATTTGCAAGCGGGTCGCGGAGATTACAAACATTGCCCTTGACTCTGGGATGCCTTATGTGGGAGCCAGCGCATTTGCCCACAAGGCTGGAATGCACATTGATGCGGTGATTAAGAATCCTTTTGCCTACGAGCATGTCACTCCTGAGAGCGTTGGAAACAGCCGGGTCTTCCTTATGAGCGAGGTTGCCGGAAAGAGCATGATTGTTGAGAAAGTGCAGAAATTCGACAAGTCTCTTACGAAATCCAGCCCTGTGGTGGCGGAAATCGTCAAGCGGGTAAAAGACTTGGAGCATGACGGCTATCAGTTTGAGGGCGCGGACGCAAGTTTTGAAATCCTCGTGCGAAAGGCTATCGGAAAGTACCAGCCTTTCTTCAATCTTCATTATTACAAGACCAGCGGCGAATTTCCCCGCTTTGCCGATGACCAGAGCGCCTTTGCCCAGTTCAAAATCGATGTGGACGGTAAGGTCGTTGTGACGGCAGGTGACGGTGACGGTCCCGTAAACGCTTTGGACGTTGCCATGCGAAAGGCTTTGGAGCAGTTCTATCCCAATGTGGCGCAGATTCATCTTACTGACTATAAAGTCCGTGTCCTTGACGGAAAGGGCGCTACGGCTTCTCGGGTCCGAGTTTTGATTGAGTCCAGCGACGGTGACGAGCATTGGGCGACCATGGGCGTTTCCAGCGACGTAATCGAGGCTTCCTATATCGCCCTGGTGGATTCTTTTGAGTACAAGCTGATTAAGGATTTGGAAAAGAAGTTCGGAAAACTCATGTAAATCAAACCCTGTGGGGGATTTATTTTATTACCACTAAAAAGCATTCATGGCAAAACTGAGGCATTTTTCTGCTTTTTTTATATTTCTCGTTTTCATAGGCTCTGCCCTTGCGGATATAAAAACATCCGATGACGATTTTTCCTGCAATTCCGACAGCATAACGCAATTTGAGCTTGATCAGGCCCTTGACGATGCCTCAGAGCAGCCCTTCCACATTCACTGTTCTTCATGCCGGGGACAAAAAAAATCATTCAAAGACGGTAAGCGTCAGCAATCGGCTCATTTTCCTTTCCTGTTGTACGGTAGTCTTTCAATAAAGCAGAAAAATAAGGCAAAAATCTTAAAACAGGCAAAATATACACTTCCCCTTTTTTCAAAATACCTTGCACAGATAAAAACAAAATCCACCCTTTTCTAAAATCTTTTTCTTCTCCAAAAAATTTTTTCTCAAAATCTATACATTGCCATTGAGAGCAGTGTAAATCTCACAGGAGTTGAAAATGATTTTTCTAAGCACAGTAATTCTGATTGCTGGATTTGTCGCACTTGTGAAAGGTGCGGACATCTTCGTTGACGGAAGCGCAAGTCTGGCCCACCGCTTCCGTGTTCCATCCCTTGTCATCGGGCTTACGATTGTCGCTCTCGGAACGAGCCTGCCGGAGCTTGCCGTAAGCACTTCCGCCGCTTTAGCTGGCTCGAACGAAATAGCTTTGAGCAATGTGGTGGGTTCCAACATCTTCAACCTGCTCGTGGTGCTCGGTCTTTGCGCCGTCATCAGCCCGGTTCCCGTTGAGAGAGCCGTCCTGCGCCGTGATTTTCCCCTCAACGTCGTGACTACGCTTCTTGTTCTGCTGGCTGTCGCATTTCCCAAGCTGGCCGACAGCTCTCTTTTTTCGCTCGGCATGGAAGAAAACGCGGGCATGGTCAGCCGTCTGCTCGCCATCAGCCTGCTCGTGCTTTTTGTTGCCTATATTGTCTACCTCATCTGTGACGCAAAAAAGCATCCTGTCAGCGAGGAAGAATCCTCTCTTCCTCCGCTTTTTAAAAGCCTCCTGTTCATTGTCATCGGACTTTTGCTCATCATCGCTGGCGGAAAGGCGGTCGTCTATGCGGCAAGGGAAATTGCCAGGTCGGCCGGCATGAGCGAGACTCTTATAGGACTTACGATTGTCGCAATCGGCACATCGCTTCCCGAACTCGTCACCTCGGTTGTCGCCGCCCGCAAAGGCGAGACTTCCCTTGCCGTGGGGAATGTTGTCGGCTCCAACATTTTTAATCTGCTTTTCATCCTCGGCGTCTCTGCGGCAATTCATCCTGTGAGCGTGAACGCGGCTTCTGTCTACGACCTTGCGATTCTCGCTTTTGTCACTGTACTTTCTGCATTCTTCGCATTTTCTGGAAAACGCATCATTCGAGCGGAGGGACTTTGTATGCTTCTGATGTATGCGGCAAGCACAGCATTTGCCGTTTTGCGGTAAGGGGGAAGCAATGAATTTCCTCTTCATGGTCTTTCATTTTGCGGGAAGCCTGTGTTTTTTGCTCTTTGGCATGAAATTTTTGAGCGACGGAATTCAAAAGTCAGCGGGGGAACGCCTGCAGAAGGCCCTTGCCTTTATGACCAGAAATCGCTTTCTGGGATTGCTTACGGGCTGTGCCCTCACTATGCTCATTCAGTCATCGGGGGCGACTACGGTAATGGTCGTCTCCTTCGTGAATGCGGGGCTTCTCACGCTGGAACAGTCGGTTGCTGTCATTTTCGGTGCGAACATCGGAACGACTATAACGGCCTGGATTGTCGCTCTTTTCGGATTTGACTTCAAGATTTCCGCACTCGCTGTGCCGATTTTTGCTGTCGGATATCTTTGTACCGTGTTCAAGTCTTTCAAAAAGGAGGGTATCGGACAGGCGGTGATGGGATTTTCGCTCATGTTCATCGCCTTGGGCTGGCTTTCTGAGGCGGTGTCCCTCAACGCGGAGAACATGGGCTTTCTTTCCGCTGTTCAGGACTTGGGAGTCTGGAGTGCACCGATTGCCGTTCTTATCGGCATTGCCGTCACAGCCCTCATCCACTCGTCATCGGCAATGACCGCAATCGTCATCACTATGGCCTACAACGGCCTGCTTTCATGGGAATTCTCAGCCGCCCTTGTCATCGGAAGCAACATCGGTTCTACGGTGGATTCTGTCATGGCGGCCTTCAGCGCAAAAACAAATGCCCGCCGTGCTTCCCTCGTGCATGTATTGTTTAACACTGCCACCGCCATTCTGGCCCTTATCTTTTTGCCACTACTCACCCGTCTTGTCGATTTCATCACTCCTGGCAGGGCAGATGTCGCCGTCACCTATCACATTGCCATGCTCCACACCCTCTTCAATGTGGCGGGAACAATCCTCTTCCTGCCTTTTACTGCTCAGGTGGCCCGGTTGGCCAAAAAACTCATCAGGGGCAAGGCAGAGGAAATCCCGGCGAGCTATCGTTTTCCCTTTCCAGACCATGCCGCTCACGAGTCCGCTACCATACCGCTGGTTGCAGCGCGCACCGAGATTCAGCACATGGCTGATGCTACCGTGGAAATGTTCGACCGGGTGCAGACTGGATTTTCTGACAGCAAGCTTTTTGTCGCACATCAGTATCTGCCCCTTGAACAGGAAGAATTTTATCTTGACCAGATGCAGGAGCAACTGACAGCTTATCTTTTGAAATGCCAGCAGCTGAACCTGAACGAGTGGCAGCGTCAGCAGGTGAATGTAATGCTTGCCGTGGTTACGGAACTGGAAGCCCTTTCCGATGACTGTCTGACCATCGGCGTATACTTGAAACGGATGGAAGAGAAAAAACTGAACATTGCGTCCGAGGACAAAAAAAGACTTTTGCCTTACATTGAGCTTGCAAGGCAGCTTCTCTACTTCGTCCACCGCCATATCGGGAGCGAACTGAACAAGGAGCAGCTTGCCTTTGCCAACAGCCTGGAGGAACAGATTGACGAGGAGCGAACTGTCCTTAAAAAAGTCGCCCGTGAACGGCTGGAGCAGGGAAGCGACGTAAAGGCGGAACTCCTCTATATAGACATTGTGCGTAAGGTTGAGAAAATGGGCGACAGCTGCTTTGCTATTGCCCGTCAGCTCGGTGGGCGGGGCTGAGAGGCTTGTCGTACACTTTAATTTCCCCGGCGACGTGACTGGCTTTGCGGCTTTTGCGGTCGCTGTGGGATTTTTTCCTTTATTTTTCTCATCTTGCCTGTGATTTTTACTTGCCGATTTGCAACTTTTTTCAGTATCTTTTGTTTAAACAAACAGAGGCTTTATTTTGAATATAGATGAACTTGCCGCTGAATCAGTGAGCGATATTGAATTGCCGAAAGCCATCAATCAGGAATTGATGAGCAATCCCGACAACTTTTATAAAATGGCGTTCGAATTCCAGCAGATTATGATGGTTTACGAGAGCGCAATCAAGCAGATTGAGACAAAGCTTGACATTCTGAATAAAGAGAACAAGGTTTCGGGCAGGCGGAACCCCATTGAGACCGTTAAATCCAGAATCAAGTCTCCCCAGAGCATCGCAAGCAAGCTTGAAAAAAAGAAGCTGCCGGTGACTTTTGATTCCATGGTCGAAAACCTGCATGATATTGCTGGCGTGCGGGTAATCTGCCCGTATATTTCGGATATTTACAGCGTGCGGGACATGCTCTTGAAGCAGCCGGATATCACTCTTCTTGAAGAAAAAGATTACATCAAAAATCCCAAAGAATCAGGCTACCGAAGTTTACATCTTGTGATTGAGGTTCCGGTTTATCTATCTGAAAGCACCCATAACGTCAAGGTTGAAATCCAGCTGCGTACCATTGCAATGGACTTTTGGGCATGCCTTGAGCACGAGCTTCATTACAAGACAAATACGGCGGTTCCGGAAAGCATAAGGCGGGAACTTTTCCGCGTGGCAGAGACAATCGCCATGACCGACCGCGAGATGGAAGAAATCGCGATTGAGTTGCAGAATTTGGATTAAAATTCTCTCTCTCGAAGCGGCTTTCCTTCTATCGTGTACAGACTCACTTTTACGGTGTCGTTTTGGACTTCCAGAATTCCGCAGGTTTTGCCGTCATCGCATTTGGGGAGCGAGATTGAGCCGGGGTTGAAGTAGAAAAGTCCGGCTTCTTCTTCCATGACCGTGACATGCGTGTGTCCTGAAATGACGATAGCGCCTTTCGGAAGCCAGTCGCTGAGTTCTTCGCGGCTGTAAAGATGTCCGTGGTGGATGAAGAGGCGGCGAAGCCCAGCGGGGGCGGGCATGGCGAGCATGGTGTAGGCGTTCAAGCATGGAAAATTAAGCATCATCTGGTCTACTTCGCTGTCGCAGTTACCCCGCACGCAGATGATTTTATCTTTGCGCTCGTTTAAAAGCTCGGCGGTGCGCTTAGTGTCCCAGCCTTGGGGGAGAGGATTTCTTGGGCCGTGGTTGAGATAGTCGCCAAGCATGATGATTGCGTCTACTTTGTTTTCAAAGGAAGCAAGGGCCGTTTCGAGGCATTCTGCGCTTCCGTGGATGTCGGATAGGATTAGGAAGGTCATAATTACAGAATTGTACTATATTTTTGGAAAAATGAAAGTCAGCCTTTTAAAATTCCTTCCATTAATCTAAGAAATGTAGTTTGGTCTTTGTCTGAGAGTTTTGAAAAAAGACGGATGCTTTTCTGAAGTTTTGTTTCTTCTTTTGGGAGCTGTTTTTCTCCAAGTACAAGTGCTTCGACTGTTGTGTTCAGGGCTTTTGCGATTTTTACGGCGGAATAAATGTTCGGAAGGGCGTTATGGTCGTTTATATAGTTGCGCAATGTGTTCACGCTGATTCCTGTTTTTTCAGAAAGCTCCTTCTGCTTGATGTCCTGAAATTTTAATTCTTCACGTAAATTTTCTTTGAAACCCATAAGCAAATAGTAATCTGAAAAGATTCCAAAAGTTACAAGAGTTGATTTTAAAAGATTAATATTATATGATTAAAATAATTATATCTAATCACAATTTTTAGTTTATTGATTAGATAACATCTTTATATGATTGTTTCCGTGATTATTAACAGCTCTTTCTCTCGATTCCTTCTTGTCGGTGTATTGAATACTATCGTCGGCTCCGGAAGCATGTTTTTTTTGTTCAATATTGTGTCATGTTCTTATTGGGTTTCATCAGCAATGAGTTATGTAATCGCAGGAATCCTGAGTTTTTTCTTGAACAAATACTTCACATTTCATGACAAAGGAAAATCTTATTTCCAAATTTTTCTGTTTTGTCTGAATCAGGTCGCGTGTTATTTTCTCGCTTATTTTGTCGCCGACAAAGCGATCTGTTTTTTTGCGGCGGGACTTTCCGAAAAATTATCTGGAAACATTGCTCTTTTTTGTGGCATGTGCTTATTCACAGCCTTGAATTTTTTAGGACAGAAATTCGTAGTTTTTGCAAGGAGAAAAAATGGATAAAACTTTGATTTCCATGGTCGTTCCGTGTTTTAACGAGGAGCTTGCAATTCCGAAGTTTTATGAGGAAGCGAACCGTGTCGTTTTACAGATGAATATTTATGACAGGACGGAATTCGTTTTCGTCGATGATGGCTCTTCTGACGGAACTCTTCGTATCCTTGAAGAACTGGCTCAGAATGACCGCAGGGTTCATTTCCTGAGTTTCAGCCGCAATTTCGGGAAGGAAGCTGCTTTGTATGCAGGTCTTTCAAAAGCCAATGGAAAGTTCACGGCATTGATGGACGCTGATCTTCAGGATCCGCCAAGCCTTTTGCCTGAAATGTTTGAGTCTTTGCAAAAAGAAGGCTTTGACTGCGCAGCTACACGGCGCGTGACTAGAAAAAATGAGCCTCCCGTCCGTTCATTTTTTGCCCGGATTTTTTATAAAATCATGGGGAAAATAAGCGATGTTCCTGTGGTGGACGGAGCGCGAGATTTCCGGCTGATGAGCGAGCAGTACAAGAATGCGATGCTTTCCTTGCGCGAGAGGAATCGCTTTACAAAGGGAATATTTCCGTGGGTCGGATTCAGGACAAAATGGTTCGCATACGAGAACGTCGAGCGTGTCGCCGGCGAGACAAAATGGTCTTTCTGGAAATTGTTCTTGTATTCGATTGACGGAATCATTGGATTCTCGACGAAGCCACTTGCTTTTTCCGCATTCATGGGAATCCTTGCGATTTTTGCGGCTCTTCTTCTTATTGCGTTCATTGTAATCAGGAGGCTTGTTTTTGGAGACCCTGTTCAGGGATGGGCAAGCACTGTCTGTATCATCGTATTCTTGAGCGGTATTCAGCTCTTCTCGCTCGGAATCAGCGGCTTGTACATATCAAAGATATATACGGAAGTAAAGAACAGGCCCTTGTTTATTATCAGGAAGGAAAAATGAAAACTGAAATCTTTAAGAATGAAAAAATCCGTTTCTATTTTTTTGCTACTTTAGTTTTCATTCTTTTTTCGCTAATTATTTTTCGGTCGGTTATTTTTACAGACAGGACATTTATTACTGATGGGGATACCGATTCGCAGCATTACAAGGCTTTTGTTTACTGTGGGCGATATCTTAGGGGAATCTTTTATAATCTTTTTGCCGAGCGAAAAATTATAATTCCTCAGTTTGATATTGCTATTGGTGAAGGTTCGGATATTCTTCATTCGTTGTGCTATTATGTTATCGGAGATCCTTTTGCTTTTATCTCTGTTTTTTTTCCAGATGACAAGTCGTATCTTGGATTTGGATTATCCGGCCTTTTGAGGCTTTACGCGGCCTTTTTATCATTTGCGTACATGTGTCATTACTTTGGAAAAAAGAATATTCCGACGATTCTTACAGGCTGTGTTTGCTATTGTTTTGTTCCAGCATCACTGGCAATAGAAGCTCAGATTTTCTTCATTAATCCGTATGTATTCCTTCCACTGATGATTGTCGGAGTGAATAAAATCATGCGGTCGGAAAAACCGTTTTTGTATATTGTGGCGGTTTTCTTTGCTTCCCTCAGTAATTTTTATTTTTTTTACATGCTCGTCCTGATTCTTATTTTTTATGTGATAATAAAAACTGTATTTGTTCAGAAGCTGAGGATAAACGAGCTTTTTTTGCTAGCCGCAAAGTGTATTTCTTATGCGATGATTTCGTTTGTTCTTGCCTCTCCTTTGTTGTTGCCGATTATTCATGTTTATACACATGACCCAAGAAGTACAACTTTTAGCATCCATTTTTTATATGGCCTGAAAGATTACATAAAACTTCCTCTTGAATTTACTGGCAGAGTTACTGTGGAATCAATGCTGGCTGTGCTATTCTTGTTTACGGCAAAAAAGACTAAAAAGACTAAAAATGATGCGAGAATTTTGAAAATATTTGCGGTCGCTTGTGCCCTCGTTCTTGTTTTTCCGTTTTTATGCCAGATTTTAAACGCCCTCTCTTATCCGGAAAACCGCTGGGCTTTTGCCATGACTCTGCTTGTGGCATATATAACTGTTTTTTCATTTGACTCGCTCAAGAAAATAGATTTTTGGAAAGGCTGCGCCTTTCTGCTTCTCTGGGGCATTTACTGTATTTTTACCAGTCATTTCATGAACAGCAAATGGCCGCTTTATTATGCCCTGATTCAAGTTCCTGTCGGGGGAATCTTCCTGGTTTTTGAGAAAGATTTTTTTGTTTTTAAGGATAAAATACCTTCGAATATAAAGAATGTGTTCGCCTTCCTTCTGATTTCTTTTGCAGTTTTGATGCTAAATGGGGGGCATGGAGGAGTAAGTTCAGACAGGGCAAAGAAAATTATTTCGAATAATAGCGGTGAAAGGGTAAAAACAGTTGCTGAAGCAGAAAATTTCCGGAATTTCTTCAGGTTTTCTAAGACAGGTATCTCTAAAGAAAATGATGACGTGAATTCAAATATGATTGCTGGAATTTCTGGGACAGAATACTATTGGTCGCTGATGAATAGTGATGTACTGACTTTTAGAAAATCTCTTGAAATTTGTGATCAGCGCCATGATTTTTGGTATACGGGATATGATGTCCGCCCTATTCTTACGGATTTAGCTTGTGTCAGATATTTTTTTATCGATGATTCCCGGTCTTATCCAAGTATGTATAATTATGCTCCGACAATTGATAAAAATATATTGAGAAATGAAAATTTTATTCCCTTCGGGTATGTATATGAAAATTATGTGCTTCGTGAAGATTTTGAAAAACTTAATGCCGCCGAAAAAGAGGCTGTTCTTGCAAAAGCGATAGTTGTAGAAAATCCATCGTTGCGAGCACGAAATCTTACGGATTTTGATTTTGGGGTAAAAAAACTTCATTTTATTCCTGAATTCAATAAATCTGAAATCAGTTTTGAGGAAAACAGAATCATTGCGAAAAAAAAGAATGCGGAAATAGTTTTAAGATTTTTACCAGATTCTGGCTCAAATGTTTATCTTAGATTGGCGGACATGGATTACCATAATAACGACGGAAAAAAGTATGAATGGGAAAGAGTTAAAGTAATAGCTGAAAACGGCTATGAAAAACAATTTGATTTAGAACTTCCAAAATACAGGTACTACTCAGGAAAAGTTTCAAACAGCGTGAACCTTGGTTATTGTGATGAATCTTCGTCAATAAAATCCGTGAGTATTATTCTTGATGATGAAGGTATATACGAATTTTCAGATTTTGAAATTCTTTCTCTTCCTACACGACAGCTTTGCGGCGAAATGAAAGAGCTTACTGCTTCGCATCTGGAAAATGTTGTTTTTGAGACAAATGAGATTTCAGGTGTTATTAAAATGGAAAAAAATGGAATTTTGTGTATACCGATTCCGTATCTTGAAGGCTGGACTGCGAGTGTCGATGGCGAAAATGTTCCGATTTTAAAAGGAAACATTATGTACATGGCCCTTGAACTTTCTAGCGGTCAGCATGAAATAAAACTTCATTACAGAACGCTGTTTTTTTAAATGGCGAATGCAAATCATCCAGTGCGTCGCTCTCCTTGGGATGGAGAAAGAGTTCCTTGAGCTGAGAGAAATTTTTAAAACTCGCGCTCTCGAAGCGGCTTTCCTTCTATTGTGTAGAGACTCACTTTTACGGTGTCGTTTTGGACTTCCAGAATTCCGCAGGTGTTTCCGTCATCGCATTTTGGTAGGGAGATAGAACCGGGGTTGAAGTAGAAAAGGCCGGCTTCTTCTTCCATGACCGTGACATGGGTGTGGCCTGAAATGACGATTGTGCCTTTGGGAAGCCAAGATGCCAATTCTTCTCTTGAATACAAGTGTCCGTGGTGAACGAAGAGGCGGCGGATTCCTCCGGGAGCGGGAAGGGCAAGGGTAGTGTAGGAGGCAAGGCAGGGGAAGGTCAGCATCATCTGATCGACTTCGCTGTCACAGTTTCCCCGCACGCAGATGATTTTATCTTTGCGGGCATTTAAAAGCTCGGCGGTGCGCTTAGTGTCCCAGCCTTGAGGGAGCGGGTTTCTCGGACCGTGGTTCAAATAATCGCCGCAGAGAATGAGCGCGTCAACTGATTTTTCAAATGAAGCGAGCGTTGTTTCAAGGCAGGCGGCGCTTCCGTGTATGTCGGATAGGATTAGGAATTTCATAGGCTTAACAGTAAAATTTCAATTCGCCGAAGCGAGTCTGCCATTCTGAGACAATTTTGACCAAAAATAAACAAGGTATGAGCCGATACTAAAAATTTGCGGCATGTTCAAATCCCCCGCCTCTGGCAAATTTAATGAAAAGATGTGCGGCTCGTTCTACCAGATCCTTGAAATATTTCATTTCTTCATCTGAATAACCGTGGACTTCCCATTTGTAATCTGGCAAGAAACATGTTGCATCATTAAAACCATTATCTGTAGGCGTTTCGATGTAGACTTTTACTTGTTCCTTGCCGTCGATGTTCAGAATCTCCGAGTGGGTGATTTCTGTGCCGTCGTTCAGTGTCATGAATGGATACATCATAAGCATTCTCCCCTGTAGCCTTCACTACATCTTGTCCAAATACGGCACGAGAACAAGGTTCATCGCGTCTTTGAGGAGTTGAAGGGTGGCTTTTGCAAGGGCAAGTCGGGCTTCTTTAAGCCCGGCATTTTCTGCGCTCATAATCGGGCACTGCTGGTAGAATTTTGAGAAGAGCTTTGCGATGTCGTAGAGGTAGTTTGCCATGATTGAAGAATCTTTGGCATTTGCGGCACGAGCCACAGTTTCCGGGTATTCGCCAAGCCGCTTGACTAAATCCCATTCTTCCCCTGCTTTAAGAAGACTTGCTGCCTTTTCGGGACTTGCCGGGCTTGTTCCCTCATCGCTTGCCTTTCGCAGGATTGAAGCGATGCGTGCTCCCATGTACTGCAAGTAGGGGCCTGTGTTTCCGTTGAAGCTCAAAGATTCCTCAGGATTGAAAACCATGTCCTTGATTGGGCTTACCTGCAAGAGATAGTAGTGGAGGGCGGCCAGGGCGACTTTTTCTGCCACCTCGTCAGCGTTTCCGACTTCTTCTTCGCGGCCTTTTTCTTTGATAGCCTTGAGTGCGTCGGCGTGGAGGGAATCGATTAAATCATCCGCGTCAACTACGGTTCCCTCGCGGCTCTTCATTCGTCCGTTGGGGAGATTTACCAGGCCGTAAGCCAGATGATAGAGCTTGTTTGCCCAGTCGAAGCCCAGCTTTTTGAGGATATAGAAAAGCACTTTGAAGTGGAAGTTCTGCTCGGTTGCGACCACATAAACCAGCTCGTTGAAAGCCCAGTCATCGTGGCGGCTGATTGCCGTTCCGATGTCCTGAGTGATATAGACGGAAGTGCCGTCCTTTCGGAGAAGAACTTTTTCGTGGTCTTCGCCGTCACGGCCTTTTCCGACGACTTCGGTGACATCAACGCGGACTGAGCCGTCTTCTGCCTTGAAGAATACGCCTTTTTCAAGACCTTTCTGGATTTCGTCCTTGCCTTTGAGGTAGGTTTCGCTTTCAAAATAGAATTTGTCGAAGGAAACTCCCGTGCGGTCGTAGGTTTCTTTTACGCCGTTGAAAGTCCAGTCGTTCATGGTCTGCCAGAGCTTTCTCGTCTCCTCGTCACCGGCTTCCCATTTTCGGAGCATTTCTTCTGCCATCTCCTGTGCCTCTGGATGGGCTGTCTCAGGCTTGTCTTTTTCGCCCTTCAAGTATCGGTCGAATTCAACATAACACTGACCTACAAAGTGGTCGCCCTTAAGCCCCAGCTTTTCGGGAGTGTCGCCCTTTGATTCGTGGAAGAGTTTGTATGCCAGCATTGACTTACAGATGTGGATTCCCCGGTTATTGATGAGGTCAACCTTGCAGACTTCTGCTCCTGCTTTTTTGAGGATTCGGCTGACTGATTCGCCCAAAGCGTCGTTTCGCATGTGGCCAAGGTGAAGGGGCTTGTTTGTGTTCGGGGAAGAGAACTCGATCATGATTCGGCTGCCTTCAAGGTGGGGCTTTCCGTCATTGCCCAGAGTTCCGTATTGCGCGCCCTCAGATTCGATTTTTGAGAGGATTGATTTTACGGCGCCGGCCTTATCCATCTTGAGGTTTACATAGGGACCAACTGCAAGCACTTCGCCGATTCCGCCTGCCTTGCCTGCGATTTTAGCCACGACTTCCTGTGCAATCTGCGGCGGGGCAATTCTGAGGGCTTTTGCGAACATGAACATGGGGGAGCCGATGTCGCCCATTTCAGGATTTGGAGAAGGCTGAACGACGATTTTTTCTGCCGAAACAGCCTCTGAGCCAAGATTTTTTTCTTTTATGATTTCATTTACTGCGTCTGCGATAAGAGATTTGAATTGTGATTTTGTATCTGCCATAGAGTTATTTTATAGAAAAAAGGGTGTTGTAACAAGACGGAAATGTATGTAGGAATTTTCATAAAGTATAACTTCAATTTACGCTTTATTTTGTATAAAATATTGAATCGGACTGTATTTGTCCGTGCAGCGAAGTTTATTATATGAAACTGACAAACAATCTGAAAAAAATGTTTGGACTCACATTGCTTGCTCAAACTTGTTTGGCTTTTGTTCATGGCGATGTTTCGGGCAGGTTTGCATGCGTGAATCACAGTTTTGAGGATAGGTTCAGTAGGAGCTATACCGTGGATACAAAAGTAATCGACCAATATATCGAAGATTTGATGACAAAATCTACCGCCGAAATCCCTGTTTGGAATATCGAGAAGGCCAGGGCGGGCAAAAAATCGGGCTGGGATTACATTGACGGCTGCATGATTATGGCTCTCCTTGAGCTTTATGACACAAGTAAAGACGAAAAATTCCTTAAATTTGCCGATTATTACGAGGATTTCAGAATTCACGAGGACGGAACGATTGACGGCTTTAAAAAAGATGAGTGGAACATCGATTCAATCAACGGCGGAAAGAATCTTTTCCCCCTTTACTCCCTCACCAAAAAAGAAAAATACCGTCTTGCCCTTGAAAAAATCTATGAGCAGGTGAAGGCTCAGCCCCGCACTAAAGAAGGAAACTTCTGGCACAAGGCGATTTATCCCAATCAGGTTTGGCTGGACGGGCTTTACATGGGCTTGCCTTTCTACATGGAGTACACGGCAAGTTTTGAAGGCGGCAAAAACAAGGACGATGTTTACAGGCAGTTCTTCAATGTTGAGAAGCTCATGAAAAATCCGGCAGACGGCTTGTATTTCCACTGTTTCGACAGCTCGAAAACGGCCTTTTGGTGCGATAAAAACACTGGTCTCTGTCAGAACTACTGGCTCCGTGCTTTGGGCTGGTTTTCTATGGCCATGCTCGACACCTTGAATCACGCTCCGGACCGTGAAAGCGAAAACTGGAATCACTTGAAAGCCATGTTCATTAACCTGCAGGATGCGATGCTCCGTGTGCAGGACGAAAGCGGCATGTGGTATCAGCTTCCGGCTCTTCCTGAGGTTGAGGGCAATTATCTTGAGACATCTGGCTCTTCTATCTTCGCTTACTCACTTTTGAAAGGTTTGCGCACTGGAATCTTGACCGGCACTCCGAATGAGGCCAAGTACAAGGCTGCCGGAATCAAGGCTTTTGAGGGAATCTGCGAGAAATATCTCAAAACTGATAATGGCGTGCTCTCTTTGGGCGGAATCTGCCTGGTTGCGGGGCTGGGGCCAGAATCAAACAAGCGCCGCGATGGAACAGTTGCCTACTATTTAAGTGAGCCTGTCGTTCAGGACGACGCGAAAGGAGTCGGCCCCTTTATCCTCGCGTATAATGAATATAAATTAATTCATAATTAAGAATGCACAATGCATAATTAATAGAAGAAAATTTTCTGCAATTATGCATTATGAATTACACATTCATCATTACAAAGGCGGCTTGCACTGTCATTGAGCGGCTTCTGGTATCGGCGTCGATTTGGGGCGGGAGGAAGGCGGCTTGTCTTCTGAATGAGCCGAAAACCTTTGTGCCGTCCGCAAAGCTCGTACAGCAGGTGCAGTCTTCCGCCACCGTGATGTTTTCTTCTTTTATTCCGGCTTGCTTTAAAATGAAAAGATTTGCCTCTGTGAGGGAAAGCCTGTAGGGAAATCTTTTGATTAAGTCGGCTTCTTCTTCGCTGGCGGGATTTTCGGCCTTTTCTATGCATTTTTTTCCGAAATTCTGGGTGAAATAATCAGCTCTCTCCTTGTCCACAAAATAGCAGCAGCTTCCTATGTGCGGGCCGATTGCCGCCAAAATGTCTTCCGGCTTCGAGCCGAATTCTTCCTGCATTTTTTTTACGCCATTTCCCGCGATTCCCGTGCCCTTCCAGCCTGAGTGAAAGGCTCCGGTTGCTTTGTTTTTGCGGTCGTAGAGGAAAAGGGGAAGGCAGTCGGCAACAGTGACGGCAGGAACTAAAAGGGGATTTTTCGTGATGAGTCCGTCGCCCTTTAGGTTTTTCGTGTCGCCTTCTTTTTGAGTGACAAAAACGTCTTTTGAGTGAATCAGCTCAATGGGGGCGAGGCGCGACTTACAGTCGCAGCTTCCCTCGGCGCTGGAGCAATTTCCTGAGCAGACTGGCTTTTTTATTTCTGAGAGGATTTTTTTGAGGGTGGCCCTTCTATTTTCGTTGCTCTCGTTCCAGCGGAAGCGCATTGAACCGGCTTTTAAAAGCGTCATTCCCCAGAGGGCATGTTTTTCGGATTCGGTGGAACAGAGTGGCCTGCCGTTTTCGTAAAAGGGAAGGGTGATGTGAAGAGCCTTCTGGGAGCCGGATTTTTCCAGCTCCTCTCTGACGGAGATTGTGTTTATCATTTTGTCCGCTTAACTCTTTTTGTATCGAGAGATTCTAGCTCGATTACGAAGTTCAATGCTGTGTCAATTGTTTTCTGTGATTCCTCAACTTTCTTGACAAAAGGCTCGTTGTTCTTGTCCTTCATTTTATTAAGGTTTGAGATAGTGTCAAATCTTGTGTCTTTTGAGAGACCGAGTACTCCCAAAAGAATCCTGTTTATTGCCCTCATATTATCGCAGAATTTGATAATCAGGCTCTTTACGTCGCTTTCGATTTCACGCATCATATGCTCGACTTTCTGTTGTGCCTGCAAGGTACGTGACCGGTCTTCGCGTATTTTATTAAACATGGCACCAATCTCGCCGTGGAAAGAAAGACGGCGCTCAAGTTCCTGAAATGAGATTGAAAGCTGAATCATGGCGTTGAAACTTTCAGAAAGCATCGCGTGATTTTCTTTTTTGTTGAATGCTCCCTGAACAAGCAGCGTCTTTAAGTCTAACTCGCAGACAGAGAAACGCTCTCTCATGAACCAATTGAGAAAACCGAGCGTTGACTCATAAGAGAAAGGAACTCCTGTATCCCATATGTCTTCCCAGGGACATTGCGGAAAACGGGGAAATGAGTCAAGGGCGAAAGTTGTTTTCAGGGTTGAGAGAAGAGCCTCTTTTTTGCAGTCAGCTTCCCATGCGGCCCATTTTTGTTCAAAAATCTTTTTCCATGTATTCTTGAATTTAACGAACCAGTCTTCTCCACCAGAGAAACCTGTAATCCGCCATTGGGAGTCGTTATGAATCAGGCAGCCCAGAGTATGAAGTGGAATGCTGGTCATGAACATCTGCAGAAGGCCGAGGCTTGAATGGGCCTTGCCAAGAAAATCACCTGCATCGCGGCCGTTTTCATCATCGCTATTGTGCTTGGAGTTGCGAATGGAGAAAAAATACAAAGCCTCAAGGAATTCTTCCGGGATATCAATTGAATTGCACAGAACCCTTGCAAAAGTGTCAATTTCGCTTTCAATCTGACCGTATGGACATGAGAATTCCCTTTCATTTTCCTGAGAGAATTGAATGATGATGCGCGCGTATGGAAGCCTGACAAACTGCTTCATCCATTCTACGGCTTTTGCGGCCTGATACATTCGGGCTTTGTTGTCCGCGGTCATTGTATCAAAAATATCGTCTAGTTTTCTAAGCAAGGAACTGCGGGTATCTGGTTTTATCGTTGGTGTGACTGGATTTGAATAAGGGTCTGTGTTGGTTTTGATATCCTCAGAGACTTCGGGAATGACGAAAGAACTGAGAAAAACATAAAAATATCCGTCTGAATCGTCGAGGGATGCAAGGTAGGGCTTGAAGAAATCGGAGCAAGATTTCAGTTCTGAAAAGCGCTCGTAAAATGCTGAGAGCAAGAGACTCTGCCGGGGGCTTATCAGGCCGGGAAAATTTTTCTGGATATAGTGAGTGATTTCGGAAAGCTTATGCTCGTTGTAGATGACTGTTTGTGTTGTGTTTGTGAGAACTGATTTAAGCCAGACAAGAAAACGCAGGAAAAAAGATTCGTTCTTTAATTTTACTTCCAACGGCTCCGAGGAATCGGACATGTTCTCATCAATGGGGTGAAATGGAACGCCCGTGTTTGCCTGTGAAGTTTTCATTTGATCGAGAATGTTCTGGCGCTCTTCGTCAGAAATCCCCGTTGCCATTACATCAAAAGAGTCTGGTTTTTCCATGCAGATATCTTATAAAAAAAAATGAAATGTGAAAACTGAAAATTGAAAAAATAATATAGAAAGTTGAAGGGAAGAGGCTGATAAAGCGATTTGTCACCGACTCTGTCAGCCCCTTTGAATTTATTTTTGTTATTTGAGATATTCGAGGACTAACTCGCCCATCTTTTTTGTTCCGACGAGTTTTCCCGCAGCCTTTACTTCGGCCATGTGGCTTCCTGCGATGTCGCCTGTTCGCCAGCCTGCGTCGAGAACTGCGTTTACGGCGTCTTCGATTGCCTTAGCCTCTGTCTCAAGCTTGAATGAGTAGCGGAGGAGCATTGCGGCAGAAAGAATCGTTGCCAGCGGGTTGGCGATGTCTTTTCCTGCGATGTCCGGGGCTGAACCGTGGATTGGCTCGTAAAGACCTGGGCCTGTTCCGTCGCCCAAAGAAGCTGAGGCCAGCATACCGATTGAGCCTGTTACCTGGCTTGCCTCGTCAGTGAGGATGTCGCCGAACATGTTGCTTGTGGCGATTACATCGAACTGGCGTGGCGCGCGAACCATCTGCATTGCGGCGTTGTCGATGTAGAGGAAGTCAAGGGTGATGTCCTTGTATTCTTCGTGGACTTTCTCTGCCACTGCCCGCCAGAGTCGGCTTGAGTTGAGGATGTTTGCCTTGTCAACGACAGTGAGGTGCTTTTTGCGGTTCTTTGCGAATTCAAAACCCATGCGGACGATTCGCTCGATTTCTGCCCAAGTGTATTTTTCTGTGTCCCAGGCTGTTTTGCCGTCTGCGCTTGTGCCGCGCTCACCGAAGTAGATGCCGCCTGTAAGCTCGCGGACAACGAGAATATCAAGGCCCTCGCCGACGATTTCGTCTTTGAGAGGGCAGGCGTCTTTAAGCTGCTTCCACATAACAGCCGGGCGGAGATTTGCGAAAACCTTCATGCCGCCGCGAAGACCAAGAAGTGCCTTTTCCGGGCGGATTTCCGGAGCGACATTGTCCCATTTTGGACCGCCGACGGCTCCGAGAAGAGTTGCGTCGCTGTTGAGACAGATGTCAAGCTGATCCTGTGGGAGCGGTTTTCCCCATTTGTCGATGGCAGCGCCACCAGCGATTACATTTTTGTATGTCCATTTGTGACCGTATTTTTTTGCGACAGCGTCAAGAACATTGACTGCCTCTGCAACAACATCAGGACCGATTCCGTCACCGGGAATCAAAGCGATTGTTTTTTCCATTTTTGTTCCTCTTGATTTATTGTCAGCCGAAGTGACTCGGCATCTTAATTACGGATTTTATTATAGTGATGCAGGGTAATTGCGTAAAGTGAGATATATTTAATACAATGGTGAATTTTTTGCATTGTCAAAAACTCTTGTTCCTTATTATATTTATTACATAGGAGTTTTTATGGAATTTGATTCAAAACATGCAGTGATTGTGCCCGAGGGCGTTTTTATTATCGGAACTTATGACGAGAACGGTGTTCCCAATGCTATGAATGCGGCCTGGGGAATTCAGTCTGATTATGAAGAAATAGCGCTTTTCCTGGCCCAGCACAAGACCACCGAAAACCTTAAAAAAACGGGAGCCTTTACCGTCGCTTTTGCCACAAAAAACACGGTTCAGATTTCTGACTATTTCGGCGTTGAGAGCGGTTCTAACGTGAATAAAATTGAAAAGGCCGGGGTTCATGTTCATAAGAGTGAGCATGTAAACGCGCCGATTATCGAGGAATATCCTCTTGTCCTTGAGTGTGCGGTCACTGAATGGGACGAAAAGCGGGAAATGCTCCGGGGAAAAATCGTCGCCCAGCAGGCGGACGAGTCAATCCTTACTGACGGCAAGGTCGATTTGGGAAAACTCCAGCCGATTATGTACGATGCTTCTTTCCATGTTTACCGCGTGATTGGCGAGGTCGTGGGAAACGCTTTCAAAGACGGGCTTGCGATTAAGAACAAATAGAATTTAGACTTTGGAAAAATAAGGGGTGCGGGGAAAAAGAAACCTTTTGAATAAAGGTTGCGTTTGCCCCGTGCTCAATTAGGAAAATACTTTTTTGACTTTAGGAAAAACTGTAATATAATTATAGTTGAAATTGATTCTTAAAGGAGAAAAAATGAACCTACCAAAATTTTTCCGCACATTACAGTTCAGGCTTATTGCCATTGTAGTTGCTATCTTTGCTGTTTCCAATGTCATTCTTGTTTCCACGGCATTGAAACTCTCTACTTCTTCCACCGAAAAAACGGTCTCAAATCTTCTTAATTCGGTTACGGACTCGGCGGCCGGTAAGATTAAGGGTGAGACCGAAAAGCAGTTCCGTATGCTTGAGGCAATCGCAAGGACTGATTTCCTGAAGGATGATAATGTTCCTCTTCTTGAAAAATGCCAGCAGCTTACCCGAATTTCAAAAGTCAGCACCGACTACGAGAATATCGGCTTTTATGATCTTGAAGGAAACAGCTACACTGCCGCAGGTCAGGCAATTAAGCTTCAGCGGGCATATATAGATGCCGCAAAAGAAGGTAAAAACTACATTGCGGATCCTGCAATCAATCCTGTCACGAATGTCCTTTTCCAGATTTATTCTGTCCCTGTATTTGGCGATAACGGAAAGCCTGTGGGCTGTGTTGCGGCGAATGTCATGGGCGATGTCCTTTCAAAGCGAATCGAGCAGATTTCTTTCGGAACGAACGAGTCTACGGTTCAGGTCGTGAGCCGAAAATCCGGTCACACGGTAGCTTCGACTGTCTTTGACAATGTCCTTACCTTTCAGGATGTAAACGCTGATTCAGACGAAAACATCAAGCCGATTCTCCAGAAACTTATGTCAAATGAAATCGGAAATGAGCCTTTCGTAAATCCTGCCGACGGAATGAAGATGATTGCCGCTTATCGTCCTGTTCCGGGCACTGACTGGTCAGTCCTTGGTGTTTGCAGTTATGACGATTTCTATTCTGACTTAAACAAAATGACTCAGTTCATAGGAATTATGGCCATTATCATGCTTGCAGTCGCTTTTGTCTGTGTCGGGGCAACCATGTCAATCAGCCTCAAGCCTTTGAACCGGGTCCGCCTCGCCATTGATGATGTCGCTTCTGGGGATGCTGATTTGACTAAACGAATCAGCAACAAGGGAAAGGATGAGATTTCTGATGTCGTGCGGGGATTCAATTCATTTATTGGTAAACTTCAGGAAATCATCTCGCAGGTAAAGAATTCAAAAGAAAGGCTGGGAATGGCGGGAACGGAACTGCAGTCCAGCACCGAGGAGACTGCTTCTTCGATTACCCAGATTCTCGCCAATATCGAGGCAGTTCATTCTCAGATTAACAATCAGTCAAATTCAGTGCATGAGACGGCTGGTGCCGTAAATGAGATTGCCTCAAATATCGAGTCCCTTGAAAAAATGATTGAGAAGCAGAGTTCAGGCGTAAGTGAGGCGAGTGCGGCTGTAGAAGAGATGATCGGCAATATCCGCTCAGTAAATACCTCAATGGAGAAAATGTCTTCTTCATTCAACGAGCTTACGAGTAGCGCACAGGCTGGTGCCCAGCTTCAGCACGAGGTTAACGAAAAAATCGAGCAGATTAAAAATCAGAGCGAGACTTTGCAGGAAGCCAACGTGGCGATTGCGGCCATTGCCGAGCAGACTAACCTCCTTGCCATGAATGCGGCTATTGAGGCGGCCCATGCAGGAGACGCGGGAAAGGGCTTCGCCGTTGTCGCAGATGAAATCCGTAAGCTTTCTGAGACCTCTGGCCAGCAGTCCAAGACAATCGGCGAGCAGCTGACCAGCATTCAGAATTCCATCGCGGGCGTGGTTTCTGCCAGCGTTCAGTCAAGCGAGGCTTTCGGAACCGTCACCGAGAAAATCAAGGAGACCGACGAGCTTGTGCGCCAGATTAAGGCTGCCATGGAAGAGCAGAACGAAGGTTCCCAGCAGATTAATCAGGTGCTCCACTCAATGAATGACTCTACCCTTGAAGTCCACACGGCAGGTCAGGAAATGGCTGAGGGAAACAAAGCCATCCTTGAGGAAGTCAGGAATCTGCAGGATGCCACTGGTGTTATGCAGGACAGCATGAAGGAAATGCGTGTGGGAGCACACAAAATCAATGAGACTGGGGAATCTTTGCGCTTAATCGCAAGGCAGCTTCAAGGCTCCATTGATGAAATCGGTAGTCAGATTGACCAATTTAAGGTATAAGGAAATTTAAAAATCAGGAGAAAAATATGGAAGATTATAAGAAAGAATTCATCGACTTTATGGTCGAGTGCAATGTGCTTAAATTCGGCAGCTTCACATTGAAGAGCGGGCGACAGTCTCCCTTCTTTATGAACGCTGGAGCCTATGTAACGGGAAGCCAGCTTAAGCGACTGGGAGAATTTTACGCAAAGGCCATTCACGACAATTTCGGCGATGACTTTGACGTTTTCTTTGGCCCGGCATACAAGGGAATCCCTTTGGCCGTGGTGACGGCAGTGGCTTATTCTGAGCTTTACGGCAAGGAAGTGAAATATTGCTCTGACCGAAAGGAAGCCAAAGACCATGGAGCCGACAAGGGCGACCTCTTGGGCTACAAAATCAAGGACGGAGACCGGGTCGTAATCATCGAGGATGTAACCACCAGCGGAAAGTCCATTGAAGAGACCTATCCCAAAATCAAGGCTCAGGAAGAAAAAGAAGGTGCGATTAAAATCGTGGGCGAAATCGTTTCCTTAAACCGCATGGAAAAGGCCCCCGACTCAGAAAAAGCCGCGCTGGACGTAATCAGCGAAAAATACGGTTTTCCTGCCCGGGCAATCGTAAGCATGAGTGATGTGGTCGATGCCCTCTACACGAATGGCGACAAAAAAATCATCACCGACGAGATTAAGGCCGAAATCGACAAATACTACGAGATTTACGGAGCTAGGTAAGTTGAAAGCTGAAAACTGAAAACGGAAAGTTGAAAATCCCTCACAGAGCTTGGGAGCGCACAGAGGTTTTATTATTCCGCCGAAAAAGTGTTGTATGTTGACATAAATTCGTCGGAATAATTGTATTTTTTACTCACTTTTTCTATAATAAAATCATGCGAAGAAATTTCATAGAAAAACTGATTGAATGGAAGGAAAGCCCGAATCGTAAGCCTCTTGTTCTCTGGGGGGCCAGGCAGGTCGGAAAAACATGGCTGCTCAAAGAATTCGGTAAAACTTGCTTTGAGAATGTTCTCTATATTTCATTTTATAACAATAAAAAAGACTCTGACCTTTTTGAAAGGGATTATGACACTAAACGCATACTTGGTGCACTTGAGATTCAGCATCACATAAAAATCCTGCCTTCTAAGACTCTCATTATTTTTGATGAAATTCAGGCGGCACCTAAAGTCCTTGAGTCGCTGAAATATTTTTGCGAGGAGGCCAGTGAGTATGCACTTGTCGCCGCCGGTTCTCTTCTTGGGGTAAGCATTCATGAGGGCTTGTCTTTTCCCGTGGGAAAGGTAAATGAACTCCGCCTTTTTCCCATGACTTTTTCTGAATTTTTGCTGGCTTTGGGAGAAGAAAATCTTGCGAGGCTAATCGAAGAAAAAAATCCTGAAAATCCCTTGATTTCTGATTTGAGGGAAACATTTATTCCTTTTTTACGGGATTACTATTTTACTGGTGGAATGCCTGAGGCTGTCCTTGCTTTTGTTGAGAGCCGTGACTATGACAAGGTTCGAAGTGTGCAGAATGATATTATCAGTCAGTATGAAGGGGATTTCGGAAAGCATGTGGATTCAAAAGAGCTGCCGAGAATCCGCATGGTATGGAATTCCCTTCCTATGCAGCTTGCAAAAGAAAATAAAAAATTCTTTTTCGCTCAGATAAAAAGCGGCGCAAGAATGAAAGAATTTGAAATAGCGATTCAGTGGTTGTGTGACGCCGGACTTATTTACAAAGTGCAGAAAGTTTCTAAGCCTGCCATGCCTTTGAAAGCATATTCCGTCTTTTCAGATTTTAAGATTTACCTGAATGACATCGGGCTTTTAGCTGCCCTCAGCGAACTTGATAAGGACAGCATTATAAGCGGAAATGATGTTTTTGTGGAATTCAAGAGTGCCCTTACGGAACAATATGTGCTTCAGGAGCTTAAAGCCATGACTTCATACACGCCATATTATTACTCAGGGGAAAAATCGACTTACGAGGTGGATTTCTTGATTCAACAAGGAAAATTAATCGTTCCTCTTGAAGTAAAAGCCGAGGAGAATGTAAAGGCTAAGAGCCTGAGATTTTTTGTTGATAAATTCGAGTCTGAGTATGCTGTCCGCACATCAATGTCAAATTATCGAAAAGAAGAATGGCTGACGAATATCCCCCTGTGGGCGGTAAGCGGGGTGTAGGAAAATCCCTCACAGAGCTTTGGAGGGCACAGAGAGATTCTCCGGGTGGGAAAAATATAAAGCCTCAGTCATGCCTTTTTTTGTGTGACTGAGGCTTTTTCTTATTATTTTAGAAAAATCTCTGTGCGCTCTGTGCGCTCTGTGAGGAATTTATCCATCCGTAATTTACTTCAGAATCTCTCTTGCTCTTTCCAGAGCTCCTGAGATGTGGTCGTGGATGTTTTCCCGGCCCAGCTTGTCGGCCATGCCTGTTTTTTCAAGGAGCATGTAGGGCTGGGTGTGAATTCCTGAGATTACAATGGTGATTCCCTTGCGGTCACAGGCGGCTTTTGCCTGCTCCAGGGCGCGGATTCCGCCGGCGTCAAGGTAGATTGTGCTTCTCATTCGCAAAATCAAGACTTTATAATCAACGCCTGCCTTTTCAACGGCGACTTCAAATTTACGCACGGTGCCGAAGAAGAGAGGTCCTTCGATTTCGTAAACCATGGCTCCCTGGGGAAGGTCTAAGTGTTCTTCAGGCATGTCTGCGGCGTGAATTCCAGATATGAGGGCTTCCCTCTTGTTCTGAACTTCCGACAAATCTATCATCTTTTTAATGAAGAAGAAGGCCGCAAGTCCCAGTCCCACTTCGATTGCCACTGTCAAATCCACGAATACTGTGATGAAGAAAGTGACCGCAAATACTGTGGTGTCTGATTTCTGACCGTGGACGAGGGAACGGATTGCAGGAAAGCCCGCCATGTTCCATGCCACATTGATTAAAACTGCTGCAAGGGCTGCCATAGGAATATAGGCCGCGTATTTTCCGAAGAAAAGTAGAATCAAAAGCAGGGTGAGGGCGTGAATGATGCCCGCGACTGGGGTTCGTCCGCCGTTTTTGATGTTTGTGGCCGTGCGGGCGATTGCTCCAGTGGCCGGAATGCCTCCGAAGAGGGGAGAAGCGATGTTTGCGATTCCCTGACCGATGAGCTCTGTGTTTGAGTCGTGCTTGCCGCCTGTCATACCGTCAGCGACCACAGCCGAAAGAAGTGATTCGATTGCCGCAAGGACAGCGATTGAGACTGCCGTGGGGAAGAGCATTCGGATTGTCTTTAAAGAAAAGTCAGGCAGCTGGGGGGCTGGAAGGGTGTTGGGGATTAGGAAATGCTCGCGTCCGTCGGCGAAGGTGCCGATGGTGTCGGTTTTAAGGCCGCAGAATTTGTCCAGAAGAATTGAAGCCACGGTGGCCAGAATCAAGACGATGAAGCTTCCCGGAATCTTTTTGATGAATTTCGACCAGATGAAAATGAAAGCGAGGCAAACCGAAGCCATGATGAATGAATAGACATTAATCGTTGAGGCTGATTTGATGTAAACGATGATTTTCGGCAAAAAGTCGCCCGGCATTTTTGAATATTCTTCGCCCAAAATCCGCATTGGCTCGGAAAAGTCCGGGGCAAGGCCGAAAAAGTCTCCGATTTGGCCGGCTGCGATGGTGACTGCGATTCCTGCCGTAAAGCCGGTTACGATTGTATATGGAATGAATTTGACCAAACCTCCCATCTTGAATGCGCCCAAAAGAATCAAAAGAATGCCCGCCATGACCGTGGCCGTTGCAAGGCCGGAAAGTCCGAAGTGGGCGACGACGCCGTAAACGATAACCGCAAAGGCTCCCGTGGGGCCGCCAATCTGAACTGTGGAGCCGCCGAAGGCTGAAATACAGAAGCCCGCGATGATTGCGGTAAAGAGGCCTGCCGCCGGGTTCACTCCCGAAGCGATGGCGAATGCGATTGCCAGCGGAAGGGCGACAATGCCGACGATAATACCTGCGATGAGGTCGGAAACAAAGGTGCGAGAATTGTATCCTTTAAGCGAATTAATAAGCTGTGGTTTGAACATTTTTGAACCTTGGATAATGAAAATATGTTGAAAATTATGCTGTTTTTTGCGTTTTTATGCAACAAGCGGTGACTTCCCCCTTTATTTTTTGCTATAATTTCGCTATGAAAAATCTCTCTTCCTTTGCAAGGCACTTTCCCAAAAAAACATTTTTAATCTGTGCAAATCTTTGTAATCTGTGGATTTTCCTCGCTTCTTGTTCCCGTTCCCCCGAAATGACTCTTTCAGAGATTGAGGCGGCAAGGGCAAGCGGGGCTAATGAACTGATTGAGAAGACTGTTCACCGCCCGAATTTGACCAATCATTTTGAGACTGGAAAGGTCGGCGGCACTTACAATGACATCATTATGGGCGACCCCAAGAGCTTCAACATGCTTGTGGCGGAAAAAGACGGAACTACGGCGGGGGTTGTGGCTCCTCTGGTGCAGTATCTTGCTGACTATGACATCGTGGAGCGTAAGTGGAAGGGGCATATAGCAGATTTTGAGATAAAAATCGATGAAGAGCATAACAAATTGGACATGATTTACAGGATTAAAAGTGATGTCTACTGGTCTTTCTACGGAAACGCCAGACCAAAGGTAAAAGTGACCAGCGATGACGTGATTTTCTGGTACGATGAGATTCAGGGGGACGAGGAATGTGGCTCCTCTGCCTACAACTCTCAGTTTATGCCCATGGATGACGGCAGTGAGGAGCGGATTACAATCGAAAAAATCGATGATGCCTCCTTTGTCTTCCATTTTCCCCAGATTGTTGCCGAGCCGGTTTTGCATACCAACATGAATTTCGGCCCCCGCTTTTTGTACAAGGCCGCCAAGGACAAGGGGGGAGCTGAGGCTGTCAAAAAACTCTTCACCGTTGCCTCTGACCCCAAGGAGCTTCCTTCTTGCGGCCCCTATTTCCTCACCGAATATGTTCCCGGCCAGCGTCTTTTGTACAAGCGGAATCCTAATTTTTGGGATAAGGACGAGAATGGCGAAAATCATTATTACCCGGAAGAGCTTGTTTTGCAGATTGTGGGAGACAGTAACACGGCCTATCTTTTGTTCAAGCAGGGGAAAACCGAAAATTATTCCTTCCAGCCCGAGCAGCTTGAGGAAGCTGTAGAGAATGCAAAAAATGCCCTGACTCCCGACGGCCAGCTTATTCCTGAAAATGCGGGTAAAACCGAGGGTTACACGGTCTTCAACGCGGACGGAGCCATGAACGCTTCCTTCTGGTCTTTCAATCAGAATCCCAAGAACAAGGACGAGCCTTTTTACAAATGGTTCTGCAAAAAAGAATTCCGTCAGGCAATGAGCTGTCTTCTGAACCGGGAGAGAATCATTTCCCAGACTTACCGGGGCCTCGCCGAGCCGACTTACTCTTTCTTCCCCAAAGTCAACCGCTATTATAATGAAGATATTATCCTTCAGTACCGCTATTCCCATGCCCATGCGAAAAAATTGCTTGAGACGGCAGGATTTTCTCGACATGACGACGGATTTTTGTATGACTCAGAGGGAAACAAGGTCGAATTCGATCTGACAATTAACGGAAACGACACGATTTCTTCAGATATCGCCCAGATTATCGTGGACGAGTGCAAAAAGGAAGGAATCACGGTCACGCCCAGGCCCACGGACTTTCAGAAACTCGTTGACCAGCTGATGACAAGCTACGACTGGCAGAGCATTATCATCGGCTTTGGAGGCGGCTCCATTTTCCCCACTCAGGGAAGCAATGTCTGGGTCAGCGACGGAAACCTGCATCTCTGGTACCCATTGCAAAAATCCCCTGCCACTGACTGGGAAGCGCGGGTGGACGAGCTTTACCACAAGGCCAAGTGTATCGTGGACTACGAGAAAGCCAAGCCTCTCTGGGATGAGTATCAGTCGATTTTCCTTGAAGAGTGCCCGATTATCTATCTTTTGCGCCGCCGTTCTTTCTACGGCCTGCAAAACCGCTGGGACATGACCAATGTTTACTACGACAATCTAAACGGCGCGGAAACCAACTACCTCTGGCTGAAATAAAAGGAAAAACAGGGAATAAAAAGTTGAGACTTGAAAATCGGAAATTTGGAATTGAAAATTCAGCTGGCTGTGAGGCATTTTTTATTCCCAAAGTCATTATCTTGCGGTAATATTGAAGAATGTTTACGACAATCATTTCTTTTATCCGAGTGGCGTTTTACATGCTCTCGAAAAATAAACTCCGCCGCCTTGCCCTCAAATATGACAAGGCTGGCGACATCGCTGAGCGCGATAAGGTAGTTTTTGGAATCGTTCCCCAGTGGGCGCGCTTCGTTTTCTCAAAAGTCACAAAATCCACGGTGGAAGTTATCGGTGAGGAAAAAATTCCCAAAGACCGTGCCGTTGTCTTCATCGGAAACCATCAGGGCAACATGGACATTCCCCTTTTGTTCGGCTTTATCAATAAGCCCATGACTTTCGTCGCAAAGGCAGAATTGGGCAAAATCCCCCTGCTGGCAGACTGGATGCGGCTTTTGCAGTGTACCTTTATCGAACGAAAAAGTCCACGTAAGTCCATTCAGGCCATTCACGATGCGGCAGAGGGAGTCAAAAAAGGCTATTCTCAGGTGATTTTCCCGGAAGGAACGCGAAGCAAGGGCGGCCCTCACCATGAATTCAAGGCCGGAAGCTTCAAACTGGCTTTCATGTCGGCGGCTCCTATTGTTCCCGTGACCATTGACGGCACATGGCGAATCTACGAGGGGCAAAAAAAAGTCAAAACGGGCCAGCATGTTAAGCTCATAATTCATGACCCAATTGAAACGGCAGGGCTTTCAAAAGAAGAGCAGTCAAAAATTCCTGAAATGGTTGAAAAAATCGTCTGTGAGCCCTTAAATGAGCAGGCAGGAAGCAGTAATGCATAGTAATCAAGCGGGCACCACCCCTTCGCAGCCCGGTCAGTCTCGGGGGCTAGGGAATGCCCGCACGGACGCGGGTAAAAGACCGTTGACCGCAAGAATTTTCAGGACATGGCGATCCAAATTTCCTCTTGCTTCATTCATCACTGCCCGTATAATCACCATGCTGGTCATTCTCTTTATTTTGGGCTGGGCGCTTTTCGGGCTCATGGCTTTGGCTCCCGGTGACATCGTTGACCAGATGATGCAGCAGCAGCTCATGAGCCAGACAGAGGCGGGTGGCGGCGCAAACCGGGACAATCTTCTTTCCGAAGAGCAGATGGCAAAAATGCGCGCTGAGCTGGGCTTGGACAAGCCCTTTACGATTCAATATTTCCGATGGCTGGAGCGGGTTGTCATCCATCATGATTTGGGCGTTTCTCTCATTTCAAAGGCACCGGTTTCTTTCCTTATAAAAAGCCGCATTGTAAATTCTCTTGTGCTGAATCTTATCTCCCTGATTTTTATCACGATTTTCTCATTTTTGCTGGGCGTGTATTTTTCCAGCAAGGCTGGCACAAGGGTGGATTTGGCGGCCACCTTCTTTGCGCTCTTTTTCCACGCTTTCCCCGGAATCCTTCTTTTGATTCTCCTGCAGCTTTTCGCTTCTGTCACTTCGCTTTTCCCTGTGACGGCATACCCTGATTTTCCAATTTCAGAAAATCCGGTTAAATTCTTTTTCAGCTATAGCTATCATGTATTCCTGCCGCTTTTCGCATCTTTTTTGGGCGGAATCGGCGGAACCATGCGCATGATTCGAAGCACCATGCTGGATCAGATGGGGCTTCCTTACATCATGGCTCTCCGTGCCCGGGGAATCAGCGAGCGGCGGGTCTATTTGAACCACGCTTTCAGGAATACCCTCAATCCCTACATCACGGGCAGCGCGAATCTGTTGGCGAGCCTTTTCTCCGGAAGTCTTGTCCTTGAAATCATATTTTCATATCCTGGAATCGGACGGCTCATGTACGATGCCGTCATGCAGCAGGATGTGAATCTTGTTCTGGCAAACAATATGTTTATTTCCGCGCTGGTTCTTGCCGGAATGACAATCAGCGACGTCCTGCTTGCGATTGTCGATCCAAGAATCCGCTACGGTAAGGAAAACTAAGTTTTTATATAAGGAAGGTTTTACTATGAAAAAATTACGTATCGTTTCGCTTGCGGCGATTGCCCTGCTTGCCCTTGGTCTCTTTTCTTGTGCCACGCTCAAGCAGCTGGGGCTTTCTCCCTCTGTCAATCTTGAAAAAGTTTCCATTGCTTCCCTTGATTTGGAAGGAATCACTTTCAACTGCAATTACGCTGTCACCAATCCCCTTCCGGTCGGCATCTCAATCAAAAAAGTTGCCGCTGATGTCCTCTGCAACGAAAGCAAGTTCACGTCTCTTTCCGCTGACGAGGGCGTGAAACTGACTGCTGGAGGAAAAAAATCAAACGCATTCAAATTCAAAATCCCTTATGAGACGATTATGTCTCTGGCAAAAAATTCAAATTCATCGAACAGCAAGTATCTTCCCTTCAAAGTGAATGGCTCTGTCGCCCTTGATTTGGGAAAATCTGCCGTCGTCCAGAACCTTGCATCAAATCTGCCTTTCTCAATGAATTTCAACGTTCCTGTGTTCAAGCCCTCGTTCTCGGTTTCAAATCCCAAGGTTCAGCTGCCAACTCTCGAAACGCTCAAAAACGCTCTTGTTTCGGGCGGCATGAATACGGTCAAGGCCGTGGCTCTCGCCGGTTCCATTGTTGCCGGAAAGTCTGTCGCTGAAAATGCTTTTGACGGCGTTAATCTGGACATGGATGTGAATTTCGACTTGAACGTGGCGAATTCAGGCTCTGCTCCCTGGAAATATGTGCTCAATAATTGTTCTATCAAGACTGCTTCCGGTGATGCAGTCAAACTCACGGCAAAAAATAACGAAATCACTTCTTCAAGCGGCACGATTCCAGTGACTGCAAAACTCAACACTCTCACTGCCGGAAAATTCATTGCCCAAATCCTGAACAAAAAAGGCGCGAATCCCACATTCGCGTTTGACAGCGGACTTACATTTACGGAACTTTCTTATGCGCCGAATCTGCCGCTTTCATATTCAAAGGAAATCCCAATCGGGAATTTTTCTGTGACAAAATAAGGCTGCGTAAAAAGGACGCAGATTTTGACGGAGTTTTTTATGAAGCGATTATTCCAATATCTAAAGACAAGGCCTCTCGCGCTGATTTCTGTCTGCGTCCTTATTATTCTCTATCTTTTCATGATTTTTGCGGAATTCATCTCGCCCTATACGCCCACCCGTACTTTTGAGGAAGACACTTTCCATCCCTCAAACATTGAGCTTAGCGCAAAAGGCTTGGTCGCCAGAGAATACCGGGTCTTGAACCCCATTACATGGCGGTACGCGAAAGTGAAGGGGAGCGAATTCCATCACAAAATCCGCTTTTTCGTAAAAGGCGAGGAATACCGCCTCTTCGGACTCATTCCGCTAAGCCGCCACCTTTTCGGCACCCTTCCTGAGCCAAAAACCGGCGAAGTCTACCCGGTCTTTCTCTTCGGGGCGGACAATCTCGGCCGCGACCTTTTTTCCCGCATGGTCTACGGAAGCCGGATCTCCCTTACAATCGGCTTTGTGGCCAGCGCAATCTCTCTTGTCCTGGCGATTCTTCTTGGGGGAATAGCCGGCTACTATGGCGGAAAAACTGACTGGGCCATCATGCGCTTCTCCGAGTTTTTCATGCTGATTCCGGGGCTTTACCTCATTCTCTTTTTGCGCTCCCTTTTGAACAGCAAGATGGATTCAGGCACCAGCTACATGATAATCACGGTGATTCTCTCCCTGGTCGGCTGGCCCGGCACCGCCCGCACACTCCGGGGCATGGTTCACTCAATCAAGCGGGAAGAATTCGTCCTTGACGCGGGCCTTGAAGGAATCCCTTCCACAGTGATAATTTTCGCCCACATTATCCCCCAGATTACCAGCCTCTTAATCGTCTCGACCACGCTGGCCATTCCGGGCTTTATCATGAGCGAGACTACTCTTTCTTATCTGGGGCTTGGCATCGCCGACCCTGCCGTAAGCTGGGGCAGCCTCATAAACCGTGACATCTCCACCCTGTCAAACCTCAAGAATTTCCCCTGGCTCTTAACTCCGGTCTGGCTTTTGCTTGCCGTAACCCTGGCCTTCAACTTTTTGGGCGATGCCCTCCGGGACTATTTCGACCCCTATCATGTGATTTTCCCTGCATGGAAGAAAAAAAGGGCGTTCCCCGCCAAAGGCGGGGCGGGCTTTCCGTGGTTCCGCGCTAACTGCGCTCCATTGCTTCATTCGGCCGCTCCGCTCTCTCATTCCGCAACGGCTGACGCCGCCACTCCAATCCCTAACGCTGCGAACCGTAAATCCGTGCAGGGCATTCCTGACGCATTCCTTTCTGTTCAGAATCTTCGGGTTTCATTCACTGTCTTGCGAGGCTCTTCCCATACGATTATTCAGTCCGTGCGGGGAGTTTCCTTTCAGATGAATCGGGGAGAAATCCTTGGAATCGTGGGCGAGTCGGGAAGCGGAAAATCTGTCACAACTACGGCGATTCCTGCCCTGCATCCGTCCAATGCCACGGTTGAGGGAAAAATCTTCTTTGACGGCGTGGAGCTTACTTCCCTGAGCCAAAAAGAGATGCGCTCATACCGGGGAAAGAAAATCGGTCTTATCTTTCAGGAGCCGGGCAGAAGCTTTGACCCCCTGCAGAACATAGGCTCTGTCTTCTTCGAGACCTTCAGAAACAGCCAGCCTGAAATCAGCCGCGGCGAGGCGGACAAAAAAGCCGTGGCTCTTCTTGATGAGGTGGGCCTGCCGGACCCCAAAAGCCGCCTTAAAAATTACCCCCACCAGTTCTCAGGCGGCCAGTTGCAGCGAATCTCCATCGCCCTTTCCCTTGCCCAGGGCTGCCAGCTTCTGATTGCAGACGAGCCAACCACCGCCCTTGATGTCACTATTCAGGCTCAGATTGTCTCTTTGCTCTCAAATCTGCGAAAAACGCGGAATCTTTCTATTATATTTATCAGCCACAACATAGATTTGGTGGCAGGCCTCTGCGACAATATCATCGTAATGTACGGCGGCCTCATTATGGAGAAGGGCAGTAGTGAGGAAATCATGCGCCATGCAAAGCATCCTTACACTCAGGCTCTCCTTGCCTCTTCGCCGAAATTCGGCAGCCACTACAGCAAAGAAAAATTAGTCTCAATCCCAGGCCGCGTCACGGATCCCGCTCACCCTGAGCCGGGCTGTCCTTTCGCGCCGAGATGTACTTTTGCAAAAGAAGAATGTCGCTCCAAAGACTGTAAGATGGTTCATTGTTACAAGATGGAAGAAGGCATTTCTGGCAGGCACAGGAAATCTGTGCTATAATTTTCGCAATAATTTGCTGAGGGAGCTGCTATGGCAGAAAAATTAGGCATTGTGGCGCTGGAGTCTGCGGCCAACGCCGGAAATATCATAGACTCGATTCTTTCTGGCTGGCGGAATGGAGAGCATTTTCTCATTCCCGTCCAATGTCCGCGTTTCGGAACAGGCGAGGCTAAGGGAATTGTCAAGGAGTCGGTGCGCGACCGGGATTTGTACATTCTCGTCGATGTATGCAATCCTTCCGTCACCTACCTCATGGACGGCGAGAGAAACCGCATGTCTCCCGATGACCATTTTCAGGATTTAAAGCGTGTGATTGCAGCCTGCAACGGAAAGGCCGGAAGAATCACTGTGATTATGCCCTTCCTCTACGAAAGCCGCCAGCATCGCCGTGTTTTGCGTGAATCACTTGATTGCGCTGTCATGCTGCAGGAACTGGTGAATATGGGTGTGCACGAAATCATCACTTTTGATGCCCACGATCCACGGATGCAGAGCGCGATTCCTTTGAGCGGCTTTGAGAACGTCTCGCCCTCGCTCCAGTTTACCCAGGCCCTTCTTTCTGAATACGGAGACTTGCAGATTGACAGCAAGCACGTGATGTTTATCTCGCCCGATGAAGGGGCGATGGACCGCGTTGTCTTCATGGCGACGATTTTCGGCGTGAATGTGGGAATGTTCTACAAGCGGAGGAATTACACCACCATCGTAAACGGCATGAATCCGATTATCGCCCACGATTTCTGCGGCGAGTCTGTCAAGGGCAAGGACTGTATCGTCGTTGACGACATGATTTCTTCTGGCACAAGCATTATTGACGTGGCAAAGCAGCTCAAAGAACGGGGGGCAAAGAGAGTTTTTCTTTTCGCAACTTTCGGTCTCTTCACCAACGGCTTTGAGAAATTCGACGCTGCTTTTTCCCAGGGGCTGTTTGACCGCGTTTTTACCACCAACCTCATTCACCAAAAAACGGAGCTTACACAAAAATCATGGTATTTCTCGGTCGACATGAACCGTTATGTGGCGGCCATCATAGATACTCTGAACAAGGGCGAAAGTATGCAGGAACTTATCCGGCCTGCCCGGCGAATGAAAGAAATGCTTGATTTATACCGGAAAAACGGGGAAAATAACAAACAATGAGTGACTATATAATCCAAGCCGACCATCTGACCAAACGCTTTACACTGGAGGCAGGCTTTTTTGCCAGAAATGACCGCTTTGTCTATGCTGTCAACGATGTCTCCTTCGGAATTCAGCGGGGCAAAACCTACGGCTTGGTAGGGGAGAGCGGTTGCGGAAAAACCACCACGGCGCGAATGTTGGTCAGAATGTACAGGGCCGATAGTGGCGCAATCTGGTACAGTCCGAACGCAGGGGCACAAAACATCTTGCTGTTCAATCGCAAACAACTTCGCTCATACCGGGAAAAAATCAAATATGTCTTTCAGGATCCTTCCCGTTCCTTGAACCCCCGTATGACCGTGTTCAATATCCTTACCGCCAGCTATAAATATTCTACAATCTGGCCAGGGAAAAAAATCGCTTATGAAGAGGCTGCCGCCATTATGGAAGAAGTGGGGCTGGAGCCTTTGGATCTTGAGAAAGGTCCTTCTGAGTTTTCAGGTGGTCAGCGGCAGAGAATCTCAATTGCCCGCGCCCTTATCATGAAGCCTGAAGTAATGTTCTGTGATGAGGTTGTCAGCGCCCTGGATGTCAGCATCCAAAGCCAAATCCTAAATCTCTTGCAGCGCATCCGTGAAAAGCGTGGAATTTCATTTCTCTTTATCGCTCACGATTTGCGGGTCTCCTGCTATTTCTGCGACACAATCGGCGTAATGTACCGAGGCCTGCTCGTGGAGGAAGCTCCTGCCCGCGATCTCTATAAAACCGCGACCCATCCTTACACAAAGTTGCTCTTTCAGGGAAGCGGCGGCATGCATACTCAGGCAGGCGGTGAGGTCAAGACTACTCTGGAAAGTCTTCAAGGCTGTCCTTTCGCCCATCGATGCCCCCATGCAGGCATGAAATGCACTGAGCGAATTCCCGATTGGAAGGAAGTTGCTCCCGGTCACAAAGTAAGATGCGTATTATAGGAATTTATCGCAGAGAACATATACACGGAATGCGAATCTGTGCTAATCTGTGATTCATTATATGGAGTTATTATGACAGGAACATTCTGGTCACTGGTGCCGCCGATTGTAGCAATTGCGCTGGCACTCATCACAAAGGAAGTGTATTCTTCACTTTTTGTCGGAATATTAATCGGCGGTGCTTTTTTTGCCATTGATGCCCATTCAGGCTTTACGGGCTTTTTTACGCATGTGTTCAGCGACGGCTTGATAAAGCAGCTTTCTGATCCGTGGAACGTTGGCATTCTGGTTTTCCTCGTTGTCCTCGGCACAATGGTGGCTCTCATGAATTCCGCCGGCGGCTCCGCTGCTTTCGGAGACTGGGCCAAAAAACATATTAAGAGCCGTGTCGGAGCGCAGGTGGCTACAATCTTCCTTGGAATCCTTATCTTCATCGACGATTACTTCAACTGTCTCACTGTCGGCTCTGTCATGCGTCCCGTTACCGATAAATACCGTGTTTCCCGCGAAAAACTTGCCTATCTGATTGACGCGACTGCGGCTCCAATCTGTATCATCGCGCCGATTTCTTCATGGGCGGCGGCTGTAGCAGGCTTTGTCTCTGAAGGAGAGAACGGTCTTGCTCTTTTCTGCAAGGCGATTCCATTCAATTTCTACGCTTTCTTCACTGTTGGCATGATGTTCCTTATCGTCTGCCTCAAGTTTGATTTCTCTTCAATGGCACGTTTCGAGAGCCTTGCCGAAGAAAAAGAGCTTTCTTCTGATAAAGCCGATAAAATAGGCCGGGGTACTGTCTTTGATTTGGTTTTCCCGATTGTAAGCCTTATCCTGCTTTGTACTGTCGGCATGATTTACACCGGCGGTTTCTTTGCTTCCGGAGAAAATCACAAAAACTTCATTGATGCGTTTGCAAATTCCGACGCTTCTGTGGGCCTTGTGCTTGGTTCTGTTGCCGCCCTGATTTGTACCCTCATAGTCTATGTTCCCAGGCGGGTTCTTCCTTTCAGGGCCTGTATGTCTTGTCTCCCGGAGGGGTTCAAGGCGATGGTCGGGGCAATCCTGATTCTTGCCCTTGCATGGACTCTCAAAGCCATGACAGATTCTCTCGAAGCCGCAAAATATGTCGCCGGTCTCATGGAGAAGGCGGGGGCTGTCAAATCATTCCTTCCGGCCCTTATTTTCGTGGTCGCGCTCTTCCTTGCTTTCTCAACTGGAACGAGCTGGGGAACTTTCGGCATCCTCATTCCGATTTGTATCGCTGTTTTCCCAAATGTCTCTGACCCCTTGCGCATCATTTCGATTTCTGCCTGTATGGCCGGAGCTGTCGCAGGAGACCATTGCTCACCAATCTCCGACACCACAATCATGGCCAGCGCGGGGGCGCAGTGTGACCATGTGAACCATGTCTCGACTCAGCTTCCATACGTCATGGTTGTTGCAGTCGTCTCTTTCATCACTTACATTGTCGCGGGCTTTACTCACGGGCTTGGAATCCTTGCCAGCGGAATTATCTCATGGATTGTCGGAGCAGCCCTTCTTTTGGGATCTTTGCTCTTCATCAAAAATAAAAAATAAGGAGTCGAATCATGGACATAGAGAAAATAATCGAAAATCTTAAAAAACGTGGTTTTGAGGCTGTTTTTGCCGCCACAAAGGCTGATGCTGTCGAAAAGGCGCTCTCTTTCATCCCGGAAGGTTCTTCTGTCTCATGGGGCGGTTCTGTCTCAATCGAGGAGTCAGGCTTGCTTGCCCGTATCAAGGCAGGGAATTATATTAAAATCGACCGGGATGAGGCAAAATCTCCTGAAGAACGCTTTGAAATCATGCGCAAGGCTCTTACCGCCGACACCTTCCTTACAAGCTTTAACGCTGTGAGCGAAGACGGCGTTCTTTTCAATATCGACGGAAACGGAAACCGCGTGGCTGCAATCACTTTTGGACCGAAATCAGTGGTTGCCCTCGTCGGAATCAATAAAATCGTTCCCGCCGAATCTGACCTTGAAACACGTGCCCTTAAAATCGCCGCCCCTCTGAACGCAAAACGACTGAAGCTCTCCGACGAGAAGGATATCTGCGCTGTTTTTGAAAAGGTGAGAATCTGCAAAAACAAAGGCAGAATCAAAATCATCCTGGTTGGCGAAAACTTGGGATATTAAAATAAAAATTCCTCACAGGACTTGGGAGTGCGCTTAGTGCCCCTTTCCTGTGTGGGAATTTAAAAATATGAAATCTTTCACCCTGCATGTATCTTCATCTGCTTCTCTCAATGACCTTCTTCGGAGTGAGTTGCCCCGTCTTATTGGTGCGGAAATCTCTAATTCCAAAATCCGCCGTCTTATCGTATCTGGTTGTGTCAGCGTCAACGGACGGCAGGTGCGCCTACCGGCATTCAAGCTGCGCTCCGGAAGCCAGGTTCAGACTCTCATCGACGAAGAAAAGCTCTTCTTTGAAAAACAGCCGGACGGTATTAAATTTGAGCTTTCTGAAAAAGACATACTCTTTGAGGACGAGAGCATTATTTTGGTGAACAAGCCTGCTCATTTCCCAACGGAAGCCGGCATGGTGGGGAGCCGTGACAATCTCCACGCGTCTGTGATTCGCTTTCTCTTTGAGCGTCAGAAAATCCAGCATCCCAATGCAAAAAATCCGCCTTATCTCGGAATAATGCACCGCCTTGACCGGGACACCAGCGGAGTCATTCTCTTTACGAAAGCAAGGTCTGTAAACGCGGTCTGCCATGAGATGTTTGAAAAACACAGAGCTCGAAAAGTCTACAATGCCCTTGTTGCCGTAAAATCTTCTGAGGCAAGAAAGCTTGTTGCTGGCTCTTCATTCACTGTGGATTTTCCCCTTGGACGAATCAGCCCGAAAGGTCAGGCCGCGAAGTGGGGCCGGGTCAGCGAAAAAAACGGCGGTCTTCCTGCCAGGACAAGCTTCACTGTGCTCAAGGAAATTTCTCCCGCCAAGTTGAAGTCCTTCTCCGGAAAATCACCTCTTCCTCATGCGGAAAAACTCCTTTTGCTGGAATGCCGTCCCCTCACGGGCCGAACCCATCAAATCCGGGTGCATCTTGCCTCTCAAAATCTTCCTATTCTCGGTGACACTCTTTACGGCGCTCCTGAATATGAGCGGATTATGCTTCATGCCGCTTCCCTTACTTTTCCCCATCCTGTTACGGGAAAAATGCTCTGTGTGGAGGCTGGGTCTCCCTTCGATATTTAAAAAAACAAAAAATTATATTAAAAAAGTCTTTATTTTATTCCGTAATGCGTTATAATTTTTGATTATTTGGAGAAATACGTAAATGTTCAAGTCTTTGAAAGTTAGGTTTATCGCTGGCTTTGCGAGTTTCATTCTTGTTTCGCTTGCCGCTGTTTCAGTCATTGCGATGTTTAGCATAGTCAGGACGGCGGAGGAATTTGCCGAAATGCAGGGCAAGCCTGTCGTTGAGAAAGTTTCTTCATACATTGACGGCGATAAATTTGAAAATCTGACAAAAACCCTTGATTCAGACGACGAATGGGCTGAAGAAACCCGTCTGTGGATGCTCAATGTTGCAGAGTCTGTCGGTTGTGCTTATCTTTTCACCATGGCTCCTGTCTCAGACACCACATTCCGCTACATTATCGACGGAAGCTGTGACCCAAGCGATACCGAAAACTATTCTCCAATGGGTACGGATGAAGATATTTCATCTTGGGAAGACGCTCCCCTTATCACCATGAAAACCGGTGAGCTGCTTTCTTCCGGAATGGTATATCAGGAAGGATGGGGATGGACGGTCTCTACATACAAGGCAATCAGAACTTCATCTGGAAAGATTGTCGGCTTTATCGGCTGTGACTTTGACATTACTTTTATCATCAATACCATCAAGAGCCGGGTGATTATGCTTTCTTCCATCGGAATCTTTCTGATTCTTGTAGGGGCATTTGTTCTCTATCTTTTCTCGACTGCGATTTTCGGCTCGATGCGCAGTATTTCCGATGCAATGGCAAAAATTTCCGATGGTACTGCAGACTTGACCCACCGTATTCCTGAGCGCGGCGATAACGAGCTGACGCTTCTTGCAAAAAACTGTAATAAGGTAATTCAGAGCATGACGAATATCGTGGGAACCTTGCAGCAGGAAACTTCCGTGCTTACAGACAGCGGTTCTCGTCTTGCGCAGCGAATGCAATGCTCTCTTGAACAGATTACGGGTGCCGCGGACGGTGTAAGCCAGATAAATTCGCAGATTTCTTCTCAGGCTCAAAAAATCGAAGTGATTTCTGGAGGAATCAATTCCGTTGAAACAGAAATCGCAAATCTGGACATGAGAATCAGTGAGCAGGCTGCCGCGATTTCAAAATCATCAAATGCAATCGAGAATATTTCTCAGAACATCCGGACTGTCAGCAAAAACGTGGACACCATTACCGAAGAATATGAAGTGCTCACTCAGGAAGCCCGTAACGGAAGTAAAATCCAGATTGAGGTTTCATCTCAGATTGACGAGATTTCAAAACAGTCTGAAAACCTTAACGAAGCCAACCAGGCAATTGCGGCTATTGCTGAGCAGACCAACCTTCTCGCCATGAATGCTGCTATCGAGGCGGCTCATGCCGGCGACGTAGGAAAGGGATTCTCCGTTGTTGCTGATGAAATCCGTGCTCTGGCGGAGACATCTGCTACCCAGTCAATGGAAATCAAAAAGCTGCTTGACGGTATTTCCGATGCGATTCAGGGGATTGTTCTTTCTTCAAAGCAGTCGTCAGAGTCTTTTGAGCGTGTCGGTTCAAAAATCGCCCGTATGGATTCCATGATGCGTGAGGTCAAAGCGGGCATGAGCGATGAGACATCTGGATTCAATGATATTCTTCTGACCATGGAGAGCCTTGATAATTCCCGCAAGCGGATTACCGACGCCTCAGTCAACATGAAGAATGCCAGCGCCTCCGTATTCGCCGAAATCTCTGAGTTGCGGTCGATTTCTGAAAAAACAATGCAGAATTCAATGCAAATTACCGGCGCGATAAGCGAAATGCAGTCAGCCGCAAGAGAAGTCGCCGAAGCCGGTGCGAAGTCTCAGGATGCTACCCAGAATGTAGTTCAGATGATAAACGGATTCAAAGTCAACTGACATAAGGGGATGACCAATAAGTTCAAGAAGTGTCATTTAATTACAATACAAGAGATTGCCGTGTCTAAGCAAGGGCTACAATCAATGCCCTTGAAGCAAGGGCGACAAGCAATGCCCTTGAAGCAAGGGCGACAAGCAATGCCCTTGAAGCAAGGGCGACAAGCAATGCCCTTGAGCACGGCAATGACTCATACTTATCGGACAGCCTCTTTTTTTTCTTCTATTTGCTGATAAAACAATTGATTATTCTTTCTAAAAAAGATATATTATTATTTCACTATTCTATTATGGAGGAATATTGTGGTCAAAATCAGACTCAAGAAATTCGGTGCAGCAAAACGTCCGTGCTACCGAATCGTTGTTCAGGACTCTCGCAAGCCGCGAGATGGCACGACTATCGAAGAAATCGGTACTTACCAGCCTGTAACACAGGAAGGCGAAAACCAGTTTTCTGTAAATGAAGAGCGTGCAAAGTATTGGATTAGCGTTGGTGCACAGCCGACAGAAACAGTAAAAAAGCTTTTCAGCAAAAAAAATCTTAACAACAAATAAGTTTACGGGAGTAACGGGGAATGGAAAAAGACCTGATTGAATATATTGCAAAATCATTGGTCGATGATCCCAGTGCAGTCTCGGTAAATGAAACCGAAGGTGAACGAGGTCCTGTTCTTGAACTTCGCGTAGCCCAGGGCGATATTGGTAAGGTAATCGGCAAATATGGCCGAATTGCTAAAGCATTGCGCACAGTATTGAGTGCATCAGCCAGTAGAGATGGCAAGCGATACAGCCTTGACATACTGGACTAATTGAACTGTGGAACAATCTAATAAAAACGACGTTTTTATCGTTGGCTTCGTTCGTGGCTCTCATGGAATTTCGGGCGAATTTAAAGTAGAAAGTGCTTCTGGTGAATATGAGCATTTTGCCCTTATGAAGGAAGTCACTTTAAGGAACGGCAGGACCGGAGAAGAGAAATCATTTTCGGTTGAATACGCGGAAGTCGGCGGCCGTGACTTGTACATGAAACTCGCGGGAGTTGATAATCCGGAACTTGCTCAAAAGTTCAATAAGTGGGAAATCATCGTATCGCGCGAGAACGCTTGTCCTCTCGATGAGAACGAGTGGTATGTTGAAGACTTAAAAAATTGTGCTCTTGTTTACAAGGGCAAAGACGGATTGGCAGATGATTCTGCGCCCATACAGGTGGGTACAATCACAGACGTAATGGAAGGCGGTTCTGGAAACCTCTTGGAGGTTTGTCTGGCCGAGAATTGTGATTGTCTTAGTGATAGCGTCAAATACGATTCCAATGGCAAAATCCGCACGGTCTATGTGCCGCTAAAGGATCAGTTCATCGGAAAAGTTGATGTCAAAAATAAGATAATCCAGTTGATGCACCTCTGGATTCTGGAGTAACTCCATGAAATTTACTGTGCTGACCTTATTTCCTGAGATTCCGCGCGCTTTTTTTGAAGCCTCAATCATGGCGAAAGCGGTTGAAAAGGGAATTATTGCCTACGATTTAGTGAATATCAGGGATTTTGCCTTTGATAGACACAAGACATGTGATGACAAGCCGTACGGAGGCGGCGCCGGTCAGCTTTTGATGGCGGAGCCTCTCGGGCGAGCGCTTGACAGCGTAAAGGCCTACAAGAAGCATGTGATTTATGTCACTCCTTCCGGGAGGCCATTCACGCAAAAAAAAGCGCAGGAACTTAGTCAGAAAGACGAAATTGTTTTGGTGTGCGGGCGTTACGAGGGAATCGACCAGCGAATCATTGATTTGTATGTCGATGACGAAATCTCTATCGGAGATTATGTAATGTCCAGCGGGGAACTTGCGGCAACGGTCATTGTTGATTCAGTGTACCGGCTCGTCGAGAATGTTATCACCCCGGAAAGCCTTGACGAGGAAAGCTATTCTGACGGACTTTTGGAATATCCCCAATACACTCACCCGGCTGTGTATAAGGATTTGGCTGTTCCCGAGGTTTTAACCGGCGGCAACCATGAAGAAATCCGAAAGTGGCGGCTGAAAAAGCGTCTTCAAAAAACACTTGCGAATCGGCCTGATTTAATCGCCAGCGCGAGGATGCAGGGACTGCTCACTACAGAAGCCGAAAAGATGATTGAGGAATTGCTGGAAATGCACTTGCAGAAGCATGAAGGCAAAAAACGCCGTGGCAGAAAGCCATCGGTCAATTAGGAGAAAATAACAATGGATCTTATCAGAACTATTGAAGCACAGCAGGAAGATGAAACTTCCCTCAATTTCAAAGTCGGTGATACTGTAAAAGTCCACTTTGAAATCATTGAAGGCAAAACAAAACGAATCCAGATTTTTGAAGGTCTCGTTATTGCTATCAAAAATTCAGGAGTCCGCAAGACATTCACTGTCCGAAAGATTTCTTACGGCGTTGGCGTTGAGCGAATCTTCCCGGTTTACAGTCCTCGCGTTGTAAACGTTGAAATCGTTCGCCCAGGTAAAGTTCGCCGCTCAAAGCTCTACTACGTCCGTGACAAGATTGGTAAGGCTGCAAAAGTCAAAGAGCTTATCGGTCAGCCGGCTGTCGAATACCTCAAATGGTCTCGCGACCTTTCAAAAGCTGCTGCAGAAAAAGAAGCTGCTCTCAAAGCAGAGGTTAAGGCTGAGGAAGCTGCAGAACACGCAAACGCACCAGCTAAAAAATAAGCTGAGAACTGCGTGAAGTTTAAACCACAGATTACACAGGTGTAAACAGATTAAAGTTTTATCTTACGAGATTCTTTCGTTTTTAAGTGAAGTTCTTTCGTGTATGAGAATATCTAATCTGTGATAATCTGTGGCATCTGTGGATTTTTTTTGCCTATTTCGATGACTCCCGTTCATGTTATACATGGTCAAGTTTCTCATAATGCCCGCCTGTCTGTGTTACGCTCAGGTTCTGTCGTTACGGCTCGGGTACTTTCCCATGATGGAGACGGTTCATATTCACTTTCAATTGCGGGGCAGAAAATCAGCGTGAAGTCGGAGACTAATCTGAGGGCCGGTTCGGTTTTTTCTGCAAAGGTGAGCCTGAAAGACGGTCTGGTGCAGCTTTCACTTGTCAGGGAGCAGGGAGAGGCGAATGAGCTTGTGCAGCGTTTTCCTTTCGATGGCAAGAGCCTTTCTCCAAGGCTTTCTGAATTCCTTTCAGCACTTGGCTTGGAGCCGAATGTGGAGAGCCTCAAAATCTTTCAGTTCATGCAACAACTCGGTATGAAAATCGACCTTCCCCTGGCGAAAAAAGCCCTTGCTGTCTCAAAAAAAAGTGGTGAAAACGGCTCCGAGAAAGCCCAGCTTGCGCTTTTGCTCGAGGAAAAGGGAATTACCGCAGATGATGAGCGTATTTCCGCGCTTCTTGGAAAAAATCAGGGAAACTCAGAAAAGAGAGAGAGGCGTCGTAAATCAAAAGAGGATGCGAAAGATTTTTCTGGCAGAGAAAAGACTGAAAGAGCAGTTTTTAATTGTGAAAGCGTGAAGAGATTCTTTGATTCTGCAGATTCGGCCGCTATTTCTCGCAAAGCCGGGCTTCTTACGGCATTTAACACGCTTCTGTCATCCGCAAAAAAAGATATTCCCCTTAATCATTGGATTGTGCTTCCCTTTGAATGGGATTTCCGGGATTCTTTTGGTTCTATAAAGATGCTCTTTGACTCCGATTTTAGAAAATTGCAGAAGCTTGTTGTCGATATACTGAGCGCTGAAAAACACCGGATTTTTGCCTTGGATTTCAAGGACAGCCAGCTTGACTCCGTTAAATTCGCTTCCAACGAGGAAAATTCACTTTCCGGAGCAGAATCCATGCTTCCTGCACTTTTTGGCCGGTCGGTTCGTTTTGAGCGGGTGGATTTTGACTTGTTAAGCGGTTTCCCATGTGATGACGCTTGCCTTTCTTTCGTACAAGGAGACGTTTAAATGTCAAAGGATAAGGACGAGATTTTTTCTGCTGTCGCGCTCAGATATCCCGACTGGGCTGATGCGCCGTATATTTCAGCAAAGGCCAAGGGCTCTGTTGCCCGCCGTCTTGTTGAAATTGCCGATAAGAACGATGTTCCGATTGTTCAGAATGCTGAAATGGCCAATGTCCTTTCTCTGCAGCGTCTTGGCTCTTTTATCCCTGAGTCAACATACTCTGCAATCGCCGCCATCTTTGCTTTTGTCATAAAGCTAGACGAAGCGAATTCTTAGATATATAATAGAAGTATTGGAGCGCGGAATGGCTGACAAGAAATTTACTAAAATTGACTGCAATGAACTCAAGTTAGGGATGCGCTTTTCTGCGCCAGTGTTCTTTGATGACGGTGAGAACATGTTCCTTGGCGAAGAAAAGGCTGTAAAAAGCTATCATATAAATGCGATTCAACGCTGGAGTATCCGTTATCTGCTTACATACGGTCATCTTGTAAGCGACAGCAAGAATGTTGATTCGGATTCTCTGTATATGCTTGATGACCTTGAAGAAGTTGAGGATATCGACGAAGAGCCTTTGGAGCAGGCTGGTGTCTGAGTCGCTTTTTTTGAATGAGCATAAATCTTCCAGAGAACGGGGGAACGAAGGCGAGGAAAAGGCCTGCGCTTATCTCCTTTCTCATTCTTACCGCTTAGTTGAACGGAATTTCAGGACACGAAGCGGTGAAATTGATATAATTGCGCAAAAAGATGATGTTCTTGTTTTTGTGGAAGTGAAAGCATTGCCCAGCGGAAATGCCGAAATCCTTGCACACGAGCTTGATTTAAGAAAACAGAAGAAAATTATCAAAACGGCTAATTTTTTTCTTGCAAAACATCGAGAATATAGTAACAGTATAATCAGATTTGATGTTTTAGTAATCGACATGCCTAATCTGCCCCCTGTTTATCATATTCAAAATGCTTTTTCGGAGTTTGTATGACTTCTTCTAAATCAGTCGTCTTTGACAGGACATTCTCACCTCGCGTTATGGAATTGCGAAAAAAAATTCACGATGCAGAATACGTGGATTTTGCAGTCCAGAGAATCGCACAGGTTTTGAGCCGTAAAATAGTTGAAGACAGCGAACAGCAGTCTATGAGGAGAAGGCATGAGTCGAAATGACCGACGACGTGGTGGCAGAAATCAGAATTGGAATAACCGGGACGGTTCCACTGAGAAAAATGAACGCTCTGAGCGGGGCAGAAGCCGCGAAAATCGAAGCGAGCGGAAACATGAGAGTCGTGGAAGCGGTTCTTATGAGCGCCGTCAGGAAAGACGCCGCATTTTAAGTCAGGTAAATCAAAAAGAAATCGAAGAAAATCAGGCCGCAATCCGAGCCTTTAAGGAACAAGTTGTCACTTGCGAAATATGCGGGGAGCCGATTACTGATATCGCCAGCGCGATTTCAAATCGTGGAAGCGAGAAGCCGGTTCACTTTGACTGTGTGCTCGCAAAACTTTCCGCTGATGAAAAACTTGCTCAGAGCGATAAGATTGCATATATAGGGCAGGGAAAATTCGCCGTTCTTCATTTTGAAAATCCCCATGACCAGAAGCATTTCACTATCCGTAAGACAATCGAGTGGGAAGGTCGTGAATCTGAGCGTGGAAGCTGGCGTGACGAAATGGCAGGGCTTTTCAGCCAAGTAAAGTAAAAACGGAAAATCTTAGATTTTTCCGAGACTCGCTTAAAACCTGTGAGACAGGTTTTACCCTGCTAGTGCAGGGACGCTCCCTATGCCAGGAACCGGAATCGAACCGGCACGACGGTATTAGCTGTCGAGGGATTTTAAGTCCCTTGTGTCTACCTATTCCACCATCCTGGCAACGTTGCAAGCAACATGGATATTATAGCATAAAAATCAGCTTGTTTTCAAGGTTGCGTTTCACTTTTTCCCTCAAATTCGATAGAATAATTCTATGTTCAGTGATACACATTTTCATTTTCATCATTTGGTTGAGCGCGGTTTGGATGGAGCGGAGATTCTTTCTAATCTTGTTGCGCGAAATATGTTCTTCGGGCTTGATATTGGCACAAGGAGCGACGATTTGCTGCGCCGCCATGTTCAGATTCAGGAGACTGTCTCCAAGCTCCCTGAGGGCGTGAAGCAGGCCGCTGACGAGATGATTTATTTTTCCGCGGGAATCTGGCCTGATGTTGATGAAATCAAAAATTGCACCGAGGCTATGAAAAAGCTTGAGGACTCAATTGAGGCTTTCATGGATAAAAGCCATTTCGTCGCAATCGGCGAGTGCGGCCTTGACCATCACTGGAATCCGGGCGGCGCTGACGGCCGCTGTGAGAGTGATTTTGACCAGAGTGTTTACGAGGGGGAGCGTGAGCTATTCCAGATGCAGATTGATCTTGCCCGCAAAATGAATCTTCCGGTAATCGTTCACAGCAGGGATGCCTTTGACGACACGGTTGACTGCATAAAAAACATGGGATATCACAATGGAATCATTCACTGCTATTCTTATGGCAAGGAAGAAGCCCGGAAATTCTTGGATTTGGGCTGGCACATTGCCTTTGGGGGGGCTGTGACATACACCAAAAAGGCAAAGATGGATGAAATGCAGGATTTGCTCCGCTTTGTGCCGAACGACCGTATTTTAATGGAAACTGATTCGCCTTATCTGGCTCCTGTTCCTTTCCGAGGACAGACAAACACTCCTGTCCTAATCGAACATTGCTATCATTTTGTTGCACAGGCCCGGGGAATTATGTCCAGCGAGCTCAGCGTAATTGTGGACAGGAATATCCGGGATTTGTTCAAATTGTAGCTGAAAAATTTTATATCAGTAAAAAAAATAAACCACAGATGCCTCTGATTTTTATTATAATCTGTGACATCTGTGGTTATTTTGTAACGCTTATTCTGTGCGGTGCCTATATCGAAAGCAATTCAGTATAGGCCTTTAATGCGTCTTTTGCCTCGCCTGAAAGGACTGTCTTGGCGAGTTTTTTGCCGAGCTGGACTCCTTCCTGATCGAAGCTGTTGATGTTCCATACGAAGCCCTGGAACATTACCTTGTTCTCGTAGTGAGCGAGAAGGGCGCCCAGTGTTGACGGTGTGAGCTGTTTTCCGTAGATAAGGCTTGAAGGTCGCTCGCCTGCAAAAGATTTGTTCGGGTCTGAGTCAGCTTTGCCGCAGGCAAAAGCCATAATCTGAGCCGTAACGTTTGCGCCCAATTTTTTCTGGCTTGTAGAGCCTTCGATAACCACATCGTTTCCAGCCTGATTTTCTTTGAACGCGATGAACTGAAGTGGAATGATGTCAGTTCCCTGATGAAGGAGTTGGTAGAATGAATGCTGGCCGTTTGTTCCCGGCTCACCGAAGATTACCGGGCCTGTAAGGTAGTCGATTTTATCTCCGAAGCGGTTTACGCTCTTTCCGTTTGATTCCATGTCAAGCTGCTGCAAGTGAGCAGGGAAGCGGCTCAGGCCCTGTGAATACGGCAGGACTGCTGTTGCAGGGTAGCCCTGAACGTTTCGCTCGTAGATTCCGATCAAAGCGTCAAGGAGAGCCGGATTTTTGAGGATATCTTCGTTTGTGGCGAGTTTGTCTTCTTCGGCCGCGCCCTTGAGGAAGTCGTCGAAAACTTTTGCGCCGAATGCGAGCGAAAGTACGGCTCCGCCAACGCCAGAAGTTGATGAGTAGCGGCCGCCGATGTAGTCGTCCATGTAGAAGGCTTCAAGATAGTCCGGGTTATGAGCCAATGGAGAAGTCTCGGAAGTGACCGCAATCATGTGCTTAGAAGGCTCAAGGCCGGCTTTTTTGAGGGCGTCCTTTACGAAAGACTCGTTTGTAAGGGTCTCCAAAGTTGTGCCTGATTTTGAAACCAGAATGAAGATTGAGTGAGCGAGGTCTGTTGATTTGAGGACTGCCGTTGCGTCGTCAGGGTCAACGTTGGAAATGAACTTTGCTTCCATTTTGAACGTGCCGTTTGCCTTTGCCCAGTTTTCAAGGGCAAGGTACATTGCGCGAGGCCCCAGGTCTGAGCCGCCGATACCAATCTGAACGACTGTAGTGAAGCGCTCGCCCTTTGCGTTGGCGATTGCGCCAGAGTGAACTTTTTCAGCAAATTCAGCGATGCGTTTCTGTTCCTTTATGTAGAAATCACGTTTGTTTACTCCGTCTGCCATAACATTGTTTCCAAGCTGGCCGCGGCAGAGATGATGGAGAACCATGCGTTTCTCCCCGGTGTTGATTACTTCGCCATTGTATGTTGAGGCGAATTTTTGAGTAAGCTGAGCCTCGGCAGCAAGCTCTTTGAGGACAGCCAGAACTTTGTCGTCAACCTGCTTTGCGGCGTAGTTGTAAGTGAGACCTGCTCCCATCGGAACGCTGTAGTTTTTTACGCGGTCGGCAGCGCCTGCGGCAGCAAGCTCTGATTTTACGCTGACCGCTCCTTTGAGGGACTGGAGTTTTTTGTAAGAAGAAAGTTTGTCAAGATTTTCCCAAGTGATAGCCATTATATGCCTCTTTTGAAAATTAAGATAAAAAATTATAGCAAAATGAATGAGGAATTGGAAGAAAAAAAGAGTGTGAGAGAAAAAGAAACCTTACGGATAAAATCTCGGATTTTTCCGTAAGGTGTCGTTTGCTTTCACAGGTTTAATTTGTGGGGCAGCCGGGGTGTGACGCGCTTGCGCTTGCTGTGTCCTTTTTGAGACCCAGCATCTCCCGCATGGTCCGCCAGCCCAATTCGGCGCATTTGACTCTGGCCGGCATGTGCTGGATTGCCTGAAGGCTGCTCGCCTCGTCAAGCTCTTCAATCTCTGCTTCTGTGACGCTTCCCTGAATCATGCCCATGAAGATTTCGCAGAGCCGGAGCGCATCTGCCTCGGTTTTCCCGATTATAAGGTCAAGCATCATGTCACAGCTTGCCTGACTGATTGCGCATCCGCTTCCGGTAAAGGCGCCGTCCAGCACCATGCCGTTTTCTGTTTTTAATTTTAAAGTGATGTTGTCACCGCAGCTGGGGTTCACTCCCTGCAGGGTGAGGTTTGCTTCTGTAAAGTCACTTTTATGGGCGGGATTTATGTTGTGTTCGTTTAAAATCTCGCGATAGAGTTCTTTTGTTTCCATAGATTCATATTACTCTTTTTATTTCTTTCGGGGAATAGCCAGGGTAAATTCCGCCCATTTCCCGAATTCGCTGTCTGCGGTAAGGCTTCCGTTATGGTCTTGGGCGATTGCCCTGGCGATGGCAAGCCCGAGTCCATAGCCGCCGGTTTTTCTGGCCCGTGATGAATCCGAGCGGTAGAATCTCAGGAAGATTTTCTCCAGCTCGTCCTTTTGGATTCCTGCTCCCGTGTTGTGCACTTTATAGAAGATTTTCTGGCCTTCCGCATATGAGCGGACTGTGATTTTTGCCCCTTCTTCTGAGTTTTTGAGAGCGTTGTCCACGAGGATGATGAAGACCTGTTTTAGAGATTTCTCGTCGCCGTAGCAGGTGATGCCTTTCTGAATGTCGAATTCCAGGGTTTTTCCTGCTTCAAATGCCACGACCTCAAAGGGCAGCACTGAATTTTCCACTGCGTTTGAAAAATCGAAGTCACAGAAAGTAAGCTCGTTGCGGCCTGAATCGTTTTTTGCCAGATAGAGCAGGTCTTTTACAAGCTCGCCCATGCGTTTATTCTCGGTTTTGATGTATTCGAGCCACTTGTTGTTTTTGATTTCGCCTTCAAGGACGTCGATGTTTGCGCCGATTACGGCAATGGGGGTCTTTAATTCATGGCTTGCGTCGGCGATGAACTGCTTTTGCTTGATGAAAGCTTCTTTTGCCGGACGAATCATGTATTTTGATATTGGGATTGAAATCAACACGGATACGATAATGCTCAGAAGGTAGAGCATTGACGAATAGATGTACAATTTGTTCAGTGTCTTTAACTCGGAGTTCCTGTTGACCATGCAGATAAGCTTGTAAGAGTTGTTCAGCTCCCGGATGTAGTAGAGAACGCCTCGGACAGAGCCGGATATTTTCCCGTCATCAAGTATGCCGTTTACAAGATTTCGGATTTCATTGTCCGTGTAATTCAGGGGAAAATCCTGAATGACTTCAACGATTGCCCCGTTTGACAGGATTTTAACTGAGAAATAATTGCGGAGATTCGATTCCGTCGCGTGCTCAACCCGGAAAAAATCACTGAAATTGTGGAAAAAATCTTCAGGATGTTCCCTGCTGGCAGAAGATGTGGCATCGATGTCATTGAGGAATTCAGCAGGGGGAAAGGAGCCGCCCCTTTTGTCGTCATGATAAGGCTTGGGCCTGGGCCTGTGCCCGTTGTTGTTGGAGAGATAGACAAGAAAGTCTTTTGCCTCATTTACTTCCCGCCTTGTAATCGCAAAATTCAGGGAAAGGAGAATGACGGCAAAGACTATCATTTCGATGAGAATCATCGAGTATACGAATTTTATCTGAAGCTGCTTTATTACATTCATTTTGATTAGCGTGTTTCGTCTTCCAGAGAATATCCGATTCCACGTGCGGTGCGGATTCGGATTCCGACTTTGAGATTTTCTATCTTTTTTCGGATGAATGAAATGTAAACCTCAACGTTGTTGTATTCCGCATTTGAGTCGCCGCCCCAGATTTTTTCGATGAGCTGCTCTTTTGTGATAATCTGATGGGGATTCTCAAAGAGAAGGTCAAGAATCTGGTATTCCTTGAGGGACAGCTTGATAGCTTCGCCGGATGAAGACTGAAGCTCACAGTTCTTTTTGTTGAGGGTGAGGTCGCCGAATGTGACAGAGTCTTCTTTTAGCTCACCCTTGCGTCTTGAAAGGGCACGGACGCGGGCAAGAAGCTCATCGCTTGAAAATGGCTTTGTGAGATAATCGTCTGCGCCTGCGTCAAGGCCTGTGATTTTGTCTGAAATATCGTCTTTTGCGGTAAGGAAAATTACCGGTACATTGTTGTGGTTTTCGCGGAGCGTTTTTAGAATCGTGATTCCGTCAATTCCCGGAAGCATTATGTCCAAAATGAGAACATCGTAAATTCCTGATTCTGCAAATTTCAGGCCCTCTTTACCGTCGAGAACTGCGTCTATGCTTATTCTGTTTTTTTTGAAAATCTCAACGAGTGCCTGAGACAAGCCTTCTTCATCTTCAACCAATAATACGCGCATAGTTTCCTCCAATTGAAATTGAATATTCCTATTTTAAATGATAACCCTACCTGCCTTAGAAAGTCTTAAAATACAGTAAAAATAAACTGAAATTTTTGATGTTCTTGCTGGAAGAGCGTTTTTATATTATAGTAACGCATTATGGCAAAAATTCAGATGAAAAACGCAATCGCCGAGCTTGACGGCGATGAAATGACCAGAGTTTTGTGGGCGGTTATCAAAGAAAAACTTCTTGAGCCTTTCGTTGATTTGAAAACCGAATATTACGATTTGGGCTTGAAGCACCGCGATGATACCGATGACAAAGTCACTTACGAGAGCGCCGAGGCTATCAAAAGGCTGGGCGTCGGCGTAAAATGCGCCACAATCACCAGCAATGCGGCCCGCGTAAAAGAATACAACTTAAAGCAGCTTACCCCCAGCCCCAACGGAATCATCCGTGGCGAGCTTGACGGCACTGTTTTCCGCACCCCTATTTTCGTGAAAAACGTGGCTTGTGCCGTAACCAGCTGGAAAAAGCCCATTGTTCTCGGCCGCCACGCTTACGGCGACGTTTACAAAAACTGCGAGATTAAGACCCCTTGCGCCGGAAAGGCCGAGCTTGTCTTCACCGGCGAGGACGGCAAGGAAATCCGCAAGACCATCATGGAGATGAAAGGTCCCGGCATCATTCAGGGAATCCATAACCTTGACAAGTCTATCGAAAGTTTCGCCCGCTGCTGCTTCAACTACGCCCTTGACCAGAAAATCTCTGTCTGGCTGGGCACAAAAGACACAATTTCAAAGACCTATGACGGCAATTTCAAAGAGATTTTCCAGCGTATTTTCGACAGCGAATACAAGGCAAAGTTCGACGAAGCCGGAATCGAATATTTCTACACTCTGATTGACGACGCTGTGGCTAGAATAATGAAGAGCGAGGGCGGTATGCTCTGGGCCTGCAAGAACTACGACGGAGACGTTATGAGCGACATGATTGCCTCTGCCTGCGGATCTTTGGCTATGATGACCAGCGTTCTCGTTTCCCCAGACGGAAAATACGAGTACGAGGCAAGCCACGGCACTGTCCAGAAGCACTATTACCGCTACCAGAAGGGGGAAAAGACTTCTACAAACCCTGTCGCTCTTATTTTTGCCTGGACAGGTGCCCTGGCAAAACGGGCAGAGCTTGACAACACTCCTGAGCTTGCCGCTTTTGCAAAAAAACTTGAGAAGGCTACCCTTGACACAATCGAAGAGGGCGTAATGACAGGCGACCTTGCCCGTCTGGCAAATCCTCCTGCTAAACAAACTGTGAACAGTTGGGAATTTATAGATATTATTGCTTCAAAGCTCTGATTCGATCGGCAAGGGGATGATCAATAAGTTCGTTGCGTGGTGTCATTCCGAACTCGTTTCGGAATCTATGCACTTTATCTAGTTCAGATGCTGAAATAAATTCAGCATGACATTACTTTTGGGTCAGCCCCTTGCCAGTTTCTGATTTTTCGGCATTTTCTTCGGGAGCGGTCTCTGCCGCTTCTTCTTCTGATTTTTCTTCGTCGGCTTTATCTTCGCCGTTTTCTTTTTCGCTGATTTCTTCCTTTGGCTTTTCTCGCTTTTTCAGATTCAGTTTTCCTTTTAATGTGAGGATTCCTTTCTCTGAAAGGCTTGCCTTTAGTTTTCCTGTGTAGATTGCATTGACTGTTTCAGGCGGCTCGTCTTTTTGAAATCCGTCTATGCTCACTTCTGATTTTTCTTTTTCTTCCGGGCTGCTTTCATCGTTTTCTTCCTTTTTGCTGGAGTCAGAATCAGCGTTTTCTGCATTTTCTGCCGTATTCTCGCTTTCCTTTTCCTTTAGCTTGATGAAAAATCCCTGAGGAATGTAGATTTCGCCCTTTTCATCGCTTTCGATTCGGTAGGAATTTTCCCGGTGGGTAAAAGTTATCGTTGTTTTTTTGTCGTCCTGAGTGACAGAAAGTCCGTCGGTGCTTACCGATTCTGGATTTGCCAGGGCAAAGAGACAGAGGGCATAAAGACCTTTGGGAATGAGGAAGCTTTTCGTGCTTTTGTCGAAGAAGGCTTCCCTTAGATTTTTTGTGCTGTGGACTTTTGATGCTCCTGAAAGCGCGTCAAAATAATCTCTGTAGGCTGCGGATGAATTGCTCCAGACCAAATGATTTTTGGGATTGGCCTTTTTTGTGTCCAGAAGAAAATCGACCTTGAAAAAATCTTTTTTGATTTCGCTTTCTTGCTGTGAGCCGGCAGTTTCTTTTGAGTCGTTTTTGTCTTTCTTTCCCAGTGAAAAAATCTGTGGCACTAATAGAAAAAAAATGAAAAAAATACAAATTTTTTTGCGTCTGAAAATCATAGGGAAATACTAGCACAAAGACGCTGAAAGTTTAAGGGTATGGTGAAAAATCCACGGCCTGCCATGGAATCTTTCTTGGGAATCAGAATTAAAACCTATAAAAATAATAGGCAATATCTTTTATTTTCATTGTCCAAAGTGCGGAAATTCAGTATATTTCTCTCATGGCTAATTTACTTGAAATCCAAAACCTTAATGTTGATATAGAAAAAAAACACGTCATTGACGGCGTGAATCTCGTGGTAAATCCCGGCGAAACCCATGTCCTTATGGGGCCAAACGGCGCGGGAAAATCCACCCTGGGCTACACAATCATGGGAAATCCCCGCTACACTGTGTCTGGCGGTAAGATTTTCTTTGACGGCGAGGACATCACCGAGCTGGGGGCGGACAAGCGGGCTGCCAAAGGCATTTTCCTTTCTTTCCAGGCTCCCCTTGAGGTTCCGGGCATTTCTTTGGAATCATTTATCCGCACGGCCTTGCAGCAGAAGACCGGCGAGCGGGTCAAACTCTTCCAGTTCCAGAAACAGCTCAAGGAAACCATGAAGCTTTTAAACATGGATGAAAGCTATGCCAGCCGAGACCTGAACGTGGGATTTTCAGGCGGCGAGCGAAAAAAGAGCGAAATCTTGCAGCTTCTCATGCTTTCCCCAAAACTCGCCATCCTTGACGAGACTGATTCCGGCCTTGACGTGGACGCGGTTCGCACGGTCTCAAAGGGAATCGAAGAGTACCAGAAGCGCATGAACGGCGCCCTTATCATCATCACCCACTCAACGAAAATCCTTGAAAGCCTTAAAGTTGACAAAACCCATGTGCTGGTCAAAGGCAAAATCATCAAGGAAGGTGACGGCTCTCTTGTAGAAGAAATCAACGAGAAGGGATTCGAGCAGTTTATAAATTAGCAGTTAGGAATGAGCAATTAGAAATTGGGGGCTGCCGCTGTCCTTCGCTTCGCTCGGGGAGCAGCGGCCGGGTGTTCCGTGGCTCACTAACGCTCGGTGCCTTATGCTTCGCAGTCGGCACTGGCTTCGCCACCACTCCATACCCTAGCCCGTTTCAAAATGATTGGACGATATGGAAAATAACGAAAGTATTCGACAGAAGCTTTTTTCTCTTCAGGATAAAAAATACCGTGATTTTCAGGCAAAGCTGATTCCCACGGTTGCGGCGGAGAAAATCATCGGCGTTCGGACTCCAGAGCTTAGGAAATTCGCAAAGGAGCTGTCCAAATCTTCTGACTGTGAATCCTTTCTTTCCCAGCTCCCCCATGAATATTTTGACGAGAATCAGCTCCATGCCTTTTTGATTTCCGAAATCAAGGAGTTTGAGGCTTGCATGGCTCATTTGGAGCGATTCCTGCCTTTCATCGACAACTGGGCGACCAGCGACCAGCTTTCTCCCAAGGTCTTTAAAAAGAACAAGGCGGTTTTGCTGGAAAAGATTCGGCTCTGGATTTCTTCTTCCAAAACTTACACGGTCAGGTTCGGAATCGGTATGCTTATGCAGCATTTTCTGGACGATGATTTTTCGCCGGAATATGCCGGGCTTGTGGCTTCGGTAAAAAGCGATGAATACTACGTGAATATGATGATTGCATGGTATTTTGCCACGGCTCTTGCCAAGCAGTACGAGGCAGTGCTTCCCTTCATCACTGAAAAACGGCTTTCTCCCTGGTGCCACAAGAAGACCATTCAGAAAGCCCTGGAAAGTTACCGGGTATCGGACGAGCGAAAAGACATTTTAAGAGGATTAAAGGTTTAGATTATGGCAGAAAAGGAAAAACTTGACATAAAAAGCATGGCAGATTCTCCCTACGACTTCCGCTACGAGGAGAAGGGCTTTTACCGCAACAAGGCCGGCCTCACGCCGGAAATCGTCGCAAAACTCTCCGACGACAAGAACGACCCTGACTGGATGAGGCTTTTCCGCCAGAATGCGCTTAAAATCTACAACGAGCTGAGCGTTCCTGAGTGGGGACCGGACATTTCAGGGCTCAACATCGACGAAATCGCAACTTACGTGCGCCCAAACACGAAAATGCAGGGCAAATGGGAAGATGTTCCCGATGACATTAAAGACACTTTTGAAAAGCTGGGAATCCCGGAGGCAGAGCGCACTTCTCTTGCTGGTGTGGGCGCCCAGTATGACTCTGAGCTTGTCTACCACAACTTGCAGGAAGAGGTGGCCAAGCAGGGAGTCATTTACACTGATTTTGAAAGCTCTCTCCGCGGCCCTTATGCCGACATGGTAAAAGAGCATTTTATGCAGCTGGTAAAGCCAGATGACCACAAATTCGCGGCCCTGCACGGGGCAGTCTGGTCTGGCGGCTCTTTCGTTTATGTTCCCAAGAATGTAAAGGTTGAAATCCCCCTGCAAAGCTACTTCCGCTTGAACGCGAAAGGGGCCGGCCAGTTCGAGCACACCCTCATTATCGTGGACGAAGGCGCTGACCTGCACTTTATCGAGGGCTGCTCGGCTCCAAAATACAATGTGGCAAATCTTCATGCCGGCTGCGTCGAGCTTTATGTAAAAAAAGGCGCCCATCTGCGCTACTCAACCGTGGAAAACTGGTCTAAGAACATGTACAACCTCAACACCAAGAGGGCGCGTGTAGAAGAGGGCGGCTCAATCGAGTGGGTCTCAGGCTCTTTCGGAAGCCACATTTCCTATCTTTACCCCCAAAGCGACTTGATTGGCCGGGGAGCCAGGGCTGAATTCACTGGCGTTACTTTTGCCGGCGAAGGACAGAACCTTGACACGGGAGCCAAAATGGTTCACATCGCCCCTCAAACGACGAGCGTAATCACCACGAAATCTCTCTCAAAATCCGGCGGCATCTCAACTTACCGAAGCGCAATCTACATCGGAAAAGAGGCAAAGGGCAGCAAGGCCAGCGTTTCCTGCGAGAGCCTTATGCTTGACAACATTTCCCGCAGCGACACCATTCCAGCCATGGACATTCACACTGACGACTGTGACGTTGGCCACGAGGCAAAAATCGGCCGAATCTCAAACGATGCGGTCTTCTATTTGATGAGCCGGGGAATCTCTGAGGAAGAGGCAAGGACAATGATTGTATCGGGATTTGCAAATCCTGTCTCAAAAGAGCTTCCCCTTGAATATGCCGTTGAGATGAACAATCTGATTCGCCTTGAGATGAAAGGTTCGCTGTAAAGCGCAATTCATAATGTGGAATGAGGAATGACTATGACAGAAACACTGAAATTTAACGAAATAAATAAAATCCCCGCCCTTACATGGAACTGGCTCAAAATGAACCGGGATTCCCTTGAATTGCGGGAAATTCCCTCTCTCTTTGAACCTAAAATCTCTGAAATCCCGGAAGGCTTTTCCCTGCTTTCTGGGCAAAAAATCGATTTGAACAAATTCCCTGCCCTCAAGTCAGGAATCGGAGAAGAAATTTCTTCCTATCTTGAAGAAAATGTCTTTAAGGGAGTTGACCAGATTATCGAAATCAGCGGCAAAACCGAAAATCCCCTTCTTCTTCCCTTTGATTACGGAAAAGCGGGAAATTCTGATTCAGTCTCTCCTCATTTTGCTTCGTCTCAAATCATCTATGCAAAAAAAGATTCTGAAAGCTGCGTGATTTTCCTTTATGAGGGAGCTGATTCTTCAAAAATCGACTCGATTATCCGCACAAAAATCTATGCCGAAGAAAATGCCCTTGTGCATGTCATAAAAGTCCAGCTTTTGGGAAAAAACCAGAATCAAATAGATGAGACGAGCGCTGTCGCCGGAGAAAATTCTAAGATTCACTTCACTCAGATTGAGCTTGGCGGAAATCACATTGATTCAGGCTTGTACACCCAGCTTGGCGAATACAAGTCCCGTTTCCAGAGCGAGCTTGCTTTTATCGCAAAGGGGGAGCAGCATTTTGATTTTAACCACGCAGTCATCCACACTGGCAGCGAGACTGACACGAAAATGCTGGTAAAGGGAGTTCTGGACGGAAATGCCGTTAAAAATTACCGTGGCACCATTGATTTTAAGAACGGCTGTCATGGCTCTACTGGCGACGAGCAGGAAGAGACTCTCCTTATGAGCAAAAGTGCCGTCAACAAGTCGATTCCCATGATTCTCTGTGATGAAGAAGATGTTGCCGGAACCCACGGTTCTACTTTGGGACGCTTGGGCGCGGACGAACTCTTTTACATGCAGAGCCGGGGAATCAGCGAGGAAGAGGCCAAAAAAATGATGACCAAGGCAAAAGTCCTGAGCGTGGCAAGCCTCATCCCTCTGGAAAATATTCGGGAAAAAATCGAAAACTGGCTCGAAAAATAGAAAAACTCTCCCTTTTATGATATAATCTTTCGGTCTCTATGATGAATTCAATATATAATATTGTATCAGATTTATGTTCTTTCGTTATAAAATCTTGCAGCGAGGATTTTTTTGTTAAATACAGCTGTATTTCTGAAAGTGAAAAAAAACGTATCAATATGCTGGTCCGCTCTCATGTTGGAGGCCTTTTTCTTTCCGAAAATCAGGTCGCCCAGCTTTCCGAAGAGGATTTTACCGAAGATTTTTTTGCGGAATTAAAAAAGCTGATTGAAGACTTGACATCAAAAAATGATTTCTTTGCAATCGTCGCTCTGGTTCAGATTCTCGATGAGAGCCTTGCCAGCCTGCTCAAGGTAAAAATCGCCGAATTTCAGGAAGATGATTTTTCCGTTGTTCTCAATACGAACCGGGAGACAACAGGAATAGGTCTTTTGCCCCGCTGTTCCTGCATTTGGGAGCGAAAGCACCGCCTTTCCCACAGCTATAACCGCATGGACAACTTTTTGTTCAACATGCTGCTCATGGAAAATTCCATTCTGGGCGAGCTGATTGACAAGCATTTTTTCATCAAGAGCAATCTTTTTACCGATTTCTCAAAAAAGAAAGCCCTCAAAATCGCGGCAACGCCACTTCGACTTGAGCGGGAATTTGATGTTCAGCCCTATGACGAGGATAAAGTCCAGTATTTCAAGATTTCCTATACAAAAGATTCTTTCAAGTCTGACAATGAGCTTATCTGGAGCAAAATCATAACCGCGGCGCAGAATAAAAGCGACATCATTGTTTTCCCGGAAATGCTGGGCAACCCCGATATGGTCGGCTTTATCACCCGGAAACTCAAGGAACTTTCACCAGGAGAGAGGGAATCAATTCCTTCACTGATAATCCTTCCCTCATTCTGGGAAAAGAACCGCAACACCGTGACTATCCTCGACAAATACGGGGAGCTTATCTGCCGCCAGAGCAAGCAGAATCCCTTCCGCGTTGAGCAGAACGGCACCGGGTATCTCGAAGGCATCTTGTCCAGCCTTGTGGTGAATATTTTTCACTTTGAGGGAATCGGCCGTATCGCGATTCTGATTTGCAAAGACTTCCTTACCACAAAATACATGGAACAGCTCATGCGATGCTTTAAGCTCACCCTGATTATCGTTCCTTCATTCTCTACGGGCTCTTATGATTTCCGCCAGTCATTCGATTTGTGCGCCCATGATGACTGCAATGTCGTCTGGATTAATACCTGCGCTGCCCTTGAAAAAGGAAAGGAAAGCAATTTCAAGAACATCGGCTATGTCCGGAAACGAATTTCCCGCAACGATGACGAGGCGCAGCGTCTGTCAAGAATGCCGATATGTGAGGGAGCCTTTTCAGGACGCTGTGTCCATGACTGCCTCTATTATGAGACCATAAGCGGAGTCTGACATGAAATTTAAAAGCATCAAGAAAATCCTCGAGGGAAAATTTATCAGTCGCTATGACATTCAATACGAAACTCCCAGCGGGAAAATCAAAAATTATGAGATGATAAGCCGCAACAAGAATATAAATTCTTTTGAGGAGCTCCATGATGGCAAAGTAGATGCTGTCGTAATGATTATGCATGACAAAGATAATGAGCATGTTCTCTTAAGCCGGGAATTCCGCATGGCACCGGGGGAGTGGGTTTATAATTTCCCGGCCGGTCTCATTGATAAGGGAGAGGACGCCGCTTCTGCCGCAAGCAGGGAACTTCGTGAAGAGACGGGCCTTCATCTGGATCATATCGAAGAGATTTGGATGGAGAGCTATTCTGCCGTGGGCTTTTCCAACGAAAAAAATATCTGCATTGTTGGCACGGCCTCTGGTGAGATTTTACCCAGCGATTCTGAGCTTGAAGAAATCGAAGCTTACTGGTATTCAAAGGCAGAAGTCCGAGCTTTGTTAAAGGTTGCGAGATTCGCGGCTCGCACCCAGGCCTACTGCATTCTCTGGAGCAAGAACTGAAACTTACTCTGCAATTTTTCAGCGAACTGTGATATAGTATTTATATGGCAAGATTCAGAAAAATATAAGTCATCACAAAAAAACTGGCCGTGGCAATTCTCATGGCTGGTTTCATGCTCTGTTCTCTTATGGCTTTTGTCGGACACAGGATTTTTTCCAGACAGTTCCGCATCCAATATGACAGCAATATTCGTGCAATCGCCTCCGCCGCAAGGGAATGCCTGAATCCTGATGATTTTGAAAACTACATAGCTACGTGCCGGCCAGATTCGGCTTACGAAGGCGTTCAGAAAATTCTTCAGGATTTCGTTGACAAATTTGACTTGAACATGCTTTATGTCTCTTATGTGGAGCCGCCGGATTATTCAGAAATCACTTATATCTATAATCCTGTGATGAAAGGCGGGAGGTGGAGTCAGTTTCCCCTTGGCTATCATGAAAAATATATCGAGCCGAACTACAACAAGACGGCAAAACTTGTCTTTGAAAAAGGCGAGACAATCGTGCGGCATACGGTCAAGACACGCAGCGGTTCCCATATTACGGCCATGGTTCCGGTTTATGATTCAAAGGGCAGGATTGTCGCTGTTCTTGGCGCTCAAAAGTCAATTCAGGAATTCGTGGATTCCCTTCATTCCTACATGCGCGATATTCTTATCCTTGAATTCATTTTCGCCGCCGTTTTTTTCCTGCTTTTTACCCTTTACTTCAATTTATCTTTCATACGTCCGCTTTCGCTGATAACCCACGAGACAGATCATTTTGCGTCCTACGGCGGTGAGCCTTCCGATATGCTGCTGACCATCAAGAATCAGGATGAAATCGGAACCCTTGCTCATTCCGTGCACCAGATGGAACTTGATGTTTGCGACAATATTGAAAAACTTACAAAAATCACGGCCGAACAGGAAAGAATCAGCACGGAGCTGAATGTGGCCACAAAAATCCAGCGAGAAATGCTTCCGCTCTTATATCCGCCTTTTCCTGACCGCTCTGATTTTGATTTGTATGCTTCCATGACCCCTGCAAAGGAGGTTGGAGGCGATTTGTACGATTACGTGCTTCTTGATGACGACCATCTCATGATTGTTGTCGGTGATGTTTCCGGCAAGGGCGTTCCTGCGGCTCTTTTCATGGTTATCGCAAAGACTCTGCTTTCTTCCCATGGTGAGGAAGGTCTTTCTCCGGCGGAAATCTTCAATGTAACCAACAGCCAGCTCTGCAAGGGAAACGAAACAGGGTTGTTTGTAACCTGCTGGCTGGGAATATTGACGTTCAGCACGGGTGAGCTCCGTTTTGTCAATGCGGGGCATCCCTATCCAGTGGTATTCCATGACAATGAGGTCTCATATCTCAAGACCCGCCCTAATCTTGTCCTTGCAGGAATGGAAGGCATGCGCTATGCCGAAAACTCTATCACGCTTGCAAAGGGCGACAGGATTTTTATCTATACCGACGGCGTTACAGAAGCCACAAACAGCAAGAAAGAGCTTTTTGGCGACGAGCGTCTTTTAAATGTACTCAAGAATACCTTGCATCTTGATGCGCCCAAGACACTTGAAGCGGTTCAGTCTGCGATTAATGAATTCGTTGGAGAAGCCGAGCAGTTTGATGATATTACGATGCTTGATTTTATTTGGCAGGAGAGATCTCCCCTGTAGAGTTTTTGAATCTTAAATTCACAAGTGCCTTTGAAAGCGCTTCGTTTATGGCGGAGTGGACTGTTTCGCTGACAATCTCAACTTGTGATGCAGACAATTTGTCTTCCCGGATGCTGGTTTTAAATAAATCAGATGCGGGAACTGACAATGCTTTTGCAATTTGATAGATTAAATCAAAGGACGGTTTCGTGATTCCACATTCAATGTTGCCGATTGTTCCGTTTGAGACATTGCAAAGCTCCGCCAGCTGTGCTTGGGAAAGTCTCGCGCGTTTTCTGTAAAACTTCATGTTTTGAATAAAGTTCGCCTGAAATTCAATCATACTATCATTATGAATGATAATATTTTGATTTGGTATAGAGTGAAAATGAGCGTCATATCAGAATATGCACTCGGTTTAAATGAGTTTTTCTATTTCAGCACTGAAAGAATGTCACTTTCCGGCACTTCGGTGATGACTGTCTCGCCAACATTCGACTGAAGGATAAAGCGTATTTTGCTGCTGGAATTCTTTTTGTCCTTTTTCATTGCACTCAAGAGGATTTTCGCGATTTCCTCGTCGCTCCCGTACTTTTTCTTCATTTCCGGGTGAACGGGGCTTGTTTCCCAGCCGAAGGATGCGAGGCATTTCTTTACCCGGTCAGCGTATTCCTTAGTGCAAAGGCCGAGATGCTGGCTTAAATCCGCTGCCCGTGCCATGCCCCATGCAACCCCGTCTCCGTGAGCCACAACCCCGAGGCCTGACATCGATTCAAGGGCGTGTCCGAAAGTGTGACCCAAATTCAGTTGCATTCTGATATTTTTTTCGGTCAGATCCTGCTCCACGACCTTTGCCTTGGCGTTCACGCAGATTCGGATTCCTTCTTTTATGAGTGAGCCTTTGCGGTCGTTCAAGGCTTCCGGATTTTTTTCAATCCGCTCGAAAAATTCCGGCTCGTAGAGGATGGCTGTTTTTACAAGTTCTGCCATGCCTGAGCGATATTCCCTTGCGGAAAGGCTTTCGATAAAGGCCGGGCAGATGTGGATTTTCTGAGCAGGGAAGAAAGAGCCGATCATGTTTTTGTAGGAATCGAAGTCACAGCCGGTTTTTCCGCCGATTGCCGCGTCCACCATGGAAAGAAGGGTGGTGGGAACAAGCTCGCAGTGGGCGCCCCGCTTGAAAATCGAGGCCGCGAATGCCGTCATGTCAGTGATGACGCCGCCACCGATTCCCACGAAGACAGCCGAGCGCTGGCCGTTGTTGTCCAGGGCTGCCTTAACGATGGCGAGGACGCTTTCGATTGTCTTGTAAGTCTCGCCCGATCCCAGAATCAAGAGCACGTCCTTCCCCCGCTTGCCGACGAAGCCCGATTCAATCTTTGGGTGGGAAAAATCCTCGCCCCGGAAAAAGTCCAGGAAGGAGTGCAGGGCGGGAAGGCTTGCCACGCTGGTGTCAGTGACGAAAATGCGCTGGGGCAAAGTCTCCTTTTCGGCTGAGTAAAAAACAGAGTTCAGGTCAATCTCGCCGTCATAAAAGCGGATGAAAGTGCGGTCAGTCCCCGGATGCACCGGCGGGTAAATAATATCTTTCTCTTCAAAAGTCATCAAAATCTCCTTTTTTAAATTCCTCACGGAGATTAAGAGCACACAGAGAGTTTAAGGTGCAAAACTTCATATATCATAAATCTCTCTGTGCCCTCTGTGTCTCTGTGAGGGGCTAATATTCTTTTTGCATGGCTGTAAATTCTTCAATCACTTTGTTTACCCTGGTCAGCTCGCGGTTCAGGATTTTCTCGTAGTCCAGCTTGCCGCTTCCGATTCGCTCCCGCTCGTCTTCCCAGTTCTGGATGTCCTGCAAAATCAGGAATTTGAATTTCCCCACGTTCGCTTTTTCCGCCCAGAGTTTTGCTTCCCGCCAGTAATAAAGGCCTGCCTCGTAGCATGTCTTGGCCTTGGAGAGGTTTTCGATGTAGGCATCCCGCCAGGGCGCGTCGTAAAAGTGGGCAACTTGCTTGTCGTAGGTTCGCCCAAGCCGCATGTGCTGCTCAATCAGCTTGAGATTTATATGCATCATAAAGAGATAGCGGTATTTTTCCCAGTCTTTCTCGTCGTTGATTTTGACCGGCGCGTAAAGGGGATTGCAGAAATCCGCCTTGACAGCCTGCTCCAGCCAGTAGATGTTTTCGATTACATCGTCAGGGTACTGCTGGTAATGCACATGGAAGAGCCTGTAATAGTCTTCCTTGTACTTGACCATGTAAGAAAAGGCCGGCGCAATCGAGAATATCGCAATGAAAACGGCAATCACCGCCGTAAAAAATCTCTTTTTCATCTCATACAGTATCGGCATGAAAATTGAAAACTGAAAATGGAAAGTTGAAAATTCCTCACGGATAGTGAGCGTTAAAAAATTGCAGAGCAATTTTAGCGAATCTCCCGAAGAGCTTAGCTCGTAGGGCTTAGAGCACACAGAGAATTTTTCCTATGGAAAACTTCACACCCAAAACTTGCTGTTTTCAAAGGACGAGTTTGAGGTGTAAAACTTGATATATCATAAATCTCTCTGTGCCCTCTGTGTCTCTGTGAGGTTTTTCCTAACTGCTAATTTTTAAATGCTCATTGATAATTTCGCTGATTTCTTCGATGGGGCGGCTTGCGTCCAGCCTTATGATTTTCATGCCGGTCTTCATCTTTTCGTACTCGCTGATTACGGCTCTGTAGCGTTCCGCGGTGGCTTTCTGGAAGTCCAGCTTTTCATAGATTTCAGTTTCGCCCCGGCCAAGAACCCGCTTCAAGGATATTTCCGGGTCAATGTCGAAGAAAAATAAAATCTCTGGCAGAGGAAAGCTTTCGTTTAAGCGGCGGGGAAGTTCATCTCCGCAGGTGACGCTCTGGTAGGTCAGGCTTGAGAATAAATAGCGGTCGCTCACAACGATTCTGCCGCTTTGTGCCTGTGCCACTACTCCGCAGTTCGTGCCGCCTTTTCCGTAGAGATGCTCGTTTCTGTCCGCGGCGAACAAAAATGCACTGGTCCGCGCGTCAAGCTCCACGTCTCCTTTAAGCATTTTGCGAAGGAATTTGCCGGTCTCGCTGTCTGTCGGCTCGGTGGTAAAGAAAAATCTGCCTGCGTCCGGCCTCTTTTTCAAAATCTCAATCTGGGTGCTGGTTCCCGCTCCGTCGATTCCCTCAAAAACAATGAAATTCTTCAAAATCATAATATCACCTGCTAGAATTTAGGACAGATTAACACAGATTCCAGAGATTATAAATACAGTTACCGAAAGATTTTCTGAGTGTTTTCCTAAATGATATATGATTGCTAATTTCTAATTGCTACTTTATTATATGCCGATATTGGAAGAGTAAGACTGTCGAATTTTTATGAAGTCCAAAGTTTTTGGCGTTAGCCTTGGAAGCTCAATATTCATTCTTCTCCTTGTTGCGGTGCTGGCCCTTGTCAGGCCTGTCTATCTCCGCATTGAAGGCTCATTGTCGCTTCTGGAAAAATCTTTGTCTGAAAAACTTGAGTCAGAGCTTGGACTTTCCCTGTCGTACTCGTCTCTTTCCCCGTCGATTTTCATCGGTGTGAATCTCAGGAATGTCTCGATTTACGAATCTGCCACACAGACAAAACTGGTCGGAATAAAAAGAGCCTCCCTTTCCTACAATATCGCCAGTTTTTTTTCAAAAAATCCTACCGTTGCGCTTAAGGAACTTACGCTTAACGGTGTTACCGTCGAATACAACGCGATGAACTCTAGCCAGTTCATCGAAAAACTCAGGAAACTGCTGAAAAAAGACTCGGCGGAGACTGCTTCCAGCGAAGATGGGAAAGACCGCTCTTTGCCCCTGTCTCAGGATGCCGGCATTTCTCCCTCTTCCCGTGATTTTGATATTCCGATTGACGTGGTTATCAAGAATCTTTCAGTGCATTACGCTGACAGTCAGAACGATGTACTCGCTTCCTTGAAAAAAATCAAATTCAAGGATTTTTGGCTCTCAGATGGTATCGAGATTGAGACCGAGGGAAAGCTATTTTACAAGACTGCCCTTTTCAAGACCGGGGGGCGCTGGACTTCGCTCTCATGCAATTTCTCAGTTTCAGGAACGCTTTTTGAGAATCTTGAAGGAAGCTCAGCACTTGTAAGCCTTTCTGGTGCTTCCGGTGCGGATTATTCACTGTCGAATCTGGATATGCTCGTGAATTATGCCGGCGATACGGTTGAAATCCGGACCATGCGAACAGTCCTGCCTTTCTCGATTTTTGCCCGCTATGATTTCAAGGATTCTAGTCTCGTGTTTTCCGGCGAATTCGACAGATTTAATCCCTTCTCTCTTGTCTCAATGCGCCACAAGAATCCGACTTTGCAGAAAGTGAACGGAAGTACGGTGTCTGGCTCTTTGTTCGGAAAAATATCCTCATCAGAAGTGAATTATAATGCGGATATAAGTTTTGCGCTTCCGAAAAAACTTGTCGGGGATGCTATTACTCTTTCTGTCCGTTGTGAGGGTGATGAAAAATCTGTCGGTATAGAAAAACTGTCAGCAAAGGGAAATTTCATCGACACTCTCTATTCAGGTTCCTTTGATTTCAAAACATTGCAGCCCTCGGGAGTCCTGACCCTTAATAACTTTACTCTCAAAAATGGCGGCGTAATTTCCACGGAAGTCTATGTTGACCCTTACCGAAACGGCTTCATGTGCGTCGCTCCCCAGATTTTCCTCGGTGAAAAGAGCTTTACCGGTGTCCAGCTTACGGTCCTTCCAGGAAACAATTCAGCGGATTTCCAGTTTGAATTGCTGGACTTTGCTCACCCTGACTATGAAGAGACCGGCCGCCTGCAGATTAACGGCAGCTTCCTCATGGAAAAAGAGAAGGTCGTCCAGACAAGTATCGTTTTCTCGAATGTCTTCGCTGACAGTATCATAGATACGGCTGCCTTTTTCATGCCTAAGGAAAAGCAGGAGATGCTCTCTTCCCTTTCTGAAAAATTGAGTCCTTATATCTTTGCCACTGAAATGTACTTCTACAGCGATTTCAAGGATTTCTCGATAAACGCTGAGAACGGCTTGTTTGCTAATACGGAAAAAGACCGGGAAATCCTTACATTTGCAATTGACGGCTCAAAGGAAGTGCTCCAGCTTTCCCGCCTCGATGTTCTTTTCGGAAATCAGACTGCCCATGCTGAAACGGCCATTGAATTTGCGGAAAGCTTTTCGGAATTTTCGTTTACTACGGATTTGTCAGTCAATTCAGTGCCCTATCATTTCTTCGGGAATTTCAGCCCTGAGTGGATTTCTGTCTCCGGGGATTATGATTTTGATGCCATCGTATCAATTGATGATGAAGTCGGCGCTACGGTGCAGTTTTCCCAGTTTCCCTTTGGTGTGGGAAAATATGTGTTCGCCCTCTCTTCAAGCGCGATTCTCCACTGGAGTCATTCCGGGGGATTTGATGCTGATATCATTAGTTTTGAGATTGATGAGCCGTCCTCATATCTTCAGTTCGGGCCCCATCTCTCCCTTTCAGGCTCTTTGAACAGATATGGTCTCGTTCTCTCTTCCCTTGCTTACTCTGATACGGTGTCTGCCCTTGAAGGTGACGGAACGATTGTTTGGAATATAAATGATTCAATCCTTGATTCAATACATGCCTCTCTTTCCGCGGCAAGTTCCCTTACGACGGAGAAATTTTATCTGAATGCGGATTTGTCAAATCCTTCCCAGCTGCCTTTCTCTTCGGACGCGCTGAAAAATGATTTCTATATATCTGCCGAGGCTGAGATCCGCTCTTTTCCTTCTGCCCGGCTCCTTTCCCTGCAGAATCCTGAAAACACTGTTTCTGCTGATGTGACAGCGAGCGGAACCCTCAGCAATCCTTTCCTTTCCGTGCAGTTGCATCGCTCTTCTCTTCTTTTATATGGCTATCCTCTCGCTGCCAGCGCGTCCCTTGTGCTGGACGACACGGGAATGCATCTTGACGATTTGAACTGCGACTGGTCTTTCCTAAAAGTCTCGGATGCGAGCGCTTTTTTTGATCCGAATTCCTTCACGGGAAATGCTTCTCTTGTTCTTGACGGAGTGCTCATGGACAAGACTATTCATGCGCCTGTTTCTCTTGACATTGAGGGCAGCTCACCAGAGCGGAAATTCGGCGTGCCTGACTATTATTCATTCACCCTGTCGTCAAAAAAAGTTTCAGGCGATTTCATTGCCAGTGATTTTCCTTTCAAGATTACGGCAGTCCATTCGCCAAACCGCTTTGATATCATGACCGATGTCTCAAATGGCTTCCAGGCTTCATTTACCACTGATGACGGCATGATTTCAGCGTCGGCCGGAAAAGCCAGCCCGATACAGTTCAATCTGAATGGAAGCATAAAACAGAATAATCTCGACCTTAATATCAGCGGAATACAGGCGGATATGCGTTTCATATGCTCAGAGATTGAAATTCCTTTCGTAAGCTTCAACTCTGGAATACTTTCCGGCGCACTGAAAATCACTGGACCGACGACTGATCCAGAGTACACCGGAGCTTTCAGCGTCATGCACCCTAATTTTATCATTCCCCTTGTATCCAAGGATTATTTCCACACTGACAAAGTCATCATGACAGTGGGGCAGGGTGAGGCCCTTGTTCCTCCGACACCGGTGACTTTGGGACGCGGCATGGGAACCGTTCAGTACAGAATGGAATTCAACCGATGGATTCCGAATTTCCTTGAGCTGAACATCGACATTGATGATAACGCCAAGGTTCCGCTTGATTTGACCTTCCCCTTTATCCATGCAAAGGGACGTGCGAGCGGAAACCTTACGCTCGCCTTTACGCTTCCCAGGGACGTCAGCATTTCCGGATTCGTAACGGCTGATGATACCGACGTAGAGATTGTTGCGACCCCCTTGCAGACCCAGTTCTCAATAGAAAATCTCAGCAATTTTTTCCCTTCTTCGCAGGCCGCCCAGCAGGGAGATCTGAATGTTACGGTTGACTTTGATATCATCGTAGGACAGAAAGTCCAGCTTCTCTTCAATCCCTTCCTGCGTGGCGTCGTCGCTCCGGGTACACCTCTTTCGATTTACCTCGATTCTTACACTGGTGACTTTGAATTCAAGAGCGATATTACTCTCAGGGGCGGAGAAATCACCTGGCTGAACAGAAACTTCTATATGAAAGAGGGACGCATCGTCTTTAATGAGACTCAGGATTCCATTGACCCGAAAGTGACGGTCCGCGCAGAGACAAGGGAGCGGGATGAAAACGGCAACATGGTCACGATTACGCTGTCGGCGAATAATCAGCCTGTAAGCACTTTCAATCCGACTTTTACCGCCACTCCAGCCAAGTCAGAGCGCGAAATCATGAACCTGCTTGGCCAGGTCATTTCTGCGGATTCCAGCGGGGCAGGTGAATTCGGTGGCGCTTTTGGCGATTTGTTCCTGCAATCGACGGTTATGCGACGGGTGGAGAATACATTGCGTGAATTGCTGAATTTTGATATAGTTTCCATTCGAACTAATGTTGTTCAGAATTCTTTGAAGCTGAGCATGGATGAAAGTACTAACAATAAACAGCTTTCGGTCGGTAACTTTATGGACAATTCAACTGTTTATGTAGGTAAATACTTCGGCAGCTCAATTTATTTGGACTCCATGCTTCATTGGACTTACGACGAACACAAAATCGACAACGGCTCTTCGGTGAACGGCCTCGTTTTCCAGCCTGAAATCGGTTTTGAGATGGCGTCGCCATTCGCAAATATTCGTCTTCAGGTAGCACCTGATATTGACTCGCTTCAAAAAGGTCTTCTGAATACATGGGTGCCGTCCACATCGATGACACTGTCATGGAAGTTTGCTTTTTAAAAAATAAATAAGGGGATTATATGTCAATCCGTCTGCGTTTATTCGCTCTCTTGTTTTCTGTTTGTTTGTTTACGGCTGTTCCGGTTTTTGCGCAGTCAGCCGATTCTTCTTCAGATTCTGAAAACTCGGCCTGGTATTACGGGGCAGTTATCAAGTCTGTTACTTTCAAAGGTCTTAAAAGCGTCACAAGCAAGGAAGTTGACGGTGTCGTGTCTGGTTTTTACGGCAAAAAGTTCACTGATGAATTGTTCTCCGACATGATGGATCGTATATATGCCCTTGATTTATTTGATGAAATCAATCCGGAAGCCCTCCCCGGGGACGTAAAGCGCACTACTGTCGCAATTACTTTTTCTGTCAAGGAAAAGCCTGTCGTTAGCCGCATCTTCATAAACGGAAACAAGCAGGTTCGTACCACTGAAATCAAGGATGCACTCACGTCAAAAGAAAAGGACGTGTTCAATCCTGCTAATCTTTCAGTAGACGAGCGCGCTGTTCGCGATCACTATCTCGAAAAGGGCTTTACTGACGTTTCAATTTCTTCCTCTACTAAAGAAACATCAAAGGGTGTCGAAATCACCTTTACGATTGACGAAGGCCGCTCTACTGTTGTCTCAAACATCGGCTTTTCAGGAAATAAGGTCATTTCCTCAAAAACATTAAAAAAGAAGATAAAACTCAAGGAAGCCGGAATCCTGAACAAGGGTGCTTTTCAGGAAGCCATGCTCGAAGCCGACAAGCAGGCTATCCTTTCCTATTACGCAAATGAGGGCTACATTGACGCTTCTGTCGTTGATATTACCAAGACCGTGTCTGTAAACGAGAAAAAAGCCCGCAACGAGCTGACCATAACTTTCGTCATCAGCGAGGGCTCCCAGTACACCTACGAAGGCGTCACTTTTGTCGGAAACAAAATCTTCACGGATGACGAATTGCAGGCCAAGGTAAAGTTAAAGAAAGGGGCCGTATTCAACCAGACAAAATTCAACGAAGGACTCATGGCTGTCGCCGATTTGTACTATGAGAACGGCTATACGGCAAACCGCTTCCAGCAGTTCCCTGCAAAGGACATCGAAAAAAAGACAATCGCATATCAGTTCATGATTACTGAAAGTGTCCGTTCCCATGTTGAGAATATCATCATCAAGGGAAACACAAAAACCAAGGAGCATGTCATCCGCCGTGAAATTCCGATTGAGCCCGGCGATATTTTCTCAAAAACCAAGGTTACGACAGGCCTGAGAAACTTGTACAACCTGCAGTATTTCAGTGCGGTCGTTCCGGATGTCGTTCCTGGCTCCGAAGAAAACCTTGTTGATCTTGTTGTCTCGGTTGAAGAGCAGTCAACGACTTCCATTGAATTTGGTGTCACTTTCAGCGGCGTTTCTGACCCTGATGATTTGCCTTTCGCGCTTTTCGTAAAATGGCAGGATAGCAATGTAAAAGGTTCGGGCCGTTCTGTCAGTGCCAGCTCTACAATCGCAACCGACACCCAGTCAGTCAGCCTTGGATATGGCACGAGCTGGTTTGGCGATTTGCCAATAAGCACATCTATCAGCACTGAATTCTCGCATTCAAGCCTTTCAGCATTGAGAAACAAAATTGACAGCAACGGTTTCGTCAATGATGATACTTATTACATGGATTATGAGCAGTGGAAGTGGTCATCGGGAATTTCTATCGGTCGGCGCTGGACGCCTGATTTTGCCATTATTTCATGGTCAGGTGGTGTTACAGGCAGCCTCAAAAACAATATCTATGACGAAAAAATCTGGAGCCCGGTGGACAGTTCTGTAAGCGAATATGCGAACCGATGGGGATGGCAGAATTCCGTATGGACGGCTGTTTCTGTCGATGACCGAGATATCAACTATGACCCGTCTACAGGTTGGTTCGCCAGCCAGCGTCTTACCTGGTACGGACTTACGCCTGTCGAGACAGAATACTTCCTGCGCACGGATACCAAGCTCGAAAAGTATTTCACTTTGTTCAAATTCCCGATTACAGAATCATGGACATACAAACTCGTCTTGATGGCATATTCAGGACTTTCAATGCAGTTCCCAAAACCTGGCACAGGTATCGGCGATTCAAGCCGTCTCTATATCGACGGTATGTTTAACGGCCGCGGTTGGACAAATATCTACAACAAATACCGTGGAAAAGCTTTGTGGAGCAATATTGTGGAATTGCGAATGCCGCTCATCCCTGGTGTATTTGCCTTGGATTTGTTTGCCGATGCCGCTGTAATCAAAGATGAGCCGAACGATTTGCTCAACAATCTTGAGCTTACTGATTTCTATTGCAGTATGGGACCTGGTCTCCGCTTCACGATTCCTCAGTTCCCCTTGCGTCTGCTCTTTGCCAATACATTCAAATTTGATGAGGACAAAAATATTCAGTGGGATAAAAACTGGAAATTCGTTCTTTCATTCAACATTACAAATAAGTAACGAGGTTTATATGCGTTTAAGAAAGTGTTTTATTCTTGCTTTTTTTGGACTGATTTTTTCTTCCAGTCTCTTTGCGCAACAGATTACCAGGTTCGGTGTTGTTGATACCGCAAAAATTTATCAGGCCTATTTCCGAAATTCAGCTCCGATCCGGAATTACGAGTCTAAAAAAGCTGAATTCCAGCGGGAAATTGCAAAACGCACTGAGGAAATCCAGAAACTCAAACAGCAGAAAGTTGACATGCGTTCTTCTCAGAATGAAAGCGCTGTCCTGAAACTTGACGCCGATATAATCAAAAAGACTGACGCTCTCACTGAATACACCAATGCAAAAAACATCGAACTGGAGTCAATGAAAAACAATCTTCAGAATTCTGATTCTTTCTATAAAAAACTCTATTCTGTGATTGAGCATGTCGCCGAGAACGAAGGCTACAGCATGATTCTTTCGCTCCAGCAGAACAATGCGATTCTCTGGTACAGTTCTTCTGTCGATGTTACCGATAAAGTTATTTCAGAACTTGGTCTCTAAATATGGGAAGATCTAAGGATTCCATTGTTGCAGGGTCTGTCCAGGCAAGAAGCGAGTCATCCGAACTTACTCCGATAATGCTTCAATATCTCTCAATCAAGGAAGAGCACAAGAATGACGTGTTGTTTTTCCGTTTGGGTGATTTTTATGAAATGTTTGGACAGGATGCCATAGAGGTTTCCCGTCTCCTTAATCTGACCCTTACCCACCGGGGCAGCGATCCGATGTGTGGGATTCCATATCACGCTGCTAAAATCTATATTGCCCGGCTTTTGCGTTCCGGCAAGCGTATTGCCGTGTGCGAACAGATAGGGGAGCCGAACAGAAAAGGCCTTACTGAACGAAAAGTCGTTGAGGTTATTACGCCGGGAACAGCTCTTGAAAGCGAATATCTCGAAGGTGGAGCGAATAATTTTCTCGCTTGTATCTGTATTCAAAAAGGGCGCTGCGGTTTTGCCTATATTGATGTCTCCACGTCTGATTTTTTTGCGACAAGCTGGTATGAGTCGGATATGGCGGAGAATTTCCCCAAGGAGCTTGGACGCTGTCATCCGAGAGAGCTGCTCCTTCCGCAAAGCCTTGAGCGAAATCCTATGATTCAGGATACATTGCTCCAAAACGAAGGAATAGCCGTCTCCTATTATCCTGACTGGAATTTTGACTCAGGTCTTTCATATAAACGGTTGCTTTCTCAGTTCAATACAGCAAATCTTCAGTCTTTTTCGCTGGATGAAAAATCTCCGGAAGTGGCTCCGGCGGGGTTTCTCCTTGATTATCTGCAAAAAACTGCCACGACCAACGCTCCCCATGTAAGGGGCATCAAGGTGTACCGCGACAGTCAGTTTGTCATTATGGACGATTCTTCCCGAAGAAATCTTGAAATCGTCCAGAATCTCCGTGACGGATCAAGCCAGTTTTCGCTTTTGGAATGTCTTTCTCACACACAGACAGCGATGGGAAAGCGTCTGCTCAGGAGCTGGCTTTTATATCCTCTCACGAATTCAAGGGAGATTGTCTCGCGCCAGAATCACGTGGAGCTTTTTTTTACTAACCGTAATCTTCTTGAATATGTCCATGAGGTTTTTGCTGATATTCTTGACATTGAGCGTCTTGCCGGAAGGATTGCGATGGAGCGTGCCCACGCCAAGGATCTGCAGGCTCTCAGGGCAAGCCTCTCTGCATGGATTCAAGTCCGTGCCCAGCTGGATTCTTATGGTTTTACAGAAACGGACAAAAAAATCGCCGAAGAAATCACTGAGCTTATCGGCTCTTCCATTCTGGACGACCCTGCTACCGCTTTGGGCGAAGGTCGCATCATAAAAGAAGGCTGGTCGGAAAAGCTCGATGAATACCGTCGCATCCATGACAATGTAAGCAAAATTCTCGAAGAGTATGCCGAATCTGAAAAAAATGCGACAGGAATTCAAAACCTCAGAATCAGAAACAACAGCCTTACTGGATATTACATTGAAATCACCCGTGGAAAAACAGAGTCTGTTCCTCCTCATTTTATTCTCCGCCGCTCAATGACAAATGCGGACCGCTACACTACCGTGCGTCTGCAAGAAATCGAAAAGGAAATAAGCGAGGCTGAGCTGAAAATCACAGAGACAGAAAAAGAACTTTTCCTGGATGTCCGTGCAAGAATCGCTGAGCACACGAATTATCTGCTTCAGACTGCAAAAGAAGTTGCTTATGCCGATGTTACCAGCGCCCTCGCTTTTGCGGCGATTATGTATGGATGGGTTCGCCCCCTCGTGGACAACTCAAAGCAATTCATCGTAAAGGGCGGACGTCATCCGGTCGTAGAACTTCATATTCCCAGCGGAGAATTCGTCCCGAACGATATTGAAATCTCTGCGGATCCGGAGGACGGAATTCCTTGTTTTGGTTTGATTACAGGTCCGAATATGGCCGGAAAATCAACTTATCTGAGACAGAATGCCATAATCGCGCTGCTTGCTCAAATCGGCTCCTTTGTTCCGGCAAAAGAAGCCCATATCGGTGTCGTTGACCGCATTTTCTGCCGCGTTGGTGCAAGTGACAACCTCGCCCGCGGGGAGTCAACTTTCCTTGTTGAAATGACAGAGACAGCTTTCATTCTCAGGACGGCCACAGAAAAATCTTTCGTCATAATGGATGAGGTCGGCCGCGGAACTTCTACCGAGGACGGTCTCTCAATTGCATGGGCTGTGTCTGAATATCTGCTCAACGCGCTGAAATGCAAAACTCTGTTCGCCACTCATTATCACGAGCTGACCAGACTGAATCATCCCTCTCTGAAACTGCTCTGCATGGATGTAAGCGAGGAATCCGATAAAATCACTTTTCTCCGCAGGGTAAAGGAGGGAGCAAGCGAAAATTCATATGGAATTCATGTCGCTTCCCTTGCCGGTATCCCCCAGAGCGTCATCCGGCGGGCGAATGAAATCTTGTCATCGCTTCATTCTGATGAAAAATCAGCCGGCTCCAGCCTCAATGTGGACATGATTCAAACAGCCCAATCGAACGCAGAAAAGACTCTGGAAAAATCCGTCTCCATGCCGGGCTTGTTCAGTGACGAGGAGCTTGTCCTCGATGAGATTTTGAGTTCCGATCCAGATGATATGACGCCGAGGCAGGCTTTGGATTTGGTTGCCCGTTGGAAAAAATCTCTGAGCGGCCGTTAAAAACTTGAATTTTTTATTATTTTTTTCATTGCTCTTTGCCAAAAATGAATTTTTTTTGCAAATACTATAGTGTATGGAAAAGCGAAAATATCTTCCCTCTTTTAAGAATCCGTTTTTTGCGAGGCGCTTTTTCTTTTTGTCTATAGCCCAGTCTTTTGTATCGCTCCTTCTTGGCGGCGAGATATGCCTGCGATGCTCAAGGCGTACTCTCAGGATTCCCCTGTGCCCATCGTGTCTGCCCCTGCTCGGTGCTTCTGATAAGGTTCAAAGTTGCATTCGTTGCGGGCGGGAGCTTATCAGCGAAATATCCGTTTGTACCCGTTGCCGAGACGAAAGCGCTTTAAAAAGCCTTGAGAAGTCTTTTTCGATACATTCCTATCAGCTCTGGAAAAAAGCCCTGCTCTATGCTTGGAAAATAGATGACAAGAGGGGGCTTTCGCCGTTTTTTGCAGAGATATTTTACAAAAAACTAAAAAAACTGGAAGAAGCTGTCGGATTCCCGCTTGCCGTCGTGCCTGTTCCTCCGCGTAAGGATAAAATCCGGCAGCGGGGCTGGGATCAGATTGATGAGCTTTGTTTTTATCTGAAAAATGGCTGGGGGGTGAAAATCCTTCCTCTTTTGGAGCGCCTGAGCCGGATTCAGCAGAAAAAACTTGACCGTACTCAGAGGATTGAGGGAATGGCGACTTCCTATCGCTTAAAGGACGAAAAAAAACTGCGGAAAATCGCGCCTCGGCTTCCTGAGGCTGTCGTACTCGCGGATGATGTGCTTACAACCGGGGCAACAATAGAGGCCTGCGGACGGGAGCTGAAAAAGGCCGGAATCCAGAATGTTTTTTCAATAACGCTTTTTATCGTGGACTGAGCTGACGGTAGAAAATTTATGAAAAAATTAAGATTTTATTTAATTAGTTTGCAATTTAACGAATCTATCGTTATACTGTAAGAACTAGTATTTTTTTTAAAGAGGTCTAAATTAGTTATGGAAGAAGAAATCAAAGGATATACAATTCAAGAAGCGATTAATGAAGCTCGTCGTTGTTTGAATTGTCCTAAGCCGATGTGTCGGACAGGCTGCCCTATCGAAAATGATATTCCCGCATTTAACCATGCGGTTTCACTTGGAAATTTCGGTGAGGCTCGTAGCATTGTCGCACAGCGAAGCAATCTTCCTGCTATTTGTGGCCGTGTCTGTCCTCACGAGAATCAGTGCGAGGGACACTGTGTGCTTTCAAAGGCTGGCCGGGGAATCAAAATCGGCATGATTGAACGCTTCATTGCTGATTTTGATACCGAGATGAACCTCAACCGTGAAAAGAAAATCGAAAAAATCGGCGGAAAAGTTGCCGTTATCGGTTCCGGCCCTGCAGGTCTTACTGTTGCCGGTGATTTGGCCCGAAAAGGCTACGAAGTCGTTGTCTACGAGGGGGAGAGCGAGCCTGGCGGTGTTCTTCTCTATGGAATCCCGGAATTCCGTCTTCCAAAAGATGTTGTCCGAAATACAACCAAAAAAATTGCCGATCTTGGCGTTCAGTTTGTTACGAACACAATGGTCGGAATTGACATCACTATTGATGAGCTTTTCAAAAACGGTTTTGACGCTGTTTTCATCGGTACAGGCACGGCTCTCGCTAAGTCTCTTGATATTCCGGGCAGTGATTTAAAGGGAATTATCCAGTCGAATTACTTGCTCCGAATGGTACGCCTCTATCAGGATGGCAATGTTGAAAAATCAGAAGTGCCAATTGACGAAGGCGATGAGGTTATCGTTATCGGTGCCGGAAATGTTGCGATGGATGCCTGCCGTACTGCTATCCGCATGAAGGCAAAAAAAGTTACTGTCGCATATCGCAAAACAGTTGAATTTATGCGGGCTGCAAAAGCCGAATATGATGGAGCGCTTGCAGACGGTGTTGACTTCAAGTGGGAACACGCTCCCCTTGAATTCGTCGGAGAGAACGGTGTGGTTACCGGTCTCAAGTGTCAGACGCCGGATGGCGAAGTCGTCATTCCTGCAAATAAAATCCTTATTGCAATCGGTTCGCGTCCGGCTGCCCGCATAATCAGCACAACGGAGGGAATTGATGCTGATGAAGGCGGATTTGTTATCACAAGGCAGAAACCCTATGGTATGACGACAAAACGCGGTATTTTTGCCGGTGGCGATGTTGTGCACAAACCTGCGACTGTCGTCCTTGCAATGCGTGAGGCGAAGAAAGTTGCTGTGGGTATTTCTGAATTCTTGGAAGCAAAAAAACTACTTGGTGAATAAAACAGTCTAGAAGAAAATCTAGGGGGATATATGGCAGAAAATACACAGATTCAGTTAGTTACATTTCAGCTTGGCGGAGAAATCTATGGTGTCGATATCATGGATGTAAAGGAAATCGTAAAGGTGACAAAAGTTCGCCCGATTCCTAATGCCCCGTTTTATGTAGAGGGTATCTTTAATCTTCGAAGCGAGATTATTCCTGTAATCAATCTGCACAAGCGATTCCAGATTCAGAAACTCGCAGTCTCTGAAGATGACGAAGAATTTGAAGGCGGATTCATCATCCTTAACATTGAAAATAATCGCATTGGCATTATCATCGATCGTATTGCGCGTGTTGTTGCCATTGATACAGCGGATATCAAAGATCCGCCGCAGATGATCAGCGGAATCGGCACAGAGTATATCCATGGCGTTATTCGTCAGGATGATAAATATCTTATCATGCTCGACATGCGCCGCTTGTTCAACGCTAAGGAACTCCAAAAAATTCTTGATCCTGGCGAAGGCAGTGACGAAGAATAATGATTCAGACTTTCAGTTCTACTATTCGCAGAAAGGAAATGGATGCCGTTTTAACCTGCATGGTTGATGAAAAACTCGGCCCTGGAGAGTTGAATGCAAAACTTATCCAGACTGTAAAAGAATTTGTCGGTTGTGACGGTGCCGTTGCTTTCAGAAGCCCTGCCATTGCTTTTTCCTATGTGCTTCGCGCCTTGGATATTCCCGCAGAAGCTTCTGTTATGATATCTGCACTTGCACCGGCATGGCATTATACGGCTGTGAAAAATTTCGGTTACACGCCGCTTGTTCTTGACGTTGATGAGGCAAGCGGCCTTGTTACCCCGGAAATCGTCCAAGAAGGCATAAAGAATGGCGGACGCCTGCTTCTGATTCACGAAACAATGGGAATCCTGCCGAATCTTGAGGAAATTATTGCTACTGGCATTCCTGTAATCGAAGATATTTCCCATTCCGTTGGCTCTGCATACGCGCTCGCGCGCTCAGACGAAAATCAATCTGCCAAAAACGAAGAATTGCAGAAAAAGGCCGGAATGTTCGGGCTCTATTCGATTCTTGGGATGGAAGCAAATGATACGATTACGGCCGGAGGCGGAGCTGTCTTGATGGCTCCCAAACGCCGTGAATGGATTGTTTTAAAAAAGTTTACTGATGCCGCTCCAGAGACGGACATTCTTCCAGATATGAACAGCGCTTTGGGCTTCATTCAGATGAAGGAATTCGAGCGCAATGAAAAAGCCCGCAAGGCGATTTTTGAGATTTTTCAGAAATCACTCATGGGCGGAAAGAACAAGACCTTTGCCCGCACGAGCGACGGCTCTTCGACAATCTGGTCTTTCCCTGTTGTGCTCAATGGAAGCTTCAAGGATGTAAAGCAGTATGCCTCGCGAAAGGAAATCGAGATACGCCCGGCATACGAGAAATCGGTGATTTCAGTCCTTGAGGAAGAGGAACAGTCAAAATATATTCATGCCAAGTCTCTGTATCTAAGGTGTGTGCTCTTTCCATTGTATCCTCGTTTGGGGTCGGAATCTGCAACTAAAATTGCAAAGGTGTTGGGGACTTTGCCATAATAATCTATGAAAATAAAAAAGTCGCTTATCGTTGTAAACAGTTTCAAAGAAGAATCAAAGACTCTTGGAAATGAAATCCAGGCATATCTTGAAGGGCTTGGAATCAAAACTGATATTTTTGTCTTCAATGGTTTTTCTGAGCAGTATCCCTTTTTTGGATATGATTTTGTTATAACGATGGGCGGCGATGGCACAGTGTTGTTCGCTTCCCGTGGGTGTGCTCCATTCGGGATTCCGATTTTCCCGATTAATTTTGGTTCTTTCGGTTTTATTGCGAGCGTACAACGCAACGAGTGGAAAAAGGAACTAAATGATTTCCTCGATGGAAAGTCTGTTATTGATGAGCGGAGTATGCTGCAGGCGGATTTGATTCGTTGCGGCAACCGTCGTTTAAGCGCAACCGGGCTAAATGATATTGTAATCTGCGGAAAAACGGCCGCCCATACAATATCATTCAGCGTTTTATATGATAAGGTTCCGCTTGGAGAAATCAAGGCTGACGGTATCATAATTTCCACAGCAACAGGTTCGACAGCCTATTCCGCCAGCGCTGGCGGTCCGATTATTGACCCTGGCCTGGACGCAATGGTTCTCACGCTTATGAATGCCTTTTCTCTTTCAAGCCGGCCGCTTGTGCTGAGTCCGGAAGGCCAGCTTGAAATTGAGATTCTTCCTTCCCGAATTTCTGATGTGGTCATCAGCGTTGACGGTCAGATTCCCGTTGACCTGCATGTGGGTGATGTTATCAGGATTCGTCAAATTGATGCAAAGGCAAGACTTATCGGTTGCACAAAAGAAAAGTTCTATGATGCGCTCCGCTCTAAGTTGAATTGGTCAGGAGGACCTCAACATGCTTGAAGATCTCTCAATTAAGGATTTTGCTCTCATTGACGCTGCCTCTGTTGAATTTGACGGCGGATTTACGGTTTTATCCGGTGAGACCGGAGCCGGAAAATCTCTTTTGATAGGCGCGCTTACTTTTTTGCTAGGTGGCAAAGCCGGGGTTGAACAGATTCGTTCTGGCGCTCATGAATCGGTTGTCACAGGCACGTTCTATCTGGGAAAAACGCCTGCTGTAATCAGGGAACTTGCTCCCGAAGACGAAGCGCAGAATGCTTTTGAATGGCTTTCCCAGCATGGAATCAATATCGAGGATAATCGTGTTTTGTTGCGCCGCGTTATCCGAGAGAACGGTAAGTCGGGCAGCTGGATTTCTGGAACGGCTGTCACACGTGCTGATATGGCAGAATTCAGTTCATTCTTGATTGATATTCACGGACAGCATGAGCATCAGTCCCTCATGAAAGTCAGTGAGCATCGAAAATTTCTTGATTCATATGCAGGGCTTACGGAAAGGGTTGCTGATTTTACGGAATTGTATTCTGAGCTTGTTGCAAAGCGAAAGCTCCTTGATGAATTGAATACGGATGACCGCGACCGTGCGCAGCGAATAGATTTGCTTAATTTTGCAGTCAAAGAAATAACAGAAGCAAAACTAAAGCCCGGAGAGGATTCCGAACTCGATGACGAAGAGACGAAGCTTTCTTCATTTGAAAAATTGTATTCTGATATTGAGGCAATAAACTCGGTCCTTTCAGGCGGTGAGGGCGGGGCTGTCGTCAGTATGCTTAAAAAACTCAGGGCTTTTGCAGACAGCGCCTCATCTTCTGACAAGTCGCTGCAAAAGTTGGCGGAGCGTCTGGACAGCGCATTCTATGAAATCAACGATATCGCAGAGGAATACAAGTCTTACGCACAGGCCCTTGTCTTTGATCCTGAACGTCTTGCGCAGGTTCAGGAAAGGCAGACCCTTATCTATAACCTCAAAAAGAAATATGCCTCATCAGTATCTTCTCCGATATCAGAAGTTATTTCGTATGCTGAAAAAGCCCAGAAAACTCTTGATGAGCTTGACGGAAGCTCTGAGCGAAGGGAAAATCTTGAAAAAGAAATCGCCGAGCTCGGAAAAAAAGTCTATCTAGAGGCGAAGGCCATTTCTCAGCTCAGAAAAAATGCCGCGACGGAGATGTCCGCAGGTGTCGTTTCAGTCCTTTCCGCTCTCGGTATGAACGGAACCCGTTTTTCAGTATCTGTTGCGGAAAAAGCCGGGAGCAGCGATGCGCAGAAATGCGGTCCTCACGGAATTGATGATATTGAGTTCTTGATTAGCGCAAACCCTGGTCAGCCATTGCAGCCTTTGGCTAAAATTGCTTCCGGCGGCGAGCTGAGCCGTGTAATGCTTTCTCTCAAAACGATTCTCTGCCAATCCGATGCATCCGGTGAATCCTCTGTTGGAACCATGATTTTTGATGAAATCGATACTGGTATTGGTGGCGAGGTCGCAGTCTCAATCGGAAGCCATCTAAAAAAATTGGCAAAAAATCGGCAGGTTTTGTGTATCACGCATCTTGCAAGCATAGCTGTTTATGCCGATAATCAAATTAAAATTGAAAAAACCGTTGTGGATGGTGCAACTCAAACTCATGTGCGTGGTATTTCTGGCGATGAGCGGGTTTCAGAGATTGCACGAATGCTTTCTGGTGACGCGGCGAGTTCAGAATCTTTGGAACATGCCCGTTCTATGCTTGCTAAATTTGGGGAGGCGGTATAATGCCAAGAGTTTTGACCGAAAACAGGGAAATTTGCGAAGTAAAGTGCGAGCCCTACAAAAAAAAGATAAGCGAGGCTTTTGAACGCGAGAAGAAAGTACTTGCATCCATAGAGCAGAATTCTGCTGGCGCTGCGTACAAGCATCTCAATCTTTGTGATGAAATGATAGGCTGTGCAACATATTACATTAACATTAACAACATTACAGTAGAGCTGGTGAACACAAAAGATAACGATGCTCTCAATGAGGCCAGAAAAATGCTTTACAAGGCCATCATCTATCTTGAAGAGGTGGTTTCTAATGTTGTAGATGCCGTCCAGTCAGACATGGAAGACAAGCTTGCTTCAATCAGTGAGGCTCCGCTGGAGAAGCGTTTTAATTTGATTCGCAAGCTTGGTCTTGCCATATCCTTGCTGATCGATGCATTCGGTGATAACACAAAATGGAAATGGTCTTTTGTCGAGTTGCAGGGGCGTTTTGCGGTTGTCGCTAAGAATCTCCTCGACTTGAAACAGGCTGCCAAGGATTATTTTGACCCGAATTCGCCAGACTATGACAATTCTGTTATGTATATCCGGCTCATCAGAAAGCTTTACGACCAGTCAGCCACGGCTTACCGTGACAGATATGAGCTTTCAACCCATCGAATCGACGACATGCGCATGGCGATTTTGTTCCTTTCCGGTGGCAGGCGGGTTGCCATTGCATTGGGCGAAAGCGAGGATGCCGAGGAAATCAAAAAGAAGGCCGGAGTCTGGAAGCAGAAAGTCGAAGTAGACCAAAAAGCAGGACGCGCCAAATAGTATGCTTGATAAAAAATTCATTCTCAAAATTTTCGAAGGTTTTTCCATCCAGCGATGGAATGATTTAGTCCGTCCCTTTGATCTTGTGGAAATGGACAAGGCTGCTGAAAAGATGGTGTCTGCATACATCATCGGAAAATACGAAGAAAGCGAGGGGCGGGAAATCGACTGGGAATGGATGATTTACGCTTCTCTTTTCGATTTGCTCAAAAAAATCATGTTGAGCGATATAAAATCCCCTGTTCAGCAGATGATTCGTGAGAAGTATCCCGAGGAATACAAGAAACTCAACGAATGGGTATACTCGAAATACGAGGGAATAATCTCTGACGCGGATTTGCTGGCCCGTTTCTCTGATTTCCTTGAGCTTGACTCAAATCTTACGCGAACGGAGTTTACCCTTACAGAGCGTGTCTTTGAAGCGGCGCATAAATTTTCTTCTCTTCGGGAACTTGAAATGATTGCTCCGGTCAATGAAAAGGTGCGGATTGAAAAAATCCACGGTGAGCTGAGCGAAAATCTCAATAAATATGCTGATTTGAAGGGAGTTGCCCTGCTTCTGGAGCGAAAGTTACCATTCCAGTTCATCATGAAGACTGAGCAGTTGCGTTTTCAGACCCGCTGGAACCAGACGCCCCGAGTTCCTGAAACCAGCGTGCTTGGACACTGTTTTTTCGTTGCTGTGGGGACTTTGCTTCTGCTCCGCTCTACAGGTGAAAAACCATGCCCAAAACGACTTTTCAACGATTTTTTCAGTGCGCTGTTTCATGATTTGCCCGAGAGCGTTACACGGGATATTATTTCCCCTGTCAAGCAGGCAACGAACGAGCTTCCTGGAATCGTCAAGCAGATTGAAGACGAAATTGTTCAGGCGGAGCTTGTTCCGCTTATGGATGCATCCTATGTCGATGAAATCCTGTATTTTACCAACGACGAATTCCAGAACCGCATTCTAGTCACGGAGCTGGACGGTCACAAAACGGCTCAGGCAGTTAGCTATGAAGAGCTTCGGGATAATTACAACTCAGACGTCTATTCGCCGGTTGACGGAAAACTTGTGCGCCTTGCTGACCATTTGAGCGCTTTCATCGAGGCTGATTCATCAATCAAATACGGAATCACGAGCAAGCAGCTTACAGGAGGCCGGGACAATATCCTAAAAAGCTATCTGTCAGGAACAAAAATCAACGGAATCGACGCGATGCAACTTTTCTGGTCAATCATGGAAGACTAGAAAAACAAAAATTGATGCTTGAAACTGAAATCTGTTAATTTTTTAAGGAATTTTGCCGAAAATTTCCAAGATATGAAATGTTCGGTTTTTAAAGTCGTTTTTTCAGTTTTGATATTTTCGGCTGTTTCTCACCTTTATTCTGATACGGTTCACGAAGTTCAGAAGGGCGAGACTTTGTATTCAATCAGCAAAAAATATGGCGTTTCCATTTCAGATGTTCAGAATGCGAACGGACTGTCCGACAACGGCATCAAAGTCGGGCAGAAAATTAAAATTCCTGACGGAAAGTCAACTGCCGCCCCAGCCGGGGCAAAATCCTCGGACAGTGCGTTGCCCACATCCGCTCCGCTAGCATCATCGGGGCAAGGCACGGCATCATCTTCCGTCTCGTCAAAATCTTCTCCTGACGGAACTTATGTTGTCCAGAAAGGCGAGACTTGGTTCGGTATCTCAAAAAAATACGGAACGACAGTCGCAGATTTGCAGAAATTGAACGGAGTCGGAAGCGATGCCGCGCTCAAGGTCGGTCAAAAACTCAAGGTTCCTTCGGCGGCTGTTGCAAGCACAAAATCGAATACCCCGGCTTCATCAAACTCCGAAAAGAACGGAACGTCCGCCTCAAGCCCGAAAGTTCCGGATCTCGCAAAGAACGATCCGCACAATTATTCAAGCAAAAAAGCTGATTCTTCACTGGTCTGGCCTGTCAAAACAGAAAATATCGTTTACATAAACGGAAAAGTGGGAGGGGTGAGCATGGCGGCAAAAAAAGACGAGGAGGTGAAGGCAATCCGTGCCGGAACGGTCATGTTCTCAGGCTCTTACCGTGGGTTTGGAAACGTGGTTTTCATCCAGAGCAAGACAGGTCACATCTATGCATACACAGGATTGGGCTCAATTGATGTATCAAAAGGCGATTACATCAATTACAGTTCGGAAATTGGAAAGGCAGGAATCGATACCTACACGGGAAAATCCCAGATTTCTCTCATGGTTTTTCAGAACGGCCAGCCAATTGATCCGGCAAAAGCTCCGAGAGGGTAAAATCTAAAAAAATGCCGGAAATTCTGTTGACACGATTGCGCTTTTTTTGATATGATTCAAAACATCACGGGGGCGTAGCGAAGCTGGTTATCGCGCTGGCCTGTCACGCCGGAGATCGAGGGTTCGAGCCCCTTCGCTCCCGCTTTTGCCCGCCTTTTAGAGCGGGTTTTATTTTTTTCGGGTAGTAGCGCAGCTGGTAGCGCACTACGTTCGGGACGTAGGGGTCGCTGGTTCGAATCCAGTCTACCCGACCTTTTCAGGCATCGCTTTTCGCGGTGCTTTTTTTATTGACTTGAATTGTCAGATTGTTGATTTGTTCCTTCCAGTTTTTTTTGCAATTTTAATGAAAAAAATCACCGATAAAATAGCATGAAAATAAAAATTCTTTTCGTATTATTCTTATTGTCACTCGCTCCGGCATCATTTGCGGGCGTTTACAAATCAGGCGTTCAGGCTTCCTATTATGCTGAAAAATATCACGGACGAAAAACCGCAAACGGCGAAACCTTCAATATGTACGCCATGACTTGTGCCCATAAAACCCTTCCTTTTGGAACTGTGCTGCGGGTCACAAATCTTTCCAACAACAAAACTGTTGATGTCCGCGTGAACGATCGAGGGCCTTTCGTAAAGGGGCGGGAAATCGATCTTTCAAAAGCGGCCGCTCAGAAACTTGACATGATAAAGACCGGCACTGCCCGCGTAAAGATTGAAATTCTTGACAAAAGTGCCGGGGCGTCTCCTGCTCCGGTGAGTGAGCCTTACTGGGATGTTCAGGTCGGCTCATTTTCAAGCCGGGAAAACGCAAACAAGGTCGCCCAGAATCTTTTGAAAAACGGCTTTGAGAACGTCTATTTCCAAAAGACCAAAGCTGTGACAAGAGTTGTCATCAAAAAGATTCCCGACAAACAACTCCCTTCGCTCGAGTCAAAATTGCGTCAAATCGGTTACACAGGTTTTATGGTGAAAAAGAACGGTTGATTTTTTAATCCGGCGCCAGTATGCCGAGCTCCGCCGTTCCGCGGCTCGGTGCCCTCGGCGGAGGCCCGGGGCCTCCGCTGGCTTCTGCCACCGCTCCATGGCGTGGCGTCACCTGCCCGGCGGCTGCGGGCCCGTCCCGCA
>JAFUFU010000028.1 GCA_017469785.1 Treponema sp.
CTCCTCAATGTTGTCTTCACTGTTCTCAAAAACAATATTGATTACGTTCCTATTTTTCCTCCTGACGTTGACGTCTCAAAACTTGCTGAAAAAGCAATTAAATCTCTATCACCTAATTGACATTTCATAGCAGGTCTTTTTATAAGCCTGCCTTTTTAGGCATATCCTTCCAAACGGTGGCTTGGCCTTTGTTATGCTCTTTTGAATAATACAGTGCCTGGTCAGCTTTTGCCATGACATTGTTCAAATCGGCGAAATCTCCGTCATCGAAATTAGAGCAGATTCCCATGCTGAAATCAAGATGCTTATCATCAGAAATCTGCAGGGAATTGTCATTCAGATGTCTTTTGATTTCGGGAATGAAGAAATCTGACGCGGACAGATTTTCTTTCAGGCGGCGGTACACTTTGAGGGCTTCATCAATGGAAGTGTCCGTCATCACGATGACGAATTCATCTCCGCCGAAACGAGAGATAAAATCAATGTGCCTGCAAGTCTGTTTGAGCAGCTTTGAGAAACATGAGATGAGCAGGTCGCCGGTGGAATGCCCGAAGGTATCATTATAGTATTTGAAATTGTCCAAATCTATGAATGCGATGGAAATCTGGATGTTCGCGCTCTTTCTTTCCCTGTAACGCCGGATTTTGTCGCTTTCCTGAGAAATAAAAAGCTGCAGGGAGTGCCTGTTGTTCAAAAGCGACAGCTGATCCGTTGATGACAGGAAAAGCAGGTTTTCGTTCTGCTTGAATATGATGAGCTGCGCCTGAATGTTCGAGATTGCGATATTCAGCGTGTTTATGTAGTCGCTTCCCAGCGGGTTTTCTTCGCTTGGAATGATTATGATACCGAAGCGATAGTCATATTGAGAGATGTCAGCAAAGAAGAGATTTTCATCGCTGATGTAGACGAATTGCCCGGCCAGCTGACCAGAATTCTGCTCAAAAATCTTCATCCATTTTTCTTTAGAGATTCTGGAATCATTGTTCTGGGAGATTCCGTTGATGGTCTCAAACCTGCCGTTCTTGAATTCACTGAATATGACGGCTTTTGCCAGCGTGAATTCAAATATTTCAGAGGATACGTTCTGAATATACTGCTTGAGGGTTAGATTTTTAAGATTTGTCGCCTTGATGCGGCTGAGGAACTGATAATCATGAATACGTTTGTGCAACTGGGTGAGAAGCACTTCTTTGTCGGCTTTTTCATCGAGAAAGAGAAGGTCGATGTTCAGCGGGGCGAAATCGTGCATGTCATGGAGGTAGTCATACACAGAAATCACCTGCTTATGCTTGCAGTAGTGCTCCAGCGATTTTTCACGGGCGAGATTGAATCCTATTTCGAGATATTTTTCGGATTCATTGACAAAGCCGAGCCTTGCCAGGAGGACAGCGGATTCAAAGCAGACGAAGCAGATTTTGTGGCTCTGGTCGCTGGCAATCGTTTTGAATGCGGCAATGCTTTCTTCGATTGCGTTCAAGGCTTCATCGAGGTTGCCGTCATCAAGGAAAAGCGCCGCTTTTACAAAGTGAAGCAATGGATAATCTTCGGAAGTGATGTCTTTGTTGTCATGGAGAATTCGGCTGTAATTTATCCGCGCGTGAATATAGTCATTTTCGTTGATGGCCACTATTGACTTGAAAATAAGCATGTCGTTCACTGAGGGAAGGAATGAATTGCTTGGGCGTTCGTCGAGATTGAATAAATGAAGGTAGCGGAGAATCCTCGTGAAGATGGAATTTGCCTGCGCAAAATGACGCGAATAGAACAAAGCATAGGAAATGTTTTTTAGCGTGTCGATTACCGTTGAATAATCGCTCATGCTGTAAAGATTCTTGATGACATCGTTCACGAGATTATAGGCGTTTTCGTATTTTGAACGCAGGGTTGACTCGTAGCACAAGCCGTTTCTGATGTTCATGATTGGAACGATTTCACCGATTTCCGTGCGGATTTGATTGCATTCAAAGTACCATTTCATCGCCTCTTCGCCCTCGCCGTAGTGGGAGTGGATAATTCCCTTCCAGTGGCAGGCCTTTGAAACGAGATGCTGGTTGTCGATTTCTTTGGCAAGCTTGTAGCATTTGTCGATTGTGCCGTCAACGAATTCGCGGTTTTCGGCAGTATTAATCAGGGACCAGGGGATGGAAAGTCCTGTGGAAATGTAATTGTTGATGAATCCCCGTGCTTCCAGAATCTTGAGTATGTGCTTGTATTTTTCCGTGTTGTCTTCTAAGTCGGCACTTGAGCAGAACTGGAATTCTGTCATTTCGTAGAGCGCGGCGTAGGGCGAATCGTTGTTGGTTTTGAGCCGGGCCTGAAGATGGTTCGCGTATCGCTTGGCGTATTCACTGTTCTTTTTGTAATTGAAAATTGCCACGAGATAATATAGCGCGGCAATATCTATTTCGTCTTTTTCATGGAAGTCGAGAATGTCGTTCAGAAAAAGGATTGCCTTGTCGTATTGAAGGCAGGCATAGTAGGCCAGCGCTATCTCAAGGTAAAGGGCGCGCAGCTCTTTTTGGCCTATGTCCATTTTGTGGACTGCAGTGTCGGCCCAGTCAATGATTTGTTTGAGCTGCTCGTGGGACATGAACAGTCGGTTGTTCCTGAGATTTATGAAAAGTGAGTCATAGTCAGAAAGAAGTTTCCTTTTGACAGATTCCTGTGAGATTTCCGGTAAGACTGAATCATTGGTAGCGGAGAATTTTTCTTTCAGGTAGAGAAAGTTACGCTTGTTGCTGTTTGACTCAAAGAATTCAGAAGTAATGTTCGTGCTTTCGCTGGGCTGGTCGGTGTCAAAACAGAAAACGAACCTGCCTTTGAGGCTGCGTTTTTCAAGTTCCTTGATGATTGCCAGTGAATTCTGGGGCAGCAGCTGAGAATTCAGTATGAGAAAGTTTGTTTCGTTCAGTTCCTGCAGGAGTGCGCAGATGGTCTGGACGAATCGGTTGGTCTCGTATATGAATTCATTTTCAATCGGAATGTCAAAACGCTCGGTGGCGCATCCTGTTCTGAAAAAAGAAAGGAAGGTCTCTGTTTGCACGGAATAGGATTTTTCGGTTATGAGAGCCTCGTCAGGATGTTTTTCGCGCAGGATTGAGAGAAATGGCTTGAAGGGAGAAAAATCACGGAGCAAATCAATGACGACAAAATCACTTCCAACATGTCCGACAAGTTTATCCGAAAGGTTTTTGGGCAGCGACACATAACAAATATTGTTTTTGCATCCGTCGATAAATTTGCTTATAACATCAATCTGACTTTCATAAATACTCATTTCTTGATTATAGCACAAAATAGACACTTGTAAAATTCTTTTCTATCTCCGAGGACCCTAGCTTTAAAAAATAATTGTATTGCACTATTAATAAATCTCTTGTATCATGTGAAAAGATCCTTTAAGAAAATTTCAATATAAGAGGAAGATTATGAAATTAATCAAATGTTTTGTAATTGGTTTTGTTTCATTGGCATTGCTCAGCTGCGGTTCTACAGCGAAAACAACGGTTCAAACAGTAGACGGGTCTTTGAATGATGGCGTGGACGCCTCAGCGTATCAGGGACTTAAACGCACAGTCGCGATTGCACGGTTCTCAAATGAAACCGAATATGCAAAAGGTGCATTCTACGACAAAGAAAACGATCCTGTGGGAAAGCAGGCTGTCGATATTCTTTCAGCAAAACTCGCCGCGAAAGGAAAATTCCTTCTTCTTGAGCGCGCTGATGCCGACAAAATTCAAGCCGAGGTTGAAAATCATGGCGCTACTGCCCAGAAAGTCCCGGCCGATTATCTTATCATTGGCTCAATCACTGAGTTCGGCCGAAAGACGACAGGTGAAGTCGGATTTGTTTCTCGAAGCAAAAAGCAGACTGTGGAAGCCGGCGTGAACATCCGTTTGATTGATGTCCGCACCGGTCAGGTTATTTATTCAGAAGAGGGACACGGCGAGGCTGAAACTGAGTCAGCTACGACATTCGGCATGGGTGGTGTCCAGGGGTTTGACGCCACTTTGAGTGACAAAGCTATTTCAGCTGCAATCGAAAAACTCGTTGACAACATCGAGAAAACATGTATGGATCGCCCATGGAAATCATACTTCCTTTCTTACGATAGCGACGGAATCATCATCGCAGGTGGTGAAAAGCAGGGCGTGAAAGTCGGTTCTGTTCTTCCCGTGTATGAGCGCGGAAAGCAGGTCAAAAATCCTCAGACAGGCATGATGATTGAGTTGCCTGGAAAACAGGTTGCAAAAGTCACGGTTCTTATGGTAGGTGGCACCACGGTTACTGATGAATACGCTATTGTCGATTTGACGGAAGGCGCAATCAATTCGGGAAATCTCTCAAATTATGTGATTCAAGACAAATAATCAATTGATGTTTGTCTAAAAATAAAAGGAGTTGCTGATGAAAAAATCATTGGTAAATGCTGTGAAAATTGCGGCTGTTTCTGCGCTGGCTCTTTTTGCCATGTCATGCGGATCAACGCGATTGTACAGCTGGTACGATTATCAGGCTGATTATTATCATTACCTGAAGAATGCTGATGCGGACTCTCAGAAAAAACTTGCAGAGACTTATCAGAAAATCATCGAAAAGCAGAAGGAAAGTCGCGGAATCGTTCCTCCGGGAATCTACGCCGATTATGGATGGATGCTTTTGCAGGAAGGAAAAACTGAAGAAGGAAAGGCAATGCTCGCAAAAGAAGTTGAACTTTATCCTGAATCAGAAGTATTTGTTGGAAGTATTTTGAAGAGGTACGCAAAATGAAAAAGTCTGTGATTTTTACTGTGGCAGTCGCTCTTGCAGCCTTTTTGTTCGCTTCTTGTGGAACTACGAAAAATGCTGCATTCCCGAAAATGTATGAAGAAGACCCTGTTGTCATGCTGGTCATGCCACCTATCAACAACAGTTCGGCCGCGGATGCAAAGGATTATTTCTATACAACAATGAGCGTTCCCGTCGTTGAGGCTGGATATTATGTTCTTCCCCCGGCAATGACAATGGCGACTTTGCAGCGGGAAAGCGCTTATGATTCAGAAATGTTCATCGACGGTGATTTGAAGAAATTCGGCTCGCTTTTTGGCGCTGACGTTGCGATTTTCACGATTATCAAATCATGGGATAAATCGCTTGTTGGCTCAAAAATCGTCATTGAAATTGAATATATCTTCAAGTCGACAAAAACGAATGAAATCCTCTATCACCGAGACGCAAAAATTACTTGCGATACTTCAACAGGCGTGAGTACTAACAGCCTTTTGGGAACGTTAGTTGTTGCTGTAGCTGATGCAATTAAAACCGCAGCCTCGGATTATGTTCCTGTTGCCGTAAAATGCAACAACGCTGCTTTGACCGATCTTCCCGCTGGAAAGTACAGCGCAAAGCACGGTGCTGACGGTGTTGAAAAGGCAATGAGCGAGAATGTAAAACTTTCTGCAAAATAGTTAATATTCTTGCTAAAATGAAAAAGCTCCGGTTGCTGAAGTGTAAGATTTGCGCTTCAGATTTCAACCGGAGTTTTTTTTGTCTATCGGGATGTCTGCAAGTTTCGTGTTTTCTTGAAGCGCGCGATTGCCTCGTCAATCAAAAGATTTGTGAGGCTGGTAAAGTCCAAGCCGAAAGCGGCGCACATTTTGGGGAACATGCTGATTTGGGTGAAGCCCGGCATTGTGTTGATTTCGTTGAGGTAGAGCTTATCCGTGTCCTTGTCGATGAAAAAGTCAACGCGGCTAAGACCGGCCAAATCCAGGGCGGCAAAGGCTTTTTTTGCCAAAACTCGCACTTCTTCAAGCCGGTCTTCGCTCAATTTTGCAGGAATCAGTAAGTCTGCTCCGTCCGGGTCGTTGTATTTTGCGTCGTAGTCGTAAAAATCATGCTTTGGAGCGATTTCGCCAGGTCCGTAAGCAGTGAGTTTTTCTGCCGGGCAAGAATCGTCGTCAATCGTTGGATTTCCCGTAACTGAACATTCGATTTCCCTTGCGTTCACGGCTTTTTCGATGAGGATTTTATCGTCCCAGTTGAAGGCTTCCATAATCGCGCCGTTCAAGTGCTGCAAGTCTTTTGCCAAAGATGCTCCGTCTGAGCTTCCGGCGGCGCAGGGCTTTACGAAAAGAGGGAAGCCAAGCTCATTCTGAGCCTGCTCCAAAAGCTGGTCATATCGTTTCCAGTCGGCAAGGTCGCTTCGGCGCACGCAGATTCCCGGTACTACAGGAATTCCCGCATGTTCCAGAACGACTTTTGTCTTTTCTTTGTCCATTGTTTCGGCGCTTCCGAGAGTCGTGCAGCCAACATAAGGAACATCCACAAGTTCAAAAAGACCTTGAATTGTGCCGTCCTCGCCAAAAGGTCCGTGTAATACAGGGAAAACTACATCGCTTGCAAGGATTTTTTCGCCAACGCGGAAAGTTTTTTTGCTTCCGCCGCCGGGAATCACGCTTACTTCTTGCGTTTCATCTTCAATGATTCTAAAAGATGCCTTTTCGTCGCTTTTGATTCGCTCAAATTCGCTTTCTGGCTGCAAGAACCAGCGGCCGTTTTTTGTGATTGCTATGAGCTGAACTTTATTTTTTGAGTCGATATTTCGTGCGACGGCTGCCGCTGAAACCAAAGAAATTTCGTGCTCGCCTGATTTTCCGCCGTAGATTACTGTAACTGTCATAATATTTCTCCCAATGCTTTTTCTGCCTCAGCGATTTCGTCGTAAGGCATTACTCTATCCTTGTAAATGATGCTGTTTTCGTGGGCTTTTCCCAAAAGAAGAACGATGTCGTCCTTGCCTGCCATTTTGAAGGCCTGTCGGATTGCGGCAGGTCTGTCCGGCGTGATGAAAAGGTCTTTTCCCATGATTTTACCGGCTTTTTCCGCTCCCACGGCAATGTCTTTTAGAAGCTCAACGCTGTCTTCGCCACGGGGGTCTTCGTCGGTCAGAATCACCACATCGCAGAAGCGGGCGGCTATTTCTCCCTGCAAGGGGCGTTTTTTTGTGTCGCGCTCGCCTCCGCTTCCGAAAAGGGAAATCATCTTGCCTGAGCAACGACGGCGCAGCGGCGGGAAGATTGTCTCGAAACTTGAAGGCGTGTGGGCGTAGTCTACGATAAGCTCAAAAGGCTGTCCCTTGTCGATTACGGTCATGCGGCCTTTGACCGGGACAAGCTGCTCCACCATGGAGGCGACTTTTTCGATGTCGGTGCCGGTGAGTCGGCTTACGGCTTCAATGGCCGCCATGAGATTGTAGGTGTTGAAGGCTCCTGGAAGGCTTGATTTTACATGGAAGACTTTGGGAGGAAGTGGCTTTGAGTCCTTTCCGATTACATGAGGCTCAGTCATGTCGAAAGTGAGACCGAAGCGGGCCGAAGCAATGTTGCGGCCCAGCAAAACCGGGATTGAGTCAGGAATTTTGGGCAATGGGGCGGCTTCTGCTCCCTCGGCGGCAGATTTTCCGGCCTTGCCCTCGGTGGTAAAGCCCAAGACCGGCTGTTTTGTGGCCTTGATGAAATATTCTGCGCTGGGGTCTTCAAGATTTACGATTCCGAATGAAGGAACGGTGACTTTTTTACCGAGAATTGTCTTTTCGTGATTGTGCTCGTCCAGCTTTCGGAAAAGATTTGCCTTATCGTCCCTGTATTGCTCGAAAGTTCCGTGGAATTCAAGATGCTCCAGAGTGACATTCATGAAAATACCGCAGTCAAATAGAAGATTTCCGGTGCGGTTGAGGCGGGGCGAAAGACCGTGGCTTGAAGTCTCGACCACGGCATATTCACAGCCGTTTTCGACCATCTCATAAAGCTGACGCTGGATAATAGTTGCCTCAGGAGTTGTCTGGTGCTGGGGATTTGCGATTGCCTCATCACCCAGAGAATATTGCACGGTGGAAATAAAGCCCGCCTTGTGACCGGTAAGGCGCAAAAGCTGCCAGACAAAAGAGACTGTGGAAGATTTACCCTCAGTTCCCGTTACGCCGATAATTCCCAGCTTTGAAGAAGGATTGTCGTAGAACTGAGCTGCAACAGGTGCCATGACCTTGCGTGCGTTCTCAACACGGATGAAGACAGGGGGCGTTGCGGGGTTGCTCCCCGCAGAAGGGGTAGCGGAAGACAGCGAAGCTGGCTGTAGCGAGGGGAAGGCTTTCCCCTGCGAATTGCTAACTGCTAACTGCTCACTGCTAACTTCCAAGTCACTTTCAAAAACGATTGCACTTGCTCCGTTTTCGATTGCCTTCGGGATAAAAACATTTCCCGTGGTGTGTGTGCCGGGAAGGGCAAAGAAAAGCGAGCCTGGCTTTACGTCACGGCTGTCAAAAACCAGCGAAGAGATTTCTGGATTTGGAGTGTCCTTCTGGCTTAGCGGAGTTTTGCCGTCAGAAGCAACGATGGTGTATTTAATAGAAGAAAGTGTATCGAAAAGATTTTTCGTCATATTCCCACCCAAACGAAAAGATTCTTTTATTCTATTACTTTGTCGCAGTGCTTGCAAGGATGTAGGTTGAGCTTGAAAAAATTACAAAACGCCGAAAAAAAGTGTTACAAAACGCCGAAAAAAAGTGTTACAAAACGCCGAAAAAAAACTTTACAAAACGCCGAAAAATAGGATAATAGAAGCATGGAAGAGTACAGAAAGCGGTATGCTGATGACATTTTGCAGGATAAACTGGCGGCAAAAGGGGCAGTTCTTATTGAAGGCCCCAAGTGGTGCGGTAAAACGACGACAGCAGAGCAGGCTGCAAAAAGTATCCTGCACATGGATAATCCGACCATAAAAGAGCAGAATTTAAGCCTTGCAAAATTAAATCCGCTTCGTCTTTTAAAAGGTGATACCCCCCGCCTTATTGATGAATGGCAGATTGCGCCGACTCTTTGGGACACAATTCGATATGAAGTTGACCAGCGGGGGAAAATGGGGCAGTTCATTCTGACAGGCTCTGCCGTTCCTCCAGAAACAAAAGAAATAACACACTCTGGCACAGGCCGTTTTTCCTGGCTCATGATGCGGCCAATGTCTTTGTTTGAGTCTGGCGAATCAAGCGGGGAAGTCAGTCTGAGGGAACTTTTTGAGGGAAGCAAAAATATAGACGGCGAAAATCCCAATGACATTGAAAAACTCGCCTTCCTTGTTTGTCGTGGCGGATGGCCGGGAGCAATCGATTTGGCTGAAAAACCTGCCCTTGCACAAGCCTTTGATTATTATGACGGCGTTGTAAAATCAGACATAAATCGTGCTGACGGTGTAACAAAAAACGAAGAGCGGGTAAGGCGAATTATGCGCTCTTTTGCAAGAAATCAGGGAAGTCAGGTTGCGACAACGGTAATCGCAAATGACATCATGGCGAACGAGGCTTCAAGCGTAAATGAGGACACCGTTCACTCTTATATAACCGCTCTCAAAAAAATCTTCGTGGTTGAAGATATGGCGGCATGGAATCCTAACCTTCGCTCAAAGTCCGCAATCCGAACTTCCGACACAAGATATTATGTTGACCCTTCAATAGCCGCGGCAAGTCTGGGCCTGGGGCCCGATGATTTGATAAATGATTTGCACACATTCGGCCTTTTGTTTGAGACGCTGTGTGTCCGTGACTTGCGCGTTTTTGCAGAAAGCCTCGGCGGTTCGGTTTATCATTACCGAGACAATACGGGACTTGAGTGTGACGCGGTCGTTCATTTGCGTAACGGAAAGTACGGCCTTGTAGAAATAAAGCTAGGCAGCGAAGACATGATTGCAGCAAGCGCAAAAAATCTCACAAAACTCAGTTCAATCATTGATACACCGAAAATGAAGGAGCCGTCATTTATGATGGTTCTCACCGGGGTGGGGCAGTATGCTTACCAGCGGGAAGACGGTGTGCTTGTGGTGCCGATTGGGTGCTTGCGGGGGTGATGATTTATTTTTCTCTTTGGCGAAAAGCGTGGTATAATAAAAATGCCCCACGGAAGTACGCGGGGCGATAGTCAAATGACTTCGGCACATGGCCTTATTGTGATTTGATTTCTAGATTTAGAATAGCACGCTTTCTTTTTAAAAACAAGCGGAAGGAGCAATTTTGATGAAAACTTTAGGACTTGATATCGGAACAAATTCTATTGGCTGGGGAATTGTTGATGAAAGCGCAGAAAAAATAGAAAAGTGTGGCGTTTATATTTTTCCAGAGGGCGTAAAGCGTGAGAAGGGAAATGAAAGCTCCAAAGCATCGGAAAGAACAGGATTCCGTTCAGCACGAAGACTAAAATTCAGAAGAAAGCTTAGAAAGTACGAAACCCTTAAAGTTCTTATAAAAAATGGAATGTGCCCGCTTTCAATGGAAGAACTTGAAAAATGGCATAGTGAAAAAGAATATCCGACTTCAAAGGCATTTATCAGCTGGTACAGAACTGACGAAGAGAAAAATTGGGAGCCATATTTTCTGCGTAAAAAATGCGTGGAAGAAAAATGCGAAAAGTTTGAAATCGGCCGTGCTTTATATCATATTGCACAGCGCAGGGGATTTTTGAGCAATCGAAAAGAATCCACAGAAGCAGTAGACGGAAAGGTAAGCGAAGGAATTTCTGAACTTTCACAGGCAATGGGCGGCAAAACGCTGGGGCAATATTTTTATGAGTTGAAGCAGTCTGGCGAAAAAGTTCGTGGTCGCTATACATCACGAAAAGAGCACTATGAAGAAGAATTCAATAAAATCTGCCAGGTGCAGGGAATTTCAGATTCATTAAAAAATGATTTGTATAATGCGATTTTCTTCCAGCGTAAGTTGAAGTCACAGAAATTCCTTGTAGGAAAATGCACTCTTGAAACTGACAAGCCACGCTGCCCCATTTCCCATTTTGAATTTGAAGAATTCAGAATGTTGTCCTTTATAAACAGCATCCGCATAAATCGCAAGTCCGACAATGACAATGAGCCAAGTCTTTTTTCAGATTTAGATTTTGGCGAACACTATCCTGAAAACGGGAAACTTACGAAAGAAGAAATCGAATCGATTGTGCCGCTTTTCTTCAGAAGTTCTAAGCCGAATTTTGACTTTAAAGACATCTCCAAAAAACTTAAGAAAGATGATGAGTGGACTTTCTATTATCGTGATGATACAAATGTCGCCGGATGCCCTGTTTCGACTGCATTGAAAAACATTTTTGGAGACGATTGGAAGAGCATAAAAATTCCGAATGACGATTCCAGCTCAAATAAAAAGTATTATGATATTTACGACATCTGGCATGTGCTTTTTGATTTTGATGATGACCAGAAACTCCACGAATTTGCGTTGAACAAACTTCATCTTGATTCAGAAAAAACTGAAAAATTCTGTAAGATTCACTTTCAGCAGGGCTATGCGAATTTAAGCCTCAAGGCAATCCGGAAAATTCTTCCATTCCTGCGAAAGGGATATGTTTATTCTCATGCGGCTTTCCTTGCCAATATACCGACAATGATAGGTCAAAGTGTGTACGATGCTCATGCAAAGGAAATTGAAAGCGCGGTTGAAAATGTACTTTCTTCCCTTAAAGACAAAAACAATGTGATTACGCTTGCAAATCGTTGTATCGAAGCTGTTTTCAAAGATGAAAATCACGATTTTCATTCAGAGGAATGGGACAAGACGATTTTTGATAGTCAGGCTGCGGATTTGTTCGGAAAGAGAAAATGGTCAGAGAAGTCGCTTTCGGAGCAAAAGCAGATTCGTGATGAAGTGATTTCCAAAGTCGAAGATACACTTAAAATTGCGACAACGAAGAACCCCAATGACTACAAGTATAAAGCGCTCAGAACCGATGATTTGATTATGGAATATCTTTTGGCACAGGGATTTGAAATAAAGAAAAATGCAAAGCTCTATCATCCCTCCGACACTGAATACAATTTTGAAAAGCCCTTTAATGACGCGGACGGAAAAACCTATCTCGGCTCGCCAAGAACGCCAAGCGTAAAGAATCCTGTTGCAATGAGGGCGCTTCATCAGCTAAGAAGATTGATAAATTATCTCATTAAGATAGGTGAGGTTGATTCTGATACGCGCGTCCATGTGGAACTTGCCAACGAAGTGAACGACAAGAACCGGCGCAAGGCAATTGAGGAATTCCAAAAAGACAACGAGAAGCAAAACGCGGAATACAAGGCTCGAATCATTGAACTTTGCAAAGAATGCGGCTTTAACATTGTTCCCTCAGATGACGACATTAAAAAATATCGGCTTTATGAGGAACAAAAAATTGGTGGGGTTTCAATGTGCCCTTATACTGGTAAGACTATAAATATTACCGATTTGTTTGGCCCTAATCCAAAGTTTGACTTTGAGCATACCATTCCGCGAAGCCTTTCTTATGATGACTCTCTTGAAAATCTTACTCTGTGTGATTCTGACTTTAACCGCAATGTGAAAAAGCAGCATATTCCATCAGAACTTGCGAATTATGATGAAATTGCAAGACGGTTTAACAAGTTTTATGAAACAAAGATTGATGAATGTCTTTCTGCCATTGAGCGCAACAAAACCCGAGGTGGCTATACAGACCCAGTCGTAAAAGATGCAAAAATCGTAAGACGCCACAGAGCTCAGCTAGAGCTTGATTATTATAAAGGAAAACTGCGACGCTTTAACGCAAAAGAAGTGACATCTGGCTTTAAGCACAGTCAGCTTAATGATACCAGAATCATCACGAAATTTGCTCTGAATTATCTGCGGTCAGTTTTCCAGCATACATACCCGGTAAAAGGCTCTATGACAGATACTTTTAAGCGTCAGTGGGGATTGCTTGACCGGGCAGAAAGCAAGGACCGCTCGAATTACCGCCATCATGCTGTTGATGCCTTAACAATAGCCTGTGTAGACAGAAGCAAATTCAATCTTCTTTCGGAGGCAATCAGAGCTAGCGCAGGCGGAACGCATTTAAAATTTGCAAAGCCATGGGAAAACTTTGACAAAGATGTTTTGAATGCGGTTCATTATATCATTCCAAAGCATTTTGTTGATGACAACTCGCTGCGGCAGAGCAAGAAAGTTTTGCGTGACAGAGACGGCAAGCCGAGACTGGATAAAAACGGAAACAAAATCTATATCCAAGGAAACACCGCCCGCGGTTCCTTGCATAAAGATACTTTCTACGGCTGCATAATGACACCGCCAGAAAAAGGTGTTGAATCCCAGAAGATTTTTGTACAGAGGGTTGAGGCAAGAAGTCTTGTTATGGATAACAATAAAATTTCCAAAAATATCGAAACTGTAATTCAAAAAAATTGCAACAAAATAATTGATGGAGGAATTCGTAAAACCTTTGAAACCAATTTACGAAACAATATTCAAACGACAGAAGATATTGCAGAGAAAGGAATTCTTTTACCCTATCAGATAGAAGGAAAAAACGTTTATGTAAAACGAGTAAGAATTCAGGCAGCAGATGTAAAAACTCCAATTAGATTAAAACCTCACAACAATATCTGTAATGACAAGTCAAAAGATTATAAACAGTTTTACTATGTAAAAAATGATGAAAATTATCTGATTGCACTTTACCGGGGTAAGGATGCAAAAGGGAAAGTATTAAGCGATTATCTTGTCTCTAATCTTCTTGATTCAGTTCACAACAAACAGGCTGGAAAAGAGCTTTATCCTAAAGACATTGACAAAAAAGGTCAAAAACTTTCGCTTTATAAAGTTTTGAAAATCGGAAAGACTGTTATTCTTAAACAAGATGAAAATGAAGATGTGTTTTCCTTATCAAAAGAAGAATTGTGGAAAAGAATTTATTCTGTAATTGGAATACAAACAAATAGCCAGATTAAACTTACGCATTGTATAATTAATTCAGTTTGGAAAGTGAAAGCCGGCGTCCCTATCACACAATATAGTGACTATAGATTAATTAGTGCAAATCAGCTAAATTTTCTCGTCGAAGGTACCGACTTCATCATCTCCCCGGCAGGTGAAATTATAAAAAAATAAGCTACAGTACCCAAAAATGGTACAAATCGTAAGTTTAACTTGCGATTTGTACCATTTTGCCTTATAATTCAGTTATGAATGATGTAAGACGACTTGCTGAAAACGAATTACAGCGATGTGCAGACCATTTTCCAGTTGTTACAGTGCTGGGACCGCGCCAGTCTGGAAAAACGACTCTTGTAAAATCATATTTTAAAAACTATTCATACATCAATCTTGAAGACCCGGAATTTTACGACCTTGCAAAAAATGATGTAAATGCATTCTTTAGCATGATAAAAGGACCTGCTATTTTAGATGAAGTTCAGCGCATTCCAGAACTCTTGGATAAAATTCAAGTAATCGTTGATGAAAGAAAAGAAAATGCGCAATTTATTCTGACAGGAAGTTTTCAGCAGGGCTTAAAATCGGCGATTTCACAATCCCTTGCCGGAAGAACTGCAATCATCAATCTTCTTCCTTTTTCCATTCAGGAATTAAATTCTGTAGGTATTGATTTTTCAAAAGATGAATTTTTATACCAGGGCTTTATGCCCCGCCTTTATTCAGAAGGTCAGCCTGCGGATTTGCTTTACCGCTCCTATTTTCAAACTTATGTTGAGCGCGATGTGCAGACTCTTTTGAACGTAAAGAATAAGGCTCTGTTTGAAAAATTCCTTCATATTCTTGCAGGACGGATTGGACAGGTTGTTAATTATGAATCCCTTGCCAATGATACAGGAGTTTCTAAAACAACAGTGGAACAGTGGATTTCTGTTTTGGAATCATCCTTTATTATTTTTAAGCTTGAGCCTTATTTTGAAAATTACACAAAGCGTCTTATAAAATCACCAAAGATTTATTTTTATGAGACTGGTCTTACTTCATATCTTTTAGGAATCAAAAATCCTGACCAAATTTCCAGAGACCCCCTTGTGGGAAATCTTTTTGAAAACATGGTCATAGTGGAAATCTTGAAAAGTCAGTTCAATAAGGGGATGGAAAAAAGCCTATATTATTTTCGCGACAGCAAGGGCTTTGAAATTGATTTGATAATTGCCGACGGAAGAAAAATAATTCCTGTTGAAATAAAATCTGCGTCAACCTACAACAGGGATTTTTCTAAAAACCTGAAGAAAATCTGCTCGTTTGCTCCAAATGCTTTTTCTCCGACTGTCATTTACAGCGGCAATCTGGAGATTGAATCGGAAGAAGTAAAATATATTAATTTCAAAAACTGTGGAAATCTGATTGTTTAGCCGATAATCAAAATGTGATTAAACGAACGCTGTTTTTTTCAAATGCTGTTTGTTTAACTCTACGAAACAAGCAGCTTCTTATTCAAAATAAAGAAACTCACGAAGAATCTTCAGTTCCTGTCGAAGATATTGGTTTTGTCATCATCGAAAATAATCAAGTCTATGTTTCCGTTCCCGTCATAAATGCTCTTGCCGAAAACAATGCCGCGGTCGTATTCTGCAATGAAAAACATCTGCCTTTTTCCATGAATCTTCCATTGGATTGCAACACGATACAAAATCAGCTTTTTACAGCTCAAATTGAAGCCAAACTTCCTGTTAAAAAACAATGCTGGCAACAAATTATTGAGCAGAAAATCAAAAATCAGGCTCTTGTCTTAGAAAAATACAAAATCGACTCTATCAAATTAAAAGAATACGCAAATGAAGTAAAAAGCGGTGACTCGACGAATCGTGAGGCAATGGCTGCAAAATTGTATTGGGATTTACTGATTGATGTCGATTGGGTGCGAAGTCGTTTCGGCGATTATCCGAACAATTTTTTGAACTACGGTTATGCCATTCTCCGTGCGGCTATGGCAAGGTCTTTGGTCGGTTCGGGCCTTCTTCCGACTTTTGGAATCCATCATCACAATAAATACGATGCCTACGCTCTTGCCGACGATATGATGGAACCATATCGTCCTTTTGTTGATGATGAGGTTCTTGCTTACATGAAAGAAAATCCTGAGCAGGACGAGATTACTACTGATTTTAAGAAGAAAATTTTGAATATTCTTACACGGGATGTGCTGATAGGAAAGGTAACGCGACCATTTATGATTGCGCTGACTATGACGAGTGCTTCATTGGCGAAAATTTTTGCTGGTGATGAAAAATCTCTTTCTTTACCGGTTTTTGTGTAATGAGTTTTGAAAGGTTTAACGCTTATAAGATTATGTGGTTGTTCTGTTTGTTTGATTTGCCGACGAATACGAAAAAGCAACGTAAAGTTGCTGCTGAATTCAGAAAAAAATTAATAGAAGACGGATTTGATATGATGCAATTCAGCGTATACAAGCGGTTTTGTGGAAGTGCAGAAGCGTGCGAAGTTCATATAAAAAGAATAAAGCAGTGGCTTCCCAAAGAGGGAACTGTGAGCATCTTGAAATTTACCGATAAACAGTTTGGTGATATTGAAACTTTTGTCGGAATGACAGTCCAAAAAACAGAAAACAAGCCACAGCAACTTGAATTCTTCTAAAAAAATGGGGAAAAACTCAGCAAAAGCCAAGATTTCCCCCATTTTTATTCAGGTGTAGGTGAGTGTAATTTTAGATATAATATGGTTTTAGAGAACTCATATTATTTTACACCCAAATTAGAAATCAAACCACAACAATAACAGAAGTGTTGAGTTGAACTCAACAATTATTTTACACCCAAATTAGAAATCAAACCACAACTAGGTTTGCAGACTGAACACCTAAAATCACATTATTTTACACCCAAATTAGAAATCAAACCACAACTATCTAAGGCGCATTTTGCACAAACACATCATTATTTTACACCCAAATTAGAAATCAAACCACAACATGTCTACAGCTTTTACTACGCCTGCAGCAATTATTTTACACCCAAATTAGAAATCAAACCACAACACACGGCAGGTCATTGAATCGCTCTCACAGATTATTTTACACCCAAATTAGAAATCAAACCACAACCAGTTCAATCATTAAATCTGAGCCGATATAATTATTTTACACCCAAATTAGAAATCAAACCACAACCTGATACTGATGCGCTGACAGTCGCTCAGGATTATTTTACACCCAAATTAGAAATCAAACCACAACCATGCACATTCCACAATGTCCTCATCATACATTATTTTACACCCAAATTAGAAATCAAACCACAACCATGGAACGAGCGGCAAAAAATATGGCAACATTATTTTACACCCAAATTAGAAATCAAACCACAACATACTGCGCAAGCTGATTCTTTACTTCAAATTATTTTACACCCAAATTAGAAATCAAACCACAACTCGACGATTCTTTTCTCACAAATGGTAAGTATTATTTTACACCCAAATTAGAAATCAAACCACAACTCACCGTCCTTTGTCGTAACGGAAAGGCCTATTATTTTACACCCAAATTAGAAATCAAACCACAACTGTCACATAGTCGTTATCTTCATGCGTACGATTATTTTACACCCAAATTAGAAATCAAACCACAACAACGACAACGTTCGGTATTTAAACCGTCGGATTATTTTACACCCAAATTAGAAATCAAACCACAACAGGACTCTTATTATTGACAATTATAACGCAATTATTTTACACCCAAATTAGAAATCAAACCACAACATGTATATGATTCAAAGCTCGTTGTTGAAAATTATTTTACACCCAAATTAGAAATCAAACCACAACATACCCGTTCCGCTTCCTTGTGGCAAGTGATTATTTTACACCCAAATTAGAAATCAAACCACAACCTACAATGGATAGCAGCCGCTGTAGCAACTATTATTTTACACCCAAATTAGAAATCAAACCACAACCCTCCGGCCGCCCCATTGCTGAAAAAAGTGCATTATTTTACACCCAAATTAGAAATCAAACCACAACCTTCGGCAATCTTTCCAAGAGTTTTGTAAGATTATTTTACACCCAAATTAGAAATCAAACCACAACGTGAGTAGTCAGTTGGTTGTGGGAAAGTAAATTATTTTACACCCAAATTAGAAATCAAACCACAACATGTCATCAGCTCCGCCCTCGCTCATAACCATTATTTTACACCCAAATTAGAAATCAAACCACAACTCAAACTCAACACCATGCTTTATATAATGGATTATTTTACACCCAAATTAGAAATCAAACCACAACCATATAGAGTTTTTTTATTTTGTTATCGTTATTATTTTACACCCAAATTAGAAATCAAACCACAACAACTTACCAACAAATAACCTTATTCAAAAGATTATTTTACACCCAAATTAGAAATCAAACCACAACTTGAATGCATCAAGTCTAACGCTGAGCCGTATTATTTTACACCCAAATTAGAAATCAAACCACAACATGATGAAGAAGCAAAAAAAGAAAAGAGCAATTATTTTACACCCAAATTAGAAATCAAACCACAACTGAATGTCTACACCCTTTTTTGCAGAGTGTATTATTTTACACCCAAATTAGAAATCAAACCACAACTTTTTTGATCTTAACATTTTCATTATAAATATTATTTTACACCCAAATTAGAAATCAAACCACAACTTACACTGTCATTATGAAACAGAGTGCTAAATTATTTTACACCCAAATTAGAAATCAAACCACAACTTAATTCCGGCGGTGGTGTACACCTTTATTATTATTTTACACCCAAATTAGAAATCAAACCACAACTCATCGCCGCCCGCTCCATAAGTCTTAGCCATTATTTTACACCCAAATTAGAAATCAAACCACAACATAAGAATTTGGCAGACTCAGACTGTTATTATTATTTTACACCCAAATTAGAAATCAAACCACAACAAATCACCCGCCTTTCACGTCAGAATCGGATTATTTTACACCCAAATTAGAAATCAAACCACAACGCAAAAAGTGCAAAGGAAGGGGCTTCTGCAATTATTTTACACCCAAATTAGAAATCAAACCACAACTAAAAATGCTTTTGTAGATACAGGGGAAAGATTATTTTACACCCAAATTAGAAATCAAACCACAACATTTTCTTGTTAGTCTCAAACTCAGAAAGAATTATTTTACACCCAAATTAGAAATCAAACCACTTACGGCTTTACAATCTGCTCCGTATATTCACAATGCGGATAATTCGTGCAGCCGACAAACCAGTGACTGTTTTTTCCTTTCCGTTTTACAAGGAAACCACCACATGATGGGCATTTTTTCGGATTCAACAGGATTGTAGCATCGTGGAGTGTGTATCTGCACTTCGGGAAATTCGAGCAACCGACAAAATACCTTCCTTCATGCTCAACCTTATACAGATTTCCTGTCTTGCAAAGCGGACATTGTGTTTGAGCTGTTGCTTCTACTTTTTTTATTCCGACAAAACACACGGAATTTGACTCAGTGAATTCCTTAAAGAATGGGGAGGGATTTTTGTTGTCGGTCAGAACAAAAGTCCTGTTTCGTGTTCGGGTAATCGCGACATAAAAAAGACGGCGTTCTTCTGCGAATTTATAATTCTCTGCGTTCGTTAGGACAAGATTCAGAACCTTGTCATCGGCAATTTGATTTGGAAAGCCAAGCTTGTCATTCTTAAAATTCAAAATGATTACATTATCCGCTTCCAAGCCCTTTGATTTGTGAACAGAAAGAAAGTCTATCGGCACTTCGGGAGAGGGTATGTATTCAATGCATTCATCCCGATTGCGTTTGTAAAATCTAAACAAGCCAGATTTTTTCAAGATTTCTCTTTCGTAATTTGTCCGGCCCAAAAACAAGATGGAAGAGTTTATTCCGAATTCAGAAATGATTTTGTTCACCGCAAATTGGATTGTCTTGTACGGCTCATCATCATATCCCCAGAACACAAGCGGATAGTCTAGTTTTTTATCTGAACGCAAATCTTTTTTCAACTGCATGGGATTTTTCAAAACAAAGCGAGATGCTTCGTCTATCAGATTCTGGGAGTTTCGGTAAGTCTTTTCGATTTTCAGGATTTTTGTGTAGCCGAAGTATTTTTCAAAATCGGTAAAAAGAGAAATGTCGCTTCCCGCAAAGCGGTAGATTGCCTGCCAGTCGTCGCCTACGCAGAAAAGCTTTGCCCGTGATTTTTCTACGATTGCCTTTAAAAAACAAAAGCGGGATTTTGATATGTCCTGATACTCGTCCACAATCACATATTTGTAGGGCGTGATTTCACATCCAGCCTCAACTTTTTCAGCAGCGAGATTTATCA
>JAFUFU010000029.1 GCA_017469785.1 Treponema sp.
AGGAGCGAGCACTTTGATTGTCGTGCTCGTTTGGATTATGGCACGAATCCACTTTGTGCGAGCGAGCGAAGCGAGTCTAATTTCCAATTTCGCACAACCGTGGATTCCAGTGCCATGTTCCCGCCGAGAGCTTGTTTTTGTGATTATCCAATAATTTGCAAAACTCGACATTTGACCTAGTATTTTATTGAATTCTATAGTATCCTATTCTGATTTATATGATTTTTCTTTTATGATAATCTGGGGGATTTTTAAATGAAAAAAATCACGGTTCCGGTATTGAATGCCCTGCTTGCGGCTGGTGTCATCCTGATTCTTGCCGGGCTTCTGCTGATTTCTCGGTTCTCTGTCGGTTTGGGTGCGGATGTGCCCGTGGCCTCTATCGGAATCATGGCTGGCGGAGCTGCGATTTTCTATGTCGCCATGACCTTGCTTCACTGGGCCGTGCTTTTCTTCCTTGGGCTTCTTGTTTTTTTTCTGGGACTTTGCATGACTTTCGTGTTTTCCGGGCTGCTTCCGATCGGACCGGAGCATCTGTGGCCGATTGCCGTGCTGCTTTGCGGAATCTGTCTCCTTCTGACCTGTGTTTTCAAGCACAGGAAAATCCGTGGCGTGTATTTGTTTCCGGCTCTTCTGATTGAAGTCCTGGGAGTTGTCTTCCTTTTGTTTTCTCTTGACGTCATCAAAATTTCTTTCAGTCTTTTTATGGCGAAGTGGGGGCCTCTCGTGCTTATTTTTGCCGGAATCGTGCTGGTCGGTGTGTTTTTCTGGCAGCGAAATTTCAATGATTTCTTTCCATATGACACAGACGAGCTTTCCGGTCTGACCGACGAGGACGGAAAAACTTTCTACGGGGAATGACGCGTGCCGAACCTGCGGCGGATTTGTTCTGCTTTTGCCTGCATCCTGTTTTCTTCTCTTCCTTCGCTTCAGGCTCAGTCTTCCGAGGCTGTCAAGATTGCCGTGCCTGTGCGCCATGAGAACACTTATTTTTCATCCGTTGATCAGGAAAGCCTTGCCGCTGTCGAAAAAGGGTCTCCGGACTCTCTTAAACTTGCAATTACCCGGCTCAAGCGCGGAAAAGACTTTGAGAATGAAAACAGCCGGGTCCTTCACTACATAGCGGTCTCAATCATGCAGCTCTGCTGGAAATCCGAAAATTTTTCAGAGGACACCACTGGGCAGAATGTCAAGAACGACTACACCGGGGCCGTTTCATCGTCTCGGAACGGCTTTTATGACCCTCCGTCGGTTCCCACTGATTTTTTGTCATACGCCCTTCCGTCCCTGGTTCTCGTCGCTTCTGAAACCCGCTCTGATTATTACGCAATGGCTCAGGCTTCTCTTATGAAGGCTCTCTCCATGAATCCCGACTCGCTTTTTGCGAATTATCTTTTCGGTGTCCTGTGTCGCAGGCAGGGAGACTTCAAGCGTGCGAACGAGTATTTTGGCCGCACATACGACATGGCTTCCAGTTGTTACGAATGTGCCTTTGCCTATGCACAAAGTTTCATGGAGCTGGATGACCCGAGCACGGCTTTTACGCTGGGAGAGAGGCTTTTAAAATCATATCCCCAGGACAAGGAGCTTCTTAAGCTGTGCGCCCAGTCTGCTTTTGATGCCGGAGATTTCACCAACGCCGAGCTTTATGGCAGCCGCGTGCTGCAGCTGGAGCCTGAAAATTCATACTATCTGCTTTTCCGTGCCCGGATTCTTGTCAACAAGGGGGAATATATTCGCGCGGCATCGCTGCTTGACGCATATGCGCGAAAAGATTCAACGTCAAGGGATTATCTTGTGCTTCGCTTTACGGTGCAGAAAAACTGGAACCGCAATACGGCCGCGGCTCTTGCCACCATCGAAAACGCCCTCTCTCTCTATCCTGAGGATAAGGAGATTATACTGGCCGCGGCCTCCCTTGCCTCTGAAACCGGCTCAAAAATAGGCGGACTCAGCGGAGAAGAGCTTTCATCCCGGATCCTTCAGAAAGAACCTGACAATTTCGAGGCCCTGCAGATAAAAATCCAATCCATGGTCGCTTCAAGAAAATGGAAGGAGGCCTATGACTCAAGCTCAGAGCTGCTCAAAAAGGAAGATGTTCCGAATTCGGTGCTCTTTACCCATATAAAAATCTGCCTTTCCGCCGGGAAAAAAGATGAGGCCTGGCGCTATGCCTCAAAACTGTACGGTGAGAATTCTTCCAGCGAGGAGACGGTTCAGGTCTACATTGATACTCTTGTTTCCACCGGGCGGACTGCTGAGGCTTCAAGGCTGATTAACCAGCTCCTGCCGAATTCAAGCTCAAAAATGAAAAGTTTCCTCTATTATGAGCGCAGCTTTATTTCCAGCACGGAGAGCGCGATTCTTGCCGACCTGCGCTCAAGTTTCACGGCGAATCCGCGTAACAGCGACGCCTTGTTCCGGCTTTACAGGATTTATTACAACAAAAAAGAGTACCGCAAGGCTCAGTATTATCTCAAGCAGGTCGTCGCCCTTTCTCCAAAGGACGAGAGCCTTTTAAAACTGAATCAGGAACTTGAGGCTCTGCTGAAAAATTAGCCTGCACAGGGGGCAATGCCTTGATTTTGACTTCGTTTAATGATATCCTATCAGAACTATTTTAAACTTAGGAAAGGAAGTCAAAAATGTTTTTACCGTTACTTCAAGCGGCTGGAGCTGCAAGCAGCCAAACTTTGATGTCTGTTGTTCCATTCATCGCCATCATTGCAATTTTTTATTTCTTCATTATTCGCCCGCAGAATAAAAAACAGAAGGAAACTCAAAAAATGATTGATGCGCTCAAAAAAGGCGACAAAATCGTTACGATTGGCGGAATCCACGGTACTGTTTCTCAAACAAAAGAAAAGACCGTAATTGTCAAGGTTGATGAGGGTGTCAAAATCGAATTCAACCGTTCTGCAATTGCCGGAGTCGTCTCTGAGTCATCTACAAAATCGGATAAAAAAGCTGATGAGTCAAAAGAGTCACCAAAAGAAGATTCTTCTGATTCAGAAAAAGCTGAATAAAATATATACCGGAGTAAAAAAAAATGAACAAACGAAGTCGTTTTATCATTATTCTGGTAGTTCTTGCTGTTTGTTTTGCATTTCTCTGGCCGTCAATCAGCTGGTATGCAAGAACTCCGAAGGACCAGCAGAGCCTCGCTCTCGGTTCTCTTGAAAGAATCAAGGACTACACAGTAGTAAAGGCAAAGGAAGAGTCTGACAAGCTTATTGCCATGGCAAAAGCAAATCCGTCTGCTGTTCTCGATTCGTCTTATGATTACCTTGTAAAAGCTGCGAAAAAGAATTACAGGGAAACTGCAAAGGCTTACAAAAAAGCCGGGCTTGCGGCTCCTGAGACTCCTGAGGTCATGAATGTCGGGGCCGTTCTGGATTCATTTACAGGAAACAGTGCCCTGGCTGATTTGCGCGCTGTTATCGAAGGCAAATACCGTGATGAAATCCTTGCGGCAAAAAAACGCTACAATTCATCTGTAAAGCTTGGCCTTGATTTGAGCGGCGGTATGAACATCATCGTCCATGCTGACCTTGACGCAGCCCTTGCTTCTCAGAAAAAGGATAATGATGTCGCTGACGAAGCACAGTTCAAGAAAGATGCAATGGCACAGGCTATTGAGACCCTTACAGGCCGTATTGATAAATTCGGTCTCACTTCGCCGGTTATCCGGCAGCAGGGCGAAGATCGCATCTACATCGAGATTCCTGGTGCGGCAGATTCAGAGAGCGTCAACACAATCATCATGGGTAAGGGAATCTTGAATTTCCGTCTCGTCGATGAAAGCGCGACTGCATCTGTAATGGCTTATTACCGTGCAAACGGCATTCTCTTCAATTCTGATGGAAAGCTGCTTGAACCTTCTCTTCTCCCTGAAGACTGTGAGGTCATGGGATTCTATGAGAAAGACGATTATGGCCTTGACCAGCTTGTGCGCGGAAGCGAATATATTGCAGTCAAAAAAGAAATTGCCTTGGATGGCAAGCATGTCAAATCGGCACAGGTTTCGGCTGATCAGACGACCAACCAGCCGGAGGTCAACTTTGTTCTTGATTCTGAAGGTGCCAAGATTTTTGCCGATTTCACAGGTGCCCATGTCGGTGAGCGTCTTGCTATCGTAAGCGACAGCAAAATCAAGTCTGCCGCTACAATCCGTCAGGCAATCGGCGGTGGTCAGGTTTCTCTTTCGGGCGGATTCAGTGTTGAAGAGGCCCAGAATATCCAGAAGGTCTTGCAGACTGCATGGCTTGAAGTTCCTCTCGAAGTGGAGAGCCAGCAAGTTGTAGGCGCGTCTTTGGGTGAAGCCGCAATCAAACAGGGTATGAACGCTTTGCTCTGGGGCTTAGCCGCTGTTCTCGTGTTCATGATACTGTACTACCTTGGAGCCGGCTTCAATGCCGTTGTTGCCCAGATTTTGAACATGTACATCATGTTCTCTGTTTTGAGCGCATTCAACCTTACACTTACGCTTTCTTCTATTGCTGGTATGATTCTTACTGTTGGTATGTCAGTTGACGCCAACGTAATTATTTTCGAGCGTATCAAGGAAGAGCTCAAGAACGGAAAAAGCCGTGCCGCTGCTGTTGCCGCTGGTTTCGACAATGCGTTCTGGGCAATTATGGACTCTAACATCACCACGTTCATCGCGGCTGCCTTCCTTTCAAAGCTGGGAACCGGCTCTATTCAGGGCTTCGCTGTCTCGCTTGCAATCGGTGTATGTTCATCAGTATTTACAGCTCTCGTCGTTTCCCGCCTCATGTTCGATTTCAGTACTGAGGTTATGAACCGTAAGACAATGAGCATCGGCTGGGGAGTAAAATAATGAAAAAGGTAATCCAATTTAGTAAATTTTTCCCCTGTGCTGTCGTTTTGAGCGCAGTAATCATCATTGCGGGTGTCGTTTCAACGGCAACGCGCGGAATCAACTTCGGCCTTGATTTCAAGCCGGGTATGATTGAAGAAATCAAAATCGCAAATACAGCTCTTGAAGTCACTTATTCAGGAACGGCAACTGTCTCTCTTGAGACTTCAGAAAACGGCATTGACCTCGTTGTCAGTGGTATCGGCGAGGAAAACCGAACAGAATCTATCCTCTATTCAGAGGTGAAATCTGTTTCTGAGCTTGCTGCCCGAATGAATGCCGTGAACGGTGTTTCCGCACATATCAAAAAAGAAATGGCTCTTCCAGCCGAAGGGCTTTTCGTCAATTCCGGTGCTTCAAAGAATCTTGGCGAAAAACCGCTCAGTCTCTTTGTCGCTGATAATGAATCTGCTGTCACTGCCGATGAAATCCGCGATACCCTCAAAGCTTTCGATGATGTTGACGTAAAGACGCTTGGTTCTGATTCAGAGCGCAGCTTCCAGATTCGTATGGGCGTTACCGGTGATGAGGGCAAGACTATTCAGGCTGATACGAACAAGGCTTTGGTCGAGAAATTCGGCGCGGATAAAGTTGCATTCGTCAAGTCAGATTTTATCGGTGCCCAGTTCTCACAGACATTGATTCGTGATTCAATCATCCTTGTTCTGGCAACTCTTGTTTTGATTTTCATTTACTCTGCAATTCGATTCCACTGGGATTTCGCTCTTGCGGCTGTAATCGCAATCGTTCATGACTCTTTGATTATGGTCTCTTTCATTTCATTCATTCAGATGGAATTCAGTACGACCACGCTTGCGGCAATCCTTACGATTATCGGTTATTCAATCAACGCAACTGTCGTTATTCTTGACCGTGTCCGAAGCGATATCAAAATCATCGAGGCAAAATCCTTCAAGGAAGTGCTGAACTCTGCTCTTACTTCAACTTTGAGCCGTTCAGTCATCACGACGCTTACCACGCTCTTTGCCGTTCTTGCCTTGTTCTTCTTTACGACAGGCACAATCCATGATTTCTCTCTGGCTCTGACAGTCGGTTTGATTTCTGGTTGTTACTCTTCTATTTTCATTGCTGGAGCCTTCATTTTGGCAATCCGCAAAAATCAGAAGTTCGTAACTGTAGCGGCAAGCGCAAATATATCTCAGTTCAAGTCTGCTGATGATGCTGAATAAAACTGTCCGCAGGTTCGGTCAGTAAAACTCGTATCGGCCACAGGTCATGCGCAAAATGTATGCAAACCGGATGCATTTCCTTGCTCGGTTTGCTTGTTTTGCCCGGTCTGTGGCTTCTTTTTTTTCTATATTAACAGAATCTTTTACAGGAAAAGTGAAAAGAGGTGCTATGAAAATAGTCCGTGCTAAGATTTTAGGTTTTTGCGCCGGCGTACGGCGTGCAGTGCTTGCTGCTGAAAAAGCCCTTGAAGAGCATGATGGCTCCGAGGTTTTTTCGCTGGGGCCCCTTATTCATAATCCGGTTGCCCTTGAAAAACTTTCATCTCGGAACCTTAAGGTTATCTCGGAGGATGAAATTTCCCGTTTGCGAGGAGGAGAGACCGTAATTATCCGTGCCCATGGTGTTCCGCCGGAAACTGAAAATTCAATTCGGAATAAAGGCGTGAACGTGGTGAATGCGACTTGCCCTCTTGTAACAAAAAGCCAGCGAACGGCATCTGATTATGCTGAAAAAGGCTATGTGATTTTTTTTGCCGGGGACAAGAATCATGGTGAGGTAATTGGAATAGAGGGCTATGCGCGTCAAGGGGCAGAAAAATCTGGAAAGGCTCTTAATTTCATTCTTGTAAAAGATGTGGACGAGCTGAAGTCTTCCATAGCTGAGCTTCAGGCGCAGAATATTATTTCCGACGGGGCAAAAATCATTTTGCTTTCCCAGACTACTTTCAGTATCAGCATGTTTGATTCCCTGCAAAAGGAATTGAAAAGAGTTTTCCCTGAAGCCGAGGTTGTCAGCTCCATTTGTCCGGCAACCTATGAGAGACAGAGCAGCCTTGTGGATTTGTGCTCTCAGGTTGACGGGGTTATCGTAATCGGTGGCAGAAATAGCGCTAATACAAACAGGCTGTTCAATACGGCTCGTTCCCTGTGCGCGGCTTCTGTCTTGATTGAAAAGCCTGAGGAGATTCCTGCGGAATTCTTTTCTCTTGAAACTGTGGGAATAACGGCCGGCGCCAGCACCCCCGATGACATCATTCAGGCAGTCGAAAAACTCTTGCTTCAACAGAAGGACGCTTCTTAGTTGTAAAATCCTGCCTTCTGTTATATACTTATAAAACTATGACAAGATGTTTTGCTATGTGTAAGCCTGGCGTTTTGAATCGCCGGCTTGTTGGTCAGGTCATTACTCGTTTGGAGAATAAGGGCCTCAAATTGGTTGGATTAAAACTCATGAACATTTCCAAGGAACTTGCGTCAAAGCATTATGCCGAGCATGAGGGAAAGCCTTTCTACGATGAGCTTGTTTCATATATCACAAGCGCTCCGGTTGTTGCTATGGTATGGCAGATGGACAACGATGATTGTGTCACTCTCGTCCGAAAAGTAGTCGGCGCTACAAAACCGAGTGAGGCACAGCCTGGAACAATCCGTGGTGATTTCTGTTCGCATACGAGTCACAACATTATCCATGCTTCTGACAGCGATGCAAGCGCCGAGCGTGAGATAAATCTTTTTTTCAAACCGGAAGAGCTTATCGATTGGCATGACGAGGCTGCGTGCTGGTTCTAAAACAATTTAATCGAGGTTAAGAATGAAACCAAAGAGTGTAGGCGTAATCGGTGCTGGAGCGTGGGGCTCTGGTCTTGCGCAGGCGATTGCCCGTGGCGGTCACAAAGTTCAGATTTGGGCACTTGAAAACGATGTTGTTGACAGCATTAATAATGAGCATGAAAACAAACGTTATCTTCCCGGATTTCCCCTTTCTGAAAATCTTACTGCTTCTACAAATATCGAAGAAGTTGCAAACGGAAAAGAATATCTGATTCTGGCGTCTCCGTCATTGTTCATCGCGAGCACTGCAAAGCAAATTTCAAATGTCCCTTCCATCAGGAACGGCGAGACTGTTATTGGCGTTCTTACGAAAGGCTTTGTTTCCTCAGCTGAAGGCCCGCGTCTTATCCTCGATACACTTGAAGATGTGTTGCCTGAATCTTATAAAGGCGCATTGGTTTACATTTCAGGGCCTTCCCATGCCGAAGAGGTTGCAATGGGAAAGCTTACGGGCCTGATTGCTGCCAGCGAGCACGCCCTTAATTCGATAAAATTCCGCGAGCTGCTCCGTGTTCCGGGCCTCATGGTCTATTCATCTCTTGATGTAATCGGCGTGCAGATTTGTGCGGCGGCCAAGAATGTCATCGCAGTTGTCTACGGCGCTTTGGATGCAGTGAGCGAGCATTCTGATATTTTCGGTGACAATGCCGAGAGTCTCCTTCTGGCGGCTGGATTGAACGAAATTCAGCAGATTGGTTTTGCCATGGGAGCGACACATGCAGAGACATTCACTTCGATTGCTGGTGTCGGTGATTTGGATGTTACCTGCCGCTCAAAATATGGCCGCAACCGCCGCTTTGGTCAGGATATCATAAAAACAGATATTCTTTCAAAATTCAAAAATCTTGATGATTTAATAGCACGAATCGGGGAGATCGGTTATCTTTCGGAAGGTGCCGTAGCCTGTAAATTCGTTCATCAGATTGCAGAAGAGCACAACTTGAAGCTCACGATTTGTAATGGTTTGTACCGAATTTTGAACAAAGAGATTGAACCCAAAAAGCTCTTGCAGGAACTCATGATGCAGAGCCAGATAGAAAGCGATAACTGATAAGACACAGGAACGATACAAATGCTTGAGAAGATTACAAACACTTTCAGTGACATAATGCGTTCAGTGAGCGGAAAGTCAAAAATCACTGAAAAAAATATCGAAGAAACCGTTGAGCAGATTAAAATGGCCCTGCTTGAGGCTGACGTAAACCTTCGTGTCGTACGCCGCTTCGTAAACGCGACCATTGAAGAGGCAAAGGGCGAAAAGGTTCTTCGTGCGGTCAACCCTGGCCAGCAGTTTACCAAAATCATTTATGACCGAATCGTAAAGCTTCTTGGTGATACAAAGGTCGATTTGCAGCTCAAAGGTCCTGATACCCAGTCCGTGATCCTTCTTCTCGGTCTGCAGGGTGCCGGTAAAACAACCGCTGCTCACAAACTCGCTGCCCGTCTGGCAAAAAACGGCCGGAAACCCCTTCTCGTTGCCTGTGACCTTGTTCGTCCGGCAGCTGTCGAGCAGCTCCGCCAGCTTGGGGAAAAAATCAATATCCCCGTGTATTTTGAGGACGGGGCTAAGGATGCCGTAAAGGTCGCAAAAAACGCAATTTCCCATGCCAAAAAGAACGGAATTGATACAATCATCGTTGATACGGCAGGCCGCTTGCAGATTGATGAGTCAATGATGAAAGAGCTTGTTGATGTCAAAAAAGCCGTAGACCCGGTGGAGACGATTCTCGTAGCCGACTCCATGACCGGTCAGAATGCGGTCGACATCGCCAAATCTTTTGACGAGCAGCTCGGTCTTTCTGGTGTCATCCTTACAAAATTTGACTCTGATGCCCGAGGCGGTGCGGCTCTATCCCTCAAGTCAATCACTGAAAAGCCTATTCTCTTCATCGGTACCGGTGAGAAAACAGAGGACTTCGAGCCTTTCCATCCTGAGCGTATTGCAAGCCGAATTCTTGGAATGGGCGATATTGTTTCTTTGGTCGAAAAGGCGCAGGAAACGGTGGACATCGAGCAGGCAAAAAAGCTTGAGCAGAAAATGGCTCGTAATGAGTTCACTCTTGATGATATGCTCAGCCAGTTTGAGAGCGTCGGAAAAATGGGAAATCTTTCATCTCTTATGGAGATGATTCCGGGCCTTGCCGGTCAGATTGACGAAAGCAAACTTGACATGTCGGGAATCGCCCGTCAGAAGGCAATCATCCAGTCCATGACCAAAAAAGAGCGGGCAAATCACCTGATTATCGGGCCGGCCCGCCGCAAGCGAATCGCTGCCGGAAGCGGAACCAGCGTCGCCGAGGTCAACAAGCTCTTAAAGCAGTTCGAGAAAACAAAGCTTACCATGAAAAAACTTACCCGTAACAAGGGTATGCAGTCAAAACTCATGCAGCAGTTCGGTGGCATGTCGGGCGGCGGAATGGGCGGCTTAGGTGATTTAAGCAAGCTGGGAGACTTGAGCAAGCTTGGAGATTTGAGCAAATTGGCCGGTAAATTCGGCAAATTTTGACGCACTAGGGGGTGTAGGGGCGTAAGTTGCCGAAGGCAATGGAGCGCTTTTGCGCGGAACCCCGAAAGACCCGACCCGCGCTTGCGCGGGGAGTGCCCTTATTCTGCATTGTGCATTAAGAATTATGCATTATTTAATCGTGATGCAGCTTACAATCCGTCCGTCAGTGGAGTATCCGCGGGACGGATTTGTTTCGTCCAGAAAGGCTGTGATTCCGTTGTAATACGCGTAGTAATAGGTTCCGGGATGCAGGGGGATATCGATTTCATATTTTCCGGGTTCTGTTTCTTTCATTTCATAAATCCAGCTGTCCCAGTTCGTGAATGTTCCGCCAAGCCGGATTTTTTTCCCTGTCTCCGTGTGACAGACGAAATGGACCAGGCCGTTGTCCAGTTTTTCGGTGATTTCGATTGTCGCTGGCGGTAAATCCACATAGGAAAGAGAATAATTTTCTGTGTTGTTGTATATTACGTTCTGATTGTTGGGATCCGTTGTCCATAATCCGTCGATGACTACCCTGTAGCAGATTCGCGAGCGTTTTTTTGGAACTTCGAGAATGTAAAAATAGTATGATGAAGTTACGTCTCCCTCATAGCCGTAATTTTTTCTGAGCTGATAGTAGTGAATCGTGCGGAAGTCCTCAAAGTCAAAGGCGATTCCGATTGAATTTGCGTTTACTGGTGCTGTAAATACGACAAAATCGTTGCTGATGTAGGGGGGCTTTACCCCGGAAATGTCAGTGAGCGTCAAATCATATTCGTATGTGTCGGGTTTTACCGCGTTTTCTTTTGCGGCCAGCGGTGAGATGAGTATTGTGAAAAGACCGAAAAATCCCGTTAAAAATAAAATCTTTTTCATACTTTATGTATCGGTATTTTATGGAAAAAGTGAACAATTATAAGATTTTTTTTCCTATAAAGCATTGTTTTCAAAATGCCGAAATTAAAGTATACTAAGATTGGTGGGATTTTAAATGCCAGGATTAAATCAGCTAAAACAATTTACAGAAGATATTCGCGATATTGGTGACGAAATAAAGATTCGCGCTCAGCGTGGTGAAAAACCTGCTACGATTCCATTGCCTCAGGGAATCTCTGAAGCTGACGATTCTGATGATTTTATCATCGGCTTGCCTAGCGCTGACACCGAGCAGAATGCCTCCGAGCCGGACTCGCTTTCTGATGACATTGATCTTGCAACGGCTGATATTGACCCGGAAATCGCGGCCCTTCTCAATCCCCAGGCTGTCGCTGATGAAGATGCCCTTGCTGATTTTTTAAATGACGATAATCCTGCTTCTGTCTCCGAACCCGAAGAACTTGCCCAGGATGACGGAGCCTCTTCTCTTCCAGAGGAGCCTGAAACTCCTCCGCTGGAGGATTTGGATCTTGATTCGCTTTTGCAGCCTTCCGGTGATTCTTCCGGCGAAGCTTCTGTTCCAGGAGAAGATGAGGCTGCTGCTTCCGTTCTTGACGACGCTGCCGGACCTGTCTCTTCTGACGATGATTTGGCCGCTGCCTTGTCGAATCTTGGTGACCTGACCGATTTGGGCGCGGATATGGCTTCATTGGATAATGACATGTCGGACACAGGCTCTGAGCTCGCCTCCCTTGACATGCCCGAAAATCTTGATGTTGCGCCTGCAGAGTCTCCTGTGGAAGCTGTTGCAGAGCCTGCAGAGTCTCCTGCGGAAGCTGTCGCTGAGCCTGCTGTAGATTCCGTGCTGGAAGAGCCTGGTCAGGATCTGAAAAATGATGGCTCACAGGCCGCGCCTGCTTTTGATATGGATGCCTTGGGGGACCTTGATAGTTTTGGAGAAAATTCATCGGGCTCAGACGGCGCTTTGGGTGATTTAGGTTCATTTGACATTGACTCGCTTATTTCTGGGGATGATTCTTCTGACGAAGCTCAGGATGCTTCTGATGCGCCGGATTTTGATTCAGGAGCGGCTGATACGGAGGCTCCTTCTGGAGATTCTGTCCCTGACTCTTTTTCTTCCGAGCCTTCCGCCGGGGAAGATGTCTTTTCAAGTAGCTCTGATTTGGGGGATACTCCCTCTGAACTTGATTTGTCTCCTGAATCCGATGCCCTCAATTCATTTGACGCATCTCCGGCTTCCGATTTCGGGGAGAACGGCGGAGATTCTATTGAGCTTGGCTCTTTTGACATAGACTCGCTTGTTGCTGATTCACCTGATGCTTCTGTTCCTGATGCCAGCGAGTCTGTTCCTGCCGGCGATGAATTCCCAATGGAGACTTTTGACACTTCTGCCATGGAGGGAGTTGATTTTGGTTCTCCTTCAACAGGCAGCGGCGATGAATTCCCGGCGACAGATGACGCTCTGGGAAATGACGATGACTTTGTCCTTGACTCCAGCTTTGAAATTCCGGGATTCTCTGACACTGAAACGGCTGATATGGGCAAGAAAAGGGCGGGCCTTGATACGGTTGATTTTTCCAAGGCGAAAGAAGCCCGTCCCCGCAATTCTCTGACTGACGATGAGTATGTCCAGTTCAAGAAGAATCTTGCCGGCTATCCGCTCAATCTCAGAATCGCTCTTGAGGATTTCATTGCCCGGGACGAATTTACCGACGACGCGGTATTTGAGATTATTGAAAAAGTCCTCAAAAAGACTTCAGCCCGTCAGCTTGCGACCCAGCTCGAAAAAATCCTTGATATATCAATCAATATTCCCCGTGACTTTGAGAGGCGGTCTTTCGCAGAATACGAGGCATACAAGCAGTCATTCCAGTATCAGCTTAAAAATCGCATTATTCCGGCGGCCATTGTGGGAATTATCCTTGCTTTTGTCTGTTTCGGACTTTTCAAGGCGGGAAAACATTTCATTTACGAGCCTGTGATGGCAAATATTCATTACAAGCAGGGCTATACTCTCCTTGAAGCCAATGAATTCCCCCAGTCGGAGCAGGAGTTTCAAGAAGCTGTTTCCCATCGTCCTGTTAAAAACTGGTTCTTCAAGTATGCCCAGGGCTACCGTGGCAAGAAACAGTATGAGCGGGCCGGTCAGATGTACAAGCGGATTCTTGCTTTTTTCAATCACGATAAGCAGGCCGGGCTTGAGTACGCGGAAATGGAACTTTATGACCGGGCGAACTATGAGCGGGCCGAAGAGATTGTACGGCGCGAGGTCCTTGATTATCACATTAATGATGCTGATGGAATTCTCTTGCTGGGCGATGTATTCCTTGAGTGGGCGGAAGAAGACGCTTCTAAATACGAGCTTGCCAAAGAGCAGTATCTTGATTTGATGCAGCGTTATGGCGGCAATCCTGTTTATCTTTCACGAATGCTCCGCTACAACATCCGCACGGATAAGCTTCGGGAAGTTTTGACCTATAAAAACATGCTCTACATCAGCAAGGACGATAAAAAGAATCTCAAGACTCTCGGCGCGTCTGACTGGACGGAGCTGAGCGGTTATCTCCTTGAAAAACTCTACGGAACTTTGAGCAAAAATGATGAATATCTCCGCTCTTCCATTGAGGATGTATTGGCAATGCTCAATCTTGCTATTAAGGCCGATCCCGCAAATCCGATAGCCCGCTATAATCTGGCTAGATATTTTATTCAGAACGGAAACACGGAGCAGGCAAAAGTTGAGCTTGAGCGAAGCCTTGATTTGTTCTCAGGGGTGGCAGTCCGTACGAAAAAGAATGTGTTCCGTGAAATCAATGCGACCCGCGTTCTAGGCGAACTGTATGCCTCAAACCGCGAGTATCTCAAGGCACAGACTGTTTATACGAGGGGAATCAATCTCTACAACGAGGAACATGAGGCGTCGGGGCTTGCCGGCGACATGAATACAGGCAAACTCTTCGCCGATATGGGTGACTTGGACTACTTTATCTCCGGTGAGCTTGATGATGCTCTTTACAACTACGAAAAGGCAATCGAAATCAAAAATGACACTCCGTCAATCAATTACCGGGTGGGTGCGATTTACTACAACAGAAAGAACTATGACAACGCTCTGGCTTCATTCATAAAAGTCTCAGAAAAGGAACCGAAAAATCCGAACATCCTGCTTTCGCTTGGAAACGTGCTCTCTCTGCGCGGGGATAATTTTGCCGCTGAAAGTTACTACTCGGATCTTCTCAGCACTCTCGACGGCTCCCGTGAAAAGCAGAAATACCTGCTTCCGCAGGAAGACGAGGATGATTTTGCTACTGTGGATTTGTATCTGAAGGCGAACAATAATCTTGGCGTTACCTTGTATCGTCTTGCACAGCAGACTGGAAACAGCAACATGAATGCGGAGGCGGTTGTCCGCCTTTCTGATTCGATGCGTGCCTATGATGCGCTTACAAGAAATCCGTCAACCATGATTCGGCTGGAAGGCAGTAACCTTGCGGCACAGAATTCAAAATACATTACCCATCCATATCCCGAGTTTGAGCCAGCCATTTATACTGATATTCCGCGCGTACTTGCCGGCGAAAAGGGGCTTGAGTAGTGAAGTATTTCTGTTATCAGGTCGGAATTGAATTCAAGAACCAGCTTGTTTCTCTCAGAAAGGAATTTTTCAGAAAGTCAATACACATTTGCACGGCTTTTGTGCCGCTTGCTCTCCACCTGATGCGGGGACCGGCAATCCTCTGTCTCTGTCTTGCCGGAATCTTCTATATAATTGCCGAGAGCCTTCGCACGAATGGCCATGAGATTCCCTTGATTTCTGATGTCACTGCGGCGGCTGCGAGAAAACGTGATGAGAATAAATTTGTTCTCGGGCCTGTTACCCTTGTGGCGGGAATAGTCGCTTCTGCAGTGCTGTGGAATGAGACGGCCGCAGCTGTCGGGATTTTTGCCCTTGCATTCGGAGACGGACTTGCGAGCCTTGCAGGAAAGACTTTTGGAAAAATCCGTGTTCCCTATACACGGGGGAAAACTGTGGAAGGAAGCCTGACCTGCTTCGCCGCGATTTTTGCATCGACCTTTTGGGTTACGAACAATTGCGAGCTTGCGCTTTTGGTAGCGACTGCGGGGGCTCTTATCGAAGTCCTTCCCCTTAAAGATTTTGACAATCTTTTTATTCCTGTATTGCTGGGTGGAATCGTTTTCTTTTTCAACTCCACATATACAGCCGGTGCAGGTTTGTAAGATAGCGGTAAGTGCCAAATACAAGCCCTGCCGTGCCTAAAATCAGAAAAATGAAGTTGTCGCAGCTGACGAGCAGCGAGTAGCCCAGAAGAAGCAGGCATGAAGACGAGGCGAGCTTTTTGTGCTCAACGCTGTTTTTCTTGATTGCCTGAATCAAAAATGAGAGTATGACCGTGATGAAGAGCAGGAGCCGCTCTGTATTGATGAGCGGCATGAATCCCTCTGTTACAAGTCCCGTTGATGCGATTCGCGCTGTATTCATGGGAATGACAGCGGCAAACACCACTGAAAACATGACCATAATAATGTAGTTCCGCTCTGTATCCTGACGCTGAATCGTCTCGCTCAGAATTGCCGCGCACAGAAAACTTAATGGAGCCATGGTTCGGCCAAAAAGCACGATTTTTCCTGCAAAAATGAGCATGTTCGAGAATGAAAGCCATAGACCGAGACAGATTGTGATGAAACGTGCCGATTCGGCCAGGCAGGAGAATAGAAATCCCGTAAAAAAAATTATTTCGCTCGTCTGTGTGTTCTCAAAAATCCGGATAAGAAGGTAAAAACAGAGGGGAACATAAATGAAAAGGACGGCAAAAGAAATCATTACGGCCGTAACATCGCTTTTGAGGAAGGGAAGGTACTGAAGAAAATCGGGAATCCTTAATTCTGGCGGAGTGATGAATTTCTGTTTAAGGATGGATACGATGAAAAGAATCAGCATACAGGCGATTTCAGCTATGCTTCCCAGAAAGAAAACTTTGAGAAATGTGTTCCGTGTTTTTAGTGTCATGGGAAAATCTTAATCGGAAGACAAAAATATGTAAAGAGTTAATTTCAAAAGCCGAAAATATAAAAGAAGTCTGATTTACTGAGCTTATCAGTGATAGATTTTGGGAGGATTTTATGAAAAAGCTTCTTTTATCCGGGTGTATTCTTCTTTTTGCCGGACTTCACTCATTTGCGGGAGATGCAGCAGCCTTTGTTGATTTGGGAATTTCTAATGACGGACGGATTTATGCTTTTGGTGAATATGGAAAAACTGACCGTCAGTTTCAGGGCTATGCAGAAATTTACACTGTTGACATTGAGAAAAATGATTTTGTCAGCGGCGAGGTCTTCAGAACAAATCCTTCTGCTGCCACAGGCTCAAAAAGCGGAAAGGCGGTTTTCGATGAATTGTACGGCAAGGCTGCATGGAAGCTCAAAAAATATGATTTCAAGCCGGCCTCTGTTGACAATCTTCTCTATGTACGTGATGACCGCAAGGCTGGAGAAAGTGAAATCGTATTCAAGGATTTTGAAGGCTCTACGGTTGAGCAGAGCGTTTTTTACCATATTCGGCTTGTAAAAACAGTCGAGGGAAGCGGTGAAAATCTTCGCTCATCTTTCTTTATTACGGTCGAGAAAAAAGACGGAGAGGGAAATGTCATAAGCCGCAATGTTGTCGGTTCACCGGATATCAAGCGAAATAAAGTCACTGATTATCGGATTGACAGAATTTTCTCTGATAAAAGCGGCAGAAATCTTGTCTTTGTCGTAGAAAAGACTCTTTCTGATGTAAACGGAAGCTCAATCCGTTATATGGTAGAAACAATCCGGCTTTAATAAAAAAAACGGAAAAAATCGTAGAATTTTTCCTGAAGATTGCCAAAAATGCATTTTCATTGCAAATACTAATATAGATAAAAAATCTGGAGGTTTGCAATGAAAAAAAAATCTTATCATGGTTATTGTCTGCGCTCGGTTCTGACTGTCCTTGCGCTTGTTTCACTCACGCTGTCTCTTGTTGCGCCGGTGTCCTGTCGGCTCACGGAAGAGGGAATCGAGATTCTCCCCCTTGATACGGTGGCTCCCAAAGTAGAATCTTTTTCTGTTACCGCCTCAAATTCCATACGTCTTGCCTGTTCTGAAAAAATTGTCCTTGACAATATTCATATAACTGATTGTGACGGCGAGTTTTTTGCATACGCCGATGCGGTGACGTACAGTGAGGACGAATGTTGCGCCGAAATTGAGCTGTCTGCCATGACAACTGTCGGCAGGGAATACACTTTTTCGGCTCATGTCTATGACAGGACAGGCAACAGCCTTGAATTCAGCCAGCTTTTTACAGGTTTCAATGAAAATCCTGCCTTGCTTGCGATTAATGAGGTGCGGGTCAACGGTGATTCTTCAAAACAACTTGGGGAATTTGTCGAATTCATAGTGCTGAAATCAGGAAATACGGCAGGACTTTCATTCATGAGCACCATGTATCAGACGGAAGCCAGGTATGATTTCCCTGCGATGGAAGTCTCTAAAGGTGATTTCATCACGCTCCATGGAAGGACGTTTTTTACGAAATCAACGACAAAAGAAGTTACTCTGATTTCTGACTGGGCGGATGAAAGGGGAGACGACCTTACGCTTTCTAAAACCCTTGACAGCTTTGACGAGGCCCGGGATTTATGGATGGACGGTGACGGAAAGCTGGCTTCAAAATCCTCGGTTCTTATCCTGAGAAATTCATCGTCAGGTCAGATTATTGATGCCCTGCCATTGTCAGAGAAGGGGGAAAAATGGCCCAAGTCCGCCATGGAGAAACTCATCGCCGAGGCCTTTGACGCCGGAGCCTGGACTGACGGAAGTTCCGCTGACTGTGCCTTCATCACTTCTCCGGCAGGTAGCTCTGCAAACAATTCAATCTCCCGCCAAAACACGGAGATCTTGCTGAATGGACAGGGGATATCTTCACAGGGTGGAGGAATTGCTTCGTCTGCGGAGGACTGGGCTGTCATAAAGTTTCAGGGAAGCGGGAAAAACACCGTTCCGGGCACCACTCCCGGCGAAATGAACAAGGTCAGCTGAGCAGGACCGTGATTATATTTCTTCACTGATTGCTAGTAATTTGTCGGTAAACGTGATAATATGTAAGAATGTCTGAATTATTAGCGCCAGCCGGCAATATCGAAGCATTGGATGCGGCAATCGGTGAAGGAGCCGATGCTGTTTATCTCGGTCTCAAAAGCTTTAACGCCCGTCTCCGTTCCTCGAATTTTGCATGGAACCAGTTTGAGGCGGCTGTTTCAGCTCTTCATAGGCAGAACAAAAAAATATATGTAACTGTCAATACTGTCAGCGAAGAGCGTGATCTTGAACGTCTGTATCGTTTCCTTTCATATCTCAATAAAATCGGACCGGATGGCCTTATCGTGCAGGATTTCGGCGTAGTCCGCATGTGTCAGGAGTTTTTCCCAAAACTGGAGCTCCACGGCTCAACCCAAATGAACGTTGAGAGTGCAGCCGGTGTCAATTTATTAAGCAAGGCCGGATTAAAGCGGGTAGTCGTTGCCCGGGAACTTGGGCTTGAAGAAATCAAATACATAAAATCTCATACGAATGCAGAGCTTGAAATCTTCGTTCATGGTGCATTGTGTGTCAGCGAGTCTGGATTGTGCCTCTTCTCAAGCTTCCTTGGTGGCAAGAGCGCGAACCGTGGCATGTGTACCCAGGCCTGCCGCCGCTTTTATACTGTAGATTCTGAGGCAAACGGCGAGCAGCAGGGCTATTATTTTTCTCCATGCGACTTGCAGCTCATTGAGCAGATTCCAGATTTAATGCAGCTGGGTGTGGAGTCCTTCAAAATCGAAGGCAGAATGAAGAGCGCGGAATATGTCGGTTCGGTGGTGGCGGCCTACCGCTATCTCATGGACAATTGGGAAAAGGACAAAAAAGGCGCCCTTGCAACGGCAAAACGCCTGCTTTCAACTGATTTCGCAAGGGCAAAAACATCATACTGGTACAATTTCAAGACAAACGAGGAGGGCGTTGCGAAGGCCGGAAGCCTTATTCTCAATCCAAATCAGGCTGGAGGAACTGGAATTTATCTCGGAAAGATTGATTCTTTCGGTGAGGTTTCTGACTCGGATAAAGAAAAAGCCTACTCTGCCTATCAGGAAGCTCTTGCTTCTAATCCGGAGGCTCAGCTTTCTGATTTCCAGATTTCGATGGCTCATCTTTCTGGTGGAAGTTATGACCCGGATATCGGTGACTCCATCCGTCTCCACCGTCAGGACGATTCAGGACGCGCAAGCCATAAAGTCCGCTCCGTTACTGTTGATGATTCTGGAAAACGTTTTATTGATGTTCCTCGGGGATTCAAGCGCGGGGATTCTGTGTATCTCCTGCAGACAAAATCCATGTCAAAGCGATATCCTCATGTGCTTCCCCCTGATATTGGCCGGTACAGGCAGCAACCAGGCGCGGAAGTTCTTCCCGTGCTTGATCTTACGCCTGTGGCGCGAAACGAGCTTTCGTATTTTCCTGAGGGCCTCTATATTCAGGTTTCTACCGTGCAGGATTTGTTTCAGGCAATCTCTAAAAATCCGGTGCGCGTAATCATCGAGCTGAATACAGAAACAAAAAATGATTTGCTTGTCAAAAAAGTCACGCTTCCGCTTTCAAAAAAGCAGGTCATCATCTCTCTTGACCCGTATTGCCCCGCCTCAAAGGAAGAGCAGCTGGCTTCTGATTTGGCACAGTTTATCGAAGAGGGGTATAAAACATTCATCGTGAACAATATCGCCCATATATCAATGCTGCGCTCAAAAGGTGTCAACATGATAGCCGGCCCCTACCTTTATACTTTCAATCGCTGGGCGGCCTCATGGCTTGAAAACCAGCAGATTGGGGCTTTCATCACCCCGCTCGAGAATTCGTGGGATAATCTCAAGATGACATGGGAGGAGAATGTCCGCGAGCGTGTACTGGTCACTGCCTACGCTTATCCGGCTCTTTTCAGGATGCGCTTTGCCCTTCCTGAGAGCTATGACTTCCTGTATTTCAAGGACAAGGAAGAAACGCTTTTTAAGGTGAATTCAACCGTTGACGGCTCTGTCGTCATGCCGGAGGCTCCTTTCTCTATCGTTGATAAGGTTGAAATCCTAAATTCAGATGGATTCAAGCGGATTCTCCTTGATTTCTCACGCACGAAGCTGTCCCGTCAGGAATTGAAGATTGTTACCTCTTCCATGATAAAAAAACAGCCGATTCCTGAAACATCCCGCTTCAACTGGAAGAACGGCTTCTACAGCCTTGAAAAGATGGAAATCTACAAGGCCATGAATGAAAAAGCTGAGGCCGAAAAAAATGCCGGCATCAAAAAAAACACCGGCAGCCGCAAGGGAGAGCGCCGTGGAAATGTTTCCGCAAAAGGCAGACGCTCATCGGCCAAAAAAACGCAGAGGCGCGGGTAAGGCGCTTTTTCTGCGGTTTCCATGATTTTTAAAAGACGGTTTCGCTTTCCACGCTGAAATCATCCTCAGTGAGGTCTGCTGCGGATTCTGCCATCATGCCGCGGGCAGCGAGGGAAGCGTCTTCTTTTGACTCGTCAGGATTTTTGCTTTTTGCTACTTCATGCTGGAAGTCTATATGCTCCGCGATGATGTACACTTTTGACAGGCTTTTGCCATCGCTTCCCTTCCATCTGTCCTGCTTGAGACGTCCCACAACGCGGAGTCCCCGTCCTTTTTTTGCCATGCTGACAATGCGCCTGCTGAAATTGTCACCCCATGCGTGAACATCGAAGAAGGCTGTGTCTTTTTGCAAATCGCCGCTCGCATCCTTATAGTAGCGGTTCGTTGCGATTGGAACGACGCATACCTTTGTGCCACGGGCTGTTTCCTTTACGAGCGAGTCCCGTACGACATTTCCTTCAACTACAATCTGATTCATCTGGTTCATAAAATTCTCCATTTTTTTTTAGTTAGATTGCGCTGAAATCCGGCCGAAATCCCAGCACAGAACATTTTTTGTGTTCATATTAGTATTTGAAAAAAAAATGCATTTTTGGCAATCTGTTCGTAAAAAAAAGAGAAAAAAACAAAAAAAAATCCTCTCCGGTGCAGGATAGCGCGTTCAAGTCTATTGCGTGGTCCGGGGAGGAAAGTAAATGGCAAAATAAAGATGTAACTTCGTGATTACATAGGAATGTTTTTTACGAGCTTAATCATGTAGAGCTTTATGTACATGAGCAGAGCGTCATGCTCGCCGATTTTCTGCAGGCTCGGAGCGGTCATCAGGCTTTCTGCAAGGCTTTCGATTCGCTCTGATGTGAAGCTTTCCACTTTCATCGTGCGGATAGTGCGGCGTATGTAGTCGCGTATAAGGGAGTTGACATCTTCCGTGAGATTGTTGTGGGTCTCTTTTCCGAGACGGTGATTCCACATCCTTTCGTAGGAATCCAGCTCCCGGTTGAGCGTTGAGCTGGCTGGAACGTATGTCTGCTCCGCATTTCTTGCGGCTTCCCTTAGGGCAACTTTTTTGGATACGGTTGAATTCTGCGACATCATGGCCGTAGTTTCATCTTCACGGCGTTTTTCGGATTCTTCTTCCCGGTACTGCTCGGCCCTGGTTTTCTGCTTTTTGTTGCGGTTTTTCTTGGGCGGACGCAGAAGCATCTTTGCAATCCATGAGATGACTGGCATGGAGTACCAGAATGGAAGCATGATTTTCGCGTCGTTAAGGAGTTCCTGACGGCTCATGAGAAGAATATCACTGTAGGGAAGCAGCTGCCCGTTTACAAAAAGGCTGATTTTGCTCGTGTCGTCCCCGCCTGAAGCGTCGTAGCTGAGAAGGGGAAGAAAGGATGAGTGGAGAAGCGCGCTTAAAATCGGTGACTGTATGCGAATCTCACGCTCAAGCCGGTCCTCGAATGCTTTCTGGTCTTTCATTTCAGGGAGAACATCGAACGCTTTTAAGACATCTGTCCAGTGGGATTTGATTGCGTCTAGAACAGAAATCCTTGCATCCGTGCATAAACGCAAAATCAGCTGAAGAACTTTGCTCTTGAAAATGAAGTAGCGCTGTTCATCATAGGTTTTAAATACAAGAAGTTCCGGAAGTTCCTGAACCTGAGCATCCTGTGTTTTTTTATGAAGGAAATCCTTTAATTCTTCTTCACTGTACTGGCCGAGGAGAGGAACGCCTTTATTGTCCGTGAATTTGATTATCTCATCGAAAGTGAAGTAGTAGGGCGGCTTTAAGAGCAGGTTTTCCAGAGTTTTGAGGGCACCCTCTTTTTTTGCGTTTTCCTGAGCCTCGTTCTTGAAATAATTTGCTCCTACCTCAGTTATATAAACTGCCTGAAGGCATGACAAATCTTCCTGCGTATAATCCTTGATTTTTTCGTAGTCTTGCTTGATGAAGAAGCAGAGCTGGTTCCAAAGATAGAAACTTTCCGTCGTCTGGCTCAATGTCTCCAAAGAATGGTCTGGACGGTCAACGAAAGCGTTGAAGAAGTTCTTGACAATCATTTCCCGGCCTGGATTTGAGACCGTGAGCTTTTTGAGGAAGTAGTCGTGGTGCTCTTCTTTTTTGAGCATGTTCTGAATTTTGCCGACGGCATCTTCAATAAGGGTGACGACAGAAACTGTTGACGGAAGAAGAATAGACGGAGCGTTGTGGGGCAGCGAAAGACCATAGAGAATTTTGTCGTTCAAATCCTGATGCTTTAGAAGCTTTGATATAAGATCCGCAGAATTTTCCCTGGTGATGATTTCGCCCGGTGTGCCTTTGGGAAGATCAGCTTCGGAAGGAAACGGAAGAGTAGGATTGACGGAAATATCCTTGTAACGCTCTGTGAAACGCTCGATATAGAACGGAACGACTACGATACCCTGCTTTTCAGGGGATGTGTTTACTATCGCAACGAGCCGTGACTCAACGAGTTTGTCTAATTCTGTCTGGAGAGCTGGAACGGGGTCTTCCAGATAGCAGGCTAGGGAGGGCTGTTCATCCAAGTGGTGTTCAGAATACCGTTTTAAATATTCACAGAAATCCCGATAGTCAACGATGGCATTTTTTTGCCTGGTCGCAAAGAATTTCAATAAAACTATTATACTTGTTGTTGTTGCCATGTCTTTATTTTATCAGCAATTTGTCATAAAATAAAGAGACTTTTTCTTAAAAGGAAAAGATTTATTAGGAGTAAAAATGTTAGCCTCACGAATGAATAATCTGCATCCCTATGTTCCCGGAGAGCAGCCGAAAGACAGAGTTTATATAAAATTAAATGCGAATGAAAATCCATATCCGCCGTCCCCGCTGGTAATAAAAGCTGTCCGTAATGCCGCTAAAAAACATCCTGAAAAACTCGCGCTTTATCCTGATCCTGACTCAAACAGCTTGAAGGAAGCTATTTCTGACATGCTTAACAAGACTGGCGGTGTTTTATGCCGTGCGAATCTTGAGGGCGGCAAAAAAAATGGCAGCAAAGCCCGCGTTTCCCCCAGTGAAGCCGATAAAATCCCCTTTGTTGTTTCCCCGGAAATGATTTATGTGGGAAACGGCTCTGATGAAGTCCTGAGTTTCGTATTCTACGCTTTCTTTGATTCGGACCGCAAGCTGGTTTTGCCCGAGCATACATATTCTTTCTATCCGGTTTACGGAGGATTCTATGACATTCCTTTGGAAAAGATTCCCCTGAATTCAGACTGGACCCTCAACAAAGAAAAAATGATTGAAGCTGCAAACAACGAGAATTCCGGCATCATCTTTGCGAATCCCAATGCGCCTACTTCATTAGGACTGACCCGGGATGAAGTGCGTGAAATGCTAAAAAAGGCCCCAAAGGACAAGGTTTTTGTCGTGGACGAGGCTTATGTTGATTTTGGCGGCGAAAGTTCCATTCCGCTTCTCGCTGAGTTCCAGAATCTCGTGATTGTCCGCACGACTTCAAAAAGCCTGTGCGGGGCGGGCCAGCGACTTGGCTATCTTGTGGCAAATAAGGAGCTTGTGAATGCGGTCACAACGGTCAAAAATTCCCTGAACCATTTTCCGATTGATTTCCTTGCCCAGCAGGCTGGAATCGCGGCCTGCAAGGATGTGGGGTATTACGTCCATGCGGCCCAGTCCGTTGCCTTTGAGCGGGATGAATTCATAGATTTTTTGCGTGAAAAAGGCTGGAGCGTCCTTGACAGCCAGACCAACTTCATCTTCTGCAAAAAAGACGGTGTTGACGGCAAAGCCGCATACAAAAAAATCAAGGAAGAGGGCATCCTCATCCGTCGCTTTGACACCCCAGGTATTGAAGAATATCTTCGAATCACGGTGGGCACCCACGAGCAGATGCAGGCTCTCCGCGATGTAATGGAAGAAATTTAGGGGAGGAAAAACTTCGGAATGAAAAAAATAATTGCTGTTTTTATCGCGCTCTGCCTGTTTCTGGCAGAAACTTTCGCTGAAAAATACATTGCGGTTGACTGGGAAAGAAAAGAGCATTTTGTCATCGATGACAGGGTGAATGTCCGCTCGTCTCCAGGGCTTTCCGGGGAAAAACTCTTCCAGCTTAATGCCGGCGACTCAGTCAAAATCACCGATTATTCGCGTGACTGGGAATGGCTTTGGGCGGAAGGCTATTATGCCCCCTGGTACAAAATTTCCTGCGAAAAAGGCGAGGGCTACATAAACGGCCGCTATGTCTCAACCAAAGAGATTTGGGCAGACTTTGACAATGATGGAATGAATGAGCTTTTTGCCTGCCTGAGTACAAGCGGCGAGAAAAATTCTCCTGTCTCTGAGTATAAGGCTAGTTTCTCCAATGTTGATGAAAATCATGTACTCATAAAGAATGGAATAATCATACCCATTGATTTGTCCGGTTTCTATGAAGGTTCACTTTCAAAAGACCCCAGTTATAAGTTCGTGGAGGGAAGCCGCCTTACACCGCAAGTCAATTTCCTTGTAGTCAACACAGGATTCGGAGATGGCGGCGGAGGCTGGGGAGAAGACCGCTACTTTTATTTTATCGGGGAAAAACTCAGGTATTTTGTGACTTTGAACTGGTATTCCTACGAGATGGCTGAGGACCACAGTGAAAAGCTTGAATTTGCAGGAAAAACGGCAAAAATCCACATAAGTCATACGGAATATAAAGATGGTCGTGAGTCGGACACAAGAAACGACACCCGGGAATACCTTTGGGACGGCAGAAATTTTTCGGAAAAATAAAAAATCAAGGAAGAGGGCACAGAGGACCGTTCTTGCTTAGAAATCTCTCTGTGGCTCTGTGAACTCTGTGAGGAATTTAATGGAGATAATTATGAAATTTTTAGTTCTTTCTGACATTCATGGAGATTTAGATAATCTCGATAAACTGGATTCTCGTTTTGAGGATGCGGATTGCGTTCTTTTTGGAGGAGATTTTGCGAAATTCGGGCACGAGGAGACGGGAAAGCCTGTCCTTGAAAAACTCCTCAAAAAGCACGAGACCATTTTCTCCGTCATCGGAAACTGTGATAATCCGGAATTTCTTTCGGAGATTGAGGATGCTGACGTGAGCGTTGAAGGAAGCCTTGCCTTCCACGAGGGAATCGCAATCTGCGGAAGCGGCGGCGGCACCAAATTCACGGGAACCACTCCCTTTGAGAGGGATGAGGAGGAAATCCTCTCTGACTATAATGTGGTTGAATCTTCCAGCGCAGAATGTGCAGATGAGAATGGGCACTGGTCAAATCTTGTCCTAATCATGCACAATCCGCCAAAAGACACCGAATGTGACAAAATTCCCGGCGATGTACATGTGGGAAGCGAGAAACTCCGCGCCTACATCGAAAAGCGCGCTCCCTTTTTGGTTGTAACCGGCCATATCCACGAAAGCGCTGGCATCTCGAAAATCGGAGAATCAACGGTAATAAATCCTGGAAGCCTTGCCGAAGGAAAATACGGCTGGGTTGAGGCAGAAAAAGACGCAAATGGAAAGTGGAGCGTCACGAAAGTTGAATTACTGACTATCTGACAGTACGCGCGAATCTGAAGCCCAGATAGTTGTAACACTCGTTGGGGTCGTAGCTGTAGCGGTCGCCGGCGTAGATGAATGGAGTGTACTCGCTCCAGCTTCCGCCCCGGCTCACGCGCTCGCTGCCGGCCTCAGGTCCGCTTGCCCTTTCTCCTGGCTCTGTGTCGGTGTAGCGGCCGTTCCAGTCCCATACAAATTCACAGACATTTCCGCTCATGTCAAAAAGCCCCATGCTGTTTGGGTTTCCGCTGCCAGCTTCTGGAGGGGCGTCTTCCCTGAAGGGAGTGCCAGCAGTTCCTACCTTGTTTGTGCCGTGTGAATTGAATGCAGTCCATGCCACCTCTTCTTCGGGGATGGAAGTGTCTTCCTTTCCGTATTTATCTACCTGTCCGCTTGCGCTTCCGCCACT
>JAFUFU010000030.1 GCA_017469785.1 Treponema sp.
AAACTCCTCAATGTTGTCTTCACTGTTCTCAAAAACAATATTGATTACGTTCCTATTTTTCCTCCTGACGTTGACGTCTCAAAACTTGCTGAAAAAGCAATTAAATCTCTATCACCTAATTGACATTTCATAGCAGGTCTCTTTGGGTGTCGCTCTTCGGGCGGAAATAATACGGATATTATTTTCACCTCGCTCTGTATAGACCACGAATAAAATCCGTTCTACACAACCAATTACATTATATCTTTCTTCGGATTCATCAGAATGTTCTTCATCCAAAGTTTCTATTCTTTTTGAATCAAAGAAAACTCGTGCTGCATATTCAAAAGAAATTCCGTCATGTTTCTTTTGATTTATAAGATCTTTATTTTCATCCCATTCAAATGTCATTTATACAACCTGTGTATATTATAAGATGTATATACAATATTTGTCAATCAAAAAGGCGGGCTTGACCCGCCATACTAAAACAATCAGGCTCGACCTGATTGTTTAGTTTCTTCCGTTTTTGTTACATCTTCAAGAAAAAGCAGTAATATTATTATCTGTTCCTTATTATTTTCAAAGCTAATTGATTACTTGAATCAAATTTTAGAATACGCTCTGCTATTTCTAAAGCTTCATCTTGATTAATTAATTTTTCCGGAAGGTCATGAAAAAATAGAAGCTGTTCTAAATTTTGAATAGAGTACTCCCTTGCTAAAAGCTGCCTTGCATGGAATAAACCAATAGAATATGCCCCATCTACAAAACAAAATGGACCTATAACTAATGAAAGTGCCGTTTCAAGCCATTCTATTTTATCAGTTTCTATAAACATATATTGCGCAAATGAATATAAGCTAAAATTACTTGTATCATAAGCGGCCTTCAATAAAAAGTCTTTTAATTGATTTAAAGTATACATCGAACAAATTTTTGTGGCATCATCATATTTACCCGATTTTATAAAACTTAATAATTGCTCTAACAAAATTATTCTACCTACTTACTTTGCTCCATCTGATATTGATTTAATATTATTGGAATATAACATCTTCAGATGGATGTTAATAAAAAACTAGCGCCCCAGTGCGGGCGTCCACATAACATAATTTCTCCGTATCCTTCATAAATTTTTCAAAACCGACAAAACTGTCGCTATAAAATCTTTATGTCTTTTACTAATTTCTTATTATATCACATTTTCCAAGTTTTGGTGAATTTTATACGGATACACATAAAATTTCCAAGCAAATTCAAAAACAATTTGATATTGTATCATTTTTATGACATACTCCGTTTTATGGATAAAAACAAAGGAAATCCTGGTCAAGTATTGCCCTTGAGCACGACAATGGCGTCCATTTAATTTTCCTTTGCCAAAATTAATGCAATTTGTGCTAGAATATACTCATGGACAGAATCGATAAAATCTTATCTCACCACGGATTCGGCTCTCGGAAGGATGTAAAAAAGCTGCTTCGGGACGAGCTTGTGACCGTAAACGGCAAGTTCGTCTACGACTCAGGCTTTCAGCTGGACATTTCCAAGGACAGCGTGGTCGTTGGCGACGAAGAAATCAAATTGCAGCACGATGTTTACATCATGATGAACAAGTGCAAAGACGTGGTTTGCGCCAACAAGGACGGAGAGCACCGCACGGTTTTTGATTTGCTGGACGATTCTTTGCGCCACAAATTCCTGGGCGGAGACCTTCACTGCATGGGTCGGCTTGACATAGACACGGAAGGGCTTCTCATCCTCACCACTGACGGAAAGCTCACCCACCGCCTGCTTTCTCCCAAAACTCACGCGCCAAAAACTTACGCCGTGGGCTTAAGGGACAGCCTGACCGAGGAAGAAAAACAAAAATACGCTGAAAAATTCACGAAAGGCTTTTGGATTGACCGGGAAGGCAATGAAGAGGGATTTGACGCCCAGCCCAGCGAAATTCAATTCACAATGCATAATGAAGAATTTAGAATTGAGGAGGGGGAAGTCTCCCCCTACGCCCGCACTTCGTTGCGTTCTACCCCTTCTCCTAAGGGAGTGCCCTTAAAATCCCCAAAAATCGACTGTCTTCTTACCATATATGAAGGAAAATTCCATCAGGTGAAGCGCATGTTCGCCCAGCTGGGAAACGAAGTGGTCTACTTAAAGCGGGTGAAGATGGGGCAGCTGGAACTTGACCCAAAAATCCCCCTTGGCGGCTACCGTGAGCTTAGCCAGGAGGAAATCAGCCTTTTGAGCGAGTAAGGCTTTCTGCGCGCCCTACCGCCCTGTGAGGATTTATTTTTCAATCACCTTGCAAATCGCCTCGTAAAGCTGGTCAAACTCGGTGAATGCCGGGATGTTCGGGTAGTCGGCCTTGATTTTGTCCGTGGTGCGGAAGAGGAAGCCGGCTTTGCTTGCCTGAATCATGCCAAGGTCGTTGAAGCTGTCGCCTGAGGCGATTGTCTCAAAACCGATTGACTGCAAGGCCTTTACCGTGGTGAGCTTTGACTTTTCGCAGCGCATTTTGTGGCGCACGATAAAGCCATTTGAGTCAACTTCAAGGGAGTTGCAGAAAATCGTAGGCATACCCATTTTTTTCATGAGAGGAGCGGCGAATTCCTCGAAAGTGTCGCTCAAAATGATTGTCTGGCACTTTGCGCGGAGCTTGTCCAAAAATTCCTTTGCGCCGGGAAGCGGATCAATCTTTGCGATTGTGTTCTGAATGTCTTTGAGGGTAAGGCCGTGCTCCTTTAAAATGTTGATTCTGAACTGCATGAGCTTGTCATAGTCAGGCTCGTCGCGGGTGGTGCGTTTGAGTTCCGGGATTCCAGACTCTTCGGCGAAGGCAATCCAAATTTCAGGCACGAGAACGCCTTCCATATCCAAACATGTTACGTACATAAAAATCTCCTAAAAGTGAACAAATTATAGCAAAAACATTGAAATTGTAAAACTGCGCGTTATATTTATCTGTAAAGAAAATGTGGCTCGGCTATGGAGCAGGGCGAAGCAGTCGCGAATGCGACCGAGCGTGAGCGAGCTGCGGAACAGCCGCAGCAATTTGATTAGCCCCGTATATTTTTTTATACTTTAGGTCTCACTGTCTACATTTTTAGACAAATTTTCTTGAATTTGTATTAAATTTTGCACAGTTCATGAAATTCTTTTTCTTTTAATTCATCTTTTTTTATTGCACGCAATTCTTTACAATACAAGAACTTAAAATTTTAAATCTATTTTTTTTACATTTATTTTAAAAATTGGCACACTTTATGCTTGTATATTTTCTGTGAGGATAGAGCTCACAGGAGTTTTTTTTATGAAAATGTATGAAATGTATGTATCTCAAATTCAAAAATATCCCCTTTTGGACGCCGACAAAGAAAAAGAAATAGCCGCAAAAATATCTTCCGGGGACAGGAATGCCGTCAATAGGCTCGTGAATTCAAATCTCAGGCTTGTCGTAAGCATTGCAAATAAATTCAGAAAAACCTACAAAGTATCTGTAATGGACTTGATTCAGGAGGGAAATCTTGGTCTTATGGCTGCCGCAGAAAAATATTCTTCCAGTTTCAATACAAGATTCTCGACATACGCATACCCCTGGATTCTGCAGTACATGCTGCGTTTCATTCACAACAAGACCGCTCTTATCGCAATTCCACAACGCAAGGAAGAAGTACTGCGCCGTCTTTCTACAATGCAGAACGAATACACGCAGGTCACTGGCCGGGAAGCCTCGAATGCAGAACTTGCGCGCTCACTCGGAATCACCGAGGCTGAGTTAAAAGAAGCTATTGATTGCCAATATACTTGTACAAGCCTGGACTGCGAGTGCAGCGATGACGGCTCGGCCACAATCGGCGACCTGATTCCTGATTTAACATATGCGCCGGAGAGAAATTTCTTCATTGAAATCGCAAAAAATAACATCAAGCAGCTCGTTTCGGAGCTTTCGGAAAAAGAGCGATGCGTCATTTCAGGACGATACAATTTCGAGGGAAAACTTCATGCACCTACTCTCCGGGAACTTGGCAGCTCTCTCGGGGTTTCAGCGGAGACTATACGTCAGACAGAAATCAAAGCCCTCAAGAAAATCCGCAATGCTGTGGATCCGCAAAAACTGGATTTGTACACTGCGTAAAATCACACCGAGGACTTTCCGTAGTTCAAAATTGCATAGAAATCTGAAAATCGTTACAATGTTCTCATTCTATGCCTGAATCACGGACGACAAGAAAATCTTCTGCAACACAAAAGTCCTCTCACACAAAAAAACGCACAGCCTCGCGGAAAGGGCGTTCAAAGGCCAAGAAGCCTAAGGTCGCCCTCGCACGAAACAAAGTAATCCTGCTCTCCGGCATTATTTCTGTAATCTGCGTGTGTGCGCTAGCCCTGAATATTCTTCTCAATACAAGCGCAGAAATCAGTAGCGAAAAAAAGATTCAGGAGATTCAAAAAACGGCAGAAATCGCAAAGACTATGCCTGCTGAAGGGGAAAAAGAGCTTCCGAAGCCAGCAATCAAGCATGAAACAAAAACAGTGGCCGGAAAAGAAACTGTTTCCGTAAAGCCTGCAGCGGCAAAACAGGCGTCTGAAAAACAAGCGTCTCCTGCAAAACAGGCGCCGGCAAAGCAAGTATCTCCTGCAAAGCAATCTTCACCTGCAAAGCAAGCATCTCCCGTAAGGCAGGAATCGAAATCAAGCCAAATTCAGAAAAGTGTTCAAGCAGAAAAGAAAACTCCCGTACAAACGCAAAAGCCAGCCGTTCAGTCTCAGCCGGTAAAAAAAGCCGAGAGCGTAAAAACTTCGTCAAATCAGAATTCTCAGATTGCTTCGGTCACGCCGCCAAAAGAACAGGAGCAGATTCAGCAGAACGTTCCCCGAAACCGGTTTGCCATTCCGCAGGCTTCAAACGGAGCAACTGTTGTGATTATTATCGATGACGCGGGTCGCAGCGTGGAGAACACAAAGCGATATGCCTCCCTGCCCTTCCCCATTACCATTGCCGTGCTTCCCAAGCTCCCCCAAAGCCGGGCTTGTGCCGATGCAATCAGGGCGGCAGGAAAGGAAGTGATTTTGCACCAGCCCATGCAGTCGATGAACTTAAATCTGGACCCAGGCCCGGGAAAAATCACTGCGGACATGTCAACGTACGAAATCGCGGCGATTGTAAAGCAGAATCTTCTGGAGCTTGGCCCCGGAGTTAAGGGCATGAACAATCACGAAGGCTCGCAGGTCACTTCAAATGTCATAAAAATCGGCACGGTTCTTGATGTTTGCAGCGAAATGGGAGTATATTTTTTAGACTCACGGACGACGGCGGCAACTCAGGCCCCCCAGGCGGCTCTGGAGCGGGACATGCACATTTTTGAAAAGGCAGGCCCCTATCTGGACAACGACATAGACCGGGCAAAAATGCTTGAGCGCATGAGGGAAACTTTAGCCTACGCCAACCGCCATGGACGGGCAATCGTCATCGGTCATGTGGACAAGAGCGTGAAAATCCTGCCGGATCTTCTTTCCGAAATGTACCCGGAAATGAAAGCCGCCGGCTACCGATTCGCCACGCCCAGTATGTTGAGGTAAAAATCCACAGATTAACACAGATACACACAGATTATATGTTTTGCATTACAAAAAGAACATAAGATTAGATGAAAAATTTTCTTATTCGAAATATAATAATCTGTGAAAATCGGTGCCTATCTGTGGATAGAAAACAAGGACTAAGAATATGAAAGTTTTAGGAATAGAATCATCTTGCGATGAAACCGCCTGTGCTATTGTTGAGGACGGAAAAAAGATTATCTCTAATGTGGTTGCCACACAGATTCCCTTTCACCAGATTTACAAGGGCGTGGTTCCTGAGATTGCCAGCCGCAAGCACGCCGAGTGGATTTTGCCGGTGGTGCGACAGGCTTTGACCGAAGCCGACATGACTCTTGACCAGGTGGACGCAATCGCCGCCACTAACAGGCCGGGCTTAATGGGAAGCCTTTTGGTCGGACTCACTTTCGGAAAGACTCTGGCCTGGGCGACAGGAAAGCCATTTATCGCAATCAACCACATGCTGGGTCACATGTACGCCGCTCATCTTGAAAACGACATTCAGTATCCCTATCTGGGGCTTTTGGTTTCAGGAGGTCACTCAATCATCGCCAAAGTCAACGGATTTGACGACCTTGAAGTTCTGGGAACCACCATCGACGACAGCGTGGGAGAGGCTTTCGACAAAGTTTCAAAATTCTACGGACTGGGCTACCCCGGCGGCGTGATTATCGACAAGCTGGCTCAGAAAGGAGACCCAAAATCCTTCGCTTTCCCGGTTCCAAAGCTGGATAAGCGGGATTCAAATCGCTACGATGTTTCATTCTCTGGCCTTAAAACCGCCGTCATTCATCAGGCGGATATGTTCTTGAAGCCGGGCTACGAAAAAACGAACGAAAACATTTGCGCCGCCTTCCAGGAAACGGCCTGCAAAACCTTGACAAGCCGGCTTTTCCGCGCCATTGAAGACACAGGCCTTAAAACCGTAGTAGCTGGCGGCGGTGTGGCGGCAAATTCAAGGCTCAGGGCGATTCTTGCCGAGCGCACTGACATCAAGTGCATTTTCCCGCCGCTAAAGCTCTGCGGAGACAACGGCGCCATGATTGCGGGCGTGGCCTATCACTTCCTTGCACGCGGCGACCGAAGCGACTGGGACACAACGGCCTGCGCGAGAATTCCGCAATTCAAACGCGGATTAGCAAACTTAGAAGCATTTGGCAGAAGATAATCGCGTTTGAATTGCTATGGCGACGACAACGAAGTCGCCACACAATTCAAACACGGACTTGCAAACTTAGAGGCATTTGGCAGAAGATAATCACGTTTGAATTGCTATGGCGACGACAACGAAGTCGCCACACAATTCAAACGGGGGCTGGCAAACTTAGAGGCATTTGGCCGAAGATAATCGCGTTTGAATTGCCACAACGGCTAAAACGATGGCCGTCGCATCATTCGGCGAATGTCCAAAATCAATTCACCGCAGGATTATGGAAATGGGCGATGTTGACTTCGAAAGCATGGGGAAGCCGAACTGATTCAAAATCTCCGGCAAACAAAAAAAACCTGCCAAAAAGGCAGGTCCTAATTCGGGAGCGAAGGGGCTCGAACCCTCGATCTCCGGCGTGACAGGCCAGCGCGATAACCAGCTTCGCTACGCCCCCATGTGATTGTTCTATTCTAAAGAAAAGCGTTAATCATGTCAAGTAAAAGGCGAGAGAAAATTCAAATTTTATTGTGAAAACGAGAGAATTTCGTTCGCATTCCGTCATATTCAAAGGTTGAGACATCGTAACTGCGACGCATGGAAAAGGCTTTCCCCCTCTTACTGATTGAGTTAGCCTGTGTTTTTCTATATAATAGGTGCATATTATTTTAAAAACGAGGAATCTATGCTCACTCTTAAATTTGGCGGCACATCAATGGGAAGTGCCCGAAGAATTCTTGATTCTGTGGAAATTATGATTGGCCGCGCACAGACGGATCGAATCAGCGTTATCGTTTCTGCGGTCGCAGGCGTTTCAAACAGTTTGCAGGCTGCGATTGACGGTTGTGTTACTGGCGGAAATGCCACAACTTACACAGAAAGCATAAGAAAAACCCACGTTGAGATTTGCAGCCAGATTGAAGCTGAGATGAAGTCTGCGGATCCTGAATCAACTTTCTCTGCTGCGGAAGTCCTTAAGAAAATCGAAAATAACTTTGTGGAGCTTGAAAAACTCCTTTCTGGCGTCGCTTCTTTTGGCGAATGTCCGACATCAATTCACTGCCGCATTATGGGAATGGGTGAGCTTTGTTGCGTCCCAATCGTAAATGCGGTTCTCCTTGCCCGCGGCCAGAATGTGCTTGTTCTTGACAGCCGCCGTTTCATTTATACCACAGGCAAACAGGCGGAAGGCGACGTTGATTTCGGCCGCACTTCAGTGGCATTTGCCCCATTTAAAGACGGACTTGCATCAGCCTCGGACAGGATTCTTCTTCTGCCAGGCTTTGTATGCTCATGGAGCGAGCATTATGATGACGAGCCGAAAATGGGCCTGCTTGGCAGAAACGGCTCTGACTTTTCTGCGGCTGTGGTGGCGTATTCTCTGGAGTCAAAAAAATGTGAATTCTGGACTGATGTTGACGGAATCTACACAGCAGACCCCCGCGTCGTAAGCGATGCGATTCTTGTTGATGACATGACTTACGAAGAGGCCATGGAGCTTTCCTTCTTCGGAAGCAAAGTCCTTCATCCAAAAACCCTTGCTCCTTTGGCGGCAAAAAACATTGAGGCATGGAGCCTGAACTCTCACAATCCGACCGCCAGAGGAACCCGAATCGGTCATGGTCCATTTGAAAGCGAAAAGAACGCAGGTCCTGTCCGCGGCATTTCCTGTCTCAAAAACACTGCCCTTATTTCAGTTAGCGGAAGCGGCATGAAGGGTAAAACTGGCGTGGCAAGCCGAATCTTTGCGGCAGTCAGCCGGGCGGGAATCTCAATGCTTCTGATTACCCAGTCTTCATCAGAATATACGATTTCTTTCTGTGTGAAACAGAGCGAAGCCCAGATTGTTGAAGACGTTCTTTCTCAGGAATTTTCCCTTGAAATCCGAGACGGACTGATTAATAAAATAAAAGTGCAGGAACATTCTGCCATCGTCTCAATCGTAGGTGACGGCATGAAGCAGAACTGCGGCGTTGCGGGGAAATTCCTAGACTCGCTTTCTGCCCGGGGAATCAACATTCTTGCAATCGCGCAAGGTTCAAGCGAACGCTCAATTTCTGTCGTTATCGGCGGTGAATTCGGTGACATTGCGGTCAAAGCGGCTCACCTCTTCTTCTTTAACACAGCCCAGCCAATCGAAGTTTTCGCTTTCGGTGCGGGAACAATCGGCGGAGCGCTCATCGACCAGATTCGCGACCAGCATGACAAGCTTCTTGCCCAGAACATCGACATCAAGGTTTACTGTATTGCTACGATTGACGGCATGATTCTGGACGGAAACGGCCTCGACCTTTCCAACTGGCGTGAAGATGCCAAAAAGGCTACGGAGCCTGCGAGTGTTGACGAAATTTTGGAATTCGTTCGCGACACAAAGCCTTTGAACCCGGTTTTCGTTGACTGTACGGCAAGCTACGATTTGCCGAACCGTTACCTCGACATTTTCAAGGCCGGTATGAGCATAGCCACCCCCAACAAGCGGGCAAACTCAATGAGCATGGAATTCTACCACGAGCTTCGAAAAGTTGCCAACGAAAATCACTGCCGATTCCTTTACGAGACAAACGTAGGCGCCGGATTGCCGATTATCGACACGCTGCAGAATCTTTTCAACTCAGGCGACAAGCTCACGGGCTTCAACGGAATCATGTCAGGCTCGCTCTCATACATCTTCGGAAAGCTCGACGAAGGCAAAAAGTTCAGCGAGGCTGTAAAAGAAGCAAAGGAACTCCGCTACACAGAGCCTGATCCACGCGACGACCTCAAAGGAACAGACGTTGCACGAAAGGCACTGATTATCGCCCGCGAGTCTGGAATGGACATCGAGCTTGAGTCAATCAAAATGAACTCAATCTTCCCGCCGGACTTCTCAATCGAAGGAACTGTGGATGAATTCATGGCAAATCTGCCTAAAGTTGACGCTTACTTTGAGGAAAAAATGGCAAAACTCAAAAAAGAAAACAAGGTTTTGCGAATGGGCGCCTCAATCAAAGACGGAAAAGTCTCGGTTGGTATGCTTGAAGTAGGCCCGGATGACCCGCTCTACGGAGTCCGAGGCGGCGAGAACGCATTTGTATTCCAGACCGAGCGCTATACACCGATTCCGCTTACAGTCCGCGGCTACGGAGCCGGAGCCGGGGTTACGGCAGCAGGTGTCTTCGGGGACATCATGCGCACGGTAAGCTTCAATCCGACGAAGTAGGATATAGCCAGACTAGATTTATTAGGATGGGGATGGATTTCGGCAGAGGGCATTTGTGCTTTCTGCCGATTTTTTTTGAGTAAACAGTCATTTAATCAAAACATCATTAGCATTTTTCAACTCTATTGACCATGTTATCATAGTTCATTATCATCTACTGATTTGCTACGAAAGTAAATGGACGGTCAGGGGCAGAAGGAGTTATTTTATGGTAAAAAAATACTACGAGTTTGTCCCGAAAAGCGAATACTCTGAGTATTTGCACTTGTCAGAAAAATTGGTTCGCTTATTAGTGAAAAATCTGAACGCAAAATGTATTAATTCAAAATACTACATTATAGGAAGTGCAGGGAAACGAAATCTTGTAACCCGACTGGTTATTGGCGAAGAACGACAGCCTATTGATGTGGATATCAATTTAGAAATCGATTTATTCTCACTTTACAAAAACTATAGAAGATTAGATTTTCTTAAAGAATTTATCAGAAATGAATTAAATAGAATTATAAAAGAAAGTAATAAATCTTTTTCCGATGGTCAAAACTCTTCTTCTGTTTTAACATATATTCTTAGTAATGATAAAGACCAAATAGCCTTCAGTTTTGACATTGCGATAGTTTCACGAAACAAAAACAATGAACTGCAACGGTTGAAATTTGCTAAAAAGAGCAATTCTTATACATGGACTGTTGTTTTTGGTTCGTCAAATTTAGAAGAAAAAGTTAGACTTATAAAAACTAAAGAGGATTGGAATAAACTTCGGACAACATATTTGAAGCTCAAAAACAAATATATTGGAGATGAAAATCACCCTTCGTATGTTTGTTACAAGATGGCTGTTGAAGAAATATACAATCAAATATGCAAAGAAGAAGATTTGGATTATAATGCTGAAGAACAAAAAAAGTTTTATTGTCCATTTTGTGGAGCAGAAAAAGAATACGAAGATGAAATTTGTTCTGTCTGTAATGATGATGACGATTAATTTTTTTCTAAACAAGATGAGGAACTGAACAAAAAGAAGCCCTGCAAGAATCAGTCCGCTCAACGGCACTTGCAGGGCAATTTTTTACATCAGTTTAATTAGCATCAGTTCACAAGAACCGCCCGTTCGTATACAAGTTTTCGCACGGTTTTGTTCACCGTTTTTCCACGGCCTGCGGAGGTCTTGATTACAATCGAGTATTTTCTGCCGCTTTCGAGCGATTCTGGCAGAATCAGCTCCAGATAAGTATGAGTGTTCTTGAAAAAACTTTCATCGCTGGCCTTAATCCAGTCCGATTCGCTCTCGTCAATTTTTCCTTCTGCCGTCTGGGGAGCGAAGAAGAGTCCGACAGATTCCGCCTCACCCGCGACTTTGAGCTTTCGCCCCGTAATTCTGATAGGCTTACCCGCTGTCATAGTGAAATCTGTTTTGTGGGTTGAAAGATCTTCGACCGTGCTGATTTGAGGTGCCGTGTCTTCGATTTTCGCCATCGAAATATCAGCCTTGCCAACTGCGTCCAATGCTTCCTGTGACGGAGTGAAGCCAAGAGTGAGGCTCGGAATTTCAGAAATATTTGGATTTGAAGAATTGATGTTTCCCTGCGCACTCGGATAAAGGGTTCCAAGCTCAAACAGGTTGATGGAAATTCCCATCGAAAGAAGTTCAAGGATTGCGTTCTTGAAAAGCATTACGGTCGCCACAAGCGATGCTTCGTCAAAAACCTTTGTATGAGTGAGGATTGTTGCGATTACATTATTCATTCCAGCCGTTGTGCGCTGAACTTTTGCGTAAGTGCAGTTGTCCTCTTTGAGGTAATTTTTGTGAATCGTGACGTTAACTGAGCCACCCAGTGTTGTAATCGAGTTTGTGTTCATGTGTGAATCTCCTGTTGTTTTTCCCGCCTTTTGCGGTAACTTTGAAAATCATATTCATTGTGATTTCCCTAAAATTAGATTTTTGTCCGCTTTGGACTGGCTTCGGCTGCCGATTGCCTCTTGAAACTCAAGGGCTACACATGATAAGTTTTATTCAACGAATAACTTAGCATCATGCTTTGTTGGGGCTTTCGGTTTATTGCCGTAAACTGAAAGCCTTTTTTTGTCCGCCAGATTCCGAATCTTCTGACAGACCAGAGCCATCTGTTTTCATCGTTCACCTCCTTGTTTATCGAATCTTTAGTTTGAAAGAAGCCGAATCAGCTCGAACCGCTGCGATTCCGAAAGCGAAGACTTGTTTTTCTTTACGCTCGCCTTCAGCTCGTCAAAAGTCTGCTGTGCTTTGTCGGAACTTGGACTAGCAACGCTCGCCCCCAGCAAAAAACCGGCTGTCACCCCAAGAACGCCCGCAATCACGCCGATTGTAGCTCCGCGTGGCTCCCGGTCGCCTTTTACATAGTGGCTTACAGCCGACTCAGTGATGTTCGCCTTTTCGGCAAGCTCTTTCTGAGTCATACCCTGCTCTTTGAGAGTGCTCTCCAGTTTTTCTCCGAATTCTGTTCCCATTTCAAACCTCTTGATTTTAATATATGGCTTAATTATCATAATGTCAAGTAAAATTATAATTGAATTACAAAATAAATGATAATTTTTGTAAAGTGGGATTCTTACCTGGGGTAAGATTTGTTTCTTACACGAGGTAAGATGTGGGGAGGACTGGGGGTAAGATTGAGGATGATTATTTTTGAACAGAAAAATAGTCTGAGAATATTAGAACTGAACTTTTAATTCTCGGAGCATCTGCATAAAATTGATTGAACGAACATCAAAGGCATTGCAAGCATCTGGAAGTTTTATATCTTTCTTGGAATTTACAGCAGACACCTCTTCTGTTACTACAGTATATTTATCCGAATTTAAAGAACAGAATGCAACGAAATAAATATCTGCTTTTTCTGCATCAATAAATTTATCGACGCCAGATTGGTTTATACCTTTTGACTGTGCCCAATTAGCCAATTCCGCATATTTTTTATAAACTTCTTCAGTTTCTGTTGATATAAAAAAATCTTTTGGCAAATTCTCAGAACACCACGATGACAACATATCGTCATTGATTTTTATTTCATTCTCAACTTTGTCTATACTGTAGAACGCATGAGACTGAGCAAGTTCAGCAATTTTATTCCAAAAGGAAACTGCTATATCTATTGGATAGGTAACACGAGAAGCGGTCATAAAGCAACTGGAATCAATAAGGTATATCAAGCTAACACTCCAGTTACTAATTTCGTAAAGACATCACCTTTTACCCCCGCAAGATGATAAGCCTCTATAGGGGTAAGTTTTCGTTCTACCATGGCATTGTTCAAACACCGGAGCAATTTTTTTCCTATTCTGTTTGGAGCAACACGATAAAAATCCCCACCGCCAGAAGTATTCTTCTGAAACTTTGGCAACTGGTTATACATAGCAAAAAAAACTTCTTTTGGTATAAGCCCGCAATCGAGTTTTCTTCGTAATATAACAATTTCGCTCACTTTATAAATCGCAGACAGTTTTTCATCACTGAAAGTTTGTGCGTTATTTACAAATAATTCTGTTGGAACAAGGAGTTCTGCTGCAATTTTATCACACAGTCTTTCTTTGTCATTATCAAATTCTTCTATACCGAAATCTCCGTAGCCAGAAGAAAAAGAAATGAAAATATGGGCTATTTCATGAATCAAAGTGAAAAGCTGGGCCTTTTTGCTGTCACTACTATTAATAAAAATAAAAGGCGCGTAATCGTCAACCAAACAGAATCCCCTGCAAAGATTCACAGGAACAGGACGATGAGCATCAAAATTGACAACGCTATTGAAAGTAACAAATATGTTATTTTCTTCTAATAAAGAAACAATGTGCCGTATTGCGTCTTCAGGCTTTTTAAAAGCAAATTGCCATCCGTCTTCTAAATTAAAAAAAGAAAGAATCCCGTTTTTTATGTTTTTTACATTATTTTCATTTTTGTAGAGACCAACGGCCGCATTTTTATCAGCCCCATTTTCTTTTAAATATTCTGACACCCAATCTTGTCGTTCTGCCAAGAGTTTTACAAGTTCATGAACATTGAAATCGTCCAGAACTGTTGCTTCTTCAAAACTTCGGAACATGGGAATTATAGCAGGTTGTTGAGGAATAGTATTTAAAAAGAAATACCCAAAGGGGAAATGAAATTTTTGTGAAAAATCTTTTAATTGCTTAGCTGTGGGTGAAACCTCTCCTGTTTCCCATTGCACAAATTTCGGAAACAATTTTACGACATCATTTATCGTAAAACCAGCACGATTAATTGCCCAAGAGAATACAGATTTGTTTACATCAAGCTTTATGCTTTGCACAGCCATGCTAGTAGTATAACACATAAAAAAATTTATATGTATACCACAAGCACGATATTTTTAGAAACAGCTACTCCCACTCTTCCCCAATCACTTTCCACGCGTCGCTATTCACATCGTCGGTGTAGTCGCCTGTGCAAATCAAAAGTTCCATGCTCGACTTGTCCTGTCGGACGAATCCGCCGTGAAGTCTGTGGCGTTTTACATAGCGTTGTAAGACTTCACATTTTTTTGGAGAGAAAATGTCGATATCTTCACTTACACCCGTTCTGTCGAAACCGCCTTTCGTCTCGCAAATCCAAATTTCACCTTTGACGCTCAAAATGTAGTCGGGATAGAAAAGTTTCTGCCGGTTTGAGTTGTCCAAATACACGATTGAAAAATACTCATCGCCCTTGTCGCCATTTTTGTACCACCACTCCACGGAAGGGCAATTTTCGCAGAATCTCTCAAAAAATTTTTCTGGGGCGGATCTGAATTCTGCAGAAGACAAATATCCCTGATAAACATTTTTCTTGCATTCAGCCTGCACTTTGCTCGTAGCATCAAAAGTGAACAAAGCAGACTGCGGAATGAAGAAAGGCTTTTCGCTCACGGTTTCAAGTTCAAGAGAAGGCTCTTGTTGTGCAGACATGGCAAAACGGAAGGCGTGGCGGAGTGCGTCAAAATTGTTGATGACGAAGGCATACCATTCTTTTATCGAAAGTTCCAAAAGTTTCTGTTTGTACAAGAATTTTCCTTCGTTTGCAAATAGTTTTCCAAGTATCGTAACGGCACTTGCGTATTCCAGACCGATTTCAAGGCCGATTCTGCCGACTCTGTTGTGAAATTCGCGTCCATGAGTGTGGGTATTCATATTCTCGCGGAAACGCACCTGATTCAGCTTGTCCGCAGACACATCGGAAATGACCATCGCCTCGCCCGAAAAAGTAAGGCGTTCGATTTTGTCACGAAAAACAAAGCCTGCCGTTTCAAGCCGGATTTTGTTTTGCTTGCAATCGCCATCAAGATTATATTTCGACTTAAAATAGTCGGTAATCGACTTCAAAGCCAGCGCATCATCCTGCGTGTCCAGAACTTGCGTTCTTTGTTCCTTAACAAGAGAGAATTTTTTGTACTCGTTCTTCAAGAAAATCGTTTTTGCCTGTAATGCATTTTTTCCGAGAGCCGCTTTCGCTCCTTGCGTAAACTTGCTGTCAAAAGTGTAAAGATAGCAGCTGTCTAGCAAATCGTTTCCGTAGTGGTGTGCTTCCGGCATTCGTCGGATTCGTCCGATTGTCTGAATCTCAAAAGTTTCGTCCATTCCTTCACGGAGTTTTACGAGAATATGAGCGCGGGGACAATCCCAGCCAGTCGCCACCGCCTGCTTGATAAGCACAGCGATTTGCTTGCCGTCATTCTTTTCGATGGCTTCAAGATTGTCGTGACGGGCAGAAAGCCACACCGCAAGAAGACCGTTCTCGATTGAAATATGATGACTTTCAAACCAAGAAATCACCGTGTCCAAAAGCAAATCTGAATTGTTCGGCAACTGTACGATGATAAGCGGATTCACATTCGATTCATATTTTGCAAATGCGCAAACAAGCTCATTCTGCTTTTTGAGAGCCTTTTCCAAAAGATATTCCGTGGGACTTTCCGCTTCGATATCGTTCGGGAAGTTTTCGTTAATCACGAGCAGCTTTTTGATAAGCCCCTCGGCAATTACATCGGCTTCGCTTATTTCAATCAGCTTTGCGCTTTTGTCTATAATCGGAGTCGCAGAGCAGCGGATAATTTTGTCCGTCTTGAAAAGCTGCACGATTGCGTCGGATTTTTCAGTAAAATTTTGGTGGCTTTCGTCAATAATCACCTTGAAAGAAAGACCTGCGTTGTGGGCTTTTTCAATCCATTCAAGAAAGTTCGTGCGCTCGCTGTCTTTGAGCGCGTTGTTTCCTTTTTTGGTGAGTTTTTCCCAGTTGATAAAGCAAAAATCGTTCTCGCAAAAGCCCGAAGTCATCACGTCGGAAAGCAGTTTTGTTGAAGAGTTGTGAATGTACAAATCCATTTTGCGCTTGCTCTGCTCTTCAAGATTTCCCTTGCCGGGAGTGAGCCACACAAAGACCGTGCGCGCGTGCCCTTTGGCATATTCGCTCATAAAATGCGTGAGCATAATCGTCTTTCCGCTTCCCGTCGGGCTTTTGAGGATAATGTCGCGAGAGCCGTCTTCCATTGCTATCAAAAGTTCACGAATTGCGTTCAGCTGAAATTTCATTAGATTCATAATTTTTTCTTCCTTGTTCTGTCATGCTGAACTTGTTTCAGCATCTGGGTCTGGAGATTCCGAAACAAGTTCGGAATGACGGTTTTAGCCGTTCAACTCTGGATAGTAATATTGCGGAATGATTTTGACGGAGATTTCTTTTTGCTTTAAAAGCTCTTTTTGCGCCTTTGAAAGCAGAACATCGTGCCCGACATATACAGTTCGGCTGCGCTCACTGTCCTCAGTTTCGACTTGGTTGCTGAGCGGAGTCGAAGCAAGCGATTGCATAAACTCTTCCAGCTCCTCTTCCGTCAAGACAATCGCAATAGCCTTGTTATGCTCAAAGTCCACGGCGTTTTCAAGTTCCACAAGCTCGCGAACGTGCAAAAGCAATTTGTCGGCGTATTCGTAGTATTCTTTTTCCGTGATTTCAACAAAATCCACCTTGAAGTATTTGAGAGAGCCAGAAAGCCCGTCAGAATATTTTGAGCCGTCTTTGCGTTCTCCTGTGATAACAGTTTTGAGCCGCTCATAAGTAATGTCGCGACAAATGCCGTTTTCGTTGTTGGTGCAAAGAATGAACTTGCGCTTTCCGCCGTCTTCCGCATTGAGTTTGAGGACAGCGTGCCCAGTTGTGCCAGAGCCAGCGAAGAAGTCGAGAATGGTGAAGGGTTTGCTTTTATAAGACACATTTTTTAATAATTTTACAATTATCTCGACAGGTTTTGGATTTAAAAATTTATCTTTAGTATTGAATATTTCAGTCAATACATTTGAACCATCTCCAGTTTCTGCAACATCATATATAATACTTCTATCTTTTATTGTTTTAGTTTGACCACTGAAATATTCTTTTTCATAGGGAATCCATTTGTTTTCTTTTTGCTCCCAATGAATCAACTTATTCTGTTCAAGAATTTTCATTTTTTCCTTTCCAATACGCCAACGTCCATCATTTCCGTCAGGAGCAATAGGAAAGCAATCTGAATTATCAGGAGCTTTTATAGGAAAATACATTGTTGGTCTATCCTCTCTTCGTGAGGTATTTCCCCATTTTGCTAATTTTGTAGTTTTGAAAATTCCATTAGAATCTGAATGATTAAATTCTTTTGATGAACGCTCTACAGTTTCATCTAGCCAAAACATTTGTTCAGATTTTCTATAAACACAAATATATTCATGTTCTGTTGAAAAATAATCTACGGCTTGTCCCCCACCATATTTTTTTCGCCAAATATAGTTTCCGACAAAATTATTTTCCCCAAAGATTTCATCGCAGAGGATTTTTATTGTAGCCTGCTCATTATCATCAATCGAAATAAAAATCACGCCCTTTTCGCTCAGCAATTCACGAGCAATGCGCAATCTTTTTTCCATAAAAGAAAGCCACTTTGAATGACGAAACGAATCGGCGGAATCCACAAAATCATCGTCATAGATAAAATCCTTGTTTCCTGTATTGTACGGCGGGTCGATGTAAATCACGTCGATTTTGCCCTTGTGAGTCTTTTCCAAAAGCTGCAAACTCGCCAAGTTGTCGCCCTCAAGCAAAAAATTCATCTCGCCGCCGTTGCCAACGAACAAATCTTTTTCTTCCGTCAAAACAGACAGATTGTTTTCAAGCGTTTCATCAATTTTTTCACGATGTTCTTCAAAAACAAGCCCGTATTTCTGACCATTAATCTGTGTTGTCAGCTCGTTCAAATAGCCCATGAGATTTCGGACATTTTCGTCGTACAGATTGTTTTTCAGGTATTTTCGAATTTCTTCTATTTTATAAAGTAAGTCTTCGCGTTTTTGTTTAGATATATTTGTGGACATAGCGAGTTTTTCCTTGTAAAAACAATAAAAATAACAAAATTACTTATTATAACTGTAATATCGACATTTTTACAGTTTTCATTCAATAAAATATGGGCAAATTCTTGCTTAAAATAGGAATTGTGATAGATTTTCAGGAAGAATTTATAAACAATTTAAAGTTTTACAGAAAACAAAAATCAGTATCTCAAGAAAAACTTGCAGAAGCCTGTGACTGTGCTACAGGCACGATTGGTTGCATAGAATGTGGGAAAGCACTTCCATCTTTTGAAATGATTGTAAATATCGCCGCCGCTTTAGATATAAATCCCGCCGACCTCTTCCTGCGCAACGCATCAACTACTGTCTCAAACACAAAAAATCTTCTAAGAACAGAACTTATCCCGCAGATTGAGGAATTTGTAGAAAGAAGATTGTAAGTGGGATAAGTGTATAAAAAAATTGACAGTTTGAAAAAAACACAAAACTGTGTTACTCTTTCTAAGATAATTTGTTAGGAATATATATATGAAATCTTTACCTATAAAATTAAAGAATTGTCCAATTGTTGAGACAATACTTGAAATTAGATTCTCATCAAAACTACCGCAAGACGCAGTGTTTGGAGTTATATATCAAGCCTTACAAAAATCCTTTTCAACTTTTACAGTAAAACCTCAACCGATTTTACAATTACCATCAGAGGTAAGAAATATTGATCCAAATATGAAATATCAACCGACTTACCAATTAATAAATGAAAATTTATCTATCGGTATTTGTGCAAAATCAATTGTTTTCTCAAACAAGGCACCTTATAAAGGATGGCAGTGTTTTAAGGAATTTATTTTATCTGCTGTTGAATTAATCTATGATAGCAGTGTAATTGATAAAATTGAAAGAATTGGTTTACGATATATAAATATCATTGATTCTCCGCTTGCTGATGCGACAAATCTAAATATTTCTTTATGTGGAGAATCTCAAAATAAAAACGATGTTTCAGTACTCCGTCTTGAAAAGCACCTACGAGATGCTGAACTTATTGTTTTTCAGCTAAACAACAATGTATTTGTTAGTATTAATAATGCTCCAGCTCAAAAAAAATCAATGATTGATATAGATTCCATTAAGAATATAAATGCCAATACACACGAGCTTATAATTGATACATTCTCGGATATATTAGAAACACTCCATAAAAATGAAAAGGAGCATTTTTTTGGTCTATTGAGAGACGATTATTTAAAACAACTAACCCCAGAATTCTAGGAGGCTAAATTATGACAGATTACTTGACTATAATTGGAACTGTAGCCTTTGCAACAACATCTTTTATTACTCCAATAAAACTAGAACAAATAAAAAAGCCTCTTCCATATATTTATATTCAAAATGAATTATCAGAATATAGAACAGATGCTATTATACAGATAACTACACATGAAGAACTAAAAAATCAACATATAAAATTGCATATAGCAAAAATAACTGATTATGTTCCAACTTATTCTTCTGATGATTTTCTTGATGCTAATTATGAGGAATTGTAATGGAATATCCTTGGTATGAGCTGATTAAAGACAGTGATGAAATAAGTCAAGGTGATATTCTTTATCATTGTCCTGTACCTTTTTTAAATAGTTCTCTTGATATAACTTCTGGTGCGATTATTGAAGCTGAAATGAAATATATCGATGGAATTATTATGACACAGGCTTGTGATTTGGCAAATGGGAAAGTTCAAAATGTTGTCTTGTGCACAGTTGATAATATTTCAAACTTTAAGCAACAAATGCAAAATCAAGGACGAAATGCAAAAGATATACAAAATCAAGTAAAACATATAATCAGTGGTAATCAGCCTGCGTTTCATATAATAGACAAGTATGAATCAAAAGAGTTAAAACAAGAGCATCTTCTTATAAATTTTAAAGATTTGTTCAGTATCCCTGTTTCAGTTGCAAAGCAGGTTGCAAAAAAGAATAAATGCAGACTCAGGCTATGTCCCCCTTATAGAGAGCATTTATCACAAGCTTTTGCTCGTTATTTTATGAGAGTTGGTTTACCGAATAATATAAAAGATTTGTAATTTATTTCTCTTATTTTGCTAGAGCTACGCAAGGCGGCGAAGCCGTTCCGTAGCGAAGCGTAGGAATGTAGCCGAAAGGCGGAACCTGGAGTAGCCCGACCGTTTGCTTTGCAAACGGTAACGCCCACTCAAACTTTTAGGAGAACCAACATGCCCACAAAAAACAAAAGTGAAATCGTAATTTTCAAGACTTCAGACGAAAAACTCTCTATTGATGTCCGTTTTGAGGGAGAAACTGTCTGGCTCACAATAGATGACATGGCTTCTTTGTTTGAAAAATCCCGCTCAACAATAAACGAGCATATCTTGAACATTTTTGAGGAAGGAGAGCTTGAAAAGGAGAGTTCTGTGAGAAAAATCGGAAATTCCGATTTTTCTACCAAGCCAACAAATTACTACAATCTTGATGTTATTATATCTGTAGGCTATAGAGTTAAATCGTTAAGAGGTACTCAGTTCCGTCAATGGGCAACTAAGCGACTGAATGAATATATCCATAAGGGATTTACGATGGATGACGAACGTCTTAAAGAAGCTGGTGGCGGTGACTATTGGAAAGAGCTTTTGTCTCGAATCCGCGACATTCGTTCTTCGGAAAAAGTGATGTACCGTCAGGTCTTGGATTTGTACGCTACAAGTGCGGATTATAATCCTAAATCCGCTGAATCGATTGCGTTTTTTAAGATGGTTCAGAATAAACTTCACTATGCGGTAAACCGCGAGTTTTTTAATCTTCGATGTATATCGAATAAAAAACTCGTTAGCGAAGCGTCACAGACTGCTGCAGAAATCATTTACGACCGTGCAGACAGCGAAAAGGATTTTATGGGGCTTACTTCTTTTAAAGGCGCGGATGTCACTTTGGACGATGTTCGCATTGCAAAGAATTATCTTTCGGCAAAGGAACTTAAAAAACTGAACGCACTTGTTTCATCTTTCTTTGATTGCAAATTTATAATGAAATATAAATCTGCAAAACGAGTGAGTCAAGACTTTAAGCGAAGCGTGTCTTGACCACTCGTATATGCAGAGTATCAGGCTGAAAATCACAATGTAATGCACATGAGCAATTATGTGGAGCAGCTTGACCGCACGATTCAATCTGTTGGCGAAGAAGTTCTGGAAGGTGCTGGTAAAATCAGCCACAAAAAAGCTATGGAAAAAGCAGAAGGTGAATATCGGAAGTATCAAGTCAAAACACTTTCTTCTGTGGAAAAGGTATATATTGAGACACTTAAGGAATTAAAGAAGATCGAGAAAAAATCCAAGCGTTAGGTTTTATGGATTTTTTTAGATATACATGTTATATTAAGTTGTAAAGCAAACCAAATAATTTGAGGAGGTACGCAAAATGAGTGAAAAACGGCTTAATAATACCATTTATATCATGTACCTTGTCACAGAAAATTATAAAAAGGCTCATTCTCTTACGACCGAGCAGTTCTTGGATTTGGATCAGAAATACAATATTATTCATTTTGTTGGCGAGTGTCCGGATATTTTTGATTCCATGAACAAAAACGAAATGATTGAGGAAATCGACCAGTATGTTGCCAACTATTAGCGATGTGCTTTATCACGGTACCGCAGAGAAAATCCAAAAGATAGATGTCCTGAAAGGCCGGAATAACAAGGATTTTGGAAAAGGCTTTTATATGGCCGTCACAAAAAGTCAGGCTATCGGCATGATGCACAAGAAATACCGTGAAGCAGTATTGAGACGACCTAATGCTCCTAAAGGCACTTTTTCGGAAATCCTATATGAAATCAAGATTGACAGCGAATACGCAAAGACTCTCAATATCAAATATTTCAAAACTGCTGATGAGGAATGGCTTGATTTTATCCTGATGTGCAGGGAACAAGGCGGGCTGCCTCATAATTATGACCTTGTTATAGGCCCAACGGCTGATGATGATACAATGTTTTGCCTGAACTCTTACTGACGAAGCAAAAGAAAAACTCATCGGATTTCTGGAGCCGGAGAATCTCGGAACACAATATTTTGTCGGTAAGCAGGACATTGCGGACAGGCTTATCCTGGATATTAAAGAAATCAAATGGAGCTGATTATGGATGAACTAAAAATTGAACACATGAAAGGACTTGCCGTAATCAACGCAACAAAACATCTTATGTCAAAGTATGACTTGAATCATGAAGATGCATATAAAAAACTCCTCAATTCCGAAACCTACAGAATTTTAATGGAAAGCGATTCTGGCCTTTATCTCGAATCGGACGATTACCTGAACACGGCATTGGATTCCGAGTTTGACAAAAATAAAGAAGCCCTTTACGACTATATCAGTAGTAATTAAATAAAATAAAGCTGTATTCCAAGCGTTAGGGATTGTAGGGGCAGCCCGAAAGGGCTGTTCCGAAGCGAGAGCGTAGGAATGAAGCGTCAGCGTAACCCCGCAAAGCCCGACCGTTTGCGAAGCAAACGGTAACGCCTTCGTTCGCAAAACTTCCTGTTTTGCTCACTTCGACAGAATTTCGCTATAGCAAAATTCTGTCCCTGCTTTTTCCCTGCATCCTTGCAGGGCAATTTCTTCAATCAACTTTAAATTTCCGCCACATTTTGCTATACTTCACGCATGGTTATCGTATTAAAGAATGGAATCAGTGAATCTGAAAAATCAAATATCAAAACTTTGCTTGCAAATCGCAAGTTCAAGATTAATGAAGTCAAGGGTGAAGAAAGCACGGTTCTTGCCGCCGTGGGAAAGCTTGCCATGGATGTGCGCGAGGTCGAAGTCCTGCCCGGCGTGGAAAAGGTCATTCCCATCTCAAAGCCCTACAAAATGGCGAGCCGCGAGTTCAAGCCAGAAAACACAATCGTTGAGATTCCCAATAACCGGGGGCAGATTATCCGCGTGGGCGGCAGCCGCCTTATCGCAATTGCAGGCCCCTGTGCAGTTGAGAGCCGCCAGCAGATGCTTGACGCGGCAGAGGCTGTGGCGGCCAGCGGAGCCACAATGCTTCGCGGCGGAGCCTACAAGCCCCGCACTTCCCCTTATTCTTTCCAGGGTTTGGGCGAAGAAGGCCTTAAATATCTTAAAGAAGCTGGCGAAAAGCACGGTCTTCCGGTCGTCACGGAAATCGTAGCCAGTGAATATATTCCTGTCATGAAAGACTATGTTGATGTTTATCAGGTGGGAGCGCGCAACATGCAGAACTTCGAGCTTTTAAAGCGGCTTGGAGCTTTGGGAAAGCCTGTCATCTTAAAGCGCGGTCTTTCTGCCACCATCGAAGAATGGCTCATGAGCGCGGAATATCTTCTTTCTTCTGGCACTGACCGCGTTATTTTGTGCGAGCGGGGAATCCGCACTTACGAAAAAGCAACCAGAAACACCCTGGATTTGAGCGCGATTCCTGTCCTCCGCAGCATGACCCACCTTCCAATCATCGTTGACCCGAGCCACGCTCTGGGCGTGCGCGACAAGATTCCGCCTATGGCTCTGGCTTCAATCGCGGCGGGAGCGGACGGCATCATCGTTGAAGTTCACTGCCACCCGGAAGAAGCTCTTTCTGACGCGGCTCAGGCCCTTTACCCGGCTCAGTTCGACAAAATCATGCGGGACATGGAAAGCCTTGCCCCTGTAATCGGAAAGGAAGTCGCTCATATCAGGGCTGAAGAGGCAGGCAAAAAAACAAGCTCGCCGGTCGCCCACAAAAAGCCGGTCTGCGTTTTCTCAGGCAAAAAAGGCGCTTACGCAGAGCAGGCCATCGAGAATTTCTTTGAGGATTCAGCCGTGGCCGAAACAGTGGATTCCTTCGACGAGATTTTTCAGGCCGTGGTTGACGGAAAGGCCGAGTACGGCATGGTTCCAATCGAAAACTCAACCGCAGGCTCGGTTTACAACAACTACGACAACCTCACCCGCTACGAGGACATTTCTATCGTGGGAGCCGTTACGCTGCGCATCCAGCACTCCCTTTTGGGCGTAAAGGGAGCAAGCCTTGACACAATCAAAAATGTCTACTCACACCCGCAGGGCTTGGCTCAGTGCTCAACTTTCCTCAGAAGCCAGAAATGGACGGCGGTGGACACTGTTTCAACGGCAACAGCAGCTTCCCTTGTGGCAGAAAAGGCTTCTGTTGAAAACGCCGCAATCTGCAACGCGCGAAACGCTAAAATCTACGGTCTTGAAATCATAAAAGAAGGCATTCAGAACGAGCAGAACAATTACACCCGCTTCGTAGTGATTGCCGCAAATCACATTGAAGAGCCTGTCAAACAATGGGGCGAAAAAAAGCCCAACATGGCAAGCTTTGTTTTCACTACAAAGAACGAGGCCGGTGCCCTTTACGATGCCCTTGGTGTCTTTAAGTCAGAGAAACTAAGCATGAACCGCCTTGAATCCCGCCCCATTGCGGGAAAGCCCTGGAAATACTGGTTCTACTGCGACGTGGTGATTCCAAGCGAGTGCGAGAATCCCGCTCAAATGATTAAAAAATTCAGCGAGAAATTAAAATCTGTGGCCGAGGATGTAAGAATCTTAGGCGTGTACGCGGAGTAAAACGGCAGAATCTCGGCTGATTGCCATCAAGGGATGACTCCTGAGATGGCAAACTGCGCCCCTCTAAGAACCGTAGATTTTTACCGACTTCTTCCTATAGTAAATCTTTTAAAAATATGATATAGTCAAGTCCGCTTTTGATGCAGGAGAAATTTCTATGAAAAAATATGTGCTTTCAGTTCTTGTTGAAGATCATGCGGGTGTTTTGAGCCGCGTTTCAGGATTGTTCAGCCGTCGCGGTTTCAACATCGACTCCCTCACTGTATGTGAAACTTCTAACCCCGGTCAGTCACGCATGACGATTGTCGTTCAGGGCGATGAATATGTCCTGGAGCAGATAAAAAAACAGCTTTCTAAGCTCATTGAAGTAATTTCCATAACCCATTGCCATAAAGAGAGCTCGACACAGCGGGAAATGGCACTCATCAAAGTTAAAGCCAGCGGAACAGACCGAGCCGTCATCATTGAAACCTGCGATATTTTCCGCGCTCATATTGTCGATGTGGCACAGAACTCGGTTATCGTCGAGGCGACAGGCAGCGAAGAGAAAATCGCAAGTCTCATCCGACTTCTTGAGCCTTACGGAATTTTGGAGCTTTGCAAGACTGGTCTTACTGCAATGGAGCGCGGCGAGAAAGTCCTGCAATAGGAATTTCACTTTTCAGGTGCGGCATACAAATATGAAAAATTTTTTTATTCTTCTCTCTCTTGTTTCATTATTCTCAACAACGGCATTGTTCGCCCAGAATTCAGAACCAGAAGCACAAGCTGAAGGCGAGGCAGGAGCAGATTCTGCGGAAGCTTTTGCCATCATTCCCCAGCTTGAAGCCGAAGAAACAAGCGATATTGAGCTTTCCCGCACAAAGGCAATTTTCAAAACGAATCAAAAAAACTGCCGAATTTTCTTGAATCACACTTTTCAGGGATTATCAAAGCTTACGCTAAGCAACTTAATAGAAGGTTTTTACTTCCTCAGAGTCGAAAAGGACGGCTATCACTTCAAGGAATTTTTTGTTTACATTGAGAGAGGAAAGGAAAAGACATTCTACATCGAACTTGATCCGACGGATGAAACCCAGAGAAAGCAGGAATCCCGCGCTCAGGCTCAGGAAGCAGCTCGCTCACGAACTCCGTCGGCCGTCACGGCTTCCGTGCCCGGCAACCAGGAAAACACTGAGAGCGAGCCGGAAATCACAGGAACAGAATCATTCGGAGACGCAAAATGAAACTTTATTCCCGCTCACAGCTGATAAAGTCATCTTTGGCAGGCGTCGCAGCGGGTATTGTCCTCGCCCTCGTCCCGGTAGCATATTATAACCTCGACAAATCGCCGAAAACAGAAGAATCTTCAGATTCCACAAAAGAAGTGCCGGCTCAAACTTCTTCTAAAAGCGACAATTCCTCTCTCCTTCAGGAAGCCCCGGAGCAGAGTCAGCCCCTTGCTTCAGCATCTCATTCCGCAATAAATACTTTCATCGAAGAAAAGCCCCTTACCGTAGCGAAAACTTTCGATTCTCCATACACTCAGGACGAGCAGCAGAACATAACCGTATACGAAAAATGCAATGAAGCTGTGGTAAACATCACGACTCAGGTCATGGGAATCAACTGGTTCCTTGAGCCGGTGGTGCAGGAAGGGGGAAGCGGAAGCGGCTCAATCATTGACAAGCGCGGCTATGTCGTCACAAACGTACACGTCATCTCAAACGCAAGCAAAATCAATATCTCACTGTATGACGGCTCATCCTACGAAGGAACGGTTATCGGAAAAGATACAGAAAGTGACATCGCAGTCATTAAATTCAATCCGCCGGACAATGTTCAGCTCAAGACAATAGATTTCGGTGACTCAAACAATCTTAAAGTCGGACAGAAAGTTATCGCAATCGGAAATCCTTTTGCCTTGGAAAGGACAATGACCACAGGTATCATCTCTGGCCTTGGCCGCCCGATTCAGGAAAGCACAAACGTAATAATCAGGAACATGATTCAAACCGATGCGGCAATCAATCCTGGAAATTCTGGTGGTCCGCTCCTGGATACAAACGGCAAAATGGTCGGCATAAACACCATGATTATCTCAAATTCTGGAAGTTCCGCAGGTATCGGATTTGCCGTTCCTGTAAGCACGGCCCGTCGCGTTGTAGACGATTTAATCAAATACCGAAAGGTTAACCGCGGCGTGCTAAAAATCGCTCCGGTTCAGATGACAGCCTCAATTGCGCGCTATGCAGGCCTTTCCATTTCAACAGGAATTCTGGTCAGTGAGGTCGAAAGCGGCTCTTCCACAGAAAAATCAGGAATTCTCGGCGGAACACAGCAGGTTCAATATGGAAGCCGCTACAAGCCCACTACGATTTATCTTGGCGGAGACATAATCACTGGAATTGACAATATAAGCGTGAGGACCTATGCGGATTACACAAGCGCGCTTGAGTCAAAACGTCCGGGAGACACAGTTACCGTGACAGTTTTCAGAAACAACGAATATAAAAAGCTCCGTGTCACCCTGGACGGAATGTCTACAACAAGCCGAGATACCGCAACAGAAACAAGGGCAGCCACTCAGGGCGAGCAGCAGACGCTATAATTTTTTTATCATGCTTCAAGAAAAAAAAGCACTCATTTTCTCAGCATTTCTCATTGGCGCTGGAATCGCGAATCTTCATGCGAAAGTTTTCACCTTTCCTGTACACGGTCTTGAAGTCGCTGCGGAAGAAGCTGTTCCGACTCAGGCAGAATGGGAGGAGAACTGGCTTCTTGAAAGCAAACCCGCTGATTACCATCACGGAATCGCACGAATCGCGGCTCTTTTTTCTGAAATCTCATATGTTCCGGTCGAAAAAAATCCCTCTTCAAATGAATTGGTCGCAAGTTACCGGCTTTTAGGATTCACAGACAAAAATATTGAATGCAATTACATCCTCGATTACACGACACCGATTTCAGGAAACAATCAGGCGGCTTACAGTTTCGCGGTCAAGGATTTCAAGGATTCAAAGCACGGTGAAAAGCTGGTATTTGTGATTCTGCGTGGCACTCCTCTAAATGCGAACGAATGGATTTCAAATGTCAACGTAAGCGACACGACAAAAAAAAACGTAGACGTCCACGAGGGATTCCAGAAAACCAGCGAAAACATCAAATTCTCCCTTTGCGATTTCCTGACAAAATACGATATCAAAGCTGAAAATGCCCGCTTTCTCATTGCGGGTCATTCACGGGGCGCTGCTCTGGCAAATATTCTCGGGGCGCAGCTTGCCGATGAAAATATAATTCCAGCAGAAAATATGTTCGTCTACACTTTCGCAGCTCCAAACGTAAGTCAGGAAGATAAAACATCGGACAAATCATATAGTTTTATATGGAACATCGTGAACGCAGAGGATATAGTTCCAACCGTTCCTCCCAACAGAAATAACTGGAAATGGAAGAAATATGGTCAGACAAAAGTTCTGACAAATTACTGGAACACGGATCCCGAGACCTATCTCAACAATTATCTTCCCAGAATGAACGCCTATTACAAGACCTTCCTGCTGCGGGAATACGCTCCATTTAAAATCGGCCCCTTCATACATATCCAAGTCGCAAGAATTCTCACGGCAGTTTACAAGACTGTGGAAAGTTACTACAGGACTTTTTTTGGTCTGAGAAATATGAGCGAGCTGATTTTCAAGAAGATTTTTCCAGAAGAAGAGGTAGAAAACGAAGAGGAAAATCAGGAAGAATCTGCTTCATTTTTTCTTCGCTTTATCCAGAGAATCGTAAATCAGAATATCAAAAACGGCTTTGAATATGCCATGGATGCCTTTGTTGATATGCATGCCTGCGAAAGCTACCTGGCCTGGATGCTCGCCCTTGATGAAAGCGAGGCATTCTCGGAACTGGGAAGTTTTCAGATTGTAATTCAAGAAAGTTATGATTGCGCCGTCTATAGCGAAGAGGGGAATTTGCTCTGCCGTGTACTGGATGGCTCCGTTGAACTGTCCAGCCTCAAGATTCCCATTTCTGCCTGCCCTCTTCCGAACAAAACTGTCATTGGCTTTCCGAAAAACCAGAACGTAAACGTGGTGATTCACAAGGACAGCCTGATTCCAACAGTCGTTCCATATAACGTTGAGCATTACGACGCGGCTGGAATTCTCACCAAAGAATCAGAAAGACATTATTTCTTTCCCCATTCTGGCACTGTGTTGCATTTCAACTCGGGCAGTATCGGCGATGACACTGAAAAAATCGAAGTCTCACACAAAAAAAGAAAAGAAGCGGCAAAAATAAGCAAGGAATACGGCCTCAAGCAAAGCGACTCTTTCAAAGTTTACGGAGAATTTTCCGCTACAAGCGACAGTATTTTCTCTGGGGGGGGCGTTTTCGGCACAAGGGATTTTTACGGAACAGTTTCAGGTGAATTTTTCAAGAAAAAGGGCTCTTCCATGCATGGTTTTTCTCTGGGGGCGGGACACCAGACTACCATTTATGGCAGGTTTTTGATGGACATTGAAGGACGGGAACATTTTCTCTGGCTGAAAGACGGCTCATCTTCCAGCACTTTTGCCACCGTTCCAAGCGGAAGACTCACCCTGTCATATAAACCGATACACAGGCTGCAGTTTTTTGCCGGAATGACTTTTGATTTCCATATCTCCGACTTCAATGATGAAGCCTTCGCAGACACTTTGCGAAAAGACTACATACCGTCAATTAACTTCACGGACAATTTAGAAGCCTTTCCGTCTCTCGTATTCGGAATCCGTTTCTGACATTTTTGGGGACTTTTATGCTCGACAAAGAAAAAATCATGATTCTATGCAAGGTTGTGGACAATTTCGGCGATATCGGTGTGGTTTACCGGCTGGCCCGATCTTTATCCGATGCAAGAGGCGGACTTGAACTGACGCTCGCGGTAAGCAATCTTGAAAGCTTTCAGGCTTTGTGCCCAAAAATTGATCCGGGAAAGGCTGTGCAGGGCTTTCAATACAAGGATTCCCGTTGGAAGGTCGTTTTTTGGGATGAAAAACTGAGAGAAGATGAGATTCCGTCAATTATCCTCGAGTGCTTTCAGTGCGGAAGACCAGACTGGCTAGAGGAGACGCTCTTTGCCCCTGACTTCACCCGTACCGTGCAAATCATAAACATCGACTATCTTACGGCGGAAGACTATGCTGATGAATTCCATCTGCTGAAATCAGGAACCAGAAAAGCGAACATCAAAAAAATCTTTTTCATGCCGGGATTCACTGACAAAACGGGAGGTTTGATTTTCAACGAAACTCCCCTTCCGGCGAAAAAAAGCTCTGGCTCATACGACATTTTCTTTTTTGCCTACGAAGATGATCCGGAGGCGGTCGTAAAGGGCATAAAGGACTTCCAGAAGAACATGCGTGAACAACAGGAAGATTTTTCTGTCACAGTCCATGTCGCCGCAGGGAAAAGCTCGTCTCCATTCTTAAAATGCTGGCAGGATTCAGGCTCTCCCTTTCTGATAAAAAAGCTCCCATTCATGCCTCAGGAAGAATTTGACTCTTTTATACAAGGCATGGATTTTCTTTTTGTGCGTGGCGAAGATTCACTTGCAAGAGCGGCCCTTACAGGCCTTCCCTTTGTGTGGCAGGCATACAAACAGGATGAAAATTATCAGCTCGTCAAGGTGAATGCCCTGCTGGAGCGCATGGCCGACAGCTTTCAAAAGGAAGATTTTGAGCCAATTCGATCTTTCTGGCAAAATTACAATGACTATGAGCGAAAAACAGAATCTGATGACCTGACAAAAATGCTCACCTTGTGCGTCCAGGGAAAGGGAGTTGCTGGATTTGCGGATTTTGCTGCCAAAATCAGGAAAAACGGGAATCTGGCTGAGCACCTGCTTGATTTTATCGATAGCCTGGATTTCTAGTCTCTTTGAAGGACACAGTTACGGTAAGGGCTTGATGGCAGGGAAAAGCGAAAAGGATTGTCTTCCGGATTCTCAAGGTTTGTAACCGGAATGCGCTCACCATTTTCATATATGGCAGACCATCCATCCATTTTCTGAAATTCAAGATAGGTGAGATTTTCGCATCCATAAAAAACTGAAGAACCGATTTTTTTTACTGATGCAGGAACAACAACACTGCGCAGATTCTTGCAGCCGGCAAAGGCGCTTTCATTCAAAGAAGCAAGATTGCAGGGAAATTTTATCGAGGTAAGATTTACGTTGCCTTTAAAGGGACTGTTAAGAACCCGGGAAAGTTCTTTGACTTCTGATAAATCAAGCTCAATAAAAATGCCGCTCTCACGGATGATTCTGGAAATGTTTTGGATAATCATATCGCCGACAGTTCCTCTTGCCACGACACACACCTCGCTTCCCGGCGGAAGCATGTGCAAGGCACTCTCAAAATCAGCTACCTGAACAGAGGAATCACCGTTTTTCATTTCTACGACTGGGGCAGAAAATACTGAATTTTCATCACCTTCATGAGAAAGTGCGATTACAAGACGAGAATACTTCCTCATATCGCGCTCCTTTTTAAGCTTACCCTGATAATATTTAATTTTACCATGCTTTCTAAATATTTCAAGATTTTTATATATCACATCCGATAATAAAATATGGACTTCAGGAAAATCTTCGCTACAGGAATTTTTTTTCTCTTTCTGACAGGACTTTCCGCCTATGAAAGGGTTGCCGTCGTGCTTCCTTTTAAGAGTGGCGGAGAGCTGCATACTTTTTTTTATTGTTTCAATGAAGTTTCAGAAGGGAAAAAAATCGCGGAGGAAGTTTTTCATGTCAAAAAATACGATGAGCTTGCCCGGGGACAGCGCGAGCGAATGATTCCGGTACCGCTGGGAACAAATGTGGGGTACTACGACTGGGCAATTTTCTGCTACGGAGACGAATTCTGGCTGTTTGAAAACAAAAACGGTTTTTTATGGGGCCGGGGAACTTTGCTTTCAGAGCCGCGTGACTAAAGGAGCCCGGTCTGCACGCAGAAAAACACTATGGCGAAAAGCGTAAAGGCACTGCTCAGGGTCGTCCATACCACAAGCTGACCCGCAAGCTCTGAATCACTGCCCATTTCAGCCGTCATCGGTACAGTTGAAACCGCAAGGGGAGTCCCGTAGAGGGCAATAAGGGCCGGAAACTCCAAAGATCCGAAACCGAGCTTGTAAGCCACAAAAAGACACAAGACTGGGCAAAAAATCGTTCGGACAAAAACACCTGCAATGATTTTGTATTTTAGCCTTGCAATTGCTGAAAACGTAAAATTACCGCCCAAAGCAAGCAAGGCAATGGGGCTGGCTGACTGGGCAAGCATGGAGATGGCCTTGTATGCAAAAGGAAGATTGCGCTTTATGGTGAAACAAGCAAGCCCCGAAGAATCAGAAGGAATGAGAGCGCGGATAAAAAGGCAGAAAAATCCAGAGGCAACGCCAAGTATCAGCGGATTCGTTACGATTTTCTTGATTATTGACAGCACACTGACCTTTTTTCCGTTTTCTTTTACAAAGAGCGAAAGGGCGATAATCGCAAGGACATTGAATAAAGGTATGGAAACAGAAGAAAGGATGGAAGCCGCCACAACGGGCCTGTCATCGCCGGAGGAAATGGACATTGCCAGTGAAATTCCGATAATCGCATAGTTTGAGCGATATGCGCACTGAACCATGACACCTTTCTGGCGGTCATCCCGAACCGTAAGGACTGTGACAATAAGGGCTAGGAGGAAGAAAAGAAGCACAGAGACAACGGCGTAAACACAAATCTTCCCGTACTGGTGGAGTTCTGAAATGGTATCCACATTGTAGACATTGAAGAAGAGCAGGCAGGGAAGGCAGCAACGAAAACACAGTTTGTTCAAAAGCGGGAAAAATGCAGAATCAAAAAGGCGTATCGTCTTCAAAAAATAGCCCACGGAAATCACAGCCACAATCGGGAGGACGGCGTTCAGGGTAAAAAATAAATTTTCCAGAAAAAACGTATTGTCTGTCATCGCTTACATTCTATTCAAAATAAGCAAAATATCCTATAAAAAAGGCTTATATTTCACATAAAAATTGTAGATTTTGGAGTTTTTGTGATATACTGTAAGTATGCTGAAAAAAACATTGAATTTTCTCTTATTATTTTTTCTTCTCTTAATCATTTCAGCATGCAACATTTCAGCAGATTCAAAAAGCACAATCATCAATTTAAAGGATCGGTGCTATTGGGCTGAATGTGATGCAGACAGCACCTTTGAGGAAGCTGAGCGAATGCAATTCCACAAATTCTCCACGGCGGGAATCGGAAATATAGTCAGGGTTGCAGGCAAATCTCAGGAATACGTATGGATTAGAATCACTTTCACTGTTCCCCAGCAGCTCAAAGACGAAACCCTCGGGCTTTTGATTTCCTATCTTCATTTTGCCGACAAGCTCTGGGTAAATGGCTCCTATGTCGGCTCATACGGTGATTTTCCTCCAAAAATCAAGAGCGCACTTTGGGGTTCGCATTTTTATGTCATTCCTGAATCCCTTATTTATCAGAACGAAAGAAACACAATACTCATAAAAGTATACTGCAAGGGAAAGAGCGGCATATCCGACAAAATCATGCTGGGAAAATACGACGAAATTAAGGAAATCCACACCTTCCGCACATTCATTCAATCCATAATCTATGTGTTCGCGGAAGGCGGTATGTTCTTCACGGCTCTGCTTTTCTTTATGATTTTTATCTGGCGCAAAAAGGAATCGGCTTTCCTTTCTTTCTCTTTATTGTGTATTTCTTCCATGCTGATTGCCACGCCCTTTTTTGCTCCCCAGCTTCCGCTCACATACCCAAACAACCTGCCCTACATACCTTTCATCAAGTCATCTCTGTGTCTCGGCTTGTACCTAATCACTTTTTTCCTGTCAAACTTCATCATTGAATTTGTAGGCTTGAAACCGACAAGGTTTCTAAGGATTCTGAGCATTTCAATTCTTTCTGTCAGTGCCCTTCTTACTTTCGCGGCTCCGACTTATACATTTCTCATGGCAATCTGCCCCTTCATGCTCGCTTTGTCCCTGATTCAGCTTGTCAGTCCCATTGTTTTCATCGCGAAAAGCACTCTTACGGTCCAAGGAAAAAAAGACTTGAAAATCCTTTTGCTTACATTCATTCCCTTGTTCATTTCAATTCCAGCAGATTTTTTTATCAAGGGATTTTTGCAAAAGGCTGACTCACCCTACATCACCCTCTTCGGCTGGCTCGTGACGATTCTTGACTTCATCATCATAATGAGTCTCCGCTATAACAAGGCTGTTTCACAGAACGAATATCTTAACGTTAAATTGCGCCGGGAAGTCCTAAAACAAACACGGGAACTTTCCCGCAAGAACATCAAGCTTGAAGAAGAAATCCGGCGCGCTGAAACCGATCTGGAAATGGCATCCCTTGTCCAGAAAAAATTCTTTCCATATCCACCAAAAAACATCAGAGGCTGGGATATTGCCGTCAGTTACAGTCCCCTTTCGAAAGTCTCCGGGGATATGTATGACTACTACATAGAGGGCAACAATCTAAATGGCTTTTCGCTTTTCGATGTCTCAGGACACGGAGTTGCCGCAAGTCTTATCACCATGCTTGCAAAGAACATTGTTTTTCAGGCCTTTGTAAGGAATCTCGCTAACAAGGAATCGGTCTCACGGACTTTATATGAAATCAACGATGAAATCATTGAGGCAAAGGGAGACATAGAAAATTATCTTACCGGCCTCATGTTCCGTTTTTCTGATTTTGATGAAAATGACACCTGTCTGGTCGAAATGGCAAACGCAGGCCACCCCAATCCGATTTATTTTTCCGCGCGAACAAACACCTGTCAGGAACTGCTTTGCGCAAAGGATGCTGATCATCACGGCGCAATCGGCTTGGACTTCATCACGGTTTCATTTCCACAGGTAAATTTCACCATGGAAGAGGACGATATCCTTCTTTTCTATACGGATGGACTCACTGAAAGCCGCAACGGTAAAAACGAGATGTTCGGAAAAATGCGAATCCATGAAATCCTTCAGCAAAGCTACGCAAAGGACGCCCAGTCAATCATGGAAGATATCATCGACACGTACAACGCTTTCACAAAGGGCGCCAAACGCGATGACGATATCACAGTGGTCGTAATGAAACGCGAGAATTCCAGCAATTTCGTTGAGGAACTGATAGGAATTTAACAGCACCTGCAACCAAAGCAAAAAATTCGTGTCTTAACAGAATAGATATCATAAAAAAGAGGCAAAATAATGATTTCACAAAAACAATGGTTTGACGAAGACGGGATCACCTTTCATTCCGAGCATAAAGTTCAGTTTTCACAAAGCGATTCCAGCAAAAAAATGAGCTTTTACGAGCTTTTAAAAGTGACCAGCGACATGGCCGTGGAAGATTACGCACAGCGGGGCATGGACAGGGACACTCTCACAGAGCACGGTTATGCCTGCCTGGTTTCAAGGGTGGCCTTCCGCTTTCACCGCTTTCCGCGCGAAAACGAGAATTACGTCTTTACCACCTATGAAGAAAAGGCCGAAGCCTTGCAGCTTGTCCGCGCCTACGAATTCACCACTCCAGGGGGTGAGCCGCTGATTACGGGAATCAGCTCATGGCTTTTAGTGGATCCAGTCGCACACAGAATCATCCCCACAAAAAAATTTGATTTGAGGCCGCCGGTTGAGAGCCGGAAAGAGCATGACTGCCTCAAATACGGCAAGATTCAGATTCCCGAAGATTTAGAAAAATGGGACGAATGGAAAATCAGATACTCCGACATTGACGGGAATAATCATGTGAACAACGCCCGCTACGGAGCTTTCGTCGCAAACGCAATCCCTGAAAACTTGCGGGACAAAGCCTTCACGGACTTCCGTCTCAACTACGCAAAGGAAGCAAAATTGGGGCAAAAACTTGAAATCTTCGGGAAAGTAAACGAAGAAGAAAAAAAACTCACGATTGTGGGCAAAACTGAAGAAGGCGTGTCCTTTGAAAGCGAACTAATTTGGCAATAAACAAAAAAAAAACGGACTCCCGTCGGGAACGCGCCATCAAACATCGCAGTGAGCAAAGCTCAGGCGAGTTTGTGTCGCAACCCCGACGCCGTCCGTTTTTTTTGCTCTTACTAAATGGTAGAGCTATAAATTATTTAGTCCTTAGCCCGCTCTACGAATGAACCGTCGCGTGTGTCGATTACGATGCGGTCATCTGTGTTGCAGAACAATGGAACTTTAACTTCCATGCCGGTGTCGAGAGTAGCAGGCTTTGTTGATTTGCCTGAAGTATCGCCTTTGATGCCCGGCTCACAGTATGTGATTGTGCGTGTAACCTGAATTGGCAAGCGAACGCCGACCGGTTTTTCGTTGTAGTAAGTGATTTTTACATCGTAGTCATCATCTGGAGAGATGTAGCCGGCGTTGTCACCGAGATAGTCTTTCTCAAGAGTGATGTCATCGTAAGTTTCCTGATCCATGAAGTGATAGTCGTTTCCGTCGATGTAAGAAAGTTTTACGTTCTTTTCGACAAGGTCAACTTCCTCGAATTTTTCGCCAGCGTCAAGACCCAAATCCTGAGTTCCGCCAGTTACGATGTCAGCAACACGGAGCTTTGTAACCATGCCCTGACGTCCTGATTTCTGACCGAGCATTTTCTGAACGATGAGAGCTTTTCCCTCATACATAAAAGCCGTTCCGACTTTGATTTCGTTTGTCATCAACATAATATGTTACCTCAAAAATAAAGCTTTATACTGCTATTTTAGTGATTTTTAAAGAGATATTCAACAAGAGACATCCTTATCCATGTGGGAATTTTCTCTTATACATGCTATAATTTCTTCATGCGTAAATTTGAAGTCGTAAGCCCCTACCAGCCTTCAGGCGATCAGGGCGAGGCAATTGAAAAACTCTCTGAAGGATTCCTAAAAGGCGACCGCTTTCAGACTCTTAAAGGCGTCACCGGCTCTGGAAAAACCTTCACTATGGCAAAAATCATCGAAAAGGTTCAGCGGCCCACCCTCATTATCAGCCACAACAAGACCCTTTCAGCACAGCTTTACCGGGAATTCAAGTCTTTCTTTCCCCACAACGCGGTGGAATATTTTGTCTCTTATTACGACTACTACCAGCCGGAAGCATACGTGCCGGCCCGCGACCTTTACATCGAAAAAGACGCCGCCACAAATGACGAAATCGACAAGCTCCGTCTGGCGGCAACCTACTCGCTTATGGAGCGACGGGATGTAATCGTCGTTGCCACTGTCAGCTGCATTTACGGTCTGGGTATGCCTGACCTTTACAAGGAAATGCGAGTCCACATCGAAAAGGGCGAAATCCTTGATTTGCGGAAATTCGAGCGGGATCTGGCTTCGATTCAGTACCAGCGGAATGACATGGTCTTGGAAAGGGGAAATTTCCGTGTGCGGGGAGATGTTATCGAAGTCTACCCGCCTTACATGGAGACCGACACTGCCTACAGAATCGAGCTTGATTTTGACGAGATTGCAAGCATCAAGCGATTCAATGTCCTGAACCGGGCAACGGAAGAAGAGCTGGACGAGATGCAGTTTTACCCGGCAAAACACTTCGTAGTTCCCCACGATGCCCTTCTTGCCGCCACAGAAAGAATCCAAAAGGAGCTTGAAGAGCGGGTGGAGACTTTGCTTTCTCAGGGCAAAATGCTTGAGGCCGAGCGGCTTAAAACCCGCACCACCTACGACATCGAGATGATGAAGGAAATGGGCTATTGCTCAGGAATCGAAAATTATTCCGCCCCGATTTCCGGCCGGAAGACCGGGGAGCCGCCTGCGACCCTTTTGCACTACTTCCCAGATGATTTTCTCTGCCTGATTGACGAAGCCCATGTCACAGTTCCCCAGATTGGAGCCATGTACGAGGGAGACCGAAGCCGCAAGCAGAATCTCGTTGATTTCGGCTTCCGCCTGCCCTCTGCCCTGGACAACCGCCCCTTGAAAGGCGATGAATTCTGGAAAAAGATGAACCAGGTGATTTATGTGACGGCCACGCCCCGCAAAGAAGAAATCGCCCAGTCAAGTCAGGTGGTGGAGCAGATTATCCGCCCTACAGGACTTCTTGACCCTCTCATCGAAATCCGCCCCAGCGAAGGGCAGATGGAAGACATTTACAAGGAAGTAAAATCCAGAATCGAAAAGAAAGAGCGCAGCCTGATTCTGACTCTGACCAAGAAAATGGCCGAGGACTTGACGGATTATCTTTTAGGGCTGAATCTCAAAGTCAAATACATTCACAGTGAAATCGACACTTTTGAGCGGGTTGAAATCCTCAAATCCTTGCGAACCGGCGAAATCGATGTTCTTATCGGAATCAACCTCTTGCGAGAGGGAATCGATTTGCCTGAAGTCAGCTTTATCGCAATCCTTGACGCGGACAAAATCGGCTTTCTGCGCTCAACCACCAGTTTGATTCAGATTGTAGGCCGGGCCGCCCGAAACGAAAACGGAATGGTCGTCATGTACGCCGACAATATCACGCCCGCAATCAAAGAGACTGTGGGTGAGACAAAACGCCGCCGGGAAATCCAGCAGAAATACAACGAGGAGCACGGAATCACGCCTCACACGGTCTCAAAGGCAGTGCAGGACATTCTCGTTCGCCAGCAGCAAGATGCCGCCGAAAATGCCGAAGTGGAGCTTTCAGTCCTTAAAAAGAGCGCCAATCTCTTCGATCCAAAGCAGCGTAAAAAGCTCATCGACGCCCTAAAAAAAGAAATGTCCGATTACGCCGACAGACTGGAGTATGAGCAGGCGGCCGCAATCCGCGACCAGATTCAGGAAATAGAGCGCATGTACGGCAAATAATGCGCCGCAAGTTTTTGCTTTCCAAAAACTTGTCACGCCATGACTGTCGGAAAATATTGCTAAAAATAAAAACCCTCTTCCGGGAGTTTGCGTCCCAACAGGGTGAGATATTTTTCAATGTCAGATTTAGCGGCTCTTGACTCTCGGAATGTCAGGGCAGCGTTGGGGATTGAGGCCCGGACCGTGGCAACAGAAAATCCGATTCCATGTTTTTCGGAAAGCAGGGCAGCCTTGGCCGGATTTTTGTTCGTCCAAAGGACAGCCGTTTTGTAAAGATCGCAGAAGCGGCGCAGAAGGCCGGGATTTTCTCTTGCAAAATCTGAGCGAGCAACAATAAGCATGGCCGGATAGCTGCTGTATGACTCTGATTCGCCGTATATTTTCTGCAGGGAAACCGCCCTTCGGATTTTTTGAGAGTTCAGCATGGCCACTGTCGCATAAGGCTCGGAAAGCAGGGCAAAATGGCTCTGGCCTGTAATCAATTTGTTCGCCATGACAGAAGCTGGAAAGGAGAAATCAAGATGGACAGCCCCGGTCTCCTCCCCTGCAGAGAGCCCTTTTTTGGAAAGAAGATTTTCAAGGATTTTTACAGACGAATCGTTTGGCGGACAGAGCAGATTTTTTTCTTTCAGGTCTTCTATTGAGTTGAATTTATCATCGTCCGTGAGAAGAAATGCGTTCCCGTTTTGAGCCACGCCAAGGCAGAGCAATGAAGCATTTCCTGCCGTAAAGACTTTTGCCCCGTCCTCTGCCGTAAGAAACCCCACGTCGATTTCGCCTTTCAAAAGCGCGGGAAGCTCAGACTGAGCGGAATCAAAGTTTTTAAAGTCCATGTCCTGAACGGCCAGTTTTGCCTTGTTTTCGATTAGATAAGCACAGGGCGCGCAGGCAATTCCCTTGATGATGCCAAGGCGAATTGAAGGATTTTGTGCATGAATGGGAAAAAAAATAAAAAAAATCGAAAAAAGACAGATAAATTTTTTGAACATGGACTCCACTTAAAAGCAAAGCGTTAGGGGCTGGAGTGGTGGCCGCCGTGCGGGCAGTGCGAAGCACCGGGCCACGGAAGACCCGACCGCCGTACCACGTAGCGAAGCGTAGTAGCGGCGGGAACGCCCAGCAACCCCAGTTTGAACGCCTTACAATTCCTTATTTTTCGTTTTTAATCACCTCATCCATGTCACACTTGGGAGGAATTCCGTCCACAAGCTCCTTTGAGCCGGCATTTGCGTAGATGTTGAGCAAGGCCGCGCCGGTTTTTGGATTCATGATGACAGAAGGACCTGCGATACAGCCTCCTTCACAAGCCATGACTTCGATAAGGTTCGGACAGTCTGCGGGAGCAGGAACCGTTCCAGCGTTGATTTTACCATAATTCTGCAGATTTTTCACGCCCGCCTTGTCCAGACCGTTGATGACCACAGGCCGGAGAATTGAATCGTCCTTGAGGCGGATTTTTACGCTCTCAGCGACACCGCCTGTCTTTGCAAAGTTGCGGGCAGAAACCGTCGGATTGTATTTTCCGGGCTTGGCTTCCATTTTGGTGATGTCTATTTCTTTTGCAGCAAGCAATGCGCTCACTTCCTCAACAGAAAGCACGTAATCAACGATGTCGCTGTCAAAACCTTCCCGTTTTTTTGCCAGACATGGCCCAATGAACACGGTAATGCAATCAGGGTCGGCTTTTTTTGCAAGCTCGGCTGTGTAAATCATCGGGGATTTTGTTTCCGAAATGCAGTTTTTCAGTTCCGGCGCATGAATCTGGACGGCGCGGACATAGGCCGGACAGCAGCTGGTGGTCATCATCTTGTCACCACGCTCCATGCGCTCAACGAACTCTGCGGCTTCCTTGTCCGCGGTGATATCGGCTCCGATTGCAACTTCCCATACGCGGCTGAATCCGGCGGCAAGCAACGCGCTTTCAAGCTGGCCGACTTTTGCGCCCTTGAACTGCGCTCCGATGGCAGGAGCGTACATGGCCACGACCTTCTTGCCGTTCATGATGTGCTTGATGACATCAACCAGCTGGGACTTGTCCATGACGGCGCCAAAAGGACAGCTGCTCATGCACTTTCCGCAGAAAATACACTTGTCGTAGTCAATCTGCTCGTGACCGGTCTCTTTGTTTCTGGTGATTGCTCCCACCGGGCAGGCCTCTTCGCAAGGAATTGGGATTTTGACGATTGCGTGGTAGGGACAGTTCTGCATACAGAGTCCGCAGTTGATGCATTTTGCGGGGTCAATGTGGGCACGGTGGTCGTAGATTTCAATTGCCTGCCTTGGGCAGTTCATTTTACAGGGCCGGGCGAGACAGGCCTGGCAGGCGTTTGTTGGAAGATATTTGGTCTTTACGCAACCGTTGCAGGCCTCGTTCAGGAAAGTGAGCATAGGCCAGGTGGGTTTTTCTCGTTCCAGGGCCTCTTTGCCGTAATCAGAAAGCTGCTTGTCATCATCAATGTCCTCAACTGAAATTCCCAGCCGGGCGATTACACGGGTGCGGAGAATTTCGCGGTCGTGATAGATACAACAGCGAATCGACGGACTGTTTTTTGGAATCATCGTTTTGGGAATGTAATGCACTCCCTCAACCAAATTCCCCTCCAACTGCAATTTTGCAATGCGGACGAGGATTTCCTGCTTCAGAACCGAAGCGTTGTTATTCACGTTAAGCATCTGTACCTCTTTTTCGCCACAAGGATGCGGCACAAGTTATGTGAGTTTCGTTTCAAAACTCAATCATTTTATGTGAAGACAAGAATGCCTGCGCATAAAATCGTGACTGTTTCGCTTTCTATTCTAACACAGTTCTGTTAAAATTGCATTATGAATCTAGACAAAATATCTGAGGAGAAAAAGAAGCTGCGGAAAGAAATGCGTCGCTCTCAAAAAGATTTTCTTGACAGTCTCTCGGAGCGTGAAAAATTTTCCCTTGCCGAAAGTCTCGCCGAAAAAATCACTGCCCTTGAACAATACAAAAAATCCGCCCTTGTTTTCGCATATATTCCCGACAGTCTCGAAGCTGACTGCAGGCCTGTGATTTTGGAAGCCCTTGAAAAAGGAAAAGAAGTCGCCGTCCCAAAAGTTGATTTGGAATCAGCCCAAAAAGGCATAAGCAGGATGAATTTCTATTTTCTGAATTCAGGGCGAGGTCTGGAAGACCAGCTGGAGAAAGGGGCCTATGGAATCCTTGAGCCGAAAAAGGAACTGGTGAGATATTCATTGAAAACAGGAAAAATCACGCCGAAAGAAGCATTCATGATTGTTCCCGGAGTGGCATTCACTGAAAGCGGAAAAAGGCTCGGCCACGGAAAGGGATTCTATGACATTTACATAGAAGAATTGCGCGCATCCGGCGTCAGTCCATTCCTTTGCGGAACAGCCCTCCCCTGCCAGATTGTCCCGGATCTACCCACAAACAACCAGGACATCCTCATGGACACGGTAATTTTTTAGCCGATTATCTTTTGCTGTCCTTGCTGTAAAGCCTGAGAGGCGGAAGGGGGGCAAAATATTTTTCCACAATCAGAAAATAGTCCTCAACGCCAGCCTTTGAAATCGCCTCGTACTGCCGCAGATAAAGTTTCGGATTTTTCTGAATTTCTCCGCTTTGCATGAGACGGGCAGTTCCTTCCTGACTTGCGGCTTTTGAGATTACCGCCATGAGCCAGTTGTTTTCAAGGGAGGCTAGCAAATCGATTTTTTCAAGGTCAATCACCCCGTCGGTTTTCAACTCAATCTGGTTGGCAATGTCTTTTTTGATTGAAGAAAGACATTCCGAATAGGCAGAGTCCACTTCCGCCGTATGCTCAACGCTAGTCACAAGCAGGCGTGCAAAAGGAAGGTCATTGTCCGGAAGCTGGGCCTTCACCCTTGTTTCAGGATATTTTTTTGAAAGACGATTTTCCATTCGTGAAGCAAGCTCGATAAGAAGGGCATCGAAAAGGGCACAGTCCGTGCTGTCAAGATTTGGCGAGGGCATACAGTACAAAACCGGATCAAGAAATTTCGTAGTCGGAATCAGGACCGCTGGCATGGGGCCGGCCTCTTCCTTTGAAATGTCGGTCAGGAAAAGATGCCTGAGGGGAAGCCGCTTCTCTTGCAGGGCAAGAGCTGAAAAATCAGGGGGTGAAACACGCAGGTCAGAGTCGCACGTCTCTTCAATGCTTGTCAAAAGTCCGAAAGTCGAATCCAGTTTTTTTTGAATCTTGTCATCGCCTTTCAGACCGCCGGAAAGAATCAGTGAAAAGCGGCTTGAATCCAGCAGGATCGGATAGGCTTCAAGAATCTGGCGGAATTCCAGGTCTTCAGCCGGCTTGTCCTCAGTATCTTTGTAAAGCTTGGGATAGGCCGAATCCGCGTAAAGCAGCCTTACAGCCTCGCATAAAAGTTGAAATTCTGTGCTGCCCGACTTCAGCCGCCATTGCGTGCGCTCATCATAGGTGACGCCATCGGCCGTCGCGGGATTTATATCGCAATAGACCAGAGCCGTGTATGCCGCCTGAATCGCAAAATCCATTTCTTTGGACAGGCATGACACCGTGATAATCGAATGTGTGCTCAGTGTCTGGGAGCCGACTTCATAGAACCCGGTTACGGCACCGTTCAGCGCAAACAAATCAAGCTGCCGGCGAATGTTTACGGCTATTGAGCCTGCCACGACAGATGCAAGCCCCGGAGCCTTGTCGGTGAATAAAAGCTCGCCGCCTGCAATCGTCAGTGAAAGGACGGCCGTGCTGGAACTCTCGCTTTTTTTGAGCGTGACTGGGATTCCGTTCTGCAAAGTGAAAGAAGAATACTCCGAAAGATTTTTTGAAATGAACCTGTCCGCCGAAGCCGCGATTTCTTCAAGCAGAGGGGATGATTTTTCATCACTGCCTTTGATTTCTTTTATAAGTTTTTTGTAGGCATCCTGGTTATACCACGCACTCTCTTTTTGCGAAATCAACGTATATCCAGATTTCTTAAATTCAGCGGCATACTTTTGATAGACAGCCTGATTTACAAACACAAAGACAAAAGGAGATTCTGATAAGACCTTCTGCTGGAGGTCATCAATATTCACGGAAGAAAGCCTCTCAATTTTCTCAAAGAACCGGGGTATCTCTTCGGAAGGATTTTTGGAAAGAGAGAGGGAACGGGAAAAGGACTCCATCGTTGCGTCCGAACTCTCTGAAAGCCGAATAAAGGAAGTCCTTGCGGATTTTAAGGCCTCCTGCAATTCATTTTTTGAAAAGACATCCTCGTCCCTGGACATCTCCAGGAACAATTTTGCCTGCACCACAGGAGAAACCTTCGTTTTGCCGATAAGTGACTGCAGGATAAGCCGGGAAGCGTTTTTTTCCTGAGCAGAATTGACATCAATGTACTCATCACCCAGAATTTTAAGATTCCTCTGCTTGAGAAGAAGCTTTTTAAAGGAAGAGCCGTCACGATTCCAGCTTGCAGAAAGCGCGTCAGCCTCATCACGGGACAGAGAAGTGTACTGCAGGACGATTTGCGTCATTTCATCTGAAAAATCCTTGTGGGCGAGAACAAACTTTCTGGATGGGACGAAGTTTTCTTTTTGAACAAGCTCCCTGATTTTTGACCCGTCAGAAAGGTTTGGGTTTTGAAAGGAGCGGCTGGAAAAACTAAGGAAATATTTTTTTACAAGCGAAAGGAGAGCAGCTTCCGTCAGGTTTCCGCTTATAAAAAGAGAAGAATTGGAAGGAATATAGTAGTTCTCAGCGATTGAATACAGCTCAGTCCTTATCTCTTCGTTTTTTTTGGAGGAGAAAGCTGCCGGAGAGACACCGCTCTCCCGGGTCCATGGCGACAGCGGAAACAATTTTGAATCGATTGCAGAATTTATGAAGCCTGTTGTGCTTTCCGAGTAGTCCTTGAATTCACCGCTCATGGTCTTCACCATTGACGAGAGCCTGGCATCAGACAGGGAAAGGGGCTTTAATTTTTCGGAAAGTGAAATCAAAGCTTTTTCGGCAGCCGCCGGCGCGACCTTCGAAATGTATCGCACGCAGTCATTCGAGATATCGCCGCCTGAAAGCCTGGCATAAAGCGTGAACAGGCCGCCGTTTTCCAGAGTCTGAGCGGTAAAGCCCGCGTTCACGCACAACTCCATGCGGACAGTCGGGGAAGACACGTCCTCAAGGAAATATACTTTCAAGCCGTTTTCCAGAGTAAAAAGCTTTATGTCAGACACGGTGAACGCGGAAAGGGAAAAAGAAAAAAGGAAAAACAATAACAGCGAGGAAAATCGTATCTTCATAGTAAAAGCGGCTCCGCTATGTAGCAGTGGCGAAGCCAGCCGCCCTGCGGCCGAGGGCTACCGAGCTGCGGAACAGCGGCAGCTAAGTATATTTGCCCATAAAAAAATCCTTTGGAGAAAGTCACCAAAGGATATAAAAACGACCCCTGCTGGGCTTGAACCAGCGACACACGGATTAACAGTCCGTTGCTCTACCGACTGAGCTAAGGGATCAACTTGTTCTTGCGAACGAGTGTTATAATATATGAATCACAAAAAAGTGTCAATATGTTTTTATATTTTTTTCATTTTTTTGCGATTTTTACGCTGAAATCAAGGCGGCTTTCCTTGCCAAGCCAGTCTGTCACTACAAGAGTGCCTTTTCCTTCTGAGCCAAGGGATTTGACGTAGGTTCCGGCCATGCCTCCTTTAAGGGAGACGATTTTTGGCCCGACGATTTCGATGCAACCTTCCGCGCGCAGTGAAACCGGCTCCTGACAGTAAGGCTGCGTGTTGCCGTTTTCGTCCACAGCCTTGAGACTTACGCTGAGAACATCATAAGTGCTTTCTTCCACAAGCTCAGAACGCCGGGCCGAAAGTTCCAGGTTCGTCTGTTTTGCCGGAGCGCGGACAATGGTTTTCACGAGCTTTCCGTCACGATAGGCTTCAAATTTGTAGGTGACGAAACGCATTCCCCAGCCGTTGATATATTTTCCGTACAAATCACGGAGTTTGGTTGGATTTGTGACTCCTCTCGCCCAGAGACAAAGACCTTTCAGAATCGTTCTGAGCGGAAGATTATCGACGCCATATTTCTGTAGCGCGAAAATTAAATCTTTAATCGGCTTGGAATGTTTTTCCTTGATGCCGGCCTCATCAACCAGCCTGTGGCCCACATAATCGTCTATTACGATGGGGCCGTGAGGAAGATTTTTGAAGGAAGAATCAGCGGGAGTGTATTCCTTGATAAAAATATCATTGACGTACATTTTTACGCTGTCAGCATTCGTGATAATGTAAACATCACCCCGCATGCTTGCAGGATACTCGCCGATATCCATGCTTGAACTGACGTAAAGAACGTCCCCAACGATATCCGCGTCCTGCTGACAGCGGTAAACCAATGCGGCCATTTTGGGATTTCGGTACATATCAAGCACGCCATGATAACAGATGTAATCGCCTGAGCCGAAATCCTTGTGGGTATTGTAGTCTGCCATGCACCAACCGCTGGCCCCGGAAATATCACTGCGGCCTGCAACAGCATCAATAACCTTTGCATGTCGAAGGGCATGTTCCGTACGATGGGATTCACAATCAAAAGACTTGGTTGGGAACATATGGCCGTTATATTCGCTAATCATGTAGCCTTTTTTTGTATCGGTAACATTCTTTTTGGGAAGACAGCCCGGGTTCGGTCCCCAGAAGCTGAAATCATTGAAAGTATACACGTCTTCAAGAAGATGGCTGTGCTTTAGATAGCGAACGCCGCCAGTAGGACGGGTAGAATCAAGCTCATGCGCGGCGGCATTTGTCCGCTCGTAGAATTCATCATCGTCCTGGCTTTCATTTATTCTGACGCCCCAGATAAAAATCGACGGATGATTCCTGTACTGCAGGACCATGTCCTTTACATTCTGAACTGCAATATTTTTCCAGTCTGCGTCCCCGATATGCTGCCAGCCCGGGATTTCAGTGAATACCAGAAGACCTATCTCGTCACAGCGATCAACAAAATATTGGCTCTGGGGGTAATGCGATGTGCGCACCTCATTCAGTCCAAGCTCATATTTCAGAATGTCCGCATCCTCTCGCTGCATATTTTTCGGCATCGCATAGCCCACATAGGGCCAGCACTGATGACGATTAAGCCCGCGGATTTTGATTTTTTTCCCGTTGAGATAGAAGCCGCTTGCGTCATAGCGTATGTCACGGAAACCGAAGCGAGTCTCTTTTGTGTCGAGAAGCCGTCCCTCCCCGTCTGAAAGGGTCGTGACCAGCGTGTAAAGATAGGGTTCTTCCAGAGACCAGAGATTGATTTTATCATCCGGATCACTGGAAAAAGGCACGCCGTCAGTTTTTTTGAGTGAATGGGTAATTTTATATTTTGCCTCATCGCCTTGAGCGCAACCGGCAATTTTAACGTCGGCAGAATATGAAGTCCCGGAAGTCTTTACAAATACATCCTCAATATACACGGGATTCTTGACATCAAGATAAACATCGCGGTAAATTCCGCCATAAGTCATATAGTCAACGACAAATCCAAAGGGGGGCTGGTTCAGGTTTTCCCGGCTGTCAACGCGGATTGCAAGCACGTTATTGCTTCCTGCGGGAGCGAGTTCAGCGGTCAAATCCAGGGTATAGGCAGTATAACCGCATTTGTGGATGGCAATGCTTTTTCCGTTGAAAAACACCTCGCTTTCATGGGCCGCTCCCTCCACAGTAAGGAGCAGGGTTTTCCCAGCCCAGTCCGATTCAGTTTTGAATTCCTTTCGATAAAGGGAATTCTTCTGATAAAGCTCTGTTGAAAAAGAGTTAAAAGGAGTTACGGTTACACTATGCGGAAGCCGCACATGCTCAAAATCTGCATTACATTCTGTTTTCGTTAATCCAGCATTAAAGTCAGGGGTATAAAGCCAATCATCATTCAAGTAAATTCGAGTCATAGATTACAGTGTAAGACTGAATTGAAGAAAAGTAAAAGAGAATTTTGATTTTTTTAATGATAATCTGAATTCACGGAGGAAAGTATTGACAAAATTTCCCAAAAAGAATTAAACTCAGTCTATGAATCGCAACACTTCTTATGCGACAGAAAAATCTTTCTCTAGCCAGCAGGCTTCATTTATGAAGGCTTACTTTTATTATGGCTATTTTTATTTTTCTCGTGCCCGCTATGGAAGTCATACGCCAGTTTTTAATGCGTAAAGTTGCGAATTAATTAAGGCAATTCTAAGGACTTCCAAAACGGAAGTCCTTTTTTTATGCCCCTCACAGAGTTAAAGAGGACACAGAGAGTTTTATGTATGTGAAATAAAAGGCCACAGTCATATTTTATGCTAGCGAAAGAAAACTGTGGTAAAAATCCGCATAATATAAAATTACCTCTGTGAGAATCTGTGTAAATCTGTGGACAAACTCAGGAGTAAAAAAATGATTATTGTATTGAAAAATGGTGCAGATGCACGAAAAGTAGATGAACTCAAAAAAGGGCTCAAGTCAAAAGGTCTTGAAATCCACGAATCAAAGGGAAAAGATGTCACGATTCTCGGTCTTATTGGCGACACCAGCCGAATCACGCCGGAAGAATTGCTTGCAAACGAAATCGTTGAGAGCGCCCAGCGGGTAAAAGCACCTTACAAGCAGGCCAGCCGCTCCTTCCACCCGAAGGACACTGTGATTTCAGTAAAATCAGTGGCGGACGCAAATCTTGGCGCCGACATCGGTGACGGAAAAACCTGCGCTATCATGGCAGGCCCCTGCTCGGTGGAGACAGAAGAGCAGATTATTGAAGTGGCAAAGGCCGTAAAGACAAGCGGAGCCAGATTCCTCAGGGGAGGAGCCTTCAAGCCGCGAACTTCCCCCTACTCTTTTCAGGGACTGGGAGCGGAAGGGCTTGAGCTTCTTAAAATCGCCAGAAAAGAGACAGGGCTTCCCATCGTAACCGAGCTTATGGCAATCAATCAGATTCCCCTTTTTGAGGATGTGGACATCATTCAGATTGGAGCCAGGAACATGCAGAATTTCGACCTTCTTAAAGAGGTGGGAAAACTCAAGAATCCTATTTTGCTCAAACGGGGACTTTCTGCCACGGTAAAAGAATTTTTGATGAGCGCCGAATACATCATGGCCAGCGGAAACGAAAATGTAATTCTCTGCGAGCGGGGAATCCGCACTTTCGACAACTACACGCGAAACTGCCTTGATTTGAGCATCGTTCCGTATCTTAAAAAAGAAACCCACCTTCCGGTCATCATCGACCCCAGCCACGCCTGCGGGATCCGCTGGATGGTTCCCACACTGGCAAAAGCGGCCGTGGCCGTGGGAGCAGACGGACTTATCATCGAAGTTCACAACAATCCCGAAAAAGCCCTATGTGACGGCGAGCAGAGCCTTACTCCAAGCCAGTTTGACGACTTGATGAAAGTGCTTGCAAAATATGCGGCCGTTGAAGGCAGAAACTGCTAAAATCTAAAATTCCTAGCAGGCGAAACGACGTTGAATCCACTTTGCGACTCCGTCGTTTTCGTTTGACAGGCAGATTTCATCAGCAAAAGCCTTTACTTCCGGAATGGCGTTTTCCATGGCGACACCTTTTCCGCACATTTTGAGCATACCAATGTCATTGAAATCATCGCCGAAAGCCACGATGTTTTCTGGCCGGATATTAATGGAAGAGCATAGGGCTTCAATCGCTTTTTCTTTAGTCGCGTCTTTTTTGCTGATTTTGTACCAGGGAATATCTGAAAAAGGAAGGTAATCGGCGTTTTCTATTCCGATGCTCAAAAGAATCTTTTCAACAATTGTCTTGTCCAGCGTTTTCAGGCAGATTTTCATGGCAGGCTCGGAAAAACCGGCGAAATCAGTGTAAGTCCAGAATTTATCGCCCAGTTCTTCTTTGGAATTTGAAAAAAGCCCTGTCTCGTTATCCACGCTGATGGTAAAATCCTTGCCGCAGAGCCTGAAAGCCTCGTCAATCAAAGTCCGGGTTTCACTGGCAGAAAAAGTGCTGGAATAGATTTTTTTGCCCTTGTAAAAGGCAAGCCCGCCGCCGTTCGTAATCATAATGTCAGGGGAAAGTCCGTCGAGGAATTTTGAAGCGTTCACCAGCGCGCGCGAGGTAGAAATGCCGAAAAGAATACCCTTGCTTTGGGCAGAGGCTATCACATCTTTTGTAAAAGCTGAAATGCTTTTGTCATTGCGAAAAAGCGTGCCGTCTAAATCAGAAAGAATTACAGTTTTGTTTTCCATAGCCGATTATACCCGCCACAATTTTATTTTACAAGCAAATTTCAGAGATAAAAAAATTGCGGGGCGTTGCGGGGCCATAAGCAAAAAAAATTGCCCCGCAGAGGGGGTAGCGACCAACAAAGTGGGCTTGCCCTACGAGCATAGCTCTTCGGGAGACTCGCTAAAAACGCTTCTCAAGCGTTTTTGCCCTGCTATGCAGTGCCGCTCACTAAGGGGGAGACTTCCCCCCACTAAAAAAATCTGTTAAACTGATTTTATGGAACTGAAACAGGCGACATACGGAATAGTTGGTTTGGGAATCATGGGCGGCTCTTTCGCCAAATCGATTCGTCAGAATATTTTAAGTCAGGCGGGAAGCTCTGGAAAAATCCTTGTCTGCAACCGAAGCACGGCCTGTCTTTCCCAAGCTCTTTCTGAGGGAGTAGCCGATAAAACATTCACCAGCGACAATGTGGCTTCCATGCTGCCTGAATGCGATGTGGTATTCGTGTGCCTCTACCCCCACGCAACCCTTGACTTCATGAAGGAACATCGTGAGCATTTCAAAAAAGGCGCAATCGTTACGGATATTTCAGGCGTAAAAGGCATTTTTGAAAAATCCATGCCGGAAATCTTAAGGCCGGACGTAGATTTTATCATCGGGCACCCCATGGCTGGCGGCGAAAAGGAAGGATATGCCAATTCCGATGCCCGCTTCTTCGTCAACCACAATTACATTCTCTGCCCTAGTGACTTCAACAAGGCCGAAAACCTTGATTTCATGCGCTCACTGGTAGCAGAAATGGGCTTCACCCGCATTACCGAGACGACCTGCGACACCCACGACTGGAAAATCGGCTTTACAAGCCAGCTCTGCCACGTAATCGCCAGCGCACTGGTGGAAAGTGCCGAAGACCCGGAAATCACGGCCTTTGGCGGCGGCTCCTTCGAGGATTTGACGCGAATCGCCATGATTAACGCCCCCCTGTGGACGGAGCTTTTTATCTCCAACAAAGAAAAACTCGTCACCCACATCGAGAATTTTGAGAAGCAGATGGAGCGGTTCAAAACTTATATAAAGGAAGAAAACGCCGAAGCCCTGCGAGACATGCTCTCCCACACCCGCGAGCAGCGGCTTAAAATGGGGTCAATCCGCACGGTAAAGAAATAGCTGCGACCTAAAAATGATAGACGATAAGCGGTCAAAGTGTTAGAATAATTTGTTATGTCTACAGCAATTTATGATGAGATTCTGGATAAAGCAATCCGTCGCGTTCCCGATTTTCCGAAGCCGGGAATCCTTTTTTTTGACGTCACAAGTGTTTTGACAAATCCCAAGGCATTCAAACACACCATCGAGCGCATGACAGAGCTTTACAAGAGCAGGAAAATTGACGCCATCGCCGCCGTGGAATCCCGGGGATTTTTGTTTGCCGCTCCCCTGGCAGACCGTCTCGGCATTCCCCTGGTTCTTATCCGCAAAAAGGGCAAGCTCCCCGGCGATGTATACCGCGCAAGCTACTCTCTGGAATATGGCGAGGCAACCATTGAAGCCCACAAAAGCGACATCGCTCAGGGCAAAAAATATCTCGTAATTGACGACTTAATCGCCACAGGCGGTACTCTCACAGCAAGCAAGAACCTGATTGAGCAGGGAGGTGGCATCGTGGCAGAGTTTTTCGGAGTCATCGGCATCCCGGAGCTCAACTACCGCGAGACCCTTGCCCCTACCCCCGTCACCACGCTGATTGATTTGTCGGAAAAATAATCCACAGATTAGCACAGATAACCACAGATTACACAGATTTTGTGATTAAAAAGTGAGGGAGGCAGCCTGAACAGCGTTTAAGTAACGCCGAAAACACGAGGCGTTAGCGAATTCTCCGTGTGACAAAAAAAAGCCCACAATCAAGTTGACTAAAAACAACATGACTGTGGGCTTTATTATGTCCTAAGAAATACCCTCTGTGTACTCCTTAGCTCTGTGAGGAATAAACCTTACGCTCTCTTCAAGTGGATTGCGAATCCGCCGACTTCTTTGTCGAGGTAAACGACCTTGAGCGGAGAAGCGTTCTCTTTGCCAGTCCATTTTTCTGTTCCGGCAACTGGTTTGAATCCGAATTTTTCAAGGTAAGCCAAAGCGCGCTCAACATTGTTGCAGAGTACAGAAATGTGACCGTGAGTTCCGCGACCGTCCTGCTTCATGATTTCAATCTGGTCAGAAGCGAAGATTGAAGAGTTGCCGACTTTTGCAGCAAAACCGAATGCTCCAAAGCCCTCTGCGATTGAAGAGGCATCGTCAGCATTTTTGGCGTTGATACCCATGTGCTCAACACGGAAGTTGTGCATTGCTTTTACGGCGTCTTTACAAATCTGAGTGATTTCGTCCCACTTGCAGCCTTCGATGAGAGGCTTTTTGACCATCCAGGTTCCGCCCATGCAGAGGATGTTCTTGCGTTTTGCATATTCGCCCACGTTCTCTGTCGTGACGCCGCCGGTTGGCATGAACGTACACTGCGGGAAAGGACCACCGAAGTCATCGATGATTTTGTATCCGCCCTTTCGTTCAGCAGGGAAAAGCTTGAGATGGGTAACGCCCTTGTTGATACAGGCAGTGATTTCCGAAGGATTTGAGATTCCCGGCATTGTAGGAACATTGTTCTTGATACACCAGTCAACGACATCAGGATTGTATCCCGGTGAAACGATGAATTTAGCCCCGGCCTTAACAGCCTTTTCTGCCTGCTCAACATTGAGGACAGTACCGGCCCCTACGAGCATATCTGGCTCAGCCTTGATCATAGCCTCGATAGCCTCAGCCGCACAGCTCGTGCGGAAAGTGACTTCGCTAGCCGGAAGACCGCCCTTTACGAGAGCGTGAGCCAAATCAGCCGCCTTTGAAGCGTCCTCAATTGCGACAACAGGAATAATACCGATGTCACGGAATGTGTCATAAATGTCTTTTGCCATCTCTAATAGCCTCTTTTCTGAAAATTTCTTATTCAATTATAAGAGGAATTCAGAATTTTACTTTGGTAAAAACTTACCAATATTTTCAAAAAAAAGACCAAAAATTTACCAAGCTCCATTAACATTTTATATTTAACTGTGTTAAATTATCGTTGCTAAATAAATATCAATGGAATTATCATGCGAAATCACCGCCACAAGCATCTATCATTACTACAAGGACAAGGACAAACTTTTTCAGGCAATTTCCCTGGACTGCCTTTCACTGACCGATTCATTTCACTTTGGCTGAATTCAATTTTTACAGAATAAAACATTATGCAAGGAGCAAAAAAAATGAAAAAAATCACTTCAATTATCGCCGCTCTTTTTCTGGCAAGTGCGGCCGTCTTCCCAAGGGAAGCAAAAATCTCTGTGGGCGCAGGCGAAAACTGGAAGGGCAAGCGCACTCCTCAATTCGCAATCTGGCTTGAAGACAGCGAGGGAAATTATCTCAAAACGCTCTACGTAACCGGCAAGGCAAGCAAAATCAGCTGGATTTTCGCCCCAGACGAAGGCCGCCCGGAATCACTCCCTGTCTGGTACTATGCCTAAAAACGCGAGACGACAAAGTCTGGCAAAAAAAGTAAAGGGACCTCAAAATCAGAATTCGATGCCGTAACAAGCGCCACTCCAAAAGGCGGAATCATCTTCACGGCGGAAATCCCAGAGCAAGCCTGCATCATCAAGGCTGAATTCAACGGAAGCTACGACTATAATGACTTTTACACAAAAAAGAATTCCGGCGTGAACGGCCAGCCCTCGGTTATATACGGAGCGGGCATCTCGGAAAATCAAAAAGAGGAAGTCAAACTCTCCTTCAAGGGAAGCGGCTCACTTGACGGCTCGGACGGCGAAATCCACACAGAAACAGAAGGACTAACCACAGCCAAATCAATCGTAAAAATCACCACGGTCACATTTCCGAAATAAGCAAATTAAAGGACAAAATCTCCCAGCTGCTTCACACCGCCGAAAAAGCCCAGAAATGCGCAAAGGCCTTATAGAGATTTTTAGGGCGCAATTTTATCGTCTACCGCTGTTCCGCTGCTTGCTAACGCGCGGTCGTCCGCTTACGCTCCCGACTGGCTTCGCCACAGCTCCATAGCGGGCGCGCATTTTTTTCTCTACTGTTCACTTTTTCTGCAATCTGTTATTATTTATCCACAGATTAACACAGATTATTTTAGTTTATAAAAATCCCATCCGCGTTCATCTGCGTAAATCCGCGTCAAAATTCAGGAGAAAAAAATGTATCCGACGAAAAAATTACCTCCTTGTAATTTTTTCTAACGAGTTTTTGTACCAAAAACTCGATGATTTCATTAGCTTTTAAATGACGCGCATCCGTGCGCTAGTTATATAGGAGAAAAAAAATGTACCCATTCAAAAACATTGAACCCAAATGGCAGAAATACTGGGACGAGCACAAAACATTCAAAGCCGTCGAAGACGAATCAATTCCAAAAGAAAAACGACGCTATGTCCTTGACATGTTCCCTTATCCAAGCGGAGCCGGTCTTCATGTCGGACACCCGGAAGGCTATACTGCCACCGACATTTACTGCCGCTTTTTGCGCATGAACGGCTACAATGTTCTTCATCCAATGGGATACGACGCTTTCGGTCTTCCTGCCGAAAACTATGCGATTAAAACAGGCACTCATCCTGCCACAACTACAAACGCAAATATCGAGCACTTTACCCAGCAGATTAAGGCTCTGGGATTTTCTTACGACTGGGACCGTGAAATCCGCACATGTACACCGGACTACTACAAGTGGACTCAGTGGATTTTCCTCCAGCTTTTCAAAAAAGGCCTGGCTTACGAGGCAGAGACTCCAATCAACTGGTGTCCAAGCTGTCTGACAGGACTTGCCAACGAGGAAGTAAAAGAAGGTCACTGCGACCGCTGTGGCGCGCAGGTTACTCACAAGGTAATCCGCCAGTGGATTTTAAAAATCACCGCCTATGCTGACCGTCTTCTTGAAGATCTGGAAGGCTTGGACTGGCCGGAGAGCGTAAAGGCAATGCAGCGAAACTGGATTGGCCGCTCAGAGGGCGCGGAAGTCAACTTTACCGTTGCCGACAAGGAAGGAAAGCCCACTGAGCAGAAGCTTACGGTCTACACCACAAGATGCGACACTCTCTTTGGCGCGACCTACATGGTAATTTCCCCGGAGCATAAGCTGGTAAAATCCCTCACCACTCTTGAGCAGAAAGAAGCCGTTGAAAAATATGTGGCCGAAGCCGCAAAAAAGAGCGACCTTGAGCGAACTGACCTTGCAAAAGACAAGACCGGCGTTTTCTCAGGAAGCTACGCAATCAACCCTGTAAACGGAAAACTCATTCCAATCTGGATTGCTGACTATGTTCTCATCTCTTACGGAACCGGAGCCATCATGGCCGTTCCTGCCCACGACACGCGAGACTGGGATTTCGCAAAGAAATTCAACCTTCCAATCATCGAAGTCCTCAAAAGCGAAGTTGATGTTCAGAAACAGGCCTGGACAGAAGACGGAATCCATGTAAACTCAGAATTTTTGGACGGCCTTAACAAAAAAGACGCAATCGCAAAAATGCTGGAATTCCTTGGCGAAAAGGGAATCGGCAAAAAGGCCGTAAACTACAAGCTCCGCGACTGGGTTTTCAGCCGCCAGCGATACTGGGGCGAGCCGATTCCTCTGGTTCATTGCCCGGACTGCGGAATCGTTCCAATCCCGGAAGAAGAGCTTCCATTGGAGCTTCCAAATGTAAAAACATACCAGCCTACGGGAACCGGCGAAAGCCCCTTGGCCGGAATCGACTCCTGGGTTAACTGTAAGTGCCCTAAATGCGGAAAGCCGGCCCGCCGTGAAACAAACACCATGCCTCAGTGGGCAGGAAGCTGCTGGTATTACCTGCGCTACATCGACCCGACCAACACAAAATGCTTTGCTGACAAGGCAAAGGAAAGCTACTGGATGCCGGTCGATTTGTATGTGGGTGGAGCCGAGCACGCAGTCCTTCACCTTCTCTACGCCCGCTTCTGGCACAAAGTCCTCTATGATTTGGGAGTTGTCTCAACGAAAGAGCCTTTCCAGCGCCTCATCAATCAGGGCATGATTACTTCATTTGCCTTCCAGCGAAAGAGCAAGTCTCTGGTGGCCGTTGATGCCGTGGAAGAAAAGGACGGAAAATATTTCGCAAAGGATGACGGCGAGGAACTTGAGCGGGTCATCGCGAAAATGTCAAAATCCCTCAAAAATGTCGTCAACCCGGACGAGATGATTGCAAATTACGGAGCAGACAGCGTGCGCATGTACGAGATGTTCATGGGGCCTCTCACAGTTTCAAAACCTTGGAACACCCAGGGCTTAATCGGCGTAAACCGCTTCCTCGACAAAATCTGGAACATGAGCGAGAAGCCTCTGACCGACATAGATATCCGAGGAAAGCTGGACAAAGATTTGGCCTCTCTCCGAAAGACTTACGCAAAAACCGTCAAGAAAGTCACGGAAGACACAAACAACCTTGACTTCAATGTGGCCATCAGCCAGATGATGATTTTCATAAATGAAGCCAGCAAACTTGACTCTCTGCCCCGCGAAATGTGGGAAGGATTCGTTCTTCTCCTTGCTCCTTACGCTCCCCACCTCTGTGAAGAGCTTTGGGAAAAACTTGGCCACAAAGAGTCTTGTGCCTATGCAAAATGGCCTGTCTTCAGCGAAGAATTCTCAAAGGACGACACAAAAGAATTCCCTGTCATGATTAACGGCAAGCTCCGCGCCAAATTCGAAGCCGCCGCCAACACCGACAACGCGACTCTCGAAGCCATGGCAAAAGAAACCGAGGGCTTCAAAAAGTTCACCGAAGGAAAGACGGTGGCAAAAATCATCGTCGTTCCTGGCAAACTTGTAAATGTTGTCGTAAAATAAAGTCGAATCCAAGGCATTGTGAATCGACATCTAAAAAAGGGCAGATTTTTTCTGCCCTTCATCCTTCTGCTCCTCACATCGCTTCCCCTTCATGCAGAGGAAGGCGGGGCAAAGGATGAAAGCTTTTCTCAGGCTGAAAGTTCTCTTCCTCAGGAAGGAAAAAAGGAAACAGAAGGACGAAAAAGAATCTTTTCCCTGGACTTTTCAGCCTTGATTCTCGGCCTTTCAAATAACGGCTGGGGCTTAGGTTGTTCCTACGAGCAATATCTGGTCTATCACACGGCATTCAAAGCAGGATTTCAGCACTGCACTTTCATCAGAGATGGCTCGCTTTTCCCCACGGTAAATTTTTCCCTTGCAGCTGAATATTATCCCCTATCAAATTCCTTGGACAAATTGTATCTCTCCCTGGGCGGTGGCATGGATTATTTAGCTTACGACACTTCTGAATACGGAGAAAATGCCCAAAGCAATTTTATTTCTTTCATTTCAGAATTAGGCTGGAAGTGGCGGATTCACGAAAATGCAGCCCTTGACCTTCATGCAGGCTACAAATACATTTTCGAAGAATCGGACAAGGTCATTCCGTCAGATTACGAAAAATATGTACGAAAAGGTGTTATCTGGGGAGTTGGTATAAAAATCAACATGGGGGAAATTATCAGAAAACTTTTTTAAAACTCAAGCTAAAAAAAAGCATTACGATGACAGATTTTCCATCATTGTAATGCTTTTTTTCTACTTCAAATACTTTCCGAAGAATTCCGCCAGTCGGTCGAAAGGAATGTAGTTCTTGTCGCCGCCGTCGTAAAGGTCAGTGTGGCTGGCTCCGGGGATAATCACCAATTCTTTGTTGTCGCCAGAGAGGCGCTTAAAGGCATCCTCGCCAAAGTAGCGGGAGTGGGCTTTTTCTCCGTGGAGAACCATGACCGCATTCTGGATTTCGTCGGCATAGGCAAGGAGTTTTGTGTTCATGAGGGAAGTTCCCGCAGTTACATTCCAGCCGCCGTTTGAGTTAAGGCTGCGCTCGTGGTAGCCGCGAGGAGTCTTGTAGTAGTCGTAGTAGTCCTTTACGAAATAGGGAGCGTCTTCCGGGAGGGGGTCAACCACGCCGCCGCCCAGTTTGTAAGTTCCGCCCGCTTCCACGGCCTTAAAGTCTTCTATGCGCTGAGCCATCAGGGCTTTTCTCGCTTCGTTTCTTGCATCGGCAGAGTTCGCGCTGTCAAAATAACCGTTTGCGGCCACGCGGCTCATGTCGTACATGGTTGAGGCAACAGTCGCTTTAATGCGGGTGTCGATTGCCGCGGTGTTCAAGGCCATGCCGCCCCAGCCGCAGATTCCGATGATGCCGATTTTTTCCGGGTCGATGTTGCTTCTGGTGGAAAGATAGTCCACGGCCGCCATGAAGTCCTCGGTGTTGATGTCAGGGCTGTTCATGTAGCGG
>JAFUFU010000031.1 GCA_017469785.1 Treponema sp.
GTGTACTGCCATCCAGAGCAAGAAACCCAGTCTTTGTTACGGGGAAAGCCCCAAGGAGAAAACGGGTTATCGGGTCATATGTCACGGGTATACTATCCCAAATCGAATAAGATAATTCAATAACATTAATATACGAGGAGGTAATAATATGGCGGCAGGAAAATTCTTGAAATCAGGTATTTGCGCTATATTGGCGACAACGGGGCTTTGCTCTGTTTTTGCGGTTGACATCAAGGCAAACATCAAAATGAGCGGAGATGTCATGAGAGTCGAAAAAACGAAATCAACGGGTGACAAGGAATGGTCATATCTTACGAATGAACCGGTTAATCAGAAAGACGATGATGCCCTCATTCTGGAAATGGACAACGGCAACGCAGGAGCGCAGCTGGCGATGTGGTACAGAACGGCTACGAACAGTGGCGCGGATACAAATGAAGAAGATGACTGGCAGGCATATTTCAGAAGATCATATGTCTGGTTCAAGCCCGTTGACATGCTCAAGGTTCAGGTCGGCTATGTTGGCGAGGACGGCCATTTCAAGGAGCAGATTGATGAATGGAAGGTAGGAAGCCCTTTCAAGCTTGCTGAGCGCGACTGGACTAAGCATCCGGCATACATCAATTGCAATGACGTTGAGGGCTGGGGCTTCGGAGCAGAACTTCGCCCAATCGAGCCGCTTCTTCTGAATGCTGGAATTACTCCGGGAAAAAAGGGCGGATATGCCGGCGAGGAAAACGGAACCACGAAAACTGCAAGCAAAGAGGAAAAGTCTTCAATTTATAATGATGAATCCGAGAAAAATTCAAAAAGCAAGATTGCTCCTTGGGGAGTGGGCGCACGCTACTTCCTGAACGAAAATATCGAGCTTCAGGCTTCTTTCCGCGACGGCGGTCAGGACAACAACAGAAACGGAACATGGAGAGTCGCACGACTTGGAGCAGGTTACAAGGACGAAAATCTTTTCGCATTTATCCAGCCGATTTTCGGATTCGACTATGATTCTGGAAAAGACAAGTGGAAGATGAACGGATACTGTCTTGATTTATATGCTGACTACGCGGTTTCTGCCCTCAAATTCTATCTTCATGCGCCAATCACAATCCGCCGTACCGGTGACGATGACGATATGAACTATATGGAAATGAATTTCAAGGCGGAGTACAACACCGGCTCTCACGGAAATCTTGACGATGTTAAACCCTATATCCAGCTCTGCTCAAGCCAGAACGAAGGATACGGAATCGAGTACCGCGCATGGCTCTTGGACAAGCACTTCAAGAATTCCCTTAACATGACATATACGGTTGGCGTAAGCTGCAATATCTCAGGCGCGGAAATCGACCTTGGCCTGCAGTATGAGGAGCGCTCAAAATACGGACGTGATATAACGAATTTCGCATACGGAATCGGAATTCCGTTCTCAGTGAAAGTGAAGAATTTCTAGCATTAATATAGAAGAAATCTAAAAATTGGAGGAAAACTATGAAAAAAACTGTAAGAAACCTGTTTGCGGCTTTTGCTGCCGCCGCCTTGATTGGCTCACTGGCTTCATGTGCTGCCTCAGATGAGGAGAATCCCTTTGTCGCCGCAAGTACAAACGGCTCGGAAAGCGAAAAATCAAGCGGTGGAAATTCTGGGGCTGGGGATGAGAATGAGCAGATTCTGATGGACTCTCCCGTTGATTTAGATTGGAATATGAGCAATACCGCCTCGGTTGCGAAAGAGAAAGTTACAGGGGCAAGCGATTCATCAAAAATCAAGATTTATTATACGGCTAATGAAGATACAGATTATACCGCTTTTAAGCTGATGGGAGGTAAAGGTGCAGAAAATGAATTGTATGCGGGAATACCTGAAGGCTTTACAATTGATACGACATCAACTAGTGCTGAGAATTTACATGGTTGTAAATTTACAATTGCCCCAGCAGATGCGGTTGCATCAATCAGTTATGCTCCTTCTGCTGATGAATGGACAAAAATAAAAGCAAATGGTTTCGCAATAATTGGTCATGGCGCAAAGATTACAAAAATTAGTTTGACTGGCTCATCATCCCTTCCTTCTGAAGATGATAGCAATTCTTCGCTGGTTGAAGATAATACGGAGGGGGGGAATGAATCTGTTGTGAAAACAATTGAACTGGTTCAGAATTTCTACGATGGAGAAAATCATGGTTTGTCTTTGCGAAAAACAATTTCTGAAATGGGAATTGACATTACTCCAGCTGCTGCCGAAACATATACAATCCACATGAAAGGCACGGCGACAGACTATACTCATCTTAAAAACGTGTGCATCGGTTTTGAGACTGATTATGACTGGACTAATTGCGCAATGGAAGGTGGAAAAGATTTGTCAAATCTTCAAAGTGGCGTTGATATTGATGTTACATTTAGTGGAATTGGTGAAGGAGACTGGTTTTTCTGGTTCTATGATGGCGATACAGATGTAAACGCAGAAAAAGTAACGATCAGCCTTACAGAATTTTCAGTTACGAAGAAATAAGCAAACTGATTCATTCGTTAAATAATTTTATGCCGTCCGCAGGGCACAGTTTTTGCTGGCCTTGGGACGGCTTTTTTTGCTTTAGAAGGGGGTGTGATTTTTGATTGCAAGTACCTGCTCCAATGGAACAGAAAAAATTTCTGCAATTTGTTCGTCTGAAAAACTGCCGATTTGCAACAAATTCTTTATAGACAGGAAAGTTCTATTTTTCTCAGTTTGTAATTTAGATTCAACATCAGAAAGTTTAGATTTTGCGTCTGTCAGTTTAGATTCTGTGTCTGTCAGTTTAGATTCTGCGTCAGAAAGCATTGTATTTGTAACTGAGAGTTTTTTTTCCAGAGCTTCAATTTCTTTTTTTCGTCGTTTTGCGATGTTTTGTGCAGTCAGCTCATCTCGCTCCCGGCCTTCAATCTGACCTTGGATTATCCATCGCCAGCGATCCATGCTGATTCCTTTGAGTGTTGTTTCTGCGCTCATAATTCCGACCTCGCTTTTCGTTAGTTCATTGATTAAATCCTGCTTTTGAGGATTATCCGCTTCTTGTAAAAATTTACACCATTTAATTATGCTTGGCAAGTTTTCTATGTTTTTAAAGTCAGATATTTCTGGAATTTTGGGAAGCTCCAGAAATATCACATTGAGTGTGCCAGAAAGTTTTGCGTCGTCTTTTTTGTCGCACATTATGTAATGATGAACCGCTTCATCTGTGCTTTTGTCATATTTAAAATTAAGTACGGAAATTTGATATGCTTTCGGCAATTTTTCCCAATCATCGCCGATATTGATTGCGGAACTTACAAGACGTGAAAGGTAATATTCTGCTCTTTTCCCATAATCATATTCATCTTCCTGACCTTGCATTTCTATCTGAGCTGAGGTGCCGTCTTTAAAAACGCAGTTTATGTCATATCTGAGGCCATGCTGAAAATTGAATTCTTTCGGATTCTCGTTTTCGATTACAGTGACGTCTCTGACTTCCTGTCCGATTGCTGCACTGAGAAAAGATTTCAATGCAATTTTTGAGTCTTTGGTATTTTGCGTAAAAATTGCTTTGAAATTTGTATCCAAACGCGGATTTAAAATTCTGAAGTCACTTTTCATAGATTAATTCTCCTTTTATTTTCACTGTATATATAGTCAAAAAAAAGCGATTTTTGGCAGTTTCACTTGCATTTTTTTGCTCTATTTTGATATTTCCTGCAAAAATCCGATATTTTTCTCGTGAAATGGACTTAGAATTGAGAAAAAAGGAGAACATTATGAAACTGTCGAAAGTTATGTTGACTTCAGTGGCATTGGCTGCTGCTGGTACGATTTTTGCGCAGGGGAAACCTTCTGAGTACACTGAGAAAGACTTGGTGTGGCAGGATGATTTCAACGGCAAAAAACTCAACACCAAGGACTGGAATTATGAATTTCACGAGCCTGGCTGGGTCAATGCGGAGTTGCAGAGTTATGATGACTCAAAAAAGAACACTTACCTTAAAGACGGCTGTCTTGTGATTCAGGCCCTTAAGAGCGAAAAGAAGGACGGCACTTTTGCCTACACTTCTGGCCGAGTCAACACTCAGGGAAAACATGCTTTCACTTACGGACGATTTGAAGCGCGGCTCAAAGTTACCAAGGGAATGGGATTCCTGCCTGCCTTTTGGATGATGCCGAACGATGAGAGCTATTACGGTCAGTGGCCGAAGTGCGGTGAAATTGACATCATGGAAGTAATGGGACAGGAAACGAACAAACTCTACGGAACGCTTCACTTCGGCGAGCCGCATGGAATGGTTCAGGGGACACAGATCCTTGAAAACGGAAATTTTGCCGATGAATTCCATACTTTTGCTGTTGAATGGGAGCCTGATGAAATCCGCTGGTACTGTGATGGCGTAAATTACAAGACGGCAAATGACTGGTTCACTAAGAAACCGGGCTTCGGCGAGCAGACTTTCCCCGCTCCTTTTGACCAGCCTTTCTATATCATCTTCAATGTGGCTGTAGGCGGCAGCTGGGTCGGATACCCGGACGAGACTACGGACTTTGATCCAAAAAAAGATGATGCCAAGATGTACATCGATTATGTGAAGGTCTATCAGAAAAAAGAGTACAATGAAAATGTCGAAAAACCTGCAAAGGCTCCCGTCGTGGCAAAAACCGATTCTTCCGGTAATATGATTTCGACTCAGAAAAATGCATGGGAATTTCTCACGGCAGGCGGCGGTGTTGGCTCGGTAGACACGGACGGCAAAACACACACGATAAAGACGTCAAATGCCGGTTCCCTTGAGTATTCTGTTCAGTATGTGCAGGCAAAGGTTCCGCTTAATCAGGGTTTCCGCTACCGCTATTCTTTCGATGCCTACGCTGACGCAAAACGCACAATGATTACGGGAATTTCTGCCCCCAATAACAGCTACGCTCGTCGATTCGGAGATGTAAAAGTTGACCTCACGACGCAGAAGCAGCATTATTCATACGAATTCAACATGACCGCAGATTCTGACCCCGAGTGCCGTCTCGAATACAACTGCGGCGCTCAGGATTCTACGGCAACGATTTACATTTCAAACATCCGGCTTGAGAAAATCGGCGAGGTTGATTTGTCGAACGGAAAAAAATGTCTCCCGGACGGAAACTACATTTTCAACGGACAGTTCCAGGAAGGAAAAGACCGCTTGGGTAGTTGGGAAATCAACAACAAAGCGAATGCTGAAATCAGCGTCACTAAGGACCGCTCGCGAATGCTCAAGGTAGTCTCGCCCAAAAAATCGAAGAATGAGGACGTGATTATTCGGCAGACGGGAATCAATCTGGAAAAGGATACGGATTACATTGTTAAATTCGATGCCTACTCTTCAAAGACTGTGAATGTCGTGGTAAAATATGGTGAAGTTGAGCAGAAAGTCCGCGTTCTTGCCGCGAAAACCGATGCAAAGACAAAGGCTCTGATTCCCGATCATTTTGAATGGGTTTATACGCCCAAAGATGATAAGGCGATGGATTTTGAGTTCTGCCTTGGAACGGACGGAGCTACGGTTTGCGTGGATAATGTGTTCGTAAAAGAAAATTGTGTCGTAGTGAACGGTGAATTTGACCGTGAGATGACGGGTTGGGAACTTTATGCCAACGAAAAGGCTGGTGTGAAGTGTGAAATCGTGGACAATACGGCAAACATCACCATTGATAATACCGGCAATCTGGACTGGATGATTCAGCTCAAACAGAACGGCTGTCTGCTGGAAAAGGGCAAGATTTACAAAATCTCGCTGAAAGCCAAATCAGATTTGGAACGCATGATTATGCTGGCAATGCAGCGGGATGGCTCAAAGGACGATAATTGGTATCCTTATTCCAACACGCTGAAATTTAAGGTCGGAAACGAGTTCAAGGAATATAGCTGGCAGTTCACTATGGGTATGGAAACCGATCCGAATGTAATCTTTACGATTTCAATGGGCGCGGTTTCAGACAAGGTAATCAGCCAGAAGCACACCATCACGATTGATTCGATTGTGGTTGAAGAAGTGCAGAAAAAAAGCAAATAATATTTCCAAAGAATAGGCGCAGGGCTTCGTCAGGAGAATCTGGCGAAGCCTTTTTATGAGGGAGACTTGTATGAGGGCTAATAAAGGTATAAAATTCTTGCGATTGTTTTTTCTGATATTGTTTCTGGCCGCTTGTGAGGCCCAGTCAGAAGAAAAGGATGGCGAGACAATGAACATATCTTTGGCTGAATTTGGAGCAGGATGGAATCTTGGCAATACGCTTGATGCCAAGTCAGACGGAAGCAAGGAAAATCTCGGGCTTTCCACGGAAACGAGCTGGGGGATGCCCGAAACGACACAGGCGATGATACAGGCTGTTGCTGCCCAGGGCTTCAAAACCATTCGGATTCCTGTGAGCTGGCACAATCACATAAAGAGTCAAAAAAACAAGACTTATACAATTGATTCTGCATGGATGAAAAGAGTCAAAACTCTGGTGGACTGGTCGCTTCAGGCTGGGCTTCGGGTAATCATCAACATTCATCATGACAATCTTACCGAGTCACAGATGAGCAGCACCTATGGATTTTGCGTTTCCCAGAACCCGAACTTAAAAATCATCTCAAAAAATTATCTCAACTCGGTGCGGAGCCAGGTTGCAAAGGAATTCAAGAACTACGATGAGCGCCTGATTTTTGAAGTGCTGAACGAGCCGCGCTGTATCGGAACGGCCTATGAATGGTACGGGCAGGGCAAGGTCATCAGCGATGCGAATAAAATCATCGTTGACTACGAGAAGGCTTGCCTTGATGCAATCCGCGCGGCGGGTGGAAATAATGAGACCCGTTTTGTGATGATTCCGCCTTACGCGGCAAATCCTGACCTCACTGATGGCTGGACAATGCCCGCCGACTCAGTTGATGGAAGGCTGATCGTTTCTGTTCATGCTTACACGCCATACGAGTTCTGCATGAGCGAGGACAGCAACAGCAGCTACACGAGCAATGTTCAGGGGGCCGTTGAATGGCTGTTTAAATCTCTCAAAGAAAAATTCTCTTCTGAATATCCCGTAATCATCGGAGAAGCGAGTGCCAGCGATAAAGGCAATCTGGCTGACAGGCTCAAATGGACGGAATTCTATTTTTCATCGGCAAAGGCGGCCGGAATGCCCGTGATTATCTGGGATAATATGGTTGTTTACCCGAACGGCGAAAAAGGCGAGCGTCATGGATATTTCAACCGCAGCGATTTGAGCTGGTTCTATCCTGAGCTTACGGATGCCATGGTCAAATAAAAACAGATACATAGCGCGGCTTTCGGGCTGCATAAAAAAGAGCGGTCACTTCACACAATTGAAGCGGCCGCTCTCTTTTTGCTGTAATTTTTGATTATGCGCTGAATGCCGCAAGGGCAGTTCCGCGTGTAATGTCCACTTCTTCTGGAAGCAGCTCGTAATGCAGGTTTTTGCCTTCGAGGATTTTTGCGAGATATGCTTTTGTTCGCTCGATGACTTTGTATGTCCTGAAGAAAGATGTACCGTTGCAGGCGACACAGATGGGCTCATCTGCTTTTGTTCCGGCCTCTGTCTGAATGATGCAGGCTGCGAGGATTATGGCGGCAAGCTGAGCCATTCGGTTTACAAGCGAGTCGAAAATCTCAAAGAGAATTTTGTAGTCATCGTTTGTTGCCTTTTCAAAAATCTTTTTGTATGAATTTTCCTTGCTTTCCGTAAGGAATTCGTTTACTTCAATGAGTGTGAGAGACTTGCGCTCTGACAGTTCGGCGGCGAATTCCTTTGAGAACAGGTCTTCTTTTGCGCCCATCTGGATTACTTCGAGGGCGAGAGGGCCGAGATATGCTCCGGAACAAAGTTTTTCGTAGGGAGCGACGCCCGGCGCAACGCTTTTTTCGTCCAGGATGATGTCAAAATCAGAATTCTTGAAGCCGCCGAATTTCGCGCTTTCACAGACAATAATCTGTTTTTTGTTGAGATTGTATTCAGATTTTGCCGGCTGAACGTAAGCGGCGTTGAGACCGGTTCCAAGAATGAATCCAATGTATGACGAGTATTTTTTGGTCGTGCTTCCGGTTCCGGCCAGCAGGGCAGATGCGGTGTCGTTCAGGAGAATGACTTCCGGGATTTTTGTCCAGCCGCATTCTTTGAGCGTTTTTTTGAGTTCCGCACCGATGTGGCTTCCGACAACTTCCGGAGCTTTTACTTCTTTTGAGAAGTTGTCAAGAATGCCGTCCCTGTCTTCGGTGATGGTCATCGCATAAGAGAAGCAGAAACAGATTTCGTCGCAGCTGTCCTTGAATCTTTCGATGTTTCGGGCAATCTGCGCGAAGAATTCTTTCTTGCTCAATTCTCCTTCTGTGCCGGGCATCCGCGTTTTTTCAAACTGAGAAAGCGAAAGAGACCCGTCTTTTGCGAATGTGGCAAGTGAAGAGCGGAAGTTGGTTCCGCCCGCATCAATTACGATGACTGATTTTTCCTTCATCGTAATCTCTGTGGGGTCAATGTAGGTTCTTATCATGTCTTGAAAAGACTTGTTTCCGGAAAGGCCCTTGTCCATATCCTTGTTGAAGTCTTTTGTCAAAGCTGATAAATCCAAGTCCGTGTAAAATCCATGTCGTTCTAAAAATTCTTTAACAGTCATAATGGTATTCTAGCACAATGTAAAGATACTTTCTATTCTTTTACCGCGCCGACAGATACGCCACGGATAATATTTCGTGAGAGGAACATGTACACGATTATAAGCGGAACAATAGCCATACAGATAATCATGTAGACCTGACCCATGTCGAATTTCTGATAGTCTGCGCTTCGAAGCTGTGCAATCAGAATCGGAATGGTTTTCTTCATTTTGCTGTTTATAACGAGAGCAGGGATGAAGTAATTGTTCCATGAGCTTACGAAAGCGAAGATTGCCTGAACAGCAATTGCCGGTTTCATGAGCGGAATGACAATCGTATTGAAGATTTTGAATTCCGGACATGCGTCTATTCGGGCTGCTTCGACGATTGAGTAGGGCAGGGTGGCCGTCATCGCCTGATACATATAGAAGAAAACAACGGGGGATGCAATTGCCGGGATAAAGAGGGCTGGGAGCGTGTCAATCATCTTGATTTTGATGAGAAGCTGAATGAAACCGAGGGAAGAAACCTGAGTCGGAATCATCATGATGGCAAGGATGATTTTGAATGCTGTCGCTTTTCCCTTGAAATTGTACATGTAGATTCCGTATGCTGTCATGGCAGAGAAATATGTTGTCAAAAGCGCTGACATGAAAGATACGAAAACGCTGTTGAACAAGGCCCGGAGAACAGGCAGGTTCTTGTCGTTGAGAAGTTTGCCAAGATTGTCAAAGAAGGAGACTCCGAAGAAGGCTGAGAAACCTCTTTGAATCTGCGCGTGATTGCGGGTTGCGTTTACCACCAGAATAAAGAATGGAAACAAGGAGGCGATTGTCAACACAACAAGGAAGAGATAGCATAAATTTCGTCTCATAAAAGTAAGTTTTGTATGAATCATTTTATCGTCGTCCTCCGGTCATGTTTTTGTATTTTTTCATTGTCATTGAGTAAATGCTGAAGCTAAAGATGCTGGTAAGGAAGAAGGTGACTACAGAAACCGCGCCTGCCATACCGTAGTTTTTGCTTGCCAGATGTTTGTTCAGGTACATGATGAGCGTCATGCTTGTGCGGTTCGGGTTTCCTTCGCCGTTTGTCAAAATCTGCGGTACGTCGAACATCTGGATACCGCCGATAAGGCTTGTTATTAGGACGTAGATGAAAATCGGCATAAGCATCGGCATTGTGATTCGGAAGAAGACCTGAACCGGGTTCGCTCCATCGATTTTTGCCGCCTCGAAAATACTCTCATCAATTCCCATGATTCCGGCCATGAGCAGAATCGTTGTGTTTCCGTACCACATGAGGAAGTTCATCGTTGCGACCAGTCCCCGGGTCCATGCCTGTGAGCTGAGGAAGCGGATGTTCTCGGTGGCGAAGCCAAGCCTGATAAGGATGCTGTTTGCCGGACCGTTGTCCGAGAAAATCGTGAAGAACAACATTGCGAAGGCAGATGCCATAATCAAATTCGGCATGTAGATGACCGTTTTGAAAAACTGCTGCCCCTTGATTCGGAGATCCGTGCTCGTGAACCAGACAGAAAGCAGGAGTGATATAAGAATCTGCGGAATGAAGCCCGCTATCCAAAGAATGAATGTGTTTCCGATGTAGCGGGGAATATCAGTCTTGAAAATCGCGATGAAATTTGCAAATCCGATGAATTTCGGGCCGATTTGCTGCAAACCAACCCGATAGTTTTCAAAGAAACTGTTTGCAAAAGTTGAAATCAGAGGGATGAGCGAGAATATCGTAAAAACGATAAAGAATGGCGCAATGAAAAAATATCCCCATCTGTTGAAATCATATCCTTTGCCTTTTTTTGTGGCTTTCATTTTTGTTTTTTCGTTCATAGTAATCCTCGTAGTCCTCTGATTTCAAGAATTTTTATTTCTGCAAGTTCGGATACATCTCAAGGATTGAGCGGTAGAAATTGTCCCAAGCCTGGTCAAGAGTGATTTTTTCGTTAAAATAATCTTTCATGGCAGACTGGATTTTCTCTGACATACCCTGATCGTACTGAGTGATGCAGCTCTTGTCGATGCTGGTTGCTGAATCCAGGAAGAATTTGATGTGGTTCTGGCCGCCGAGGAAGGGATTCTGATAATCGCTTGCTGCAACAGCTTCCATTGCGGGGATATTGTTTGTGAAATCACCAGATTTCTTTGCGATTTCTGTCATAACGTCTGCATCGCAGGTAAGTGTCTTGAAGATATCGCGGATAATGTCGATGTTGTCTGTGCCTTTGCATGCGCAGAGCCAAGTGCCGCCCCAAGAGAATCCCTGAGGACCTTTGCAGAATGCCCAGTCACCGTATGAGCCATTTCCGACTGTTTTAGCTGCGTTCTGGTCTTCAAGTGAGCCAGGAGCCATAACGAAGTCGATGAACCATGCAGGGCCAAAGTAACCGAATACTTTTCCTTTTGCGCCCATGCCCTGAGTGCTTTCTGCTGACCAGAGTGAGGCCTTGTTGTTGTATCCGTTCTGTGTGAATTCTTTTGTCTGTGCAATCCATGCGTTAATCTGAGGATCGATGACAATTCGATTGTTTACGACCCATGGGTTTTTCATGTTGTCGCTGAATACGCGGAATGCGTCATCATAGCCTGAGAGCATGAAATATCCCTTTGATTTTGCTTTCTTTGCCACTTCGTTGAATTTATCCCAGTCAGAGAGTGCGAGTCCGACTTCATCTGGATTGTCAGTGCCGAGAACAGCCTTTGCGATTGAGCGACGGTAGATGAATCCGCCAGGACAAGCCTGCCATGTAACGCCTTTGAGGACACCGTTTGATGAAGTCATGATGTCCTTTGTGTATTTGTACTGATTTTTGATGTCATCCTGTGTAAGACCGACATCTTTGATTACGTCGAGCGTGAAGTCAGTGTCAACATATTTGAGCGCGTAGTCAGCCTCAACGAGGAACATGTCGATTTTTTCATCGGCTGGAAGTGAATCCTGTCTCATGAGGGCTTCATCGAGTTTATTCTGATATGCATTGTCCTGACTTGGTGTGATAATCCAGTTGACAGTGACATCGGCTGGAAGTTTTGCGGCAAAGTAGCTGTTGAATCGCTCCTGAAATTCAGTGTTCCAGACATGAATGTTCAGAACCTTGCCCGAGGCTGCTGATTTCTTGTCTGAATTACAGCCAGCGAGACCGACGAGTGAAGCAAGAGCCAGTGCGGCGATAACGATTTTTTTCATACGTTTTTCCTCCTTTTTGTATGACACTTTTCGTTTTGGTTATTTTAAGAAATCATAATAAAGATTCTTAAAATTGTCTACTACAACCTTTTCGTAAATGATTCTAAGAGTGAATACCAGATAAAAATATCAAAAAAATGAAATGAACGTCAAAATTTTGGGATTTTTTTAGTATTCAATTAAGAAATCTTATAATATAATCATATAACGACTTTTTGGGGATGTCAAAATAAAAAATGGGAATACCAGACGAACTTGCCAAAATTGAATTTAAAAACCGCGAATATCTCATAAAACACATTTCTTACGACCGGGAAATGGCTTTTTACCAGAGTATCGGCAACGGTGACATGGAAGAAATGAAGCGTTTGTTTGTTCCGTTCAGTGTCGAAGGCTTCGGTAAGCTTAGCGATAATCCGCTTCGCAATCTCAAATATCATCTCATTATTACTGTGGCGATGATTACGCGCTATGTCATCGAGGCCGGGCTGGAGATGGAAGCCGCCTACAATCTGAGCGACATTTACATACGCAAGATTGATGTCTGTGGCAACGAGGACAGCATCCGTGAAATCCACGAGGAGTTGTGCGAGGCCTATGTCAAGCGAATGCAGGCCTGCAAGCGTCGCCGTCTGTACTCAAAGCCGGTCTCCCAGTGCATTGACTACATCTACGATAACCTGCACGAAAAAATCAGCCTGGACGATTTGGCCGATGTGTCCGGCGTCAGCACGTCCTACATTTCAAAACTGTTCCATTCTGAAGTCGGAATAACAATCGCTCAGTACATTCAGAAAAAGCGTGTGGATGCCGCAAAGAACCTGCTTCTCTTCACGGAATATTCCATCAGCGACATTTCAAATTATCTCCAGTTCAGCACTGAAAGTTATTTTATCAGCGTATTCCGAAAGTATTGCGGAGTAACGCCCAAAAAATTCCGCGAGGTTCATTTCCGCTCGAAATTGCCCCGCGGAGTTGATTCAAAGGAATAGTCGGATTTCCCTGATTTTGCCGCTTCTGGCAAACAAAAGCGCGCTTTCTTCTTTGGGAAGCGTGTACCCCTTGTATGAGCGTTCGCTCCCGTCCGCAAGAGAGACGCTCAGATTTTTCTGTGGATTCTGGGCTTTCCCAAGCGAATATGATATGGGCGTTCCGCACCAGGTAAAGTGAATCTGATTTTTCTCGTCAAAATCTTTCTTTTCGAGATATGTCGGATTAAAAACAGCTTTTCCGTTTTCAATGCCGAGTCCCAGTTCCTTCCAGCGGCAGATAATCTCTTCCTTGACCTGTCCTGTCATGCCCGGCTGACGCGCTCCCTGCTTGAAAGGCGTGTGGGAGTAGGGATCAAAAGGAAATGCTCCGTATTCTTCCGGAGTCTTGCTGCTTCCGAGGCCTTTTTTGATATCCTTGTAAAAAAAGAGGAAACCGTCTTTTGCTCCTGTGATGTTTTCCTGAACGGCGAGCAGGAGCTTTGAGACCATGTGCCAGTAAATACAGCCCAAGCCTTCATAGGCGTAAAATGTTCCCGAACGGCCTGTGAATGAATTGTGCTTGAAAGTCTTTTCGTAGAGAGACAGAAGCCGCTCTTTTTCGTATTCCTGGGGGCGTTCACGCTCGCCTAGACTTTCGAGCAGTTTTTTCATACATTCAGCGTTCTGGAAATCAGGGTTGAAATGATATTTTCCCTCGATATCCTTAATCAGCGCGGAATTTCCGCTTCGTTTTATGAAATCTTCAAGGCCCGCAATGTCGCTGGCAGTCAGTGTATTTTTTTCAAGGAAATTTGGCAGCGTGCTGTTGGGGTAGAGCATATAGGAGTGCTGGTTTTCCTCAAACAGCTCGCTTTCGCGCATTTTTTCGAGAAGAGTGCGTTTTTCGTTTTTCGTCAGCAGGTTGCAGCTGAGAGCGGCCACTTGTCCTTCAAGCATCAGTTTAAGGTGAATGACTTGGATTTTATCATCAGTTATAATGAGCGAATTGTAGGCATGGAAAAGACCATCATCCCTTTTGTTTGCCTCGATTGATTTCTTCATGCAGTCTTCAAAGGCTTTGAGACATTGCGCGATTCTTTTTGCCGGAATCTCCGTGCAGTCTTCTGAAAAGCCGTTTTCGTACAGGGTTTTGCGCTCGCTTTCAAAAAGCAATCCGGTTTTGTCAGTGAAAGATTTTCGCTCTGAATCTGTAATTCCGTTTTTTGCCTTTGACTTGAGATTCTTGTAGATTTTTACCGCAGAGAAAAGAGTGTCGGCGACTGTGGTGCTGACCAGGAAAATCTTGTCTGATTTGTCAAGAATCTTAATCAGGAATGACAGCATACGCTCAAGATAGAAGAGCGTCACCACTGATGTACCGTAGCCCGCTAAAGCGTTGTTTGCGTCGTTCCATTCCGGACGCTGGGTATTCATCCAGATTCCGCCGTCAGGAACAAAGCTCAGGGCCTTTGCGAGAATCAGCTGAATAAGTTTTGTCGCCAGCGTTGTGAGTTGTACCGTACCCTGTTCGGTGAGGATGCAGCGCGCGTCAGTGCCGTATGATTTTTCACGTTCCCGGAGAATTTTGTCCAATTTGAAATCAAAAACGAGGGAATTTCGTGGATTTTTCAGAATTTCGTCATAATTTTTGATTCGGTAGGGAAGTGCGGCCGTCGAGAAAATCTTTTCATTCATAAGGGAGAGAAGCGAGTCCGAATCATAGTTGTAGAGGAATTCAAGGATTTTCTGAAGATAAATTACCTGATGATCGCCCCAGTATCCGAACTGGGCCCATGGATTTCCTTCTTCGGGTACTTCCCAGTCAAGACCCTCCCTGCTGATTCGATAGGGATTGTAGCCTTCCACTGTCATTGCGTTTACGAAGATGCTGCACACGTTCGCGGCGTATTCCGGATATGACCATAAAAGTGCTTCCCAGTTCTGGAAAATGTCGCGCCAGTTGCCCTCGTAATCTATTTTTTCGGAGCCGTCTTCTTCCTTGAGATTGATATTGAATCTGTTCCATGGCCGGCTGGGGTCTCCGTGTCTGCGGGAGAAGGTGAGGGGAAGATATTCAAGGAAAAGCCGCTTGAAGTAGGGATTTCCGCTGTTGAAGAAAAGACTCTGCATTTTTTGGCGGGGGAGAGCCGCGTCCATTTTGATTCCGTTTTTCTGGATTATGGCCTGAATTTCCCCGGCGATTTTTTTGTCGCGCTTTCTGGTGAAGTCAATGAAATCTTTTATGAGAATGTTTCCCTTGTTTGCGAAAATTCCTCCCCGCATGATATTGAACATTACGTTCGTGCGGTGATGAAGGTCGGCGATTTCGTTTCCCGATGTCTGGATACCGTCAGCGGCTGCTATTTTTGCCTCCAGTGCTTCCTCGGTCTTTTTCATGTCTTCCGCCAGGAATTTCCATGCCTCTTCGCGGTTCGTGATTTGTGATTTCAGCTCAACCAGTTTTGAGGCGTCGTAATCAATGTCAAAAACCTGTTCCCAACATTCAGCCTCTTTTTCTCCCAAAATGCTCTGATGAATGATGAAGCATTGCCCGCGCTTCCCGTTCAGCTCTTTTTTCTGCGCCTGAAGGAATTCCGATTCACCGCTGACAAAAAGCGGTATGGCCTGGTCTGAAATGATGAGGGAATCTTTTGTGGTGAAATAGCAGACATTGGTTCTGAGCGATTCCCCGGGCTCAGCTTTGTCGGTGACGAGGGATGAAAGCGTAAAAAGCGCAATGTTTGATTCCGGCTCCACTTCTGTTTTTTTATAGGCATCAAGGAGGACGCTTTTATTGTTCTGGATTGTGCTGTCCGCCGAAGATGGCATGATGTTCTGGCAACCGTCCAGAATTTCCAGATTTACCTTTCTGTCGCTGAGATTTTCGATTCTGGTGATTTTTACAAGTCCGAACTTTTCGCTTGATGTCCACGCATAGCGGAAGGAGAGCGCAAGCATCAGGTTGATTTCCTCAAACCAGATTTTGTTGCCGTTCAGGCTTTTGTACAGGTTCCTTTGGATTCCGATTTTTTCGCTGTAGCGTGAAGATGTAGAAGACAGCAGATTTTCAAAGGGCTGCCAGATGATGCCTTTTTTGCCCTCGCTTTTGATTTTAATGATTGTCACGGAGCCGGTTGACCCCTTTGCATCCTGAATTTTGTCGCATGTATAATACGGAAAAATCGCATGGTCGGCGTTTTTTCGTCCTGCAGTGATTCCACCCTGCGCCCAGCAAAAATTCCACACATCGCTTGGACTGGTAATTGTCATGAAGAAGTCGTCCATTTCATCAAAATTTTCAATTTTGTAAAAAAGCTCACCGTCAAGATGAACGAGGTTTCCAGTCACACTTTTTTTCATAGGTTCCTCCGAAGTAGATATGAGCAAATTATTGCCGTGATTTTTTGCGGAAAACTATCAAAAAATATTTTTTTATGTCAAAGTTTTGCGATTAAATCATAATGCTGAGAAAATTCTTTTTATTGTTTCTATTGACCATTACTTTAAATATTCTTACAATTTCAGTTACTATGAATAGCAACGGCGTGTTGGAAAAATTGTTACATTCCTTTGAAGACTATTATACAGTTTCCACATCAAACGTGGCCGCTCCATTTGTCGCTGAAGCTGAATTCAAATCCCACAATGAGCAGTACATGCTTGTCAGGGTCGCAAAAATCGCTGACATTGATTCCAATGACTTTGTTTTCTTCTATATAGATGATGAGATTCTGACTCAAGCTCAGAATGACGGTCGTGCTGGAGCTGTTTCAGCATCCCTTCCCCCCGAAAAAATCACTGAGCTTTCAGAACTTGCCTGGGAGCGAGGTTTGTCAAAAATCACTCCCTATTACGGCCATCGAAATTCAGATGTCACGCTTATCATTCTTGCCGAGAAATTTCCAGAAGATTCCTTCAAAACCGTCAAAAAACTCAAATTTTACAAATCATATAAATTCGGCCTTTATGGCTGGAGTGCTTTTCGGGCATTAGCTTATGAGACTTCAACAGGGCGGGCGGTCACAAATCGCCGCGGCTCGGACCTGAAGAAACTTGTAGGCTCGCTATAAAAAAAGTTTTCCCAGAATAGGCGGCGGTAAAAACTTGCAGATTCCTTGCGTCTATGCAAAGCCGCTTCCGCGGGAGGAAAGGAGTTCTAAATGACAGCATTACTTATCATTCTTGCTGCAATTGCCTTGCTTTTCATCGGCTATGTTTTCTATGGCTCTTGGCTTGCAAAGCAGTGGGGAATTGACCCCACAAAAAAGACGCCTGCTGAAGAAAAAGCAGACGGCGTAGACTATGTTGCCGCAAAACCGGCAGTTTTGATGGGACATCACTTCTCATCAATCGCAGGAGCGGGTCCAATCAACGGTCCGATTCAGGCGGCAGTCTTCGGTTGGGTTCCGGTTTTCCTTTGGTGCGTAATCGGCGGAATCTTCTTCGGCGGTTTGCAGGACTTCGGTTCTCTCTTCGCATCTGCCCGCCACGACGGAAAATCAGTCGGCGAAATCATTAAGGACTCAATGGGAAAAGCCTCAAAGAAGCTCTTCATCATTTTCGCTCTCCTCGTTCTGATTCTCGTCATTGCCTCTTTCGTCAATGTTGTTGCAGGCACTTTCGCTACAGTTGCAGGCGCAGACGGCTCAACGGCTTTCGGCATCGTCTCAAATCCAACAGGTCCTCAGACGACAGCGATGATTTCTCTCCTTTTCATCGTTCTCGCAGTTATCTACGGAATCCTCACAAACCGCTGTGGTCTCAAGACTCTTCCGGCAACCATCATCGGCCTTGTTGGAATCGTTCTTTCAATCGTAATCGGTTTGAACTTTGGTTTCGCAATGAGCCGAAACGCATGGATTATTTTCATCGGCGCATACATCGCGGTCGCATCATTGATTCCGGTCTGGTGCTTGCTTCAGCCGCGAGATTATCTTTCATCATTCCTTCTTTACGGCATGATGGCTCTTGCTCTCGTCGGTATCATTGTTTCTGCATTCACAGGAAAAGCCACCTTCGAGCTTCCGGCTTTCACTGGCTGGTCTACAAAAATCGGCCCGATGTTTCCGGCTCTCTTTATCACGGTTGCCTGCGGTGCATGTTCAGGCTTCCACTCGCTCATTGCAACTGGAACAACTTCAAAACAGCTTGACAATGAGAAGCACGCAAAGGCTATCGGCTATGGCTCAATGCTCATTGAATCAGCTCTCGGCGTAATATCACTCATCGCCGTGGGTATGGTTTCAAAGAATTTCATCGTTGACGGAGCTTTCAGGGGGGCGCCTCCGGTAGCATTTGCTCAGGGTATCGCTCAAATGTTCGGTTACATCGACAACAACAACGCAATTTACGCTCTTCTGACCCTGGCAGTCTCTGTGTTTGCCCTCACTTCTTTGGACTCGGCGACACGATTGAGCCGCTTCATGTTCAGCGAACTCTTCCTTAAAGACAACGAAGAATCATACAAAGATGTTGCAGGAGCCAGAAAATGCCTTTCTCATCCGCTTTTCGGCACGCTTCTCATGGTCGTAATAGGTTGTACTCTGGGCGGTCTCTCACTTGCTCAGATTTGGGCTCTCTTTGGCTCTGCAAACCAGCTTCTGGCAGGTATCGCCCTCATGGCAGTTGCCGCTTGGCTCGGTGAGGTCGGAAAGAACAACAAAATGTTCATCATCCCGACAGTATTCATGCTAGCCGCAACTCTCACCCAGCTTGTCCGCACTGTAATCGGAAAATGTCAGGCAATGGCCGCAGGCGCTCCGAACGCATTCCACTGGGGTAACTGGTTCCAGCTTATTTTTGCCACCGCAATGGCAATCCTCGCTGTGATTCTGGTTATTGAGGGTGCCAAGACATTCTCACGCCAGCTCAAAAAGAATGCATAAGGGGCTGTCCAATAAGTATGAGTCATCCCCATAATTTTTAGTGCACTCATTGCTCCCGCACTACCTGCGGGAGTTCTTTATTTTAAAAATAGTCAACTTCTTTTTGCTCCTTAGCTTCGTTATAATTCAAAAAACGAATTCAGGAGTATTTATGAAGAAGACTGTCTCATTTTTTTCTGTTCTTTTCCTTTCTGCGGCTTTTTTTGCCACTTCTCTTTCAGCCGCTGAATCAATTTCTGCAGGCGATGTACCCGATGGCTTTGCCGGCCAGTCATTTTCTTTTGCCAATATCAAAACTGATTCCGCAGTTACCGTAAGCAGCAAGCGTAACTTGTTGAACGCGCTTAAAAAAGGCGGCGTGATTTATGTCGATGGGATGATTGACCTTTCTGAAGGAATGTTCCCCGAAAAATCCGGAGAACCAAATGCGGCCTTGGACGCCTTCGTTCAGAAAAACAGCAACTATTCTTCTTATGCTGAGTATCGCGATGCCTACGTGGCTGCCTGCACAACGTCAACAGAGGAAAGCGCAAAAAGTTCTTCAAAAAGCCCCCTCTACGAAACGATGCATTCTCTGAACATGGCATATAAAAGCGTAATTTTGCTTTCTGTTCCCAGCGATACGGTCATCATCGGTCTCACGGCTGATTCTGGATTCAGCGGAGGAAGTGTCAGCATAAGCAAGGCTTCAAATGTCGTGCTGAGGAATCTCGTCATCCGCGATGCCTATGATCCTTTCCCCCACCATGAGGCAAACGATGGATTTAACTCACAGCATGATTGCGTTCTTGTTGAGAATTCAAGCAATGTCTGGATTGACCATTGTACTTTCTATGACACAAAAGAACAGACTTATGTAAAGACAGGGGGAAGCGTTTCAGAAAAATGGGTGACTTATGACGGATTGTGCGACATTACGAAGGAAAGCACAAATGTCACTGTTTCATATTGTAAATTCATGGATCACAATAAGACCATGCTGATTGGCTCAAGCGATTCAGAAAAAATTGACGCGGCGAACAGAAAAGTCACCCTGCATCACAACTATTTTTATAACTGTGCTTCCCGGTTGCCGATGGTCCGGCTTTCAACGATTCACTTGTACAATAATTATTATGATGCCAGCCCAAATTCTCCTTATGGAAATTCTTATGCACTTGGAGTGCGCTATAACTCGCTCATTCAGGCTGAGGCAAATTATTATGGGGGCGGAATAAAGAATTCTTATTCAGGAAGCGCAAAAAAGCCGGGAAAAGTGTATTCTGTGAATGAAATTGACCGCTCAAAGGGCAAAAAAAAGAGCGGTGAATTCAAAACATCGAAAACACCGCTTTTTGATATCCCTTATTCCTATGATGCGCTTCCTGCTGATAAGGTTCAGGACTATGTAAAAGAAAACGCGGGAGCAGGAAAACTCCCGGTCGTTCGATAGAAAATTCAGAGAAATTACTTGAGGTTTTCTACAAGAATCGTATAGCAGGGAACTGCGTGAGAATATGCGAATCCCGTGATTTTGCTCGCCATAGTTCCAAGAGCAATCTGGTGAATCTCGGACTCATATCCGCTAATCATGGTTGTGACGAATGTTGCCGCAGTCTCAGTGCTGACTGATGAGAGGACGATTCCCATGACCATGGTGTTCAAGAAGAACTGGGGACGGAATGTGGCTGAAAGAATATACTTTCCTTCAGAATCTCCGCTTCCTGCCGTCACAGCAAAGGTGCTGTATGGGTCGTAGGAAGTAACTCCTAAGCCGAGGTTCTTCAAATATGCGAAAGTGTCATTAGCTTCTGCTTCTGTGTCGAAGGTCAATCTGAAAGTGCCGCTTTCTGAAGCATACAAGGCAGCCCGGTCACTTGCAACGTCGGCTAAATAGCTCGTATCCTCTCCATTCGCGGAAATGTAGTCAGAAACAAAAGGAAGCTTGTTTTTCCACTGAGCCTTATAAGAGCCTTCGATGCTCGCTGATTTGTCAGTTCCGTAGCGGGTAAAGCCCCAGTTTTTAAGGGGAAGCTCTGTCACCAAGTCATCGCTGTTTATGATGTTGAAGATTGTCTTGAACTCTGCGGCGTTTGATGCGGTGGTGGTGCGGGGTGTGGCAAATCCGTATGAGAATGAAGTCCAGTCGCTGTCGCCTTCGTAGACTTTTCCCAAAATGTTCGCGATGGCAGCTCCCCGGGAATGACCTGTCAAAAGAAGGACTTTTTTCGCTCCAGAGACTTCGTGGGCAGTGACATAGGCATCGATTTTGTCTTTTAAGCGAAGGGCCGCCAAAGCGAATCCCTTGTGTTCGGTGGGGAATTGAGTGGCAAGCTTAGCGTAATTAGCAAGAGATTCTGCCTGAACGGAGGCTTGGTCGGTGTTTCCGGCTGCAACGGCCGCCGCCACTGAATGGGTTGCTGAAAGGGTAGCGTAATTTTTTGTAGTCGCTGCGTCAGAATAGTCGCCTACATCAAAGTTGCTGAGCCACTGGTCTCTTCCGGAAGAGCCTTGTACGGCAACGGTGAAAATCTGATAGACCGTGCCGTCTTCCGCCGTAACTTTTCTGTGGGCGAAAACGGCGTTCGTCAAATCCTGCCGGTCTGAAAGATAGTCGCTTGCAGAAAGCTCTGTGTATGTCGCATCCTCAAAGCCGAAATTTGAGTAGAGCGTGGTGTTGTCGTAAGCGCTCGTGGGATTTTTTGCGCTTGTCTTGAGAGAAACCTTAACAGTGTCGTAGCAGTCAAAGGCCAGAGCCGAGGCAAAGCGGGCCAAGGCAGGGGTGTAAACCGTGTTATCCGCGCCGACGAGCAAGGCATCATCATAGCCGAAAGAAGTGTCATAGCTCAGGACATTTGAGCCGAGCATAAAATTCACCACGGCATTATGCGGCTCGTAGTTGTAGTCGTCGTCCTCGTTGCTGCAGGAAATAAGCGTTACAGACATGGCGAGAAATGAAATCAGTGTGTTTATCAGTATTTTTGAAAGTTTCATAACATATTCCTTCTATAAGAGTAGGCTAAAGATTTGGGAAGTGGTAAGTGACGCCAAAGCTCAGGTTTGTGACCTTCTTGCTCAAAGTGGTCTTGTTTCCGCTCAGATAGTAGTCAGTGTCAAAATATGTGGCAAAAAGACCAGAAAGAGCGACTGTCAGCTCTTCGCGGGGATACAACTCAACGCCGGTTCCCACGCAGAAACTGTCCAGCACAGGGTTGAAAGTGCTGTTTGAGTCGCTTGTGGTTCCCTGATTTCCGTACTGCAGGCCTGCGCTGTAAGAAAGCCATTTGCAGATTTTCCAGTCCGCGCCAAGGGCGATTTCCCATGAATTGTCGTAGTCAGTTTCACCGAGAATGGAATTCTGGTCGGCGAAAGTGTTGAAGTAGTAGTTGAAGCTTGCGCTCAGGTAGAGATTTTCCAAAGTCTGCCAGCCCGCTCCCAGGTTGAGGGCTGCAGGAAGGTCTGTGTGGAATGTTTTTCCGTTGTAAATATCGAAATCATCGGCCAAGTCTCCATGAACTTTTTTGACCTTGTATTTTACAGATGATTTTGACTGATATTGAACTGCCAAATCAACGACATCAATCGGGCGGTAGTGGATTCCGAAAACTCCGCTGACTGTGTAGCCGTTTGCCACGTATGAAATCTTGTCGCTGCCGTTTCTGAGAAGAGTGAAATAGCCAGACTTGATTTTCATGTCCTGAGTTCCGTGAACATAGCGCAAGCCCGCCGCAAAAGAAAGATTGTCAAGGAAAAGATAAGCCACTCCCAGCTGACCGCCGTAAGTGATTGATGTGACGCTGAGGGTGTGGCCGCCTTCCTGGGCTGTTTTCATAAGGTAGCTTGCCGCCGTGCTGTACTGCTCGCTCTCAGCCTGATTGGCGATTTTATCTGAGTCAGAAGATGCTTTTTGAGAAGCCGTGTAATATTCGGCAGATTTAGCCATGTAGTCGGCCGCAGCGTTTGCAAAGAGGAGGGAAGTTGCGCTGGTTCCTTCTGAAAAAGTGAGTGAGCCGCCGCCGGCATAAACGCCGAAGTTGCCGAAGACTGCGAAATTACTGTGCTTGTAAACGAAATCAGCGTCAGGATAAAACCAGACCGTGGTCTCGTCATTTGAATAATAGTCAGAAAGGCCTTTTGAAGCGAATTTATTGCCCGTGTTCAGCTCATTTCCGTATTCCTTGAATACAAACTGATTTCCGGCTTCGACATAAAGACCGTCAGCCATAAAAGCTGTTCCCGCCACATTGTAATATGACGCTTCGGGACGCTTTGCTTCAGTGTTGCGGCTTGGATTCCGCAAATAACCGGTACTCAGATTTGTCTTGTTTTCGACGCCGCTTGCGAAAATTACTGCGGCTCCCATCGTTGCAAGAAAAGCTGAAAAGGCGAATCTTTTCATTACTGTATGCTCCTTAGTAAAAACTGACATTTTTTAAAAAAGTGTCATATTGACATTTTAGGTATTTTTGTCATTTATGTCAATTTAGAGGGATTTGATTCTATTGTGCAATTTTTGTAGAAAAGATATATTCATGGAATCTCTAAAAATTGCAATTTTTAGAGATAACTTTGAAAATGCGATGTTTTAACTCTTGCTATTTTCAAGAGTTAAAACATCGCATTTTCAAATTCAAAAAATGAGGTTTTTATGACTAAGTCTGTTCGGCTGCCTGTTATGGCATGTTTTTTTTTCTCTGCATTCTCGGTATTTGCTGAGGCTTCCCTGCTGTCCAAGATGAAGGACAACACTTCTCTTACATTTGCTGTTACTCCGATTGACAAGGATGAGGATGATAAAGTTCAGTTCGGTGGCTCATATTTTCTTGTTGAATCTGTAATGTCTGATGATTATGTGACACTTGGCGGAAAACTGTATTACCGTCTCAAGGATACTGACAAAAAGGAAGAAGAAGCCCAGAAGCTTGACGTGAAGCGAGCCTACGCAAAGGTTCGTCCTTTTGGAAACAATCTGCTTGAAGTCGCAATCGGAAAGCTCTATTCATATTATCTTCCCGGCGGATATTTTTCGCTGACGGAAACTTATACGGGAGCGACCCGCTGGGGGAAAACTGGTGTCGGCATAAAATCAGAGGCAAAAGGATTTACCTTTGGTGCTGCTCTTCCTGTCACGGAAGATTATACGCTTTTCGAAGAAGACTGGGGGCTTAACGGCGCGCTTTGCTATGACTTTTCATATCTTTCAAAGGACTTTCCATTGAGCCTTGGATTTTCGCTCTGGTATTCTGATACTGGTGATTATGAAGTTCGTGCTGCAAGTTCAAAATCACAGGACACGGAATCAAAAGACAATTTTTCGTATTGTGTGTCAGCGAATTATTCAAAGCGGAACCTTGCTTTTTTCAAAAATCTCGGTCTTTTCCTTGCTTTTTCCCATAATACTGAACCATATGTTGCTAACACGATATTTAAGGTTGTATCGAATTACAAAACGGAAGATTTGAAAAGCTCAAATCTTTTCTCTCTGGCAATCCGGCCTACAATCGGAAGCGTAAAAATCACCAGCGAGAGCGAAATCGGTCATTCAGTCGAGGGCACAATGATTCCGTTTTACTCGGCCCTGCAAGTTTATTTCCCTGTGGCCGGCGCCATTGCCTTAAAGCCCATGGCAGGATATTACGCCGCATACGACACGAGCGATTCATCAAAATCTTTTGACACATGGGAGCTTTATCCCCGCATTCTCTTTGAATTTGAAAAATGGACGGTTACGGCAGGCTGGGACACCTTCTACAAAGAAATCACTGACGGTGAATACCGCTGGCTCTGGACTGTGCCGATTACAGCCAAATACATGGTCGGGCGATGATGCGCAAGCGCTGGTAGCCCCGAAGTAGCCGAAGGCTATGAGCGTGAGTCCGACCTTCGCTGCATAGCAGCTCGGAGACTCGCTCAAAATGCTCCACCGGAGCATTTTGCCGGCTAAAGCCGTTGCTCCCTAGGGCGGACATAGCGTCCCCGAAGGGGTGCGCCAATAATTGCACAAAAATCACCCTTGTGATAAAGTAGGTAAGATTTTAGGTGCTCGCATAACAGGAAACTGGGGGCGAGCCTAACTGGGAATTGGGTGAGAATCCCAAGCAGTGCCGCTACTGTGTGAAGAGAATCTGAATCAAGTTCAGAATGACAGCGCTCTTCGAGTCAGACACCAGCCTAAAGTTAATAAAAAGTCTTCTTCGAGACAAAGGAGTATTTACAAATGAACAAATGTTCAAAATTGGTCGCACTTGCTCTTGGTGCAAGCGCTCTCTTCGCTTCGGTTTTCACTTCTTGTGGCAGCACAAAAGTCGCTTCAAAAGACAAGGAAATCCTGGTCGTATCTTTCGGAACAAGCTACAATTCTTCCCGAGACCTTACAATCGGCGGAATCGAAAATGCAATCGCAAAAGCCTACCCTGATTACACGGTAGCCCGGGCATTCACCGCAGACACAATCATCAAAATCCTTAAAGAACGGGAAAATCTCGTAATCGACAATGTGGACGAAGCTCTTGTCCGTGCCGCAAACAATGGGGTCAAAACGCTGGTCGTTCAGCCAACCCACTTGATGGACGGATTTGAGTACACCGACTTGCAGAAAACCCTTTCAAAATACGAGAGCAAATTCTCTAAGGTCGTTCTCTCAAAACCACTTCTCACCACGGACGAGGATTTTTCCCGCGTAGCTGACGCAATCACAGCCAAAACAAAGAAATTCGACGACGGAAAAACAGCAATCGTCTTCATGGGACACGGAACAGAGGCTGCTTCAAATGGCGTTTACTCAAAAATGCAGGACGTTCTTTCTTCAAAAGGATTCGCAAACTACTACATCGGCACGGTTGAGGCGACTCCATCTGTCGAAGATTTGGTTAAAGCTATCGGCGAAAAAGGCGGCTACAAAAAGGTCGTTCTCCTTCCCCTCATGGTCGTTGCGGGAGACCACGCCACAAACGATATGGCAGGTGACGAGGATGATTCATGGAAATCAATCTTTAAGGCAGCCGGCTACGATGTTGACTGCGTTCTCGAAGGCTTAGGTCAGGACGAAACAATCCAGCAGATTTACGTAGACCACGCAAAATCAGCAATCGATTCATTGTAAAATAATTCCTCACAGATAGGGAGCGTTAAAAAATTGCAGGGCAATTTTAGCGATTCTCCGAAGCAACTATGTTGCGTAGGCTAAAGAGGCCACAGAGGCTCTTATACAAAAGTTTTCCTCTGTATACTCTGTGCTCTCTGTGAGGAATTTAAAAGGACACTTCCCATGCGAAAAATTTTCCTGCTTGCGATTTTAATTGCTCATTGCTCATTTTTCCTTCCGCCTTTGGACGCTCAGGTTGCTTCCAGTGATGAAATGCTTGTGCCAGAGAAGGTGGGGCGGGAGACTATGCTTCCTGTCTCTGCTTCCGACATCGCTGACGGAGAATATGAAGTTGAGTCTGAGTCCAGCTCTTCAATGTTCAGAATCACAAAATCCCTTCTTTCTGTAAAAGAGGGGCAGATGAGCGTTAAAATCACCATGAGCGGAAAGTCCTACACGAAATTTTTCCTGGGAAGCGCACAGAATGCTTCTGACTCGAAAGGGAAGGGAGAGATTTTAGCCCAGAGTGATGAAAATGGCGCGATTTTCTTTTCTTTCCCGATTTCAGAACTTAATTCTTCTATTAAATGTGCCGCATTCAGCTCAAAAAAAGGCAAGTGGTACGAGAGGGAAATCCTCTTTGACGCTTCAAGCCTGCCCGAAAAATCTCTTTTTGTCTCCCCGGAGCGAAAGCCTTCTCCCCTTAAAGACGGCTCTTATCTCGTAAAGGTCGCGCTTTCTGGTGGCAGCGGAAAGGCAAAAATCACCAACCCTGCAAAAGTCATCGTAAAGGATGGAAAGGCAGTCGCCATAATCGAATGGTCAAGCTCCAACTATGATTACATGAAGGTCAACGGAGAGAGGTTCGATGTTGACACAAAAATCCTTGACAAGGGCGGAAACTCAACTTTCACGATTCCCATTTACTCTTTTGACCGGGAACTTCCTCTTTACGCCGACACCACTGCCATGAGCAGAAGCCACGAGATTTTATATTATTTGAATTTCGATTCAAAATCCGCGAAGAAGAAATTTTTTGGCTGGTAGCGGGCTTTCTTTGAGAGAAAGGGGATTTAAAAAATATGAATCCGCGTCCATCTGCCTTCATCCGCATCAGAATTTTTCTTCCTCTTTTTTTCTTTCTCTTAATTCTCTCCTCATGTACAAAATCTTCTATTAAAAATGACGCACCCCTTGAAATCGAAGGCTTGACTTTTGAAAAGTCTCTTCCATTGAAATACGCGAAAATCTTCCGCATTGACGAATATCGCCCGGCAGAATCTTCTGGCAGTGACGGATATTCTGAGCTTTTCCGCCTGATTACCGTGGCAGACAGTGACCGCTATCTCTTGATTCCCGAAAAGGCACCTCTTCCCAAAAATCTTCCTCCTGAAATTATCCTGATTCAATATCCCGTAAAAAAGACTTATCTTTGCGCATCTTCCGCAATGGCTCTTTGGGTCCGCCTTGATTCTTTGGACGCAATCCGCTTTTCCGCTATCCAAAAAAAAGACTGGTATATAGAAGAAGCCGCCCGTGCCATGGAAGAGAAAAAAATCCTCTACGCCGGGAAATACAATGCCCCCGATTTTGAGCTTTTGCTGAAGGAAAAGCCGTCTCTGGCCGTGGAATCCACGATGATTTATCACTCGCCCCAAATCAAAGAAAAACTTGAGTCTCTGGGAATCCCGGTTTTCGTGGATAAGTCCAGCTATGAGCCGAATCCCCTTGGCCGTATGGAATGGATTAAACTTTACGGCGCCATGCTGGGAAAGGAGAGGGAGGCCGAATCTTTCTTCCAAAAAAAGATTTCCGCCCTGACCCCAGCACTTGATTCACCGTCAGCCACGCACTCAGATGCGGGAATCTCCCCCAAAATCGCTTTCTTCTATATAACACCAAACGGTCTTGTAGTAATCCGTGGCCGCGACGACTACATCGTAAAAATGATTGAAATGGCCGGCGGAACTTATGCCTTTGCCTCCACGCGGAAATCCACCAGTCCCTCGGTCACGATTTCCATGGAGCAATTTTACGCCCAGTGCGCTGATGCCGACATCCTCATTTACAATTCCTCAATCGATAACAGCGTTCATTCCCTAAAGGACCTGCACGCAAAAAGCCCCCTCTTTGCCGAATTCAAGGCAGTGCAGGACGGCTCAGTGTGGGCGACCGGGAAATATCTCTATCAGGCCACCGACAGCATCGGCGATATGATTCTCGATTTAAAGGCGATTATCAGCGGGGAAGAGAGGCAGCTCTCATTTTTGGAGCGGGTGGAGTAGAGGGGAAATCAAATGAAAATAAATCGAATCCCCTTAGTCTTTATTGTCTTTCTCATTTTGCTCGCGCTTTCCGCCGTGCTCTCCCTTTCCATCGGCTCGGTTCCCATGTCTTTCGGTAAGGTCTGCTCGATTCTGGCGCGTCATGGCGGCTCGGTACAGGAAGTCAACATCATCATGCAGATTCGCCTTCCCCGCCTCATCATGGCGTTTTTGCTGGGGGGAGCCCTCTCGCTTTCTGGATTTTTGCTACAGACTTACTTTCAGAATCCCATCGCAGGCCCCTTCGTTTTGGGAATCTCTTCGGGAGCCAAGATGACGGTTGCCCTCGCGCTGATTTTTCTGCTCAAAAGGGGATTTGCCTCATCCTCTCTTATTTTGGTCGCTTCGGCCTTTGTCGGTGCCCTTCTTTCCACGGCTTTCATTCTCCTTGTTGCCCGGAAAATTTCTTCCGCCGGCTCCCTTCTGGTGGCGGGAATCATGATTGGCTATGTCACTTCGGCGGTCACGGATTTTTTGATTGCCTTTGCCGAAGACGCCGACATCGTGAACTTGCACGGCTGGTCAAAGGGCAGCTTTTCTGGCTTCGGTATGGGCGACTGCGCGCTTTCTTTCGGAATCATCTTTGTGACCACAGCCCTTGTTTTTTTGCTGGCAAAACCAATTCAGGCCTTTCAGCTGGGAGAAAGTTACGCCCAGTCCATGGGAGTGAACACAAAAATCTTCCGCCCGCTTTTGATTCTCCTTTCAAGCCTGCTTTCCGCTACCGTCACGGCTTTTGCAGGCCCGGTTTCCTTCGTGGGAATCGCCGTGCCTTTTTTGGTCAAACGGCTCCTTCTCACTTCAAAAAGTCTGGTCGTGATTCCGGCTTCATTTTTGAGCGGGGCGGTTTTCTGCATCATATCTGACCTTATCGCCCGCACACTCCTTTCCCCGATGGAACTAAGCATAAGCACGGTCACTTCGGTTTTTGGTGCACCTGTCGTGATTTTTATGCTGGTGAACCGAAGGAAGCGGGAGAGGTGATGGGGGAGTGGTGGCATAAAGAGGAAACTGAATGAAAAAAGTCTAGGAATGTGCTAGAATAAAAGTGATGGAAGCCCAAAATTTGATAGATATAAAAGAAAACGACCTTCTCAAAATTGACCGTACTTTGCTTGAAATTCTTTTAAAGGACAAAACGACAGGAAAAAATATCATTTGGGCTACGGATAATTACGTAAAATACGGCGAACTTTACTCTTCGGATAAAGAAATCAAGATTGAATTAATTACGGGTGAGCATGGCGGAATCATAAAACCTCGCACAAAAAAATCAAAAGAAGAACAGCAGAAGAGAGTGAGACAAAAAGCAGAGGTCTTTACGCCAAGCTGGGTATGTAATCTTCAAAATAATTTGGTTGATGAAAGCTGGTTCGGGAGAAAAGATGTTTTTAATGTAGAAAAAGAACATTCATGGGAGACGGTAAGGGAAAAAATTGCTTTTCCCACAGCAGAGGGCAAAACATGGCAGGACTATGTTTTCTCAAACAGGATGGAAATAACCTGCGGAGAAGCCCCATACATCACAAGCCGTTACGATGCCGTTACTGGTGATTATATTGAAGTTCAAGACAGAATTGGTCTATTGGATAGAAAACTTCGTGTTGTTGCTGAAAATACTGATAGTCGCGAAGATTGGTTAAAATGGGCAACTGTTGCCGTTCAAAGTTCTTATGGCTTTGAGTGGCAGGGAGATAATATTCTTATTGCCCGCGAAAATCTTCTTTTTGATGTCACAGAACATTATGAGGCAAAGTTTCATGAAAAACTTGAAACTCAAGATTTAGTCGGTTTTGCAAAGATTATTGCATGGAATATCTGGCAGATGGATGGCTTGAAGTTTGTTGTACCAAATTCCTGCTGTACAAAAGAAATTGTAGAGGAAGATTTATTTGAAAATCATGTGATTTCAAAACAATGTGAGGGCTGCAAGCTTGGTTACGGCAAAAATTCTTATTTCAAGCATAACGGAATCTATTGCAAAATCCGTGACTGGAAGGAGAATAAAACTTTACGTTTCGTGGATATAATGAAAGAGGGAGAAAAAAATGATTGAAAATATGAATCTGGATTCCCTCATTCGAGGCCGTGTTGAGCCATATATCTACGCTTTTGAAACAAACACCGTTCCTAATTTTCTCAAAGTTGGTGACACTTATCGTCCTGTCGAAGTTCGTCTTGATGAGTGGCGGAAATTCTATTCTGATCTGAAAAAGAAATACGAGCATATTGCAAAAGTTGACGAGAAAACATACTTTCGCGATTATTCCGTACATGATTTTTTGATTCAGAATGGCTTCCTCCGAATCGAAAAAGATGATGTCAAAAGCGGAATTTATCTTTCAAACGAGTTTTTTATGAATGCAAAAAAGGAAAATGTTGAGGAAGCAATAAAAGACATTCAAAAATCATTTGAGAAGAAAGATAACAGGTACGCTTTTTATGATGTGGAAGATAATTTGCCTTTAGGAGATTTTGACTTTAAGCGTGATGCGGACTGGAAACCGCGAGAAAATCAGAAAGCTGTCATAGAGAATTTTTCAAATGCAGTCAAAAAAGGCCGCAACAATTTGCTTATGTTCGCAGTCATGCGTTTTGGAAAGTCTTTTACATCTCTTTGTTGCGCAAAGGAAATGAAAGCAAAGCTGACTGTTGTTGTTTGCGGAAAGACAGCAGTTCGTCTGGAATGGAAAGAAAATGTTCAGCGTCCAAAAATACTAGACGGCTTTGAATTTGTTGATTCAGATTCAATGTCAAGAAATCCAGCCGTCATTTCCGAAAAACTTGCAGAGGGCCATTCTGTAGTTGTTTTTCTTACCATGCAGGATTTGCTTGGAGAAGATATAAAAACTCGCCATGCCGATTTGTTCAACTTAAACAATCAGAAAAAACTTGATTTATTGATTATAGATGAAACTCATTTTGGAGCGCGTGCAGAAGAATTCGGAAAAGTTCTTGGCACAACAGAAAAAAAAGGCTATGACGAATCTTTTGATGACCTTGAAAATCAGATAAAAGTTTTTTCGCCAAAAGTAAAGCTTCATCTTTCTGGAACTCCTTACAGAATCCTTTTGGATAATGAATTTGAAAGGGATGATATAGTCGGAATGGTTCAATACAGCGACATTATCAACGAAAAAGAAAAGTGGGATAAGGAAAATATAGAAAAAGACGAATGGGAAAATCCTTATTATGGCTTTCCACAGATGATTCGTTTTGCCTTTAATCTGAATGAATCAGCCAAAGCAAAACTGGCAGACTTAAAAAATAACGGCTATGCCTATGATTTGGATGAACTGTTTTCTCCTGAATCAACATCAAAAGCAGACGAAAAACACAATCAGTTCAAATATAAAGATGAAGTTATAGACTTGCTCCGCGCGATTGACGGAAGCAAAGAGGATGAAAATATTTTCAGTTTTTTGAATTATGACAAAATCAAAAAAGGCTCAATGTGCCGCCATATCGTCATGGTGCTTCCATATTGTGCTTCCTGTGATGCAATGGAAAATCTTTTAAAGGCTGAGCGTTTTAATAATCTGAATGATTACGAAATTATAAATATTGCAGGTTTTGATTCAGGAAAAATAATGAATAAGCCTGATTATGCCGCCCGTGTCAAAGAAAAAATCGAAAAGTATGAATCAGAAGGAAAAAAGACAATTTCATTGACAGTAGGAAAAATGCTTACAGGCTCGACCGTCAAAGAATGGGATACGATGATTTTCTTGCGGAATACATCTAGTCCTCAGGACTATGACCAGGCAATTTTCCGTTTGCAAAGTCAGTATGTTAAGACTATAAAGAGTGAGGACGGCAAAATCATAAAACAAGACATGAAGCCACAGACTATTCTTGTTGATTTTGATCCTGTCAGAATGTACACATTGCAGCACAAAAAGGCTCTTATAGCAAACATAAATAAATCTGAACGAGGAAATGAAGTTCTGGATGCAAAATTAAAAAGAGAACTTGAAATTGCGCCAATCATTTTTATGAATCATTCAAAGCTTGGCATGGTAGAAGCTCAGGATATTGTTGATACAATCCGTAATTACAATGCCAATAAGAGCATGATGGATGAAACTTTCGACATAGAAATTGATCAGCGGATTTTTGAAGATGAATCAATCCGTTCAATAATCGAAAAACAGCCGGAAGTTACGGCAAAAGGCATTAAGTTTGATGTGTCAGCTTACGGCTCAGAAGACGACGGCGATGATATTGATACGCCAGAGTCTCAAACGGCTGGAGATTCAGGAACTAAAAATCCAGAAAAAAAAGATAATGCTCAAAGTGAAGAAGATGATGCAAAAGCATTGGCAAGCAAGCTGCAAGGCTATTATTTTAAGCTCTTGCTTTTTGCCTTTATTTCTGAAAAAGATGAAAAGAGCGTTTCGGATATAATCTGCAATATAGAAAATGATACAGAAGGAAAACGCATTGGAAAGAACCTTCAGATTAATGTAAAAGAATTAAAACTTGTCCGGGATAAAATCAATCCGCAGATTCTTTCTTATCTTGAAGATAAAATTCAAAACATCAACCAACTTGGAAAAGAAATTAGCCCGGATAAAATTGGAATAGCGTTAAAGAAAATGTCACGCCTTTCTGTTTCTGAAGTAGTAACGCCGGATAATGTCGCAATTGAACTGGTGAACAGTCTGCCGGATGATATTTGTGCAAGCGACAAGTTCCTGGACATTGCCTCAAAAACCGGGGAATTTGCAAATGCGCTTTTACAGAAATATGGCAGCAGAATAAAGAATAATGTGTACAGCATTCCGACATCGAGCGTAACCTATGAATGTACAAGGAAGATTTACAAACTTTTAGGTCTTCCTGTAGAACATATTTATTCTGATTTTACTTCGTATGATTTGATAGACACAACAAAAAATGAAGAAATCCTCAAGGAGCTTAAAGATATGAATTTTGATGCAATACTTGGTAATCCACCGTATCAGGTGATGGATGGTGGTGCACAAGCTAGTGCAAGACCAATTTATAATGATTTTGTAGATTTTTCAGAAAAAGTTGACCCGCATCTTGTATCAATCATAATGCCCTCACGATGGTATGCTGGTGGAAAAAATCTTGATGAATTCAGAAACAAAATGCTGAATGATATTCATTTGCAAGAACTTCATGATTTTTTACACCCAGAACTTCTTTTTCCTGATACAAATAATCGAGGTGGAATTTGCTATTTCTTTAGAAATAAAAATTATGACAATACGAAAAAACTTACGAGAGTCGTGACGCATTCAGAAAAAGGAATCGAAAGTGATTTAATGCGCCCTATGAAAATAGAGGGAACAGAGATTTTTATAAGAAGTGCAGTTGCGATTGAAATAATAAAAAAAATATTTTCTGAGAATAAGTCAAAATCTTTCTCTGAGTATGTGTCATCTCGTAAACCATTTGGATTGGACACAACTTTCGCAAAAAGTTCCCATTTCAAAGATTCAAGTGACGGACTTAAAAAACCAGTATTTTGTTATGGAAAGAATTGGAGTGTTGGATATATCGAAAACGAGCAAGTTCCAGCACATAAAGAATGGATAAATAATTGGAAGGTGTTCACTTCACGGGCAAATAACATTGGAACAGAGTTAAATGATGATAATTTAAATGCCGTTGTAGGAAAGCCAAATACTGTTTGTACTGAATCATATCTACTTTTAGGTATTAATTTGAATCTTGATGAAACAGCTGCTAATAATATTTGCAGATATTTCAAGACAAAATTTGCAAGGTTTATGCACAGCCTTGCAAAAGCAAGCCAAGATGCAACCGCTAAAACATATCGCTTTGTTCCTCTCCAAGACTTCACCGCAACCAGCGACATCGACTGGAGCAAGTCAGTTTCAGAAATAGATAAGCAGCTGTATAAGAAATATGGGCTTTCAAAAGATGAAATCGAGTTTATTGAGAGCAAGGTGAAGGAGATGTAAGAGAGATGATACCAAAATATTTATATCATTATACATCAACAGAAACTTTGAAAGCGATAATAACTTCTGGCAATATCCGTTTTAAGCGATTGGATAAATTAAATGATCCATACGAAGGAATTGTAAAGATAAATGATAATTATATAGAATTTCGGAAAAAAGCTTTTTGTTCTTGCTGGACTCCTAATAAAGATGAAAATATGCTTATGTGGTCTATGTATACAGGAAAAAATATGGACGGTGTCCGAATAAAAATGAAATCGTGTATGTTTGCAGATAGTTTTTCTTCTTTGCTTGAAACAGAAAGTGGCTTTTACCCTGTGGAAAATGTGAGCCTTATTGATTATGAAGGGGTGCATACACAAACGGGAAAACCGATAACAATAAATTCTGTGTATGGACCTATAAAAATTGAATATGTTGATGATATTTCAAAAATATATGAAAAAGTTACTTCAAGTGATTATATTCGTAACAATTTTAAAGAATTTGCTTGTGGTGTCGATTTTAAGGAACTTGGAATAAGAAAACTTAAATATTGGAATGGAGAAAATGAGTGGAGATATATAATTTGGCCATTTTCATTTATCGGAAAATATAAAAGTGGTAGTCTGGATAATTTTGAAGTTGAAGCTCAAAAGGAATATATAGATGTTCCTTATGAAAGGAGTATTGAAGAGATTCTATTGGGACCCGGAATTAGAGATTCCCAAAAGAATGAGTTAAAAGCTTGGTTGAAATCAAAAAATATATCAACCCCTCTTTTTGATAGCTATATAAAAATAAATATTTAAATCAGGAGTCCAACTAAATGTCCGAATCCCAGTTAATCGAATACAAAGAATCTTGGCGTGATGAATATCTCAAATGGATTTGCGCGAGTTTTGCTTGTCAAAACTCGTTTAGCAAGACGAGAAGCGGATTGCGACGTTTTGTAAATGCTCAGGGTGGTGTGCTTTATATCGGTAAGCGTGATGACGGTTCTGTTTGTGGCGTTACTGATTCAAAGAAACTTATGGAAGATATTCCCAATAAAGTACGGGACGCGCTTGGATTGATTGTTGATGTGGATTTGATTACTGAGAACGGACTTGATGTTATAAAAATCACTGTTGAAGAAAATCCTTATCCTGTGAATTACAAGGGTGAGTATCATTATAGAACTGGAAGTACAAAACAGCTTTTGCAAGGTTCAGCGCTGACTAATTTTCTTTTGCGTAAGACTGGCAAAAACTGGGATTCTGTTCCGCTTGAAAATGTGAGCATTGAAGACCTTGATAAAGAAAGCTTTGATATTTTCCATCGTGAAGCCATTCGTAGCGGAAGAATGAGTAAAGATGACTTGAAGCTTTCGAATCAGGATTTTTCTGTTGGCGTGCCAGTGCAAATCAGCGTTTACAAGGACAAGCTTTATATCAGCAATGACTGTGTTTTCCCTGCTAACTGGACAGCTGATACTTTAATGCAAAAACATCGTTCTCTTCCACATAACCCTGATATTGCAAACACATTCTTTAGAGCAGGTTTTATAGAAAGCTGGGGTCGCGGCATAGAAAAAATCTGCAATCTTTGTAAAGAATATGGTATCGCCGAGCCGGAATATACAGTTCACCCAAATGATATTATGATGATGTTCAAGGCAAATGAGCCTGTAAAATTGGTTCTTGCCGTTATTGCTGATAATCCTAATTTATCAAAAGAAAAGATTGCTGAAAAAATCGGAATGTCACGGGCCACGGTAACACGAGCTTTGGCAAAATTAGTGGAAATCGGCGCGATTCAGCGTGTCGGTTCGGACAAGTCTGGACACTGGGAGATTATAGAGAATGGAGAATAAAATGAACCAAGAACTAATCACCGCTGTAGAAGCAATAAAAACAGCAATTTTACAGTCTCAGTATCAGGCAGCGAAGGAAACTACTCGCGTTCAGCTAATTCTTTATTATGGCATTGGTCGCTATCTTTCTTCTAAGAAGGGAAAGAAAACCTGGGGAACAAGTGTTCTTGAATCCATAAGTTCTCAACTTAGAAAGGAACTTCCTGGATTACGCGGATTTTCGGCTACAAGTCTTAAGAAAATGCGTTTGTTTTATGAAAACTGGAACTTTTTGGAAGCTCCTAATTCGTCCGTTATGACGGACGAATTGCCCGAAAAACTTAATTCGTCAGACGCGTCTGACGAATTAACATCAATAATTCCAATTGCGGATTTTAAGCTTACAGGAATTAATCTTGCAGATTTTCCTGTAGAAGACTTTTTCAAGGTTCCTTTTTCGCACCATATAACAATTTTCAGCAAAATAAAAAATCTCCAAGAGCGCTACTATTATATCCATCGTGTTGTTGAAGAAAACTTACAAGTAGATACTCTGGAAATCTTGATTAAAAAAGATGCTTACAAGCATCAGAAAGAACTTCCAAACAACTTTGAACGAACAATAACACCAGCATCTCTTGCACGTAAAGCAGTTGAAATGTTTAAAGATGAATACTTGTTGGACTTTATCAATGTTGAAGAAATAGGAGAGCGTGATGCAGCTGATGTTGATGAAAGAGTAGTAGAGAATGCCATCATTCATAATGTCAAAAACTTTATCATGACTTTTGGAAAAGATTTTGCATTTGTCGGCGACCAGTATCATCTTGAAGCCTTTAATGAAGAATTCTTTTCGGACTTACTTTTCTTTAATCGCGAACTGAATTGTCTTGTTGTTGTTGAATTGAAGCGCGGTGAATTTAAGCCTACCTACTTAGGGCAGCTCAGTGCATACCTCAGAATTGTTGACGATAAAATCAAAAAGCCGCATGAGAATCGTACAATTGGAATTGTTCTGTGTAAAAGCATGAACAAGCAGTTTGCAGAATATGTTATTCAGGATTACGACAAACCGATGGGGGTTACTACCTACAAATCTCTTTCTGAAATGCCGGAAGAGATGCAGAAAGTTCTGCCTGACTTGGATGATATCAAGAAGATTATGTAAGGAACAACCAATATGTCCGAATCCCAGTTAATCGAATACAAAGAATCTTGGCCTTCTTGGCTAGCTCCTAAATTTAGAAGAAGTGGCAATAAACATCCGATTATGTTGGGCGAGTTTTGCAAAGCAAAACTCGTTAAAAGAATGAGTAAAGATGACTTAAAGCTTTCGAATCAAGATTTTTCTGTTGGTGTGCCTGTTCAAATCAGCGTTTACAAGGATAAGCTTTATATCAGCAATGATTGTGTTTTCCCTGCAAACTGGACAGCCGACACTTTAATGCAAAAACATATGCAGGCGGAAGGATATATCCGTCGCGTGGGCGCAGACAAAGGCGGCCATTGGGAGATTATATGAAAAACAACCTTTCTCCAGCCACATTCCCCCTAATCCTAAAAAATCTCGCCGTGGGTTACGGAAAATCTCCTCTCCACACTGGCATTTCCCTCTCTCTGCGCGCAGGCGAAATCCTCTCGCTTATCGGCCCCAACGGCTCAGGAAAATCCACTCTCCTCAAAACGATTATCCGTCAGCTAGAACCCATTGAAGGTGCGGTTTTCCTTGATTCATCGGAGCTGAAATCCTACACGCAAAAGGAACTGTCCAAAAAAATCTCGGTCTTGCTTACTACCAGCGTCAAGCCCGAATTGCTGACCTGCCGTGATGTGGTCGCTTCCGGCCGCTATCCCCACACTGGCTATTTTGGACTTTTGACTTCAGATGACGAAAAGGCGGTTGACGAGGCGATTTCCCTGCTTCATGCCCAGGATTTTGCCCAGAAAGACTTTATGTGCGTCAGTGACGGTCAAAAACAGCGGATAATGATTGCCCGTGCCCTTTGTCAAAACCCAAAGCTATTGGTTTTGGATGAACCGACCAGCTACCTGGACATCAAGTGGCGGCTCGAACTCCTTACGATTCTCAAAAATCTCGCTCAAAAGGGCGTCACGATTATCGCTTCCCTCCACGAAATCGACCTTGCCCTAAAAATCTCCCATCGGATCCTCTGCGTCGGCAAAAAAGAAATCCGCGAGCTTTCCAGAGACGAAAAGGCGTGCAAGGCCCAGCTGAGCGACTTGTACGAGCTGGATGGAAATTTCTTCACCGAAGAAAAGGCCTACGAGGAATTGGTGCAGAAATTTTGTGGAAAAAAAATCTTTGAAGAATCTCCGCAAAGATGCGGAACTACAGCGGAGAGAGAAAATTCTATTTGCCGTAAGGTGAACAGAATTTTCTCGACAAAACAAGAATTACACGGACGTAATTCTTGTTTGATGGTGCAGGGAACGATGTCTAATGCGGGGAAATCTTTTGTCGTGGCGGGCTTGTGCCGTATTTTCAAGCAGGATGGATTTTCTGTCGCGCCTTTTAAATCCCAGAACATGGCCCTGAATTCCTTTGTCACGAGCGAAGGCCTGGAAATGGGGCGGGCGCAGGTCATGCAGGCAGAAGCGGCCGGAGTGGAGCCAAGCGTCCTCATGAATCCCATTTTGCTCAAACCCACCAGCGACACGGGAAGTCAGGTCATCGTGAACGGCGAAGTGCTGGGAAACATGGCCGCAAAAGAATATTTCGCCTACAAAAAATCCCTGATTCCACACATAAAGGCCGCTTACGAAAAACTCAGCCTCCAGCATGACATAATCGTGCTTGAAGGGGCGGGAAGTCCTGCCGAAATCAACCTAAAAGAAAACGACATCGTAAACATGGGAATGGCAGAAATCGCCGACAGCCCGGTGCTTCTCGTGGCCGACATTGACAGGGGCGGAGTTTTTGCACAGCTTGTGGGAACCGTGGAACTGCTGGAGGCTGACGAACTGTCGCGTGTAAAAGGCTTTATAATCAACAAATTCCGTGGCGACGAGACTATTCTTGAAAGCGGAATTAAAATGCTGGAAGAAAAAACAGGCATCCCGGTGGTCGGCTGCATCCCTTATATGAAAATTCAGCTGGATGATGAGGATTCACTGTCTGAAAATCTGCACACTATAACAAAATTTCGAGATAAAAAAGACGAAATTCAACTAGCGGTCGTTCGTTTGCCTCATATTTCAAACTTCACTGACTTCATTCCCCTGCAAAATTCTCCTCTGGTGAACCTTTATTATGTTTCTGAACCCAAAGACTTAGGTTTTCCCGACTGTATAATTCTTCCGGGAACAAAAAACACTCTCGCTGACTTGGACTGGCTCAAAAAATCCGGCCTTGCTTCTCTTATTCAGTCCGAAGCCAGAAAAGGCACGCCAATCGTAGGGATCTGCGGCGGCTTTCAGATGCTGGGGAAAAAAATCACGGGAAGCGAATATAATTCAGAATGTGTAATGCAGAATGCACAATTCATTGGACTTTCCTTGCTTCCTGTGGAGACTGGTTTTTCTTCGGAGAAGACACGCACCCGCGTTTCGGGAAAATTGATGATTAATGATTCTTCTGATGGTGAAGTCGGTCATTCCGAATCCGATGGTTTGCGTCATTCCGAAGTTAATTCCGAATCTCTCTTTTCTGCCCTCGATTCTCTTCCTCTTTCCGGCTATGAGATTCACATGGGGCGGACGCACTTTGTTGCGGGGGCGGCTGAGTCCTTTTTGGCGCAGGTTACTGACAGCGTTTCCGGCGTGACCAAGCTTGACGGCGCGGTTAAGGGAAATGTCTTCGGTACCTACATTCACGGATTTTTTGACCAGGCGGAATTATGCCAGAAGTTTGTTGAAATTCTCGCCAGACGAAAGGGAATCGATTTTGAAAAATCCCTTTTGGCCGCAAAAGAAAAACAGGGCGGGGAAGGTGAGTCACAAATTTTCAACAGATTTTCCGCGCTTCAGGACTTCAAGGAAAGCCAGTACAATCTTCTGGCCGACACGCTCCGCGCCCACTTGGACATGAAGAAAATCTATGAAATCATGAATGCTGGCGTTTGAAACCTTTAGCCGCGGATTTTCCCCTGAAATGTGCTACAATAGGGAAACTCACGGAGAACACAGAATGTATTTTACATTAGCGAGCAAGAAAGAGATAGAACTTGCCGCTGACTGCCCTGCGAGCGAGGTCTTGCAGGCAATCAGGGCGAACATCGAGAACAAAGACGGCTTTTTCGGCAAAGAACCTGACAAAGTTTTCTGCGGGGAGGAAAAGGACGGCGTGTTTTCGCTGGGGCTGAACTTCCGCTATTTTAACTATAAATACTCGCCCTTTGAGCGGTTCTTGTGCGAGGTGCGTGACGGCGGGGAGAAATGCAAGGTGCATCTTGTGTTCAGGAACGAAAAACTTATTTTCGACATCGCCATTCTCATAGCCCTTGCCGCATACGCCTGGCTCACCGGAAACTGGAAAATCAGTTCTTCATTAATCGCTGTCATCACATTCGGTATAATAATCAGCTTTAATATACTGATAAACAAGTGCATGGACGAAATCGAATACATCGTGGAAGAAACGGAGAAATCACAATGAAAGACCGACTAGCCAAAATCTGCCCGCTTCTGCTGTTCGCGGTCTATGGTGTTCTGTTTTTTATGCGGGGGTATCTGTTTCTGTTTCCGCCTTGCGACCCAGACTTTAGCAAGGAATGGGAGATTTTTATAATCCTCTTGCTGTTCGGCTGGATTCCGTCGCTCATTTTTTCCGTCTTGGGTATCGTGTTCTCATCGCGCGTGCTCAAAGACGGCGGAAAAAAATCTTTCTGATTCTGTCTTTAGTTAATTTCGCCCTTTCCGTGGCATGGGCGACTTTTATTCTGTTGAATTTGATTATGTTGAACCTGTAGCGACCCCCGCGCGGAATGTGCTTTTTCAACCCCAACAAACTAAATTCCTTGAATTCCTTTTCGCCCGTTTTCCTCCGTTTAATCGAATCAATCTTGCTTGTATTTTTGCGCGCCATCGAATATTGCTTTGAGGACATTTTCTTTGAACGATTTTTGATGTTCCGCCATGAAAAAAAACAGGGGGACTGAAAGTCGGCTGAAGTGCAGTTTTAAGGTCTCTGCCTGACCACTCGATTAGGGTTTTATGTCTCCTATCCGACGAAAAAAAATATAACACATCTTCCCGAATTGCCAATCGATTTGATTCAAGATTCCACTCAACCTCGAAACAAATCGCGCGGAATGTGGTACAATGGGGGAAACACACGGAGGAAACTGAAATGAAAGCCCACCGACTAGCCAAAATCTTTTCGCTTCTGCCGTTCGCCATTTACGGCGTTCCGATAATCATGCTCATATCGCCGTTCTTGGTTCCATCGAAGGTAATTGACCCTTTTTTTATAGAATGGAAAGGGGTCTTATCATCAGCATACTGTTCGGCTGGATTCCGTCACTCATCTCTTCCGTTTTGGGCATCGTGTTCTCGTCGCTGTCGCTAAAAAAAGGCGGAAGAAAAATCTTTCTGATTCTGTCCTGTGTGAACGCCGTCATCGGCATTCCTTGGGGCTTTCTCATGTTTCATTATATACTTAGTTCTGACTGGTGGCGTTTCATAAACGCCCCGCCCGCCCTGTAGCGACCGCGCAAAATGTGGTACACTGGGGGAAATCTAAAAAATCTCCCCAAGATTTTTCAGCAGAAACGCGGGAAATATGCTATAATATCCTCAAACAGGAGGAAAAAATGTCGTATGAAATGGTGATGGAAAAAGTGAAGACCCTGCCAGAGACCGCGTTGGAAGAGGTCTCCGTTTATCTTGACAAAATCGGGAGCATTTATCAGGCTCGGCAGAATGTGGACTTTTCGTTCGTGGACAATATTTTCGGCACTCTGAGCGATTCGGAAGCCGACGAGCTGCGCTCATGCTGCTCCCTCAAATTCAAGGAGAACGCATGACCTTCTACCTCGACTCGAATGTAATCATCGACCTGCTGAACGGAAACTCAAATGTCCTCGCCGCGTTCAAGAACGCATACATCTTCGATTCCGTGAGAATCCCTGATTTGGTCTATTATGAGGTTCTGCGCGGATTCGAGTATTCAGACCCCAAGAAGCAGAAGGCGGGGTTTGAGTTTTTCGCGCAGAAATGCGGCATTGAGCGCATGGATTTGCAGTCGTTGCGGGAGTCCGCCCGCCAGTACGCAGATTTGAGGAAGCGCGGCATAGCGATTGACGACGACGACATCCTCATCGGCTCGCTCGCCCTCGTCCGCGGCGCAACGCTCGTCACCAACAACACAAAGCATTTTCAGAACTTGGGCGGCATTCAGCTTGTGAACTGGAAAGAACCGTGAAACATTCCCTCCTGCTCATCGCCCTTCTTCTCACCCTCGCCCCGCAGATTTTCAGGAGGATTTACACAATGAAAAAGGCAATCATCATTTTACTTGTGGCGTTCGCACTCGCCTCGTGCGCGACCACAAAGCCGCAGATTCAGGAACAAGATAGGAAAGCCAAAAAATACGAGGAGCACAAGACTTTCATCGAGCAGGGGCTTTCGCTCATTTCTCTTATGAAGGAAAAGGCGGACAACGATGTTTACGCGCGACTTTTGGGTACGAGCGAGGATATAATCGCAAAAATCCACGCCCTCCGCGACTCCGATGTGTCCAAGGTGTATGGCATTGTGCGTGTGAGCGGCGTTTTTGACATATACGGTTTGGACGAAACTCTTACGAATCAGCTTTCCCCTGCGCTCAAACGGGATATTGAAATCTTGCTTTTGAAAAGTTTTTCGGGGAACTGGAGCAAAAACGCCGACAAGGACGAAATCGATGCGGCGAGCATCATCGCATCTGAAAAAACATTCGTCTGCCCAGAGCTAAAGGAGGACTGCATCTACATTTTCAGTTTCGACGACAGAAAATATCCCGTGGCGGTTAGTTTCGTCCGCGGCGAGGGGGATTCCGTGACCGCATGTGCCTATTTCGTGCTGAACAAGCAGTTTGTCGTAGATGTTTGGGCACGGGCAAAGTTGGGAAATTCAGGCTTGAAGTGGGAATGGGTGCAATAATAGGAGCAATATTTTTATGAACCCAAAGAAACACCAAATCACAATCACGGCACTGCTGATTTCCGTGTTTTTGTTCACCCCCTTTGCACAGGAGACGGCTTTGGAAGTCAAAATGAAGGACATTCCGTATATCACTCTTTCCGCAGAACTCTTTGAGAAATGCCTTCCGTGGCGGGACGGGAAATACATAACCATAGACAAGAAAGGTCGGTTTGCAACCGTTGAATGGCAAAAAATCTTCGGCAAGAATATACTGACCACAAAGCCCATCTGCAATTTTCCAAAACAAGATTGCACACCAGGGTATTTTTCGGCATCCCCCGAAACCGGCTGGATATGGACTTGGAACAATATGAAACTTCTATGCTATAATGCAGATACAAAGCTTCGCAGTGACTTTATCCCAGTCATGTCATGGAAGGGATTTATCAGTTACATAACTCCTTTTTCAAAAGATGAATTGCTTCTCTCGTTCCTTTGGGTGAATTTGGGTGAGACGGACTGCATCGTTTATTTTCCGTATAATCAAAGAACTCAAATCCTAGATACTTCACATGACAAAGAAAGATGTGAGGTTCATCTTTGGAAGCAACTCCAGCCGTTTGGAAATGAATTTCTGGCATTTGAATATTATGAGAAAATGTATAATACAAAATTCTTTTTCTATAACAAAGATTCTGGGAAAAAAATAGAAAATGATTTGACAAAAA
>JAFUFU010000032.1 GCA_017469785.1 Treponema sp.
TGTACTGCCATCCAGAGCAAGAAACCCAGTCTTTGTTACGGGGAAAGCCCCAAGGAGAAAACGGGTTATCGGGTCATATGTCACGGGTATACTATCCCAAATCGAATAAGATAATTCAATAACATTAATATACGAGGAGAACGGTTGGGGTGGCACAACTTTTGAGTTTGGTGTTACAGATACTGAGTCTTGGGGCACTAAATTTACAGGCGCGACATTGTCAGCTGCAGACACATTCGTAGAATTGACGAAAGGTGCTGACAGCAATAATAAAATTGACGGAGTTACTGGCGCACTTACCAACGATTTAGTTATTACGCTCAAATCTACAGCAACCGCAATTTCTGCAAAATACACTTACTAATTTTTGCAGGGTTCAGGCTGGGTGAGAAAATCTCCAGCCTGTTCTTAGCCTTTAACAAACTCCCGCAGTGCTGATTTCTGCACCACGGGAATCAGGGCTGGGCAGAATCTTTGCCCAGTCCTTTTTTGTAGAAAAATCAAATGACAACGAGTAATGCCCGCAACATTACGGCAGGTCAGGCTCACGGAGTGGAATGCGCCTTTTTCTATCTCGCGGTTTCCAAGTTTAAATTCGAAGAGCGCACAGCGTCCGTCCTGCCAACCGTAACGACACAGTAAATGCCAGCAATTCCGGTGAAATTGCATATTTTTAGAAGGGTTTTCTGAGGATAAATACATAACTTTAGAGCATAACATTCAGGATTATTCCTGAGTGCTTAAATATAAAAAAATAACATTGTTCATAGGAGGAACAAATGAAAAAATTGCTGAAACTTACGGCCAGCCTGCTTTGCGCGGCTTCCTTTGTGTTCGCTTTTGCATCCTGCAAGAACAGCAGCGATGACGGTGACAGTTCCGGAGGCTCATCGCCGGAAGTAACGCCGGGTACAGTGGGCGAATTTCCAGAGTCGATTTTAAATGCGTCGGCTCTTGCAAAAAGCCTTGACGCGAACAATGAGTCTGTCATTCTCTTCTGGTATGATGCAAGCGCGACATACTCTAAATACACAGCCTATAACTGGATTACCGCAGGTGACGAGAGCAAGATGGTTGATTTCGTCGAAGACTCTACGACAAGTATCGCCTATGCAAATTTTACGCAAGCATACAGCAATCTCACAGATGAGATGAAAGCTGCCCTTGACGCAGGGGAAGACTTCAACTTCATCATCCGCGAAAAATCCGCATGGAATAAAAAGACAGGTGACGAGGTTTTCCCTCTTTCTGCCGGAAAACATGCCATGTTCTACAGCGGTGACGTCTACACCATCAGCGATGAAATGAAAGCCACAATTTCCAGCGCGACAATGGAAACAACTACAAAAATGAAAGTCCAGCTGGGAGTCAGCTACGGCCTTACAACGTCGGCTTCTTCAAACGGATTCATCCTTACTGCTGACGACGGAAGCACAATCGCAATCAGCGATGTCGTGAACTACAACTCTCAGAACGACCGCTCTAAAAACAACGCCTCTACCCTGCTCCTGACTCTCGCTTCAAAAATCAACACGAGCAAGGTCTGGACTCTCTCACACGAAAAATTCGGCTCGCAAACCGTCGCGACAGCGGCTGTCATCGCAGAAGAAATCGGCGACCTCGCATACAACGGCGATGATTTGGGACTCACACTGAACGGAACGAAAGCGACATTCAAAGTATGGGCGCCAACGGCAAGCGATGTCCAGCTTCTTCTCTATGAAGACGTGACAAAAATCGGAACCTTCAAGGCCGAAACTGTTGCCGCAAATGCTATCGGCTCAACTACAGAAACTGAGCTTAAAGGCACTCCTCTTGACGGTTATCCTGCAAAAATGACAAAAGACGCTTCAACTGGAGTCTGGTCAAAAGCAGACGTAGATGTGAGCGGGGCAAAATACTACAAATATCAGATTACTGTCGCAGGAACCACATATTATGTCTGCGATATTTATGCAAAAGCCGCGGCTCCTGACTCAGTGGCAGCCCAGATTGTCGACATCAACAGTGACTCAAATGCAAAGCCTGCCGGATGGGAATCAAGCTACACCAATCCGTTTACCGGCACAACTTACAATGAAGCCGTGATTTACGAGATGCACATCCGAGACTGGAGCCGTGCCGTAACTTCTTCTTCAACCGGTAAGTTCACCGAGCTTGCAGATGACACAATCATCAATCACCTTAAAGACCTCGGCGTAACCCACGTTCAGATTCTTCCGATGTTTGATTACGCTCAGGTTTGCTCTGATGAGAATTACAACTGGGGCTACAATCCATATCATTACAATGTGCCGGAAGGACGTTATACAGACTATAGCTCAAATCCTGACGGAACTGCAGCCGTAAGCCAGATGCGACAGATGATTAAGAGCCTCCACGACGCGGGAATAGCCGTAATCATGGATGTCGTTTTCAACCACACGAGCGGAACCGGCGGCGGCTCACTGTATGACTCGACAGTTCCATATTACTACTACCGCATGAACTCTGACGGAACATATTCAAACGGCTCTGGCTGCGGAAACGAGACAAACAGCGAAGCCCCAATGTTCAAGAAGTACATGATTGATTCCCTCTCTCACTGGATGAATGATTACCATATCAACGGATTCCGATTCGACCTTATGGGACTTCACTCAAAAGAAACCATGGAAGAAATCGGTGCCGCATTGAAAAAAATCGACTCAAGCGTGCTAGTTTACGGAGAACCGTGGACAGGCGGAGACAGTCTGGTCTCAAACAGCGCAAATGCGGCCGGCAACAACTACGGAGCCTTTGACGATGATTATCGCGACGCAATCAAGGGCGCGGAATTCGGCGGATTCAAGGCCGGTCAGGTTCAGGGTGTTTATGCAGATTCTGATATTGCAACAGGTCTGAAAGGCTCAAGCGGAAGCAACAAGCGCAACACAACGGCCTACACAGGACACGCGCTGCACTATGTCGAATGTCATGACAACTTCACCCTGTACGATAAGCTGGTCTACTCGCTTGATCTGGAAGCCTCACAAACAGCAGACGGAAGCGGAAATATCGCAACAGTATTCCCGGACTCGATAACAGCCGATCAGCTCGCAACGGTAAAGGCACAGGACAAGCTGGCGGCGGCCTTCGTCATTCTGAGCCAGGGAACTCCTTTCATCAATGGCGGACAGGAATTCCTCCGCACAAAGAAGGGCGACCCTGACAGCTACGCTGCCGATACAAAAGGCGGAGTCACATGGACAAATGAAGCTGGAAGCAAGAATATCGATGACGTGAACACAATCGACCTTGAATTTAAAACAACTTACGCTGATGTTTACAATACCTACAAAGGCCTTATTGCCCTGCGTAAATCAAGCAACGCATTCACGGCCCCAACAAAAACGACAGCCAAAAAACTCGACAGCACAAAAGGTGTGACACTCTACACTGTAACTGACGGTTCTGACACTTTTGAGGTTTACTTCAATGTAAATGAAGACGCTCATACACTGAATACAGCTGCAAACGGTAAAGTCGTTACCATCTCTGACGGTTCGGTTGACGTGGCAAGTTCAGAAACAACAGTAAGTGAAATTCCTGCACAGGATTTCCTTATTTTGAAGAAATAAAAAAAATCCCCGGGCAATCTTGAAGTGCCGAATGAAGTGCACTTCACACGCCCGGGGAAATCTTATCAAATCTGCAACTATTTTGCGCTTTCCATTGCGATTGCCGCAGACTTCAAATCAGACGCAACATCATCTCCGTCCCAGATTCCGGCATAAGCCGCAGCCATGGCAGTCCAGTAAACTGACATCTGTGGAATTGTCGGCATCGGAACGGCATAGCGTGTCTGCTCAAGGATTCCATTGCTCAAAGCATCATTTGTCTGAATGTCCTTGCGCGGCGGAAGCTGTCTCGTAAGCTCAAAGCGTTTTTCGAGACTTGACTTCTGCGTGAGGAATTCGGCGAATTCAGCGGCTTCCTCCGGGTATTTTGAATAAGAGCTTACGAACGCAAGGCGGATTCCAGAGAATGAAGTCGCCGGCTGGCTGGTTCCTGGGAATGAAGGAAGCGGAACAATACCGAAGTTCATTTTCTGGCGTGTAAACGTATCAACTGACCAGGGGCCCGTGATAAGCATGGCCGCCTGTCCCTGAGAGAAAGCCGAGCCTGCAAAATCAGAAGTCATGTCAGCAGATGGAATGTCAAGAATCTGCTTTCGGAGAGACTGGAAATATTTGAGGCCTTTGACAGCCTGAGCACTGTCGATATTATGCTGCGCACGGTCGTTTCCATTCGGACCAAAAAGCGCGGCCCCGTAGGCAGCCATGAACTGATAGTCAAAGTAAGGGTCCGCAACCGGCCATACAATGGCGTATTTTCGGTTTGAATTGTCGTTGAATGTTTTTGCGAAAGCCAGTACGTCATCCCAGGTTTTAGGCGGATTAGAAATCAAGTCCTTGTTATAGAACAAGGCATAAGTCTCAATGGCAATAGGATAGCCGTAAGTCTTTCCGTTGTAGCGGGCAGCAGTACGAGCCGCATTTACAAACTGATTCAGATAAAGCGCGTTTGTGTTTTCGCGGACATGACCACCGTTGACCAAGGCACCGATGTGATCGTGAGGAGCTACGAAAACATCTGCCCCTACTCCCGCCGGGCCGTCAAGCTCGATTTTCGTGCGCGAATCAGTGTTCTCGACATGCTCGTACACGATTTTGACATTCTTGTGAGTCTTTGTGTACTCAGCGATAGCCCAGTCGATGAATTTCCTCTCAGAGCCGTTCGACTCCCACACCTTAAGCGTGACATTTCCTGAGTTCTTGCCAGAACGTGCCTTTTTGTCTCTCGGAGCCGCAAAGATTCCTGCTGGAGCAAGCAAGGAGAGCGTAAAAAGCGCACACAACAATTTTTTCATAAGATCCTCCTGTGCCGGAAATACTTGGAAACGTTTCCAAAAAACGAATCTCCGACAACATCTTTTTGATTTGTTTTAGTCGAAAAATTCAAGTAAAATACAAAAGAAGTGACTTTTCTTTTATAAAGATAACACTTTCGTCATAATAATGCAAGATATTTTAATTCTTGAAGATTAACGACTTTTAAATAATTCTGAATCAAAGCGTCATTCTGATTGAATTCTCACTCAATTCCATGCTAAAATGTTGTAATCATGGAACATGGAATGATAACTTCTGCATCAGGCTGGCGAAAGGTATTCGCAGAGTCCGGGAACGAAAATGACAGCTCGCCACGCATTCTTGAGAGCGACGCGCTTATTTCAGGAATCGCCGCAGAAGTTTTTGCAGAATATATTTCCCAAAAATCTTCTTCCCCTCTTGTGATTCTTGGCCGTGACACCCGCCCCACGGGAAGCGCAATCGCCGAAGCCATGCTCAAAGTTCTTGCGGCAAAAAAAATCCATGTAAAATATCCGGGAATCATCGCCGCCCCTGAAATCATGGCTTACGGTAAAAAAGCCAGCGGCTTTATCTATATTTCTGCCAGCCACAATCCCATAGGCCACAACGGAATTAAATTCGGCCTTGATGACGGCGGAGTCTTAAACGGCAGCGAAAACGCCAAATTAGTCAAAGCCCTAAACGAAAAACTTTCTTCTGAATCAGAAATCCAGCGAATCAAGGCGATTTTAGGCGAAAAAAAATCTTTCAAAAACGCAGAGAGCGCCCAGGAAGCCCGAAACGAAGTGAACGAAATCATCGCCCAGAGCCAGAAGGCAAAGGTCGAGTCAAAATCAGCCTATCTTGCTTTCTCAAAAGAAGTCATTTCTGCAAGCGGTGATGAAATCGGGCAGGAAAAGCTTTTTTCAAAAATCAAGGAAAACCTTGCCTCAAATCCTCTGGGAATCGTGGCCGACATGAACGGCTCTGCCCGCACCCTTTCAATCGACACTCAGGTTTTTAAATCTTGCGGAATCTCTTACTACGGCCTCAACGACGAGCCGGGTAAAATCGTACACGCAATCATTCCTGAGCCTGAAAACTTAGTCTGGTGCGCCGGTGAGATGGAGCGGCTTCAAAAAGAAGGAAAATCCGAAGTCAAACTGGGCTACATGCCTGACTGTGACGGCGACCGGGGAAACATAGTCTTCTGGAACGAAAAAACGGCTAAGGCGGAAGTGCTCAAGGCTCAGGAAGTCTTTGCCCTTTCAGTCCTTTCAGAGCTTTCCTACATGCGCTATCTGGAAAATCTCTCCGGGGGCAAAAAAGAAAATCTTGCCGTGGCGGCGAATTGTCCCACTTCCATGCGCATTGACGAAATCGTCTCTTCCTTCGGGGCAAAAATCTTCCGCGCGGAGGTTGGCGAAGCCAATGTGGTGAACCTTGCCCGAAAAAAGCGTAGCGAGGGCTACACGGTGCGGATTTTGGGCGAAGGAAGTAACGGCGGGAACATCACTCATCCGGCTGCAGTGCGCGACCCCTTGAACACTATTTTTGCCCTTGTCAAGCTTCTTGTCCTCAGGGATTCAAATGAAGGCGGCAAAAATATAAAGGGCCTTTTCCATATCTGGTGCGATGCGCAAAATCTTCCATATAAGAATGATTTTTCTCTTATTGATGTGATTGAGACCCTTCCCCCCTATACGACTACAGGCGTGGCGGAAGAAAGGGCAA
>JAFUFU010000033.1 GCA_017469785.1 Treponema sp.
CCATTGATGAATATATAGATTATTATAACAATAAGAGAATTCAGGTTAAAACAAAATGGATGCCTCCTGTAAAATTCAGGGAAGCATCCATTCCTTCTTCCTAGTTCATAATATGTGTCCAGAATTATGGGTACATATCAGACACGCGCAATTCAAAGTCTCCCCGAAAAATTGACGGCTTGAAAGGACAGGCTTCGCCCGACACGAACCAGAACATCGTAAGCGCGATGATGAACGGAACGGGATATTCAAGCACAGGAACGAACCAGCGTATGTCGAAAGAGGAGTACATTGCGCAGATGATGAAGCAGACGCAGAATTTGCAGAATCAGTTGTATGGAAGCGGCAGCACTTCTTCGTTCGGCTCTTACGGCTCACAGTCTGGAAATCAGGCGGCGGCGTACCAGCAGAACAAGGAGCAGTTCTATTCAAATGCAAGCGGCACTGGCGGAAGCGGGGAGTTCATGTCGTACAACTCGCTCTGGGACGGAACTATTATCAGCGGCGCATTGATTACGGCAATCAACACGGACAATCCCGGCGTTGTAATCGCCCGTGTGACGGAGAATGTGTATTCAAGCTATGACCATTCATTTCTTCTGATTCCCGAAGGCTCGCTCTTGTACGCGACCTACAATTCTTCTGTGAGCTATGGTCAGGACAAGGTGCAGGTCGCTTGGAATCTTTTGATTCGACCAGACGGCTACAGAATGGTGCTGGGTAACATGAACGGCGTGAACGCGCAGGGCGAGAGCGGCTACAAGGGCAGGGTGAGCAATCACACCTGGCAGACCTTGAAAGCCCTCGGAATGGTCGCAATTTACTCGATGATTCAGACCGAAGTCACGAACGACATAAACAGCCAGAACAATGAGTACTTGCAGAATGCCATGACCGATGTGTATACACAGGCGGCGAAAATCGGGAACAAAATCGTAGACCGTGCGCTCGACATAAAGCCCACGATTACGATTAAGGCGGGAACGGAAATCAAGCTGATTACGAACACCCCGCTGGAGCTTCCGCCGGTGCAGGTAAATCAGGTGACAAGAAAATATGTAAGGACAAGATAGTCAGAATATGACGGAAAAATAGACATTGGATATTGCCAGCGGTCTTTTATACGGAATCTTTTTTTGACCGCACGGTGATTGGCTCTCATTTTGAACTTCTTTTTTTATCTGAACTTTTCAACCCAAAAAAGGACAGGAGTAGTTATGAAGTCCAAAATGAAGTTACCAACGTTTTTGAACCGACTGCTGTCGGTCGGTATGGTTGCTGTGGCTATGGCAGTTACGGCAATCTCATGCAGTTTTTTTGACAGCATAAAAGATAGTGATACTGACAATACCGTCAGCATCACTTCTCTTGCGCTCGGAAAATCCACGCTTTCAATGGCCGTAGGCGGAATGGACTATGTTTCCGTGAGCATAAAGCCCAGCACAGAGCAGAAGAATGTGAAGCTTAGCTGGAGTTACGATAAGTCCATAATTTCATGTGACACTTCCTCAAACTGGGGCGTGACAATCACCGCCGTGGCAGAAGGTCAGACCTCGCTCAAATGTTCCTACGGCGGATATGATGCCACTTGTATCGTCACGGTCTCAGGCTATGAAGAAGGCTACGAGACCACGACAGAACCGTATATCTACTCGAACACGACGATTTTGCAGACTTCGCCCGGTGTGAGCGAGAAAGTCTTTGTCTCCCTTTATGGCGGAGATGCGAGCGACATTGACGGCTACACATGGACGATTGACAATGCTTCGGTCGCTTCAATTCAGCCGACAGGGCAGTATTGTATCATCACGGCAAAAGATTCCGGCTATTCCAGAATCAAGGTCACTCACACAAAAGCAAGCTATCCGTATTACATCGGCGTGTATGTCTTTGAGGACGCAACGAATGTTACTTATATCACGACAGGAACTAATATCCTTACGATGAACAAGGACGATGACGAGCAGACGATTTCTGTCTCGCTGGTGAACGGCAAGGATTCTTCGCTCGACTCTTCTTTTGTCTGGCAGATTGTAAGTCAGGATTCTGATGATGTGCCTGTAGGAATCCAGTACAACGGAAACAAGGCGGTGATTACGCCGCTTGCAAGCGGAAGCTGCACATTGCGTGTCACCCATCCCGATGCGGCTTATCCGCTCGACATTTTGTGCCGCGTGATTACGGTCGTCAAAAATGTGTACATTCAGCCTGACAGCACGATTGTCTACCTTGACGGTGAGACCGAGCAGACCGTAACATGCTCGCTTGAAAACATAAGCAGCAGCGATTATTCGATTGATGATTACGAGTATCGGCTTGAAAATTACGATGCCGCAGAGATTGTTTCTTCGGTCGGAAATCAGGTCATGCTCAAAGGCAAGGCGAACGGCAGCACGAAGCTGCTGATTTCTCACCCGAAAGCCGCCTATACGCGCGAAGTCCTTCTGATTGTCACGGGACAGCTCACTGATGCGGTGGATGCCTCATGCTATATAACGACGAGCCAGAACTATATCAGGACGAAAGTCGGCGCGGATGCCACAAAATTGCTCGTTTCCTTGAAAGGCGGTGAGGACGGAGACGAAACAGGCTTTGTCTGGAGCGTGAAGTCAACGGCGGACGACGGCACAAGCGATGTGATTCAGCTTGAAACTCCGAACGGAACGGCAATCCATTCTAGGGCGGCGGCTTCAACCTACAGCTACGGAAACGCCTACATCACGCCAAAGGCTGAGGGAACTGCCGTCATCACGGTCACTCACCCGAAAATCGTCTATCCGACAGAAATTCTTGTAAAAGTGCTTTCCGCCGATGCGATTCTTGAAGAGCCTCTGTATTTTACCGGAAGCGGCTTAATCCGCGTCCTTAACGGCGAGAGCTACGATTACACCGTGCAGCTCAAAGGAAACAGCAAGTCGGCGAGCGATGACAATGCAATCAGCTGGGAAATTGACGATTCGCGTCTTTCTCTTGCTCCGAGCGCGAATTCGGTGACGGTGACAGCCCCGGCTTACGGAACGGGAAGCACAATCAGCCATCTTACGGCAAGCCACTCGAAGAGCGACGCGGACAAAACCGTTCTCGTCATGACGGCAGACGATGAGGAAACGCTGATGAGCATGAAAGCGCTCTATTCCGATAAGCTCTACTACAATTTTGAGGTGGAAAGCGAAGTTACGGTAATGTGCAATGCCGTAGGCTTTGAGGATGATGACAGCGAAGAAGAATACGATTATTCGCTTTTTACTTGGACGGTCTCAGACCCGACGGTGATTTCAGTTGAGAAAAATAGTTCTTATCCGCTCATGTGCACGGTTACGGGCTTGAAAAGCGGAACGACAAAGCTTACCGGCAGTATTACCGACGGTGGCACGACCTATTCCTGCGAGTTTACCATGACCGTCTATCCAGTGGGTGCGGTTCAAACTGAGGCGGAAGTGTATTTTACCACCACGCAGAATGTCGTGACGATTGGAAGCGCAGGCTCTTCGGTGACGGTTTCTGTTACCGCCGTCAATCTCTCTTCAAGCGAGTACCCGAACATCTCATGGACGAGCGAAAATTCCAATGTGGCGACTGTCATTCCGAACGGAAACAAGGCTACGGTGACGGCAGCAGGCGAAGGCGAGACGGTCATCAATGTGACGCACGCTGACAGCCAGAACACGCTCAAAATCTATGTCCGCGTGGGAAGCGAGTATGTCATTCCTGAGACTGACCCGGTCGTTTATATCTCCGCCCAGGATGTGCTCACCATGCTCCGTGACGATTCTTCGCAGAAATTGCAGGCAGTTTTGGTGAACTATTCCGGCACTGACACTTCGGGCTTCTCATTTGAGATTGACAATGAATCCGTTGCGACTATCAATGCTCAAAGCACGAACGGCATCGTATACATAAAGCCTGTTGCAAGCGGTCAGGCTGAAATCACAATCAGCCATACGAAAACGGACATAACAAAGAAAGTGCTCGTCGTTGTGGGAAACAGCGCGGAGGAACTTGCGGGTTTCACCTATCTTACGACAAGCAACAATGTCGTTGCGATAGGCGAGGGGAACACAAAGACGGTATCGGTGCAGGTGCAGAATGCAGAGAGTGTTGTTCTTGATGGTTATAATTGGACTTCTAGTAATCAAAATGTTGTGGATGTGACGCAGAACGGTTCTACCGCCGTCCTCAAAGGAAACAGCATCGGAACTGCCGTCATCACGGTGACGAACACGGCTTGCCAGTATTCCCTTCAGATTATTGCACAGGTCGTAGACCCGATTGCGGCAAGCGCAAATCCGTACATTCAGCTTACATCGAGCGTCATGACTCTGACGGTGAGCAGCACCTACACTTCGATTACCGCTGATTTGGTCGGCGGAGACGAAAGCGATTACTCGGATTTTGTGTGGAGCACGAATAATTCAAGCATTGCGGTGGTCTACGGTCAGAACGAAGTGGGAAAAGTCCGTGCGATGGGAGCAGGGCAGACCTACATCACGGTAAGCCATCCGAAAGCCGCCTATTCCGCTCAGATTCTTGTCGTCTGTGACGAGGCTACAACGAGTGACTGCTACATCTCCGTTCCAAGCTCGATTATCTCGATGAAGCCGACGGATTCAAGCCAGACGATTACGGCAACGCTCATAAACGGCGCGACGACCGACAAGTACAATTTCTCATGGTCACTTGATGTGTATGACATCATCGACTTCCAGTATTCGGCGAATGTCTGCACGATTACGCCAAAGCAGACGGGAAGCGTTACTATCACGATTTCTCACCCGAAGGCGGCGTATGACCAGCAGATAATCGTGAACGTGCAGCAGTACTCGACATTCGCGTTCCCGAACGAGAGCATGACGGTCACGCAAGGAGACGTAAAATTCCTGACCATGCAGGTTCCGACCACGAACGTGACGACACATATTGAATACTCCGTTCAGAACAGCTCCATCTGCACTATCTCCGGCACAAAGACCACCGCGCAGCTTACGGCTGTCGGAAGCGGAACTACAACCGTCAGCGCAAAACTTGTTGCGACAAGCACGGGCGTTGAGCAGGCGAGCGCGGAAATGATGGTGTATGTGAAGGAAAAGGAAGTCAATGCGGTCTACATCACTTCTTCGTCCACAATCGCCACTGTGAACAAGGGGAAAAGCCAGACTTTGAGCGCAACCTTGACGGGAACGGGCGTTGTCTCAAGCGACCAGTACAACCTCAAATGGACGACAAGCGACAGTGACATCGTGCAGGTGACGGGAATCGGAAGCGACGGCTATGTCACCGGTCAGAGCATTTACATCACGGCTTTGAAGAGCGGCGAGGCGGTAATCACTTGCAGCCACGACAAAGCGGCGAGCGACCTGCAGTTTTATGTCGTCGTTCCTGGCACGGCTGAAAAAGTCGTCACGCTCAACAAGAGCTACCTTACGCTCGTAAAAGGCTCGTCCGGCTCTGCAATCAAGGCGACCATCGAGAATGCCGAAAGCTCTTCCGACTACTACAACCTTGAATGGTCTGTGGAGAATGTGGGAAGCAATGAAATCTGCCGTGTCATGGGAAGCGGTCAGAATGTGACGATTTATCCGCTCAATGTGGGCGAGGCTACCGTCATGGCTCAGCTTCCTGATTCTGCTACCGTGGCAAAATGCACGGTAATCGTTGATGCAGGAAAAAGCCTTGTCTTTGAGACCAATAGTCGCAAAGTGCAGCCTTTCCACTCAAAGGTTGTGAACTACACGGTAAGTCCTGTCGATGCAATCCTCACATGGACTATGAGCGCAGAGGATGATTTCTTTGAATACCGTGACTTAGGATGTGACTCAGAGGGGAACGGTCAGGTAGAGATTTCTGGCATAAAAGAAGGAAATGGAACGCTTGCCTGCGTGACGGACGGAGGTGCAAAAGGAACGATTTCAGTTCGCGTCGCATGGGATTATGAGTTTTCGCTGACAGGAACGACGACCTTCACGATTACACCTGTCGAGACGAAAACGATAGGCTTTAAGGTTAATCCGACTGACGCTGACATTCATGTGAGCTCAACTTCGGAGGCGTATTTTGATTATGAGATTGACAACAATGGTGACGGAACGGGAAGCATTGTAATTAAGCCGAAAACAGAGTGCGCTAACGACATCAATATCAAAATTTCAGCTACGAATCCGAACAAGGATAGTGAGGAAATCGGAGCGAAATCGGTGACGGCAAAATTCCAATATACGAAACTTACTCCGAAAGTAAGTTTTATCTCCTCTGACGGCAAATTCTCCCGTTTCGACAACGACACGCTTGTCATTGGAGACGGAGAGACTGTTGCGATGAAGTTTGATATCCTTGAAACCAAAGTAACCGGTCAGGTGAAAAATATAACATTTGTTAAAAATGGTCAAACTTCCGTAGATATATATCAGAAGTCCGCAGATGGAACCTACCAGATATGGAATGTAACTGATTCTGCCGGAGATACAGTCGGCTATCAATATCGGATTATTGAGGCATATATCCCTCTTGATAAAGATGGAAACAAAATATTGGATTGGAAGACTTATTTTCAATGGTTTCTCCTCGGTGATTACTCAGGAAGTTTGAGGTACAGCTATATGGGATTAACAAAAGCAGGTGGATTATCAGCTGTAAATGAAAACACATGGTTTTCCACTGATGCCGCAAATCAAACTGTTTGCTGGAGACCGGATAATGACGAAGGTGGAAAATGGTCTACTCCTAATTCATCCTTCAGAAAAAAACTTGAACCTTCACTTGCAGGAACAATAATGACAGAAGATGAATTTAGAAGTATAGCCTGGTTTTATTTTCCAGGGACTACAAACGCATATGGTTGGCGACATACTCATTGGTTAACATATCCCTTGCCAGATAATTCTTCTTTCGGTCAGGGTGGCTCTTGGATTTCTAATGAGCCTCCCAGAATTTGGACGGATAATGTGAATGCGGTATATGAACCAATTACAAATACAACTGTGACATCGTACAAACAGATAGGTTCTATTACTGTCGAATTTAACCATCTTGGAAAGGATGAAATAAGCAGTGTGAAGATTCCTGTTTATTATGAGGTCAGAAAATGTGCGAAAAACTTTAGCAGCAACTAAATGATTTAAAATAAAGCCCGAAGCCGTTGCTGGCTTCGGACTGTCTCTTTACGGTGTTACTGCTTTTCCCAAGTCGTTTCGCTCGGCATACCAAAAGCAAGATAGCCTTTCATAGTGAACTTTGCGGAAGACAGATTTGTAATCTGATGGTCACAGTCTAAGGATGAGACTCCTGTTCCTTTGAGTGTCAGGAACTGGTATGTCGTTGAGCCGCTCTTACCTTCGTATGCGCTCCAAGTAAAATCATTGTCATGCACCGTGCTGCCGTTAAGGTAAGCCGTGATGTGGCCCGTCATGTCGCTGTTGAGGACAATCGTTCCGCTGGAAGATGAGCCAATGTATTTCCATATGCCGAGCAGCTTGTTTTCCAGAACTTTTCCTTCAAAACCTTCTGCCGTTACCGAAATCGTACACCATCCGGCTGCGGAACTGCTTGCATTTGCTGTCATTTTGACAATAGCCGTTCCGATTTTTTCAGCCGTGATTACTTTTCCCGAAAGCGTAATGGCATCGTCATCGTTGCTTGTAATCGTGTAATAGCAGTCATCTCCGTAAGTCCATGAAGGTTTCAGGGTGACAGATTCTCCGACTTTCATTGAGAACTCGGTCGTGGTTGCCATGTCGAGAATGTTAGTTTCATCATTGTTGTTATCGCTGTCCTCAGCGTTATTGCCAGAATCCTCTTTATAGATTGCATAGAGCGTCAGGTTTTCTGTGAGCGTAATGACTTGCCCGACTGTATACGAGGTTCCTGAATCATCGTTGTTTGTGTTCCAGTGAGAAAAATAAAAATTATTTGATATTGTTTCGTAAGTTGCCAATGAAATAAAGTTATAATAATACCCGCAGTCAGGAATAGTAATGGAAGTTTTTGGTGACCCCTTCATATTTTCTGGAAAACATGGGGAAACTTCAGACAGAGGTTTTGAACTTTGAGCGAAGGTTCGTTCGCTTGTAATCTCAGGAAAGTTCCGCTCAAAAGTTACTGTATATTCTGCATTGCTGTCTGTATTTGAATTGCTTGCATTTGCATTAACGCTGTTGTCGGAATCCCCGTCATTTGCACAGCCGGCAAGCAAAATTGCGGCCGCAAGGATAATATTGATTGCTTTTCTCATTTTTAGTCCTCCGTTTTTGTCTCTGAATTTGACTGTGGTGAAGTGTTTTCTGTGCTTTTTCCCGCCTCTTCATCCCATGTGGCAGTCCAGCCCGGCATTTCCGTCAGCGCGTAATAGACTTTTCCCGCGAGGTCTTTCTTGTTCCCGACTTCATCAGTCTTGCTGTCAAGCCGCTTGTCGCGCTTCTGGAAGAATTCAAGGAAGTGCCATACATCGGGCTGGCGAGCGGCGGGGTAGGTATTCCAGGTGATGTTCCCTTCCTGATATTTTTTGTCGTGCAGAATCTGGTCAGTTTTGCTCTTGAACTTGTAGCCGCCGAAGAACTGGTTTCGGAACACAATCTCATCAACTTCGGGTGCGGTGATTCCTACAAGGTAGCCGAAGATACCCTTGCGGTCTGAGTATTCAAGGTAGTCACCGTAGAACTTGTAGTAATAATAAATGCTCGTTCCCGTCTGCGGGTAGGTAATTCTAAGATACTTGTCATCGTAAATCTTGACCTCGCACTCGGCATCCCCATAGTTTATGGCTTTCGTTGTATAGAGATACTCGCCGTTTTTCTCGTAAGCGGCTATTCTGTGTGCTGCCGTCTCCGGGTCTTCCGGGATTTTGACCGTGCGCTGGCTTGCGACCGTACCTGTCGAAAGACATGAAGTGAGCGACAGAGCCAGTGCCGCGACTGCTGAAATAATTGAGATTGATTTTTTCATTTTGTATGCTCCTTACAGTTTTTTGCTTAAAAATCCATTTCCAGATTGGCAAGGCAGCACTGAAAATTGTCCAGTTCCATCGGCCAATGCTGTTCGTGACATTTTGTGATTGCCCATGCGCCCGCTTCCATCGCGGTCATGCGGCGCAGTACGGACGGGTAGGCGGTGACGGAAAGCGGGAAAATCCGCGTGTTTTCTTTGATTTCTTCCGGGAATGAGGGCATGTCGTCGTCGGGGATGAAAGCCTCTTTGAGAAGGGCAATGTTCGGTCGCTCGACGAGATGTTTCGTCTTGATAAAATTGATGTGCGGCGCATTTTGGCGCAATTCTGCTGCTGTCATAAAAACTCCTCTTGATAGCAATGGTTTACGGCAGAATTACCCTAGCTTTTCCGAATAGTTTTGCGTAAAATTATGGTGACATCTTTTAGTGGCGGCTACAAAAAAAAACAAAGCTTCATCCGCCCTCAAAAAGACCCGCTTGAACCGTCAGCTGTCGGTTTCTAAATGATTCCGTCAGTCAGCCTTTTTTCGTCCGTAAGGCTTTCCGGGAGCGTATTCAGGCACAGCCATTTGGAGATAAAGCGGCTTACGGAAAGACCGTCCTGTTCCGCCCGCTCCCTAAGGTTTTTCGCCTCGGTTTTTGTGAGCGTAAGCGTGATGTTGACGATGTTCCGTCCTGTCGTTTTCCTTCCGGCTCCTTTTCTGAAACCGCCCCAGTTCCTGTCGTTCATGCTTCGAGTATAGGGGATTATACTTGAATAGTCAAGTTTTTTTTTCAAGTCATTCGGAAGAAAATTTGATTGTTGAAGTGTGACACAAATCATCACATATATTGCAATTTTTACCTTAAAATATTAAAATCTATACAATAACACATTGAATCAAAACAAATTCTGCCCGCCCGGAAGGAAAATGTTTTGAAAGACAAGGAAGAATTTTCCCGCACAGACCCCGACGCGCGCCACAAAGTCTACTGGCTTTCAGTGCTCAACTGGATTGTGCCCATTCTCTGCATACTGACAGGGCTTTTTCTCACCACTCAAGAATTCGCTCCGCTGATGAACTATGACCCGTCCGTAATCGGAAACCCGCTTTTCGTCATCGGAAAAGGCTACCGCGTGTATAATCCGCTCGTGTTCATACTCGGAATGTTCAAGTATGCGTTCAACGATGTCTATTCCTATTACTTTTTTCAGGCAGTTCCGCCGCTCTTTTTCTCAATCGTCCTTGCCGTCCTTATTTTCGTGCTTACAAGCATAATCGTCTCCGCACATCAGAAAAACCAGCACATTCACGGAACGGCACGGTGGGCTACCCGCAAGGACTTGGAGAACTACGGTATGCTCCAGCAGTACGGCGTTGTCTGTGGAGAGCTTAGCACGGCGAATGTGGGTTACCATGTTGACCGTGAGAAAGCGAGCCTGACCTTGGATTTGCACAAGCACCCCATTACGCGCAAGGCTCAGATTGCACCGCTCGTGTGCCATTCGGGAAGGACGAACACTTGGATGATTGCCCCGACCCGAAGCGGTAAGGGCGTTTCCACGGTAATCCCGACATGCGAGAACTACGGAGTGCCGTATTACGGAAAGGACAAAAAAACCGGGAAGCGCGTCATAAAAGGCCGCGGCTCGATGGTGATTTTTGACCCGAAAGGCGAGAACTGGGATGCGACGGCTGGCTGGAGAAGCAAATTCTCAACCTGCATACCGTTCAGACCTCTCGACCCGGACGGCAACACCGCACACTACAATCCTATTCACGAGATTCCGGATTCTCCCAGCGAGGCATTCAGCTGGGCGGACATGATTGGCGGAATCTTTTTCGGTGCGGACAAGGCGAAGAGTGGCGGCGGAGACGGCGCGAGCGAATATTTCAACAACACCGCCCGTGACATCTTTGCTGGAGTGGTCATGCACGTGCGTTTCTCCAAGCGTATTCCCTGGGAAAAAAAGAACCTTTCCACCGTGCTTGACAGGTTTAGTCAGGCGAAAACGGATGAAGAAAAGGAAGGGGACGATGAGGACGGCGGCGGATGCGGAGCGGCATTGCTTTCCGAAATGAGGGAAGAGGGCGTTCATATCCGTGATGACGGAACGGTTGCCGACACGATACATGATTTGATTGTGAAAGCCGCGAACCGAAGCGAGACCCAGAACCCGAAGGAGCGAAGCTCCACTTTCTCAACGGTGTTCAGCAAAATCAATCTGTTCCAGGATCCGCTTTTGGCTGAAAGCACGGCTTATTCCGATTTCTCCGTTGACGACTTTATCGACGGCGTGAACGGAATCAGCCTGTACCTTATCGTTCCGTACAACCATATACAGCGAATCGCACCGATTTTCCGCATGATTATCACTTTTATGATTAAGAAATTCTCTTCGGGAACGACTAACGCCAATTCCGTGAAGCTGAAAATTCCGTGCCTGTTTCTTTTGGACGAATTCCCTGTTTTGGGCTACTTCCCGGACATCGCCCTGAACGCAGGTATTCTTGCGGGCTACGGCGTGACGTTCTTCATCGTAAGCCAGTCGCTCAATCAGATTGTCGATGTCTACGGCGAGAACCATCCCTTCCTTGACCACTGCAAGACGATAATCCTGTACGCTCCCGGAAACTTAAAGGATGCAAAGCAGTTTGCGGAGACAATCGGAAACCGCTCAGTGTTGCTCGATAACATATCTTCAAGCGGCAACAAGTGGGAGGCGGGATTTTCCAACATCTCGCGAAGCTCTCAGGAAACGCAGACGAGCCTCATAAACCCCGACGAGCTGATGAAGCTTGATTTTAGCCGCGCGATTATCATGAATCAGGGGATGCCGCCGTACAAGGCAAAGAAGGTCGTCTATTACGAAGACCCGCGTTTCAAGGGAAAGTCTTTTCTTCCAGTTCCAGAGATGAAAGAAGTGGCTGCAAGAATGAAGAAACTTCCGAGCCACAAGAAGAAGCATGTAGTCGTGAATGAAAGCACCTTGCAGAAAGCAATCAAAAAGATTCAGGCGTTCGAGGTCGAGGACGCGATTCCTGCGGAATTCAGTTTGTTCGGCGACGAGCGGCCGGCGACAGATTTTTAAGCGAGGTAAGAAATGAAAAACAATGTGGTGAACAAAATAAAAATGCCCGAACAGCTGATTTACGCATCAGATGAAATCGGGCAAATGATTGAGCGTACAACTGGAAAACAGCTGGTGACGGTCAATCCGACCAGAGTGAACAACATGATTGCTCCTCCGATTCCTAATATATCACAATCCTCAGAAAAATCAACTATCCTGACCGATTCTGAAATTCTTTCAAAACCTATGACGGTTATTGTGAATGACAAAGAGAGGACTTGCTATAACGGTGTTCTTGAGGGCTTCAAGAACGCGGTAAAGATGATTGACGATTTGCAGGAAGAAAACCGCACTCTCAAAAACAAGAATGCGGAACTTGAAAAACAGATTGAACGAAAGGGTAGAAAGAGCAGGGAAATTGAACGATGAGAAATGTAAGAAATAATCAGAAAGAAGAGCATGTCAAATTTTCTGAATCGAAGCAGCTTCGTTTTACCAAGCAGATGGCGGAGCTTGTCGAGGCTAAGGCTTTGGAAAAGCATACGACCGAAAGCGAGATTATCCGTCAGGCGGTGGCAAACTACATCAACCGCTCAATGAGCGACACGGAAATCGTACACGCCTCTTTGATGGAGAACACGCGGAAAATACGCTATCTGGAAAACAAAGTTGAGCTTCTCGCTCTCATCGTGTTCCAGCAGACAAAGTTCATGATGCGCGTATTGCCGAGCAAAGCCGTGAACAGCGACTATGCGGTTGAGAAGGACTTCGAGAAATTCCAGCAGGAGTGTATGCGGATTCTTAAAAGCAACCACGGCGGAATGCTTGAGGCGATGATTTTAGACTTGTACGAGCAAAGCGGAAGCGAGGATAAAAAATAAATGGCGAGTTTGGACGGATTCGGTCAGCAGGTGAAGACCGCCAAATGGATTCAGAATCTCCTGTACGACATGGACAGGATTATTCCGTATCTGGAGAACCCTTTTGTAACCGATATAGCGATTGGCAAGGCTGGAGAGCTTATTGTTGAAGGAATTGGCATGGAGAAGAATTTCACGGGTATTTTCTTCTCTGACGCTGAAACCACGAGCATAATCAACACGAGCGCGGCAATTCTTGGCGTGAACATCGACCCGAACAATCCGACTGTCGAGGGCGTTATTCCTCTCCCCAAAAAAAAGGACGAAGTTACTTCCTCTGATGAATTTTGGAATATCCGTGTCGAAGGAATTCTGCCTCCAAGAGCCGTCGGAAATCCCATGTATTTTATCCGTCGTCCGTCGGATAAGGTTTTTCCCTTGCAGAGTTATCTGGAATCAAATCGTATAACGAAAGAGAAATATGATTTGCTTGTGGAGCATATAAAGAAACGAAGCAACATTGTAATTGGCGGTGAGACAGGCAGCGGAAAGACTTCGCTCCAGAAATCGATCATCAACGAAATGGTTATATATACTCCCAATGACCGTTTTTATATCGTTGAGGATGCCAACGAGATTCAGTGCAATGCCAGAGATTTGGTTCCGATTTGGGCGGCGGGCAAAGACTGTCTCAAAGCGGTTGCGATTGCTCTCCGTTGCAATGTTTCGAGAATCATTTTCGGCGAGCTTCGCTACGGCGATGTGACGAACGAGCTTTTAAAGGCGTGGAACTCAGGTCACACGGGCGGAATCACGACAGTACACGCAAATTCAGCCCTCACGATGATTTCCAGAATCCGCGATTTGCTCCGCGAGGTTATTCCTGGCGAATTGCCCGATGTGTCGCAGTCGGTTCAGCTTCTCGTCCACATGATTCCGACAAAGAACGGTCCGATTGTGAATGAGGTCGTAGAGACAAAACAGCTTTCAAGTTCCTCATTCATTGAGGATTTGGAGAATAACAATCTTATTTAACAAGGAGGTAATATTGTGCTCCGTGCCGATTTTTCCGGGCAAGGCACGGATTTTTGGACATCGCCGAAACCGTTTTCTTTTCTGAACTTTTTGTGCGGCATTCGGTGATTCGCTCGCAGCTTTGAATTTTATTTTTGCTCTGAACTTTTTGAAAAATCTTTTGGATTTGCAAGGAGTGAAAAATGAAATCCGAAACAACAAAAACTGCCCTAAGCGGCAAATCTTTTCTTAAAAACGCAAAGTCTGTTATTTGCTCAAAGTCTTTCCTTATGTTCGCGCTTCTTTCGTGCGTGATGATTTCAAACACATTCGCGGCAAGCGAGGCGATTGATGTCCTTGATTCTTGGGGCAACAAAATTCTTGCCATTTTCTCTTCCGGCTGGGTGAAAGCCCTGGCCTGTGTTGCTCTGATTGTCGAGGCAATCGGAATGATTGTCGCAGGTCAGCAGGGCGGCGGCGGGGCAATCATCAAGAAATTCGCCCCGTGGATTATCGGCACAATCATTCTTCTCTGTGCTTCTGGTATCACCGGCTACTTCCTTGACGGCTTGGAATTCGAGGAGTTCAGCTATCTCGTTCCACAAACGGCGACACAGCTTGCCTAAGGCAAAAATCACGCCCTGAGAGCCTTAAAAAGACTTTCAGGGCTTTTGGAGAAAAAAATGGAAGAAGAAGTTACCGTCTATGATTTTGCCACTCCGATTCACCGTGTCCTCTTAGAGCCGAACCAGATGCTTGGAATCGGCATCGTTCCCGCAATGTTCATCCTCGTGCTTACGATTGTCCTCATGAACTTGGTGAGTCCGTGGACTTTTCCCATCGGAATCGTGCTTTTCATCGTCTGCCGTATGCTCTCTAAGAAAGACCCTTATATGCTCACGATTCTCTTTGACAGGCTCATGCAGCCTTCGGTTTGGAGGGCTTCATGAACATACCGTATTTGAATTTCAGGAAAATCAATAAAGAGCCGACCAACCAACTCAAATACATCACGCCGTGGTCGTTCATAATATCTCCGTCAGTCTGCCTTTTGAAGAACGGCGCGATTATGACGACTTATCAGGTTGAATATCCTGATTTGGAAAGTTCTTCTGCTTCTTCCATTGCGAGCATGGCAAGCCTTTTTAACCGCAGTGTCATGTCGCTTGCACAGGAAGAGGGCTGGGGAATCTTTTTTGATGTCCGCCGCTACAAGACGAAAGAATATCCGAGCGGCGAATTCTCGAACCTTGCGGGCTGGCTGATTGACCAGAGGCGGGCGGAAAATTATCACAAATTCGGCGAGCATTTTACCACCGACTATTACATCACTTTCGTCTATCAGCTTCCGAGCGACATGGAGAGCAAGACGACAGCCCTTTTCTTCAAGAACAAGAATGTGAAGAAACAGAAAAAGGCGAAGTCTATGTTTGCTAATTCTGAGAATCTTCCGGCATTCAAAAAGGAAATCGAGAATTTCCTTGATGAGGTTGAGAAGGTCATGGGAACGCTCGCGACCAAAATCTGGAATCACCGACTGGACGACTCGGAGCTTTTTACTTACATCAAGAGCAATGTGAGCCTGAACAAACAGGACTTGATTTTCCCGGAGGACACTTTCTTTTTCCTCGACAATTTCATCTGTGACATGGACGTTCGTACTTCCATGCCGTTAAAAATAGGCGAATATTATGCGCCGGTCATCGCCGTGATGGACTTTCCGAACAAGAGCTATCCCGGTATTTTCGACCGTCTTAACCGCACGATGACGGAATTCCGCTGGACGACACGTTTCTTGCCGATGTCAAAGGAAATCAGTGCGAAAGAGGCGGATAAATACCAGAAACGAATGTACTCGGCGCGGAAGAGCGCAGCCACGATGTTCACCGAGCTTGCCGCCAATGTCGAGATTGACCGCGAGAATCAGGGGGCTTTGGAGATGGAAGGCGAGGCGAACCAGATTCAGGCGGACATCGCTATGGGCGAGTATGTGCTTGGCTATTACACATCGAACCTGATGTGCTGGGATAAAAGCATTGAGAAGGCAAAGGAAAAGTCCCGCAAACTGCAACAGGTTGTTCGTTCGTGCGGATTCGCTACAAAAGAAGAGACATTCAACAATGTCGAGGCGTGGTGTGGCATGATGGCGGGCAATGTCTACTCGAATATCCGCCGTCCGATTATCTCCACGAAGAACATGTCGAACATTATCCCGCTTTCTTCCGCATGGCAGGGGCTTCTTTACAACGATTTTACGCTGGAGACCTGCGGAAGCGCGATTCCGCTTTTGACCTGCTCCACGAGCTACGGCACTCCGTTCTTTTTGAACCTCAATGTCCGCGATGTCGGTCACACGTTCGTGTTCGGACCGACCGGTGCGGGTAAGTCAACGCTCCTGGCTCTCCTCATGGCACAGGCGACCAAGTACAAGGATGCCAACATCGTCTGTATCGACAAGCAGCTTTCAAGCCGTGCTTTCATGGTGGCTGCTGGCGGCGTGTATGTGGAGCCTGGAAAAGATGCGGTCGCGTTCCAGCCTTTGAGCGAGCTTTTGAATCCTGCCGACTGCACGGATTCTGAATACCGGAAAAGCCTTATGTGGTGCCAGCAGTTCATCGAGGCGCTCATCGTGCAGCAGAATATAGACATTACTCCGCAGATGAGCCGTGCGATAAGCGAGGCGTTGCGGATCCTCTCAGAGAAGCCAGCCGATATGCGTGACCTCACTTCATTTCAGGGAACTGTCTCCTACAGAAATCCCGAGAACGGCGACAACACAATCAGAACTGCGCTTGACCCATACTGCCGTGGTGGTGTGTTCGGTTCGATTTTTGATGCTGAGAAGACGACTTTGAACCTTTCCAAACTTATGACGATTGAGATGGGAAGCCTCATGCGGCTTTCTGAAAAGGCGGTCGCTCCGGCGCTTATGTACATCTTCCGCTACCTTGAAAAACTCTGGACTGTTCCCACGGGCTCAAAACAGCCGCTCACGTTCCTTTTCCTTGACGAGGCATGGCTTTATCTTCAGCATCCCGTATTCGCGGGCTTCATTCAGGAATGGCTCAGAACGCTGCGAAAGAAAAAGGTTTTCTGCATTTTTGCCACGCAGGAAGTTTCGGCGGCTTCAAAATCAAGCTTGCGTGACACAATCGTTCAGCAATGCCTTACGAAAATCTACCTTGCCGACGAATCAGCCCTTTCCCTTGCGGAAAGCTACAAGGACTTCGGCTTGACCGAAAGCGAGATTGTCGCGTTGAGCGAGGCGACGATGAAGCGCGACTACTACTTCAAGAACCCGAACGGAAGCCGCATGTTCACGCTCGACTTGGATGCGTTCCAGCTCGCCCTGATTTCAAGCGACCACGAGATTCTGGATAAATTGGAGAGCGTGCACGGACGGAATACGACAGAAATGCTTGCGTTCGAGCTTCTGGATGCTGTCGCCGCCAAGTACCGCGAGATAGGCAAGGACACGAGGAATCTGGATTACACGAAGTACAAAAAAATGCTGGAAAGAGGTGAGTGATGATTAACCAAGAGCATATAAAGCAGGATTTACGCTATATCGGCGAAATCCTAAAAAGCGGTGATTCTCTGTCTGTGAAAAATCCAGAAGTTGGTTTTATTTCTGTTGATAAAGGCAATGTCGGAAAAAGCGGAAACGGTCTGCAACATATTATTGAGCAGCGTTTTGAAAAAGACGGCAAAAGCATTGATGAAATTTCCGCCGTTCTTGCTCTTGTCATGAACGCAACGGAGGACGGAAAAGTAAGTCGGAATGTAGAAATTTTTCAAGGTGAAAAAGACATTGGAACATTTGACATTGAGAAAAACGGAATAATCTCGTTCGTAAGCAAAACTCGCGATGGAAAAGATGAAAAATTCGTGATAACAGGATTTGACGATTTCTCAAAAAAAGATGAAGCGGGAGCTGCTATAGAAGCGGTTATCGCTAACAATAGCTACGCACCTGAATTTGTCATTGTCAAAGAACAGGTGGTTGCTACCCTTGCTTCAGCCTATATTTTACATCTTGATGAGTTAAAACGCAATCTTGAAAAAAATGATTCCAAGAAAGTTAATCAAGAGTTAAAAAAGATTGAGCCTTATAAAAAGTCCGAAGAATTGAAAGATTTTTTTGAGAAAAGCAAAAATCAAACTTCTGCCCACAATCCGCTCACCGACTACACCGTGCTTGATGTTGACGGAATGAGCGTCGAGTGCAAAACAGGTCTCATATCGGGAATGAAGAATGCCGTCCGACATGTTATGCAGCTTCAGAACGAGGTAGACCGACTTACCGAAGAAAACGAAAGGCTAAAGAAACAGTCTAAAATTCACAGCAAAAACCACAGCCACTCAAACGGTTGGGAAAGATAGAAAACGTTGACCGTCAGCTGTCGGTCAGACACGGCGGTCGTAAGGAGGATTTTATGAAGAAAAAACTTTGCGCATTTGTCCTGGCATTGTCGCTTGTAAGCTCGTATTGCCCGACGGCAGTATTTGCCACAGGGTATCCAGTGTTCGATGTGTCCGGCTGGCTTGCCGCGATTGACCAGCTCTATCAGGCATACGATATGGTGAACAACACCATCACGCAGATTGAAAATCAGTACAAGACGATTCAGCAAAACCTTGAGCGGGCAAAGAGCATTGACTGGGACAACATTCAATTTGACGGCGACTTCGACATCAGAAACGACATTCGTGATGCAACGAAGCGGGTGAATAAGCTTTTGACATCCGCAAGGAACATCAAACAGGCTGTTACGACCCCGTCAATCAACTGCGGAAATGTGAAGTATTCGATTGCAGACCTCTGTGGAGCAACTTCAAGCGACATGTGGGAAGGCAGAAAAAATATGTTCACGGCAATTTCAGATTACAAATACTACATGACCAACACGATGCAGACTGCCGTGAATGATGTTGTCGAAGGGCTTGACGACAAGCAGAAGAAGGCAATATGGGCAAAGTACGGAATCAGCCCTGCGAACTATGTGTTCGTTCAGCACGCCCATACCGGTGTCTTGAATGCGGCCAGCAATATTCTTGCGAATGTGGCGGAAGAAGTTGTAGCTGATAAATATGAAGAAGCATTTTTAAGGACAAGCAACATCATAAAGGCTTGCACACAGACCGTTGATTCAGAGGGAAACATCACAGAGGCGAGTCTTGGAGAGTCAATGATGTATCTCTTCTCCGATTTGTCAGGTCACCTGGCTGAAGTCGAGCAGGCAATTTACAAGTCAGCGGAACTGAGCGCAGCCAAAGCTATTGAAGAGGATGCAAATAAAAATGCGGAAGCGGATGATGCGGCTCAACAAGCCGAAGTGAATGACAGGGCAAAAAACAAAACTTCATCACGCTTTATGTAAGGAGTCCTAAATATGATTACAAAGAGAATACTAAAACATAAAATTCTTATTATGGTGTTAGCGCAGCTCCTTCTAGGCGTAAGTTTTTGTGCCGCATCCGTGAATGGAAAAGAAGTCGGATTCAATGCTTGGATTGACATTCCTATCGTTGAGGTTCTGGAATATTTCGGCGGTATAATGGCGGTCGCCTATGGCTGGATGCGTTCTACAGGAATGATTTTTGGCTTGTTGGGAATAGTATGGTCAGGATTCCGTGTGATGATGAGCCGGATGACCGTCAAAGATTTGTGGTGGGACACCTGCTTCAAATGGACTGGATTCTTTCTTCTTGTCGCCTTGTATCCTTCCATAAGTTTCGGCGTTATCAAACTCGCTAACGAAATTGGAATGAAGGCAGGTGCGGGCGAAACCGTAATAAAAGACGGACTGAAACAGCTTCATGCTTCTATTGAGCGTGATGTTCAGACTCAGCAGCAGCTTTTGGACGGAAATCTAAGTCTTAAAGAAGTTGCTGACTATGCGCTGAACGGAACGGAAGGACTGACTTTGACACAGGAATTTGACAACAACGCAAAATACAGGGAATTCATGGGAAAGTATGATGATGCCTATGTATTCAGCTCCACCAAGGACAAAAAGGGAGCTGCCGAAGTAGCACACGATGTGAAGCAGGATAATAAATTCCAGTCCGTATTCAGCTCTGTAACGCTTCAGGTTCTGAATTCTATTCTTGATGTGCCGGACTTGGACGGAAACAAAAGTGGGGCGGACAAATACAAATATGCGAGCCTTAAACTGTACCTGAAGGATATTAACGGAGATGACACATGCTTCCTGAGTCCAAGCGCAATGCTGAAACTTGCAATATTCAGCGGGCTTGTTATGGTTCAAAAGCAGGATGCACAGTACGCCGAAGCCGTGGAAGCGGTGAAGAATGACAATTCTGGATTTGCGTATATTGGCGCAAGGGTAAGCCTCAGCATGGAAAATTTGTTCCAGAAAGTCGTGACTTTTTTTTGTGCGGTAGTTCTGATTCTTGCGACGATTTTTTCGACCATCCAGTATGTGATGACGATAATCGAATTTATCATTATCAGTGGAATCGGAGCGATTTTTATACCGCTCCTGTTGTTTGACGGAACTAAGGACATCCCCAAGAAACTTATTCCTGTTTTCACGAGTTTTTTCGTCAAGATTTTGGTCATACAAATTTGCATTATGTTTGTTTATTATCTTCTTCTTGAAAACTGTATAAACACAATCGGTGACGACGGTGGCTTTAATCTTATCGCAGTGGCTGAGATATTGTTTGATGCGACACTTGCTTATATTCTTACTCAGAACGCACCGAAAATTGCTCAGACAATCCTGACAGGTCAGCCGCAGCTTTCTATGGGCGAATTTGTCGCGGGTGCTGGAACGGCAATGGCTACTGCCGCGACTATGAAGCAGGCACCCCATGCCGCAACTATGGCAGCCGCGAAAGGAAAAGCAAAAATAAATGATATTGGTGGTGCTGTCAGAAAAAACAATGCGGCTTCAAAAGCGGCGGTTGCAAGTCTTGGTGCAAATGCAACAGGCTTCCAAAAACTTCGTGCGGGGATTTCTGCCCGCGGGGCGGTCGCAACACAAGACCTCAAAGACAAAATGCACGCTAAATTCGAAGCTGCAGGAAAAGAGGGCGGAAGCGGATTTTCTGTCGCGGATAAAATTAATCAGCAGTTTGGATTTACAAAAGCCGGTGGTTCTGGAGGCGGAGTGGGAGGAAGCTCAAGCGCTTACGGTCAGACAGGGCAGACAAAAGGCGGCGCATTCCTTAATGCCAGTTCGAATCCCAATTTTAGCACTGCTACCAAGACTGACAAGAAAACAGGTCAGCAGCGAAGCATGACAAAGAAAGAATTTGATGCTGAGAAACGGTTACAAGGTGCGAATGTGGGTGCAAAAGTAGGTAACAGAATGCGTGAGAAAATAGATGCGCAGAACGCCAAGAAAGCTGAGCAGGGCGGTGCATTGCCCGAAAACCTTTCAGGGAACGAACGCTCTTATAATGAATAGTTTTCATTGAGTCTATTCATAAGACTATGGGTAGACTTTTTCCATTCAACTTGAAAAGATAACTTGACTTTTCAAGTTGAATGGTATACTCTTCCTTATGAGGTGAAACGATGATATTTATGTTTCTGGCGGCATTACTTGTGTTTTTTCCCATTTGTTGTCTGCTTACAGGTGGAAACGGAATCTTTGGATTTATCGGCAGCCTGCTAAGTTTATGGTAATGAAGGAAGTCTGGCACTTGCTATAAAAACTTCCCTAATTTCAAGGGAACTGAATGTTATTTTTCTTCATAAAATGCGCTTATTAAGTTAATAGCATTGAAAACGAGAATTACTTTCAACCGCCAGTTGCCGATTCTGGAGGTTTGCGAAAAAGGTATGTTGTGCTATAATCAGTGACAGGAGGCGAAATATGTTTTTTGATGAATCAATAAAAATTGATACGCAAAAGTTGCCTCGCATTCTTAGAAACGATTACAACCTATTGCAGCAATATTATCATGAAAACAAAGAAACTGAGTTCATTCTCTATGTGGACTCTGTAGAGGCTACCATAAAAGCCTGTTTTATTGACGGCTCTATAACAAAGCAACAGCAGGTCGATTTGTTCCATGTGATTGGAATTTATGTTTGAGGGAATGTATTGTGGAAATCATAGATTTTGATAATTGCGAAAGACCTTCGATTTTTTTGCAAAGGCATTATAATTAGTGGAGGCGAGAAAAATTTTCAACAGACAGCTGACGGTCAATATTTTCTATCTTTCCCATTCAGAATTTTTATGAAACCGCTTATGAACTAATTCTGGTGATTTTATGAGCTTTTCGGTTTCTCTTACACGGTCTTTGAGGATTGTGCAGAGAATGTCTTTTTTTTCAGGAAGAATCAGCTCATTTCCATCCAAAATATTTTTGAAAGTTCTGTCGATGTCGGAAAGATTTTCTAGAGGCAAGTCTTTACAGTATTTTGCGCAGGGGAGTTTTTTGATTTGTTCATGGTGAGTTTTTGCAAAAGGCTTTGCTTTTATCTTATAGGAAAGGTCGGCAAATCCCTGTCTTAAACTTGTAAGAGCAACATCATGAAACATGGAAGTTCCCGTGTCAAATACAGGCGCAAGCCCTATCCATTCAAGTGTATCTGCGTTTCTGATAAAACCGAAATTATTGAAATGCCTGTCTGAATTCGCAACTATGCTGTCTACGACAAACATCTGGCAAAGCTGCTTTTCGATTTCAGCAATGTTTTTCATGCCAAGTTTCTCGCAGCAGTTCAAAAGGTGCTGGTACTCTGAGACATTGTTTTCTTTTTTCAGAACGTTCCTGATATGCCAGGCACTTATAAGCTCTGTTTCTGTGGTGATAAAATCCATGCAGGCAGAGTAATATCTTCCTTCATGTTCTGCTATTGAGTATTCCACATGAGGAATATTGAGCCTTTTGCAGATTGCTGATGCCAACACTTCATTGAATGGTTCCTGCTGACCTTCGCCGCTGCCGCCTTTCAGCAAAACCCGCTTACCGTCATCGATAATCCATTTTTTTTTCAGCCAGCCGTCAGATGTGTTGTCTGGAGAAATCAAACTCAGAGAAGAAATGTCCTGAACATCAAGCGTTCCGAATAAGGCTTTTCCTACATCATCCGAAAAATCATTCTCAAAGAAATTTATATCCTTCCAGTTTAAATCGCTGTCAAAAGGTTTTGCCCAATATTGGTCAGAAAGGCTCAATCCGAATGATTTTGTCACAAGTTGTTCTGTAGAAATATTGCCTAATGTTTCTAGTGCCTCCATGAGATTCTGGCGGCTTGCAGGAATCGCTCGGCTTCTCCACCATGCCCTGAACTGCTGTTTCTGAGACACGCCACGCTCATAGTCCTTAAAGACACCGACAGGAAGGTGTTTTTGATTGATGATATTCAGCACATCGACGATTTCGTCTTCTTCAATTTTGAAGTTGAGAACCGGTTTGGCTTTATGGTAAAGCGTGTAAATCATCAAAACTCCTTTGACACTTTATATTAGAGGTGTTTGGAAACTGTGGTTGCGTTGCGACTAACGCTTTCCGATATTATACTTCATTCAAAGTTTTTTTTCACTTCCTCAATTACGCTTTCCGTGAATTCCGCAGTCTCTTTTTCAATCAGCATTCTCGGCATCGTGTGGGCAATCTCAAAGCTTGCGAGTTTGTGAGGAAGTACTTTTCCTTTCGCGGCGTTTCCAGAAAGCTCGATTCCTGATTCTGAATCCTGCACGACAAGGCATCCGGCGAAAGACTTGTTCTTTTCGTTCGGTTCCTTTTTCGTGATTACTAGGATGATTTTTCCGTCAACGCTCACGATGTCGCCTCGGTCGGGCGTGAATTCTTTGAGGCTCTTGATTTCTCCCTCGCCGTCCGTGAAGAATTCTGTAGGGTCTGTCGCATCGCAGGCGGCGCGTATGAATGTGGGCGTTGGATTTGAGCGGTATGCCACGAAGATGTTGTAGGCGTTCAGCTCTTCGAGCGAGTATTTTTCGGCGATTGTCTTGTAGTCGTACCTGTGAGCTTTTACATACTTGCTCGGATTTTTGCAGTTCCACTGCGGAATCAAGACAGGCTCGTAGGGAAGTTTTTCGTCGGTGTAGAATAGCCATTCGACGGGTGAAATCAGGTGGCACATCGAGGCGATGATTTTGTATGTGGGGATTTGCTCGCCGAGCGCAAGTCGGTAGACGGCGGAGTGGGTGAAGCCGTTGTCCATGCACCATTTTCGGAGTTTCCGCTCTTCGATAAGTTTGATGAGTTTTTCCTGCGCGTATGTCATGCGCTCTGGTTTCGCTTTGAGCATGTTCAGCTCCTAAAAAAATAAAAATCAGGTCATAAAATCTGAAATTCAATATTCAGACAAATACAAATAAAAAATAACAGTTTTACTCTTTTGCTTCAAGCCTCATTTTCTGAAATCATGGCAATCACCCTGTCTTTCCAGGCAAAATGAATCGGCTCCAGAAGCTGACAGGAGAGCGTGGTGAATGTCTTTTGCTCCGTCTTGCTCAGCCTGGAGTAGACTTTGTGCGCCCTTAGGATTACGGTCTGCTCTGGATTTTGGAACGAGAGGCGTATGCAGAAAGTCTCTTCTTTTTTGATGAACGGCGTTTCGACTGTTATCACGCAGATTCCGTGGACGCTTGCATCCAGCACGACGCACGGCTGCAGGAGTTTTACGCCCTGAAGGAAAATCTCCTGCTCCAGTTTTGAAAGCCCGAACTTCCTTGCGTTTTCCTTTCCGATTTTGATTCTGTTTTCTTTTCTTCTGCCGAAGGTTTCGTATTTTTCTTCCATGTCGCGGATGATTTTATAAAATGCGCTGAGTCGGTCAGTCGCGGCATTTTCCTCAGGACACACGCAAATCCAGTTTTCTCCGAAATCTTTTATTTCTGCATATAGTACGCTCGTCATTTCCTCACGCTCGAACAGGACGGTAACTTCAGCTATCTCTCCGATTCTAAGGTTTTGTGCGTTCGGAAGCGTAAATGTCCATAATCCTTTTTCAACCCTGTCGAGGTGGCAGAGAATGTCCCTGCCGTCTTTTTCGAGCGAGAATGAATTTACTTTCAGGTGTTCCAGCAGTTCCTTCGTGATTTTCATTGATATTTCCTTTTTTGCATTGCTTTAAGGTCATTTTTGGTGAGCTTCAGAAGCTTCTTTTTGGTGAAGCATTCCCACAGAAAGGCTATGTCGCTCCGGTGCGCACCTTCCTGCTGAATTAGGGCGGCGATTTTGTACCAGAAAATCAGCGGCAGGCTGAACGCTTTATGATCGTCGCCCTGTTCAGCGGTGAGTATGTGAATCACCCGCTTCAAGTGGTCTACTTTTCTTCCCCGTGCGGTGAAAATTAGGCAGAGCTTTTCGTTTACGCCCGGAAGCGTTACCGCCTCGCCGTCCTTTTCGTTCTGCCAGCCCGTCACGATGTACGCCCTGCGGAAGCCGGTGAATGTGTAGAAAAGCGTGAAGACCGTTCCTCCGCCGAACTTGAAATGCACGAAAGCGGAGTCATCGTCAACATGCGGGATGTCGATGAGCGAGCCTTTCGCATAGAGCGAGTATGCGAGTTTCTTTGAGTAGGGAATATCGACTGTGACATTGTACCTCATGCAATAATTCTAGCAGTAAAATTTTGAAATAACAATATTAAAAATTATACAAAATTCTATTGATATATCCAAATCTATGCAATAAAATATTGTTGCCAGTACAACTGACTATTTCCTTGTGGAAATATGAATTTTGCGAGAAGAAATTTTCTTTACCCGTAAGAAAATCATCTGTTCGGACTCTCCTAGGGCAGATGAAACTTCCCGCGCAATCTAAAGGAGGTATCTTTATGGCAGATACCCAGAATTTAACAATTTCCAAACAAGACTGGAACGGTGCCTATGTTCCCAAGCACACCGCAAAGCTCATCAAGGCCGGAATCGAAAACGAGACCGCTCCCTTCCTTCCTAAGCCGCAGGACATCGTAAGAAACGGCGAGACATCACTTACATTTAAAATGTCACCGGAGCTCATTTACAACGCTAATACAGGATTTGCCCTGGACGCGAAGGACATGATTCCCGTCCTGCTCACCAAAGCGGAGAAGGGCTATGAATCAAATGTTGTCGGCACGAAAAAATCTATGGACAACGCAAAGACTTCAATCAAGGCTGACGAAAAAGGTGTCTGGTACAACTTCAAGGGAAAGAACGGCGAATTCCATCATTCCGCATATTTTTTTCCTGAGCAGGCAGAACAGCCGGAACGTCTGAAAGAATTTGCCCAGGGCAACATCAAGCAGAAGCAGAATCTCTCGAACGAAACAATCAAAATCGAATCTGCTGATGCAACTGAATATCTCGCCGCCTATGTTGCCGCCTGCAAGAGCGGGGCAAAAGTCGAAGTTTCACCTGAAATCGCAGAGCAGTTCAAGCAGAACATTCTTGCCGTGGCGGACAATGAGCTGGTTAAAACAAACGCCATGAAAAATCCGAACATTCCCAAGATGACAGACCTTCTTTCAAATGTTGAAAAAAGAGCAAGCGAAATCGTGAAGTCCCGCGAAAAAGAGCTTGGAATCGGTCAGGAGCAGAAAGCTCAAGGCTTCAAGCCGAAAGAAAACAAACGCAAGCCTGTCGAAATGTCCCGATAGGGCATGTCTTTCCGCTCGTCAGAAATGACGGGCGGATTTTTATGAGGAGTGATTCTTTATGGCTAAAGATTCAGAAGATACAGATTTTAATTTACGGATGCAGTTGTACAAAGAAACTGAAGAAATCATAGAGCGAAAGAATCTTCAGAATGTTTCTTTGATGTCTGACCTCTCTGATGTGCTTGAAAACGGCGAGGTAATCACACGGAAAAATCCTGCTCTGGACGGCGAAGTTCGTGTAAAACGCGGCGGAATGAATGAAGGTCTTGTGCATCTTATTGACCACAGAATCCGAGAGCGTGTGCTTAACAAGAATGTGCAGATGGACGAGGAGCAGGCTAAAAAAGAGACAGCCGCCGTTCTGTTCCTTGCGATTGACAACATCGACAAAGCTCCGGCTGTGAAAGAAGCAAACGGACATTATGCGGTCTACAACAACGGAATAAAAACTGTAATCGGAAAAGATAAAAACGGAAGGTATGTCGTTACAGGTTACGATAACAAACAGACAGAAAAAGAAGCGACGGAATCCATAAACGCGGTAATCGCGCAGTATGGAAACACGCCTGAGTTTCTCGGCATATACGCTCAGGTGGGAGCCGTCATTGCTTCCTACAACATATTACCACAATCTCACGAAAAAGCAAGCCAAGAAGCTGCCTCAGTTCCAAAAACTCAGTACAACGAGCTTGCGAAGGAATACAACGGACTTCTCAAGGAGTACGACGAGAACATCAGGGACTACAACAAGCTGCTTTCGGCATACAACCAATCTCAGGAAGAAAATCGAAATCTAAAAAATCAGATTCAATCAAATAGCAAAAACAAATCAATCGAGAGGTAAAAAATGGCAGATTTCTATTCGGACTTTCACGGCTCATTCGGGCTTACGGCAGAACAATATTTTTACAAGCAGGTTTTCGATGCCTTCAAGGCGAACACCGAGAATCAGACATTGCCCTTTTTCAACAAGGACTTGGACAAAATCCCGCGGGAACTTTCCACCGGCAAAATCATCAACAACGAGAACTCAATCGCTCTGGAGCAGATTGCGAGCAAGAACGGCTATTCGTCAAATCTCTGGATTTACGGCGACGAGTTGAACAAGTTGCAAAAGGAAGTCGGAAATCTTTATTACAAAAAAGGAACGCAGCCTGCGCTCTGCCTTACAAAGTATTTCGGAGCGACACACCTGAACGAGCAGGACTTGAACATAGCCGAGGGCGGAAGCAAAAAGCGTGAGCAATATCTTTACAACCTTGACTGTCTTGACGAGAAAAGCCGCCAGAAAGTCCTCAAATATTATGAGCTTGCGAATGAAGCTGACAGAAAATACACGGAGTCAAATTTCAAAGCATTCCGGGCGAATTGCAACAATGTGAAAGAATCTCCGGAAGCAAAGATGAAGATGAAAACGGCTCGCGAGCGGTCGTTGGCGGCGAGCCAACAGGGCGGGATGAACCTAAGCATGATTACGCAATGTCATTATCTTCACAACCTGTCGAACGCGGTAGGAAAGCCCAATGACATTCATTTCGGATTGCAGAATCCTGCCGCACAAAGACAGTGCTATGAAACTTGCAGGCAATTTTCCCAAAAAGTTGAGAACGACGGAATGAAACCGCAAGTTGCTGGAAAAATGCTCTGCACGGCGCTGAACTCTGGCACTGAATTTCAGCGGATTTCAGTGGCCAAAGGCTACAACCTAGAGAACGCAAAGAAGATTGAGGAACTAAAAGTGGCCGAGGCAAACAGAAACAAACCGTACAGAAGAAGCGGCGGAGTGAGCTACTAAAACGGGAAAAACACGAGGAGATAATTTTATGGAACTCGAAATTTTCAAATCATCTTATGGATATTACAATTTGCGCACGAATGGCGGAAGGCCTACAGAAGAAATGGTCAGCTACCTCAAAGAAAACGGCTACCGATGGTCACGGAACAACAACTGCTGGTATCCGGCGACGAGCGAGGCAAAAGAGAAAAACCTTCACGACGATTTTGCCGTAAAATTTCAGGAAAGGTTTTTCGACAATGGCACAAAGGAGCAAATTGAAGATAGAAACGTTTCCGAACAAAAAGAAAATGATGTCGTTTCAGAGAAAATCACACAGCTCGAAGAAAAACAGGTGCAACTCCAGTCACTCATTGATGAATTGTTGGCGGAGCGCAAGCGTGACAAAGAAAAAATTGCTCAGCTTGAATTTGAAGTTGCAAATAGCCGCGCCAGCGATGAGCAGGAAGCATTTTATACGCAGCAGGAACAGCAGCAGCTTGACGAGGAATCCGAGTGGGAACGCGAAAATTCCCTGACGGCTGATGAGGAAGCGGCGATTGTCGCCGAAAGTCATGCAGAAGAAGAGCCAGCGGCAGAAAAACACTTCTTGCAGGCGCAGGAACACCCTGAACGCACGGCTCAGCCAGAAAGTGACTCTGTTGAAGTAAGCCCGGAGGAGCTTTCGGGTGCAAAGCGGATGCTCCCGATCGCACAGTATGTGGCAACGCTCCGTTTCTCGCAGGGTGAAGAAGGCGACTTTTTCAAGCGGCAGATTAAGGACATTGCCGCAGCCGTCAAAAACGCACCGGTAATCGGCGGAACGGACGGAATGGAGCAGCACCCGATTGTTTTCCGCTATTTCCACCCGACAGGAAAGGAAACGCTTGTTACTGAAATCGGCGAAAACGGCGAGGCTTACGGCTTTCAGTGTCTGAACGGCGACTATGAGATGGCGGAATGGGGCTACCTCAATCTGGACGAGATAAAGAACATTCCAGGTATGGAGATGGACTATCATGTGCCGGAAGAAATGAGCGTAGAACGCTGGCTGTATCAGGAAAACCCCGACCAGTTCCCGCAGTATGCGAAGTTCGCGGAAAATGAAAAAACAAAACTCATTTCATTTACGCTGTACCAGATAAAGGAAGCCGCAGATGAACATGCGACGGAAGCGGAACTGCGGGACGTGCGATTTGCAGGCTACAATGACATCAAGCACCGCCACCACGATGTAAAGCGCGAGCGGTACAATAAAGTATATCAGTCAAATCTTTCCGAACAGGGGATAACTGGAAATCTTGCTGACAAAAAAGTCGCCGAAATGATAGCGGAAAGAATCTTTGATGATTTCAATGCAAAAATCCCCGCTGACTTTCATGGACACTCGCTTTCCGTGAGCGACATTATCGTGATGGAGCAGGACGGTAAGAAATATCCTTTTTTTGTGGACGGTTTCGGCTTTGTTTCCGATGCAATTGACCTTGAGCAGTTCATTGAAGATGACCAGGAACTGTATGCAAAATCTCCGCTTGCAGGTCTTACGAGCGAGGAAAAAGGTATGATTTTTCAGGGGCTTTGGGAAGCCGAGGACAAGGGCTTGATGGATTATCACGAAGAATACTTCCCCGGCGACCGCTATCCAGCATATCCGGGAGATATGTTCGTTGAAGAATATCTTTTGAACCACCAGAGCCAGTACGATTTTGCAGAGCTGAAAGAAACTTTCCTTGCAGAAGAGCCTGATGAAATCCTGATTGAAGCCGAAAACGGCGAAAAGATGACGCTGGATGAGCTTCACGCATGGAACGAAGAGCAGAAAATGCAAGAAGCCGATGATGAGCTTTCTGAGGGAAAGTCATTTGCAATGGAGCTTGCTCAGGACTTAGGAAACGAAGATTTCCTTATGAAACGGGCTTCTTACCGCTTCTTTGTAAAATCTACGGCGGAATTCGACGCATTTGCAGACTTTGAGCCGGTCACAAATCTTTCCGCAGAAGAAGCCGTACGGCATTATGCTGAGCTCCAAGAGAAAGGCATTTCCTGCGGTATCGGCATTCACATTCCGAATGATTTTATCTTTAACGACCCCAATGGCGACGGCACAACGATTTTCATCAGGAATGATGAAGGAGTCGGCTCGTTCAGCATAATGGGCGATTCCTTTATAAAGGACTTGAAATCTGCTGATGACCATGCGAAAAACCTTATTGCCGCATACACAGATTTACAGCAGGCGCTCATAAAAGCAAATGTGGATTTTGAATATCCAGACTTCCTGGCTGAAAAGATAAGCGAGCTTTTTACGACAAATGCAGAACAGACAGAACATAAACCCGTAGAAATCTCTCCCGTTACCCTCGAAGAAATCCTCGGCGCGATGGACATGAGTCCAGTTGTAAGCGATGACGGAAAACTATTGGTGTTTGACCAGCTGCGCGATGAATACATTGACAACGGCATGGAAGACGATGACGGCAAGGCTGAATATGCCTTTAGCGATGCCGCAGACATATTTGCACGCCTTGACATCTACATCAACGACTATTTCATCCACGACATGGAAGAACAGCTTGAAGCGGGCGGGGTAACGCTCAGAGGCGATGAGACGCTCGCTGATTTATGCGATTACGCGAAGAAACAGCTTGAAGCTGGAATCGAAACCGTCTCACAAGGCGAACTGAACCTTGCTATGGGAATCGTGAAGCCTGAAACGGTGATTATGCCTGAAGTAAACCATCGGACACCAGTTGAGAACAATCGGCTAAATCAGGCTCTGACCCGTAACGAGTTTTTGAGCCATGAGAAAATCGAAGAAGATAATAGTCAACAAGATTTTAATTTTTTTCAATATAATGGGAATACTTATATTCCATTCCGTGCGTTCAAAGAAGCTGGTTCTCTTGAAAAATACAATAATGAAAATGAATGGATAACAATTGCGCATAATCTTGATTGGAATAATGCAGTTCTTAAAAAAGAAAATGTCAAAGATTATTCTGTGAAGTCTTTTTATGAAGCTGCTGGTGGTAAAGATAAATGTAAAGCTGACATTTTCTATTGCATTAATAACTCAAGTTTTGTTTTGCCAACAGACGCTGGTATTGCAAAAATCGATACCGAAAATGTAGATATTGACAGTGCTGGCTTTCAATATGATGTAGAACTTTGGTATGCCGAACAATTTGAAAAGGGACATCTTGGAATTACATATTCAGAGCAGAAAAAAGATTCAGTAGAACTTACTTCAAAGAAATACATAAGGTCTATCCGTGAACAGTGCCGTGAAATCTTACAGAAATCTGATTCTGCAATCACCGAGGCTGACAAGCTTATCCTGGCACAGTACGAAGGTGCGGGCGGAATAAACGAAGAAAATCGTAGCAATGCAGGAATCCTTAATGAATTCTATACGCCGAACAATCTCGTTGAAAAAGTATGGCAGATTGTTGACGCTTACGCTCCAAACGCAAAGACCGTGCTTGAACCGTCCGCAGGTGTTGGAAAGTTTGCGAACAACCGAGCGAACAACGAGTTCACCATGCACGAGCTTGATGAAACTTCCGCACGGATAAACCGCATCCTGCACCCGGAAGCAAATGTCATTCAAGGCGCGTATCAGAAGCAGTTCTTTGACGACGGCGAGCGCTTCAAGAAAATCGACTTTGAGCAGCCGAAATATGATGTCGTTATCGGAAATCCGCCGTATGGCACGTATAACGACAAGTACAAGGGCTTGGGCGAGGGGAAGGGATTTGATCGCTACGAAGAATACTTCATCTCAAAAGGTCTCGATGCACTCAAAGACGAAAACTCTTTGCTTGCGTTTGTCGTTCCGTCAGGATTTCTGAACACAGCAAGCGACAAGCAGAAAGAAATCATCGCATCCAAAGGCAGACTGATTGATGCCTACCGACTGCCGGTCGGAACATTCCCTACAACAGAAGTCGGAACAGACATTATCATCATGCAGTCTTGGGGAAAAGAACTAAAAGAGATAAAAAAAAGCATTGATGATGATAATTTTTACATAACAATTATTCCAGACGCAGATGAAAAAGCAAAAAATCGGCTTAAAGCAGAACAAAAAGGTCATGCAGAACTGATTTCCAACGGTGACTGGTTCAAACAACATCCTGAAAAAATCCTCGGCCAAGTGAAAACACGCACAAACCGTTTCGGTAAGGAAGAAGAATATGTTGCAGTTCACGAGGAGCTTTCAATTCAAGATGAGTTGAACAAGATTGATTCAATGCTGCCGCAAATCGACCGACAGATGTCGGCTGAAGTAGCTGCAAATAAAAAATCACTTCAAGAAGAAATCTACGACAGATACATCGCTACTGATATTTCTCCAGCGTTCAGTGACCGTGAGGGCTACGCAAGAAAAATCTCACAGGAGATTGCCTCCGCCCTTGAAACAAAGCGCAGTATAGATATCGGTACAATCAGAACGCACTTGTCGATGAAAAATGACCATGTTTCGTTTGAAGAAAAAAAACTTGTAAAAGCTATTTTCGAAGAAAATACAGGTTTGAAACTTCCTGAATTCGTGAATGATTATGATGCTTTTGACACACAGACGAATCAGGTTATTGATTCATGGGCAAAAAATAGCAGAAAGCAAGACAAACTGCAAACAAAGGCAATTCGGACTATTCAGGGATTTTACAACGGAGACAGCGCGTTTGAAGCCCGCCTCGACCACATTGCAGATGTCATTCGTGATGCTGACATGACCTCAACTGATTCTGTGGTCATGGTACGAATGATTGCCGATTTCGACACTCATTCTTCACATTATGAAAATCAGAAGACATATGAAACGGCTGTCAGCGATGTCATTTCGCAGTTTGAAAAAATGGAAAGTGTCTTTGAGCAGAACATTCCGCTCCAAGAAGCGCAACCAGAAAAGGCAAAATCCTTCCGCCCGAAAAAAGAAAAATGGAACATCGTAAAGTCAAAGGGCGAGGTGATGACTGCACAGGAGTTTAGCCGTCTTTACGGCAAGAACTTTGACGAGCGGGAATTCCCCATCTGGAGAGCCACCGACTGGCAGGGAAACATCGACCTTGCAAAACTTTCCGCCGAAGATATGCGATACCTGCATGAAAGCGGAAACTATGTACAGAAGAATCTCGATGAATGGACTCATAAAGTCCTTTTCACTTCCGGCGACATTTACGCAAAAATCGAAGAGCAGAAAAAACTTCGTGATGACGCCATTGACCGGCACGGTGAAAATGCGGACTCTGCAAAAAACTTTGCCGAAAATATCGCCCTTCTTGAAAGCGTCAGAAAGCCGCTTCTTGACATGGAGCATATCCATCTGGGCGTGAAGACGACGCTTGCAGAGGAGTTTACGACAACGCACCTTGATTCTGACGGAAACCTTGTCGAACTGAACTTGCAGGAATCGTTCATCCTCTGGGCGCAGAACGCCACGCTTGCGATGGGAATGTGGAGGGGTGACATTGATTTTGCGACCGCGAACATTTCCCGCGAGGAGCTTGGCGAGGAACTTTCGTTCCGCGACATCGTCGCATACATTGACGGCGAGCCGGTAAAGGCTGAGGCGGTACGCGGGTGGCGCACCTACAGCATGAGCGAGGAAGAGAAAGCCGCCGAAAAAGCCGAGCGCAAGAAGGAAGCCGACCTGAAGCGCCAGGAACGGAGCGACACGGCGAACCGCCTCTTCGACCGCTACCTGCATGAGGGGCTTGATGACGCGACACGCACCCGGCTTGTCGCGGAATATAACCGCCGTTTCAATTCATACATCATTCCTGATTACTCGAAGCTTCCGCTTTTCGTTGACGGCATGAGCGCATACAAAGGCGAGAGCAAATTCAAGCTCTACGACCAGCAGATTAAAGGCATTTCTTTCCTCTGCAACAAGGGGAACGGCTTGCTTGCCTACGATGTCGGTGTCGGAAAAACCGCCGCTGGAATCGTCGCCACGGTGAACCAGATTCAGACGAGAAGAAGCCGCCGTCCGCTCATCGTCGTTCCGAACCAGGTCTACGCGAAGTGGTACACGGACATAAAGCAGCTGTTCCCGAACACGCAGGTGAACGACCTCTACAACTTCAACAAGGATTCTGTCGGGGCATTCGTTAACAAGGAAAATCCGCACAAGCTCAACATTCCTAAAAACACAATATCGCTCTGCACCTACGAGGCGTTGAAAAATATCACCTTTACCGACCGTTCGTGCGAGAATGAGCTTTTTGAAGATTTCGCAAGCCTGCTTTCCGCCGACTTTGACGGAAGCGAGCGCGAGAACGCCGAAAGCGCGGACAAAATCAAAGGCGTCATCGGCTCTGCAAGCCATGTGAAGGATGCTTCTTACTATTTCTTTGAGGACTGCGGATTTGACAACCTCACCGTAGACGAGGCTCACAACTTCAAGAACCTGTGGGTAGTGCCGCGCCCGAAGAAAAAAGGGCAGTCGAATGAGTATGCGGGAATTCCGAGCGGAAAGCCGTCCGCACGTGCGCTCAAAATGTACGGCATGACGCAGCTCGTGCAGCGCTACAACGACGATCGAAACGTGTTCATGCTTACGGCGACTCCGTTCACGAACAGCCCGACCGAAGTGTACTCCATGCTCTCGTACATCGGGCGCGAACGTCTGCGCGAGGCTGGCATCACCTCGTTGCGCAGCTTCTTTGACCAATTCGCGCAGACAAAGCAGGAGCTTGGCGTTACCTCAACGGGAAGCGTTGACACCAAGCAGGTGATGAAGAGCTGGAAGGAGCTTCCGGCATTGCAGGCAATTCTCACCGAGTTCATCGACAAGGTGGACGGCGAGGAAGCGGGCATTATCCGTCCGAACAAGTTTACCCATGTAAAGCCGCTTGATATGTCGGAATTGCAGAAACAAATGCGTGAGATTGACGAGGAGCGCATGTCCGAGGTAAGGGAAGGAAACAGCGCGGCTGTCATCGTCGCGATGAACAACATGCGCCTTTCCTGTGTCGCGCCCGCGCTTGCGAACCCTGCCATGTACCCCGGCCTAACGCTTCCGCCGCTTTCTCGGCTTGTGGAAACCTCGCCCAAGCTCAAATTCGTCTGTGACGCGATTATCGACATGTACAAGGGAAATCCCGAAAAAGGGCAGTTCATGTATGTGCCGCTCGGAAAGGAAAGCCACGGAATCATAAAGGAATACCTGGTCAAGCACGGAATCCCTAAAGAGGCGGTCGAAATCATAAACGGCGAAATCAACAACACGCCCGAAAAGAAAGAGAAAATCACCGCCCGCTTCAACGATGAGAAGCATCCGTGCAAAATCATCATCGGCGGAAAGAACACCAGCGAGGGAATCGACCTGAACGGAAACAGCTTCGTCATGTACAACTGCTCGCTCGGCTGGAATCCAAGCGAGACGATTCAGGCAGAAGGCAGAATCTGGCGGCAGGGCAACTTGCAGGGGAACGTCCATGTCGTCTACCCGGTCATGAACGACTCAATTGATTCCGTGCTCTACCAGAAGCACGACGAGAAACGCAGCCGCATAAACGAGCTTTGGAACTACAAGGGCGATTCTCTCAATGTCGAGGACATCAATCCGGAAGATTTGAAGCTTGACCTCATCAAAGACCCGCAGAAAAAGGCGAAGCTGATTCTTATGGAATCGACGAAAGAGGCGAGGGCGGAGCTTTCAAAAATCAACCTCAGAATCAAGTCGTTTGATGACATCGTGGAAAAACGGAAAGCCTTGAGCGAGGAGTTTGAGAACGCAAAGCGGATGGTCGAAAGCTACGAAAAGCAGATTGAGACATACAAATCCCGTGGTTTTGAAGTTCCCGAATGGATAAAAACATCCATGAAAGAATACAAGAAAGGCTATCAGAGTTCAGAATCAAAACTTGCAAAGATTAGCGAGAAATTCGCCTCCCTCAACATCGCCAATGACGATGACATGATGGCGTACATCAGGAACATCAACGCGCAGAAAAAAGTCTGCGAGGAAAAAATCGAGCACGCAAAGAAAAATCTGCCCGAAATCCTAAAGAAACTTGAGCTTGAGCGGCTGGAGCAGAAAGTCATGGAATACCCGATTGAAAAGCAGCGGGAAATCCTTGAAGCCGACATTCTGAACAACCTGCGCCCGATGAAGGAAGTCGCCTACGAAATCAAGACCATGCGTTTTGAGAAGATGATAGCGGAAAAGCTCAAAGCGGGCGACATCACGCAGAGCGAGCATGACCTGTACAAGAAAGCGGGCTATGAGAAGTACGAGCAGTGGCAGAACGGCGAGATTGAGTCGCTGGAAGAAATTGCAGCCGACCGTCACGTGTCGGTTGAGGAAAGACGGGAAGAAGAAAAAACTGAAAGCGTAGAAATCACCACTAAGGCGGAGATTCCGGCAAACGACCAGCGTGCGCAAATCAAGAAAGAAAACGCAGCTTCTCTTGCCGATGATGAGGGCGGCTTGTTCTTCGGATTCAATGAAGATGAAATGTTCGTTCATTCAACAGAAAAAGGCTATGCAAAATCTTACGAAAAACCGTATTTCAACGCGGGAAACGACGACTTCACGCTTACGCCTGAACAGCTCACAAAATCGGAACTGAAGCGGGATGAAATCGTGCTCCCGATTCTGAACGGCAAGAAAACGGGCATGTACAAGGCGTTCAATGACTTTGCAAAGCACGGTGTGTTTGATGTGGTCGGAACTCAGATTGACTTTTACGACCAGGACAAAATCAGCGCGGAAGGCTGGAAGCAGCTCCATGCGGCGATGAACATTTACCGCAGCAAGGAATTTGAGACCATGCGCTATGTTCTGATTGACCGTATGACTGGTGAAATCCGTGACCAGCTTGCAGTTTCGAGCCACATGCCGAATGTCTGCCATGCAGGGAACACGGCGGACACGATAAAGAGCCTTATCAGCAGGGCGGAAGAAAAGGACTGCCTTATCGTCGCCGTGCACAATCATCCGAGCGGAAATATCCTTGAAAGCAAGGACGACATAAAGTTTACGAAGTCGCTTGAAGAAATGCTCACACGAACGGACGGATTCTCTCGCTTCGCAGGTCACATAATCCTTGACCATGACACATTCAATCTGTACACGCCCGAAAAGGGCTGGAATGTCAAAATGGACTGGGATAATGTCGGCAGGGAAGACGAGCTTTTGAACAAGGACTTTTCCTTGAAGAACTCCAGAACCGACACGACGGGGCAGCTCATGAGTGTCGCCGAAAAAGTCAACGATACGAACAACTGGAACGACAAATTTGTCCCTGTTTTGTTCAGCGACACAGAAAACAAAGTCACCGGCTTGAAATTCTACGACAAGAGTTTCTTCGACAAAACGCCGCAGCAAATCAGAAATGAATTGCAGTTTGCAGGAATCGAGGCAGGGGCAACAAGAGCGTTCCCTGTGTTCACTCAGTCGCTCTCAGAAAAGATGACTCCGATTGAATCAATGTTCTTTGAGGACAAGCTGAAGAATCTTGTGGCCGGTCACGCTTTCACTGACGCGGCCTTGCCGCAATCAACGGTGGTCGAAAAGTACGACATCAAGCCGGGGCTTCCGTTCTTTGATGAGCATGATTACCGTGCAAAGCACCCTGATGTTGAAAAGACCTGGGAAACACGGATAAACCCGACCTTGTTCCAGCAGATGCAGCTGGGAACGCTCAAAATCACCGTTCCCGAAGAAGAACAGTTCAGACAGCCTAAGCCGCATCTCAAAAAAGCGGCTTGCATGGGATATTAATCAGAAAGGAGATTTTAGATTATGGCAGATGAAATGAAAGAACCGCAGTCACCAGAGGAAAAACGCCTTTGGCTCGAATCGACTACGGACATGGATTCGGAAACGCTGAAAAAAAATGAACTCAAAGAGCGTACACTCACAGACCCGTGGAACCGCTCTTTCACCGCACCGAACTACTGGACTTACGAGGACATCGAACAATGGAAAGAGCTTATGAAAGAAAATAATCTGGAAATAGTAAGTTCTCTTGAAGTTCCTTACCATGCGGCTAAAATCCTCAGCGGAGAGGAGGAGCTTGACTCAATCAACAATCTTGAAGAACTGACTTTGCCGCAGCGGATTGAAAGCATAGGGCAGCTCATTGATATGGAAAAACAAGACCGAAAATACGCATGGCAGTTCTCCCGCCTTTCTGAAGAAGACAGGAGTGAATTTATATCAAGCAACAAAAGTATAGACGATTTCATTGACGAAAAGCTGAATGCTAACGGAATCAAGACTGTCACTATAGAATCAGAAGAAGAATTCAATCGCTGGGCGGAAGACCTTGATGGCATCGATAACAATCCCGAACAAGTCTACAAAGATTTGCACGGCAATTTGCCAGAAAAAGGCTCTTACATTGACGAAGGTATCGAACAGATTCAAGCCGACGGCGGAATGAGCGAGGTGGCGATGGAAGCGGAGATTTCGGCGGAGGAAAATCCTCGCCCTGATTTCATTGACGAGCAGGGAAATCCTCATTGGTTTGACGAGGAAGAGCCGGAAGAACCTGTTGATATGTCCGGTTATGAGTTTGCTGAATATATTCATTCTCCAGAGTTTATCGAAAAATTCGGCGATTGGGAAAAAGCAAACCGTCTGGAGAAATTGAAAAATGCTGAATCCATTATTGGTAATGAATCAATTACCATTGAAGGCGTTGATGTTTCAGACCTTGTTGCACGGCTTCGGCAAAATTACTCACCAGAAAACTTGAAACAACTTCAAGCGATTGAAAAAGATATTGGAACAGAAGTTCTAGAACAACTAAGAAAGCAACAAGGACTTAATTTCTATGATACTCCAGCGTTGATAAATTCTGATACAGGAATAATCTACAAAATACAAATGCAAGGTATAAAAGAGGTTGGACGGCATAATTTATTCCAAAGAGGACACTTGGAAGCTGTACGCAATATACCAGAATTAATTGAAAAAGCTGTTTTTATTGGTAAAGAAAAAAATGAAGACGGAAGGAATCCAAAACTGAAAGAATTTCATTATTATGCAAGTGAAATGAAAATTGATGATGAGGATTTTACAGCAAAAATTGTTTTTACACTAAATGACAAAGGTGAGTTTTTTTATGACCAAAGCCTTTCTAATATTGAAAAAGGTAGGCTGGTTGACATAATTCAAGAAAAAAATAGGCTCGAAGTATTTAACCCGAAAAAAAGTCAGGATAACTCCAAGCCAATCGAAGTCCTTAATCCGCTAATATCGCAGAAGAACTCCAATGCTTATTATGATAAGCGACTTATTAATATTTGTCAAGTTCCACAGATGCCGTATCTTGAGAAGAATCCGGTTACTGGAAAATGGCAGCCTACGCAGGAAGCTGTTGAACTTGTTAAGAATGGAAAACTTTATATTGAAAAAACGGGGCAGAAATATCAAATGGTTAGAGATATGGGAGATAAAAAAATGGAAAATGAAAAAATCATCAAGGCTTCTAATATTTGGTCAGAATTAAGGACGGCAAATTCTGTTTCAGAGATGTCTGAGAATGATTATGAAAGGTATAAATTTGCGGTTATGGATTACTTGTTTCAGAGAGGAATTGATGATGCTGCTGGATTTGAAAATTCAACCGAAAGGAATGTTGCTTTGTTCAATCAACTTGATGAGAAAACAAGAAAAGTTTTTGAAAAATACGGCGATTCAAGGATTGATTTTGATGATTCTGCCTTGGCTATAAAAATTGCAGGTACAAGCAATGCAAACATTATATCTGCGAAAAGGGATTTTTCAGAGCAAGTCGAAAGCAGAAGATATTTGCGGGAATTGGAAGAACAAGACAGAATTATTGATGAAAAAGAGTACCAGGAATGGGAAGAGATGCTTGATGACAATCAGATTGCCGAAGAACAGATTGAAAAAATGCAAGCCAACGGCGGAATGAGCGAAGCTGCAATGGAAGCTGAGATTGTGGCAGATGAAAAGGCTCAGGGAAGCGAAATTGAGGAAGAATCCCCGAAAAATGAACAAAACTCTTCCCTTGAGAAGTCCGCGCTCGAAAAAGCCGCCGATTTGCTCAAAGGCATGAACTTTAACAGCGAGAATTACAAGGACTTGCTTTCTGTCATCAACAAAATCTCGGAGATGAACGGACTTGAAAATCTTGAAGTTCCGAAAGAAGAGCAAATTCAAGCCACCCAAGCCTCTGATGCCCGGCAGCAGACTACTTCTGCCGAGGTGAGCGATAGAGCTGCCGACGCTCCTGGCAATGAAATCGAGCCTTTTGACCCGAAAGCCCCTGTCATTTATGGAAAGACAATGCTTCCGGCTTTTGCCGTTCTTGCCGACGGAAAATTGCAGTCGATTGAAAATGCAGTCGTAAAATCGCATGACAAGGGCAAAAACACTTACATCGTGGATAATGGCACGGAAATATTTGAACTGCCTGAATCCACTTTCAAGACATTGCTCCAGAATAAGATTGAAGAAGAGCAGAAACAGTCACGGCTTGCGGAAGGCAAGGCAATTGTGTTCGAGGACAAGGCTAGGGGAGTGAAGGGGACTGTCATTCCTGAATGGGCGATGTACACGCAGAACGGGCTTGAAACTTTCAAGGATTTTGTTCCGATAGGTTTCAGTCAGGCAGAAAACTCTTATACGCTCTCAAACGGAAACTCTACGATGACCGTCACGGCGGAACGCTTCAAAGAAATCACCGCACCTGAGCGTTTCGAGAACCATTTTGACGAGGATTCCCCGGCTTGGAAAAAGCTCTGTGAGACACAGTATAACGACTTTTTTAAGCCACGCGACAACACCGCATACAATTTCCGCTACAATCTTTCCGTCTATTGCCGTAAAGAGGCAAATTCTCCGTGCGATGCGCTGCACCTTGCGAAAGAGATTGTCCAGCGTATGCCGAAGGATGAGCAGAAAAAGACTGAAAAACTCTTGAAAACGATGGCGCATGAGAACGAATCGACGAACGAGCTGATAGCAAGAATCTACCATGAGTCTATAAAAGAAATGCCATTGAACGAGGAGTACATAAAGCAGCACCAGCCCAAAAATGTAATTGCCCGTCCGTTCTACGACACGATAAGCGAGAGCGGAAAGAAAGTTGAAGATGACCCATCGTTGATAAAAGGAACTTCTGACCGAAACCTCAAAATTGGCGACACGCTCAAGAATGTTGATGTTCAGATGGGAAAACTTTTCGGCGGCGGAAAGGATTCCATGCACTTTGACGAGCTGAAAGTCGTCTCCGCATCAAAAGAAGGAAACTCAATCACGCTGATGGACTCGAACAAGTCATATTTCAAGCTTCCGCGCGATACTGTTCTGGAGCATTACAAGGAACAGCAGCTCAAAGAAATGAAGCATGAGCAGCGGCACAATCGAAGCAATTCAATGAGCCTTGCCTACGCATAAAAAAATGAGCCGTAGCGGAAAGTCCGTTGCGGCTTTTATGTTTACACAAACATCTGCACCAGAAGGCTTGCAATGGAGACTCCCGCAAGTGTGTAGATTATGACATCTTTCTTTGAGAATTTTGCGTTCGCCACGGCGGGAACTTTCTCAATCAGCTTTTTGTTCTCAGCCTCGCACTGCTTCAAAAAATCAATCGACTGCTTCTTGATTGTGTCGAGATGCTGCTGACATTTTTCGGTGTAGCTTTTGAGCATCTCATTGCAGTCGGCTTTAAGAGACTCGTACTGATTTCCCGCTCCCTTTACGAATGAATCCGCCGCTTCTTCGATTGTCCGCTCCGCATCTGCTCTGTACTTTGTCGATTCCGCCTTCAGTTCGTCCTTGAATCTCTGAATGTTCGTTTCGATGACTTCATCCGCCGATTTCAGCTCGGAAACTTTTTCCGAAAGTTCGCCGACTTTCATTGAAAGAAAACTGTCAGTCTTGATAAGAAAAGACGAGAATTCCGCCTTTTCCTTTTGCAGCTGTGTCTCCAGCATCGCCACCTGCTTTGAAAGGTCTGCGTTTTTCACCTGCTCCTGAAGATAGTTCTCGTAGCTTTCGGTCGCCTTGATTTTCTCGGAAAGGTCGCGTGTCGCGTCTATGAGCGTGTTGAATTTCTCGATGGTTTCGGACTGAAAGCCCTGCAATTCCTCATTCTTTGACTGGACGAGCCGGTCTACGAGCGCTTTCTGTTCCTCGATGTCACCGACGCACTCCTCAATCGCCAGCATGAATTTTTCTGCGGCAATCTTGCTTATCGTAATCAGGCTTGAATTGCCTGTAGCAGGGGAAGGTTCTTTGAAAATTTCCGATTCGATTTCTTCTTTTGGAACAGTACCGCGCGATTCCTCTGTTTTTGATTTGATTGTTGCTAGATTAAGTGCCATATATTTCCTTGAAATAGAAGGTTACACCCTCTAAACTCCTGTGACTGCACGGCTAAAAGCCGTACAGTTTTTCTATTTTTCTCTCTGTGAAAGATTTTTCTCGATTCTGACAGGAACGCCGTTTTCCCAGTATTCCTCTGTGTCTCCGCCAGCGTCCACGATTTTTTTTATCAAGCCGTTCTCCCAGTATTCCCAGTGCATGGGGTACTCGATTGCGGGCATGTCGTTCTCTGAGTGAATCAGACCGTCCTTGTTGAAGTTGAAAATAACGAGAACCTCTTTTCCGCCAATCATGTCCGGCCTTGAGTGCTGCCCGGAAAGGACTTCGCCGTTAGCCGTGAACTGCTCGAACTGAAAGTCCTTGTACGGAGAACTTGATTCCTTGTACAGGTCGTTCTGCTTGAATTTTTCTTTCAAAGATTTGATTTCTTCTTCTGTCATTGTCTGCTCCTGTTATTTTTGTGATGGCACTTGCTTACCATTTAACCACCATTCTTCATAACCGTCTACATTGTCGATTACCGCAGGTTCTTTCTCGCAGTGAAGAACGCCGTCCTTCCAGTGCTCGATGTGGCTTGCATCCGCCGTTTCGATCGCCGGAAGAAGTTTTCCCTGCTCATCTTCCGCATCATTCAGATAGCCGTTCTTGATTCTGACCGTAACTTCTCCGTCCACGATGTAATCTCCGTTTGCGATAGAGTTGTCAGAAAGCAGGATTCTCTGGTGCTGGTAAGATTTAAAACTTTTCATTGCTTGTTCGCTCCTTTTGTGCAGTTAAATCCGGAATATGGGTTTGCAGAATTCATATTCCTTGCAGTCTCGCCCATTTTCCGGGCGGTTCTGTCCGCTGATTTAAGGATTTCTTCTATAAATATGCTCAGCTCCGAATTGTCCGTGTCGTTCAGCTCTGATGAAAGCATCTTTATGTCTTTTACCGAAAGCTTCAGCGGAATCGTGATTTTAGCTTCTCCGTTATTCATTTTCTGCTTCCTTTTTAGTTGCCGAAACTTGCGTGAAGACTGGAAGAAGCTCCACCATGTCAGCCCGGAGATAGTAGCGCGGCACTTTGTTTCCGTCCTTGTCCTTTGCGAATTTCTGCCGCATCGTTCCGTGAATCAGGATTTCCTTGTTCTCAACAAGATATTCCGCGATAAGGCTTGCCGCCTCTTTCGGATAGTTCACGAAAAAATATGTCGGCTCAACCTGCTGGTAGGGAAGCCCGATGTCAACGACGGTGAATATTGCCACGGGAACAGGCTCGCCGTTTATGTTCAGAAGCTTCATCTCAGCCTTTTTCGTCACTTTTCCGTGTACGGTGATATGATTCATCTCACATTGCCTCCAATACTAATTTGATTGCCACAAGAATCGTGCCGAAATAAATCGTTTTTACCAGGGCACGGCTCTTCCAAAGCCAGTAGTTCCAGTGGTTGTAGCGGAACAGATAGCTTGTCACGAAAAAGAAAACCGTTCCAAGAATTATCAGAGCCACCACAGCCAAAGGCGTGTAATGCTTTTCCAGAAAAAACACGAGCCATGCCATTTTCCGCTCCAGAAAGCGTGTGAGCGGCTTCAGGACTTGAAAAATGGCTATGGTTCGCATCAGAAAATCGCCTCGTCAGATGTGACAGGCTCGGAGTCAAAGAGTTCTTCCTGACTGTCTGAGTAAATTTCCTGAAGCTGCTCTTCGCTCAGTTCAAATGATTCTGATTCAGGATTCGTTCCTGCGCCGTTCTGTTTTTCTCCCGAAGATTTTTTTGAGTCGAAGATAAGGTGAATCTGCCTGACTCCGATTCCCGTCGAGCTTCGTTTTTCGCCGTCCTTTTCCCATCTGTCCTGCTTTACGAATCCCTCGATGATGATTCTCTGTCCTTTTTTGAGGTGAGGAAGCATTTTTTCGGCGTAATTGCCGTAAATCGCGAGCGGAAAGAAATTTCCCTCGTCGATATAGTTTCCGTCCGAATCTTTGCGGGTTCTGTTCGTGGCGATTGAGAAAAGGGTGATTTTAATTCCGTTGGCAGTGACTTTCATTTCTGCATCGCGCACTACACGCCCCATAAGGCTCAAATTGTTCAAATCTGACATAAAAACTCCTTGCTTTGAACCGACAGCTGTCGGCTCATTTGAAATATGTGATAATCCTTACCGTAAGCCCGTAAAGCCCTGCGGCAAGAATCAAAATCCAGCATAAAATCCGCACAGTCCACACGATTTGGTACTGCATGGATTGATACCTGAAAGTTTTGAAGAACAGTTTTACTTTGTCTTTCAGAAAAAGCGTTTCACCCTCTTCACCGTCTTCGTTCGTTGTACGGCTCTCAAAAAATCTGAGCCATTTTAGTTTCATTCATTCCTCCTACGCCGTGATTCCGTACTTGCGGTAGATTTCTGCTATTCGCTCCCGGAAATTCTGCCTTACTTCCGGGCTTTGCCGTTCAATAAAAGTCAGAGGAAGTGAGTGCTGCCGTCTTATCTCCGCATCATATTCAGCTTCAAGTTGTTTCCGTTCGTTTTCGGGAAGCTCATGAATCTGCCTTTGTAAAATTACAGTTTTCTCATCGTTTCTCAGTGCCATGTCGAATTCGCAGCAAGGACAGACTCCGAAAATGTTTGCCCTCGCGCCGCAGACAGGACAGAAGACTGTGTTTTTCTCACTTTCGCTTTTCGTCTTTTTCTGTTCTAGAAGAAAATCCTGTATTACCGCAGGTGATTTCGCCATTTTGTAATACATGTTCGTGAGTGAATTCGGCTTCTTGTCGCTGGTTCGTTCAAAGGCGAATCGGAGATAAGCCGGAATCTCGCTTCTTTCAAGTCCGAATTGAGCCGTCAGCCGTGCGATTTCAGGAATAAATTCCTTGTCGAAGACTAGGTGCCCACCGAATAATTCTTTAAGTTCATTTCTGATTACTCCTTCTGCTTCTTCTGATTTTTTCAAGATTCCGAATTTCTTTTTCTCCGGCTGGTTTTCTTTTTCCTGTTTTTCAGAAGTAGCAGTATCAAATTTATTATCAAGTAGATTATTGGGTCTAAATTCTTGACCCGTGCCGGTCAAATTTCTTGACCCGTGGGGGTCTAAATTCTTGACCTGGCGGGTCAAATTTCTTGACCCGTGATTTTCATCCTCTTTTGCGGGTACAGATTCTTGACCCGCAGAATTCAGTTCCCTTGACATCGAAGTGTAATACAGGCAGAAATGCTGGCTTCCCTGGGCATTCTTTTTCAGGTCAAAACTCTGATAGTTTTTCACATCCTTTTTGACGATGAGCTTTTTCTTGACGAGACTTTGCAGCACGGTGAGTACGGTTTCTTTTGAAAGATTTGTGTTCTCCATTATGTACTTGATTGAGCCATAGAAATATGAGCGTCCGTCCTGGCTGAAGCCGTGTATGAGCGCGTAGATTATCAGCTCATTGGATTTGAGACCAAGTTTTTTCACCATCCAGGACTGGATGGTTATAAAGCCGCCGTTTTCAAAAGGATTCTCCATTGTCTTTTCCCTGTCAGTGCTTTGACTGCTCGAAATGCGTTTCCGTGCAGAAGTGTCCTATCATGTTGTTCTTGTTTGACTTGTCACAGATTGGACAGAATTCACATTTTTCACATTTCTGCCCCTGCATTGCGACCAGTAACATTGTTTCAAACCCTTTTGACTCGACCTCAATCCTGTCACCGGCCATAAAGCAAAGCTGTCCTTCTTTTATTTTCATTTTGCATATCCTTTTTTCATGTCTGAGACTATTTTCTTCAATTTGAACTGAAGCGATGAGAAATCCCTTTCAGAAATTTGAACGGAGACATAAGGCAGAAAAAGAGCCGTGATTTTTCCGACATAGTCATCGGCAGACGGCTCAATTTTTCTTTTCACTGATGAACTTCCGTCAAACCTTGTGATTGCCTCAATGAAACCTAGCGTGTGAAGATTGTTTGAGAAACTTGTATCAGCTGCCATTGTTATCCCCTGCCTTCATGTATTTTTCTTCGTATACTTCACAAATAGCGCCGATTGTGAGGACTAGAAGAAAAATAAAAAAAACAATTAATCCGATTGCTTTGAGTAAGACCATTTTTTCACCATCCCCCGATTCTTCGTGTACCGCTTCCCGTCATCTGGCGGCTCAGGCTTATGCCGTCTGCATCGCTAACACCGCGCTTCCATGCGCTCATGTTCACCTTGGTGTTTGTCGATTTTTTCCCGTGTATTGTAAGTACGATACGATTTTCCACCCAGACAGCTATATTCTGCTTTTCCTCGGAAAGTTCTGCAGAATTTCGCCAGCTGCACTGTTCGCCAAGCTTATTTATTCTGACCCACAGTCGGCTTGCGATTCCGCTTCGGTATGATTGCCTGTATCGGTATTTTGCGTTCTTGCGGATATTCAGCTTTGCCATGCGGTCAATTGTTTTTACGAGGTATGCGAACATTTCGGTGGCCATAAAGACATCAAGGTCTTTGCCATAAAAGACAAAGGTTCCCGTGTTGCAATCTTGGTAATGATATGTCGCATACAGCCTTTCCACTGCATTTGCGACTACGCTTCGCCATTCTACGACTCGTTTGGTTGACTTGACAGATTTTTCTACATATCCTGCAAAGTCTGCTTGGCTGAGGCTGTATTCTGCCATGAGATCGTTTGCCTTTTGCATGGCTGACAAAGCCTCGTTCTCATTTGGGGAAGTTGACAGGGCAAGCAGTTTTTTTATTCTGCGTTTGATGCTTTCCAGTTCGGTCATGATTCCTTCTCCCGAATCTCAATGTCTTTTTCGACGCCCCTTTTTATGCTCTCGAACAGTTCCTTAAAATCAATCAATTTTCCATTGAGTATTATAAGTTGAACAAGAATTGAACAAAGTAAGCCTGAGATTATTGATAACATTAATAAATAGTTCATGTTTCATGCCCCCATGAAGAGCCACAGTTTATAGGAGTTTAATCTCGTCTTTTTTATTTTTAGACTGGTGATTATACGCTGGTTATCAATGATTATTTTCATCTGAGACTGAATGAATTCATTTCCCTTCAGTTCGGGATATGCGGAAAGTGCGACAATCGTCTGTGGCGTTAGACGAAGTTCCTTGTATGTGCTTTTTTCGTACTGAAGATATTTTTCAACAAGAGGTTCAATTTGGCTGAGTACGAGCGCGTTCTGTTCCTCGCGGATGGCAATTTCTCCATCAGCAGATGTTTTCGTCAGATTATATGAACCTAAAAGAAAGAGAATGACAACAAGCGTTATTAGGAATCCTATGCTTGAGATTCCTATGATTGAAATCATTAAATAATCATCTCCATTGCCTTTGTTTTCCGTAATTACGGCAAAAATAAAAAGGAAAATAAAAACTCCAAGTAAGATAAACAGCATGTCTATTCCTCCTCTTTTAAATCACTGACAGGTTCTTTCCAATCTGGAATATCGTTCACGCAATGCACGGTATCCTTGTCGTTTTTGATTGCCTTGTCTGCACAATGGCTGCACTGTGTCTGGTGCTCGTCTGTCCACCAGCAGAAGCCGACTTTCGGATTGTAACAGGGATTGTTTGCCGTGCATCCGCATAATTTGCAGATACCGTATGTCGCTGTCTTTATCATTCATTACCATCCTCAAAGTCAATATCGAAAGCTTCATCTGTTTCTGTGTTAAAAGACTCATCTGTGCTTTCATCAGTTTCTTTAGTGTTATTTCTGTCGTAATCTTTCAATGCAATTTCGTTCAAATCTTTGAGATTAGGGCGATCTGCGAGCAAAGCTTTTCGGAATTGGTTGTATTCATAGGCATAAACACCGTCATCGCCATCACAAAGCTTAAAATGCTCATAATTGTGATAGTGCTCGTTGCAGAAGATGTCGATATAGATTGCGGAATTAGCCTGACCATTAAGAACCCTCATGAGCACATAATTCGCCGCCTGCAGGAACCCGTCCATAAATCCAAGCTCATAGGCTTTCCGCCGTTCCTGTGTCCGCTCCGAATCTTCTTCCGCGCTCAGTTTGTTTGTCGGTCGCTCAATATGGTCGGAATGGTCGCCTATGACGATGCCCTTCGGGTCTCCGCTTGTGTCTTCCAAAGCGTCGGAAATATCGTCATCAAATGAATCAAAGTCTGATATGCCATCCTCTTCCGATTCGTCAGAGTCATCTTGAACCGACAGCTGACGGTCGGCTTTCTTCTGCTCGTCGTTCTCTTTGTTCGTAGAATAGATGGTCGCATTTCCCGCCTCGATTTCGGCAATCTGCTCCTCGCTCGATTCTTTCAAAGCTTTCTTTGCCCGCTCGATTGTCTTTTCAGATTTTCCCAAAATCCGCCCGATTGCGGCGTTCCTGTTTCCCTCGAAGCTCTTGATGTATTCCGTTCCCATGAGAAATTCCACATTGTGGAGCAGGTCGGCATCGGTCAGATTCCGCCGGTCAATCTGCTCATGGAAGGCGTAGATTTTCGCCTCCTCAAAATCCCCGAGTTCCTTTTCGTCAATCTCGCAATACGGAACGGTCGTAAGCCCCACGGTTTGCGCCGCCTTGAGCCTCGTGTGTCCGTCAATCAGATAAAGATGCTCTGTTCCGTCATCGTCAGTTTTCTTCCAGACTTCGATAGGGTGGTTCGGGTTGAACGGAGCGAGTCCCTTTTCCTTGCGCTCGTTCATGTTTCCTACGATTCTTCCGAGAACGTCCTCGTCAATCGCGTAAAGGTTCTCGAATTCCTCGTGCTTTTCGATTTTGTCAATCGCAATGATTTTAGAGAGCTTCAGCCCTGCGTTCTGCACGGGCAGCCCGCCTTTATTTCCGTTCGTGATTATGCTTAAAGTTTTTGCCATTTTTTCTGTCTCCTAGTCAGCTCGTCCCGATTCTTGATTTTCATGCTGAGCTTTTAGAATCTTTTTTATTTTAAAAGTTGATGATGTTATATAAGTTCCGTCATCAAGTTCAAAAGAAATCCTTTCTCCATTTCGCCAAGTATAGGTATGTGTAATGTTGTTTTTCTTTTTGTCCAAAATGTATGATGTATTATCAACTGTAATCTCAAAGAGATATTTGTTTTCATTTAGTTTTTCTTGCCTTGCCCTTGGAACAACGACAAATATCAAAATTAATACAAGCATAATTGAAAGAATTATTGAAAATATTCCATCTGTATTCATATCAGAACCTCTCCGCGAATTTTGTTTCGTCGTCCATTTCCTCGCCTGTGAGCATGTTGACGAGCTTGTTGATTTCAATTGCAAGATTCCGTGCCGATGTTGACGATTTCGTGACCGTGCTCAGGTGCATGTCCATCTGCGTGTATTTTGAAGCCGCATCGGTTCTGGGAATGTAAATTGGAAGGATGTTCGTGAAGTTTTGCTCAAAATATTTGATGAATTGTGTCTGCGGAGCGTTTTCGAAATTCGCGAATTTCTGCTGGAAGTCCGAATAAAGCAGGTACCATTTTTCTACCTGACCGGGCGCATCGTCGTAAAGCTGTTTCTGAAGGAATTTTGCCGTGGTGAAGTCAAAAGAAGAAAATTTAAGCGGCGTGAGGATTATGTCGCTTGCAAGCAGCGCGTTGATGACAAGGTTGTCGTATGTGGGAGCGGTGTCGATTACGACATAGTCGTATTTCTCTTCGTAGCCTTTGAGCGTTTTCTGAAGCTCGTTGTAGCCGATTCCGCGCAATTTGAAAATATTAAGGTGACTCGGAACGATGTCGATGTTCCCGAGCCTTGAAGGAATGCTGTACCGCCCGATGTCGTTGTGCGAGAGAGCCTCGAAGACATTGTGTGTCTCAATCGTGTCGGCGATGCCATCGATTCCCTGCGTGAAGTACATCGTGCCTGAATTGTTCGTGTCGAGGTCGAAGAAAAGAACCTTGAAGCCCCGCGTGGCAAGGTTTGTCGCCGTAAGGATTGCGTTGGTAGTCTTTCCAACCCCGCCTTTCATTGATGAATAAGTGATAATCATAAAAACACCTCAGTTTTTGAAAACCAAAGAAAGAGTATGTACTGCCCGCCCAGACATTAGTTTCTCTTCCTTTGGTAAAAAAATAAAAAGCCACTCTGCTAACGGGTTGTTTTGCAGAATGGCTTCTTAGTGACTGCCATAAACAGCCATGAGAAACACCCGTTAAATTTCTCATCGCTGCTCATGACATCTGTTTGGCGAAATAGTCCCAAACTCTCACTGAGATGAAATTATCAGAAACGGATTA
>JAFUFU010000034.1 GCA_017469785.1 Treponema sp.
ACTCCTCAATGTTGTCTTCACTGTTCTCAAAAACAATATTGATTACGTTCCTATTTTTCCTCCTGACGTTGACGTCTCAAAACTTGCTGAAAAAGCAATTAAATCTCTATCACCTAATTGACATTTCATAGCAGGTCTTTTCCAAAAACTTCACCACCCGCGCGGGATTCCCCACCGCTACGGCGTAGTCGGGGACATCGTGCGTGACCACGCTTGCCGCGCCGAAAAGTGGCGGATTCAGGCGCAGGTTTTCGCCCGCGTTCGAGCCGAACAGTTCGGAAAGGAGCGCGGGAAGTTTGGGGTCGAGCGGAAAGGTCTGGTTTATCTCGTGGACGAGCCTGGCGCACCTAGCCCCCTCTTCTAGTTCTAGGTTTTCGGGATTTTTCGTGTCAAGTCTGATTTCTTCCATTGCGGTGTCCTTTATTTCCTGATTCTCGCTTTCACTTCGCTCCACTCGTCGAGCATTTTGTCAATCTGCGCGGCGGTGTATGCGTCGGGGCGGTAGTTGTTCGGGAAGCGGAAGTCCTTGTACTCGCCGAGGCGGGCGGGATTTTTGGCGCGGCTCTTGAAGTCGGAAAGGTAGCCCGACTGTCCGCTTCCCTGGCTCGTGCTGAACGGAACGACGGTCTTTCCCGAAAGGTCTGCAAGGGCGAGGAATTTTTCGGCGGGCGTGGGAACATAGGCGTTCCAGACGGGCGCGCCAATGAAGACAGTGCCAAAAGTGATTTCAGTTTCATGGTAATTTCTCCGTTTTTTTCACACCCACGCTTTCACGCGGGTAATCCATTCGTCAATCTGCGCCTGTGAGGTCTGCATATTCGCGCCGAGCGGGAACAGGCTTCCGTGCGTGAATTCGTCCTTCGTCATCATTCGCCCCACACCTCCTTTGCCAGTCTGAACACTGCCCACGCCTTAGCCCAGCCCGCGTAGAACGCCGTGTGCGTGACGATTGCCGCGATTTCCTCTTGCATAAAAGCCTCCTACTTCAAAAGCCCGTCGATGTATTTTTTAACTTCTTCGCCGTTGGCTCTCGTGAAGTCCTTTCCGCCCTTGAAGTCCGCGCCTTTCGCGTACTTCGCCAAGTCCGTGCCGCTCCGTCCGAGGCCGCTTCCGCCCGATGTGCAGAGGGTGACGAGTTTTTTTCCGCTCCAGTTCTGGCTTTCAACGAAGGTGTAGAGAATTTTAGGCGCGTAAGACCTCCAAATGGGGTAGCAGAGAATCACCGTGTCGTAGCCTGAGATGTCGATTTTGTTTTCGATTGCGGGGCGTGATTTTGGGTCGTTGCATTCGATTGTGGAGAGGGATTTTTTGTCGTGCCAGTTCAAATCCGCGTCCGTGTATTTGTGGACGGGCTGGATTTCGAAAATGTCCGCTCCCACGGCGTTTGCTGCGGATTTCGCCATTCGTTCAGTCGTTCCCGTCGCGCTGAAATACACCACCGCTGTTTTTGCCGATAGACCTGTCATCATAAGACCTCCGATTAAAAGTGCAAGGATAAGTTTTTTCATAAACTGCCTCCATAAGATTTATTTGATTTCCACAAGCCGATAATTGCGCCTGCCGCAGCCCAAGTTCTCCGCATATTCAAGCATTTTCACCTGATGCGCTTCTTCCCATGCGGCACGGAGGGCATCTGCAAATGATTTTTCAAGCACATCAGGTTTTGTGTCGTGGTAGTGGTTCGCATCACTTCCGCCAGAGTAAATCAGGCATTTCCCTGAGCGGCTTCCAAGGCAGAGCGTTACATTCTTGTTTGCTCCGTCAAGGGCAGGCAGAAAGTGCATCCGAAACTTGAACACAGAAACAAGCGTGTCGTATTCGTCAAAATGGCTTCCCGTGCGGGCATATTTTAAAAGATAGCCCTTTTTTACCGGCATATCGATGTCGCTCTTTTCGTCCAGCATCTGCATGGAACCGCCCCTGTCGAATCCGTGCTTTCTTGCGTGGGCAAGGTTCATTTCCGCAGTCCAGCGGTTTCCCGAAAGTCCGCAGGAATCAATCATAGTGCCGTCAGTCGCCTTGATAAGGTCAGTTAAAAGAGCGGGCTTTAAAACATCTTCGTCGGGTGCACCGAAGGAGACCTTGATTCCGACTTTTCCCTGTTTTTTCTGATTCAGTGCCTTGTAGACTTTCATCAGTCCGACGGAAGAGACATCCTTCGTAAAATACACAATGGGGGCATCCTTTTCATCGGTCAGATGCGCCAGTTTTTGCGATGTACTCTGCGCAAATACCGATGCCGCACTAATCAGCGAAAATGCAAAAACTGCGGTAAATATGCAATTCCTTTTATTCATAATTGGTTACTCCTATTTGTTCATCTTGCCGCAGTCGCCGACCTTGCTTCCCGTCACGAAGTATTCGTAGGTGGGGAATTCGAAGAGCACGGGTTTAAATGTGTGGTAGCTGATTTTGCCAGAATCGTTCAGTATGCCTTCGTCTGCGTAAGTCGCGAGGATTTTGCAGATGAAGTTGTCGAAATTCTCCAATTCATAGTTTCCGTCAACCTCACATTCAATCGAGATTTTCGCCTTGTCGATGAGTGGCGCGCCGTGTTCGCCCAGCGTATAGGTGAATGCCGTCGATTTGTCGGTCTTGTTCCCGCTCGTCGTTCCCATGCGCTCCAGCTGCTTTTCCTTCGTCATGCTTTTATGATACTGGCGGCAGAGTGTGATAGCAAATACTTTGTTTTTATTTCACAAAATGCTTTTAAGGCATATCGCCTTGTGAAAATCTGTGCTATGCTCTTTCTATGGAACTAAGAGTATTGCGCTACTTTCTGATGGTGGCGAGGGAAGAGAACATCACGAGGGCGGCGGAGATGCTGCACACAACCCAGCCCACGCTTTCCAGGCAGATTTCGGACTTGGAGGAGGAGCTGGGGGTGCGCCTTTTTGAGCGGGGAAGCCACAAAATCCATCTTACGCAGGACGGGCTTTTACTGAAGCGTTCTGCTCAGGAAATCGTGGACTTGGAGGAAAAGGCCCGCGCCCAGTTCACTCCGGATTCCGGGGGCATTTCAGGCGTGATTTCCTTGGGATGCGGGGAACTTGCCAGCATGGACAATCTTACCCAGTGGATGGCGGATTTTTGCGCGGAGACTCGTGGACGAAAAATCCTCCCTTGCCAAAAAGGACTCGCTCACGGCGGACGACCTTGCGGGATTTCCGCTCATATTGCCTTCACGGGGCAATGTGCGAAACCAGGTGCTGAACTGGCTTGGACTCAAGGAAAACGAGGTGAAGGTGGCTGCGACTGCGAATCTGCCCTACAACGGAGCGGCGGCCGTGCGCCGGGGACTGGGCGTTTCCCTCACGCTATCCCTTTCCTGCCGGTACGACGGCGTTGTGTCCGTTTCTCTTTCACCGCCCCTTGAGCACGGCTCGGTGCTTGCATGGAAGCGGGGGATGCCTCATTCGCGGGCAATGGAGAGGTTCATCGCCATGGTGAAGGAAAATCGAGAATAGAAAGCCTCTTTTTACCAAGGACTCATTCCATACTAAAATTGTCGTCTCTGCAAATCATTTTGTCACGCGGTGAAATGCGATAACGCTCATCTGGCTACTATCCCTTGCGCTTTTCAGCTTTCAATTTGCTTCAAGCCATTTTCTCACGCTGGCTTCCGCGCTATGGCAGCTGGAACCGCTGACCGCCAGTCCTTTTGCAACAATTGCCTTGGGACAGAGTTTTTTGATGTCGCTTTCGCTCCTTCCCATGCTGCTTCCCTCGTGGGTGCAGAATGGCAGGATTTTTTTGCCAGAAAAATCCCCGCTCTCCAAAAAAGTAAAGACTGCCTGGGGCATGGTTCCCCACCAGCAGGGATAGCCAAGGATGATTGTGTCGTAGTCGGCTATGCTGGGGAGAGAGCCTTTGAGCGCGGGGCGTTCCCCTGTCCTGCCTTCTGCGGCGGCAACTTCGGTACATTCCTTGTAGTTTACGGGATAGTCCTTTACGGTCTGAATTTGAAACAAATCGCCGCCGCTTGCCTTCTGGGCAAATTCAGCCACAACCTCGGTGTTGCCCTTTGAGATATTCTTGATTGAGCCGCCAAAGTAATTTTCGCCCGTGTGGGAAAAATATGCGATGAGAGTTTTCATACAATGTCTCCTTATGGGATGTGCTAGGGATTGGAGCACCGCCGCAGGCGTTGCCGGCAGGCAATGGAGCGTCAGCGGAAGTGCGGAAAGCCCGACCGCCGCTTGCGGCGGTAGCACCCATATATTTATATTAAAAAAGAAAGGAAGATTTGTACAATATAACTTTTGCAAGCCAGTATGTGTCTAGCGCATTGTGAAAATCCGTGTTACAATAGGCTGATGGAACTTGTTCAGCTTAAACAGCTTGTGGTCATTGCGGAAGAAAAGGTGCTTTCTCATGGGGCGGAAAGGCTCAATATTTCCCAGCCTGCCCTTAGCCGTTCGATTCAGCGGCTGGAAGATGAGCTGGGGCTGCCTCTTTTTGACCGGACGAAAAACAGCATGGTCTTGAACGAGGCGGGGGCAGCAATTGTGGAAGAGGCGAAAAAAGTGCTTTCTGACGCGGATGCCCTCTTAAAAAAAGCCCATGCCCTCAAAAACGAAGAAAAGCACATTCGGATTGTGACCTGTGCCCCCGCTCCCTTGTGGAAACTGTCGGCAGAGCTGGGAGCGGCTTTTCCAAAAATCAAAATCACATCTTCCATGCCTGACGAGGACTCGATTATCTCCCTTTTGCTTTCTGAAAAGGCAGAGCTTGCCATCGTGCGGAAGGAAATTGAAAGCGAGGCAATCTCCACACTCCCCCTTACGGAAGAGCAGCTTTGCATGAGGATTCCCCTGACCGATGAGCTTTCAAAGAAAAAATCCATAAAATTCGCCGACCTTGCGGGAAAGGAAATCCGGGAGTACACAAAAACCGGCTTCTGGCACAAGGTTCACCGGGACTTGATTCCCGGCGCGGTATACATTGAATACGACGACATCATGGTCTACACAAATGTGATAAATTCCCAAAATCCCCTCACCTTTGTGACTGAGCTTGCCAACACCCACTCCCAGAATCCTGCGGGTGCGGTGACGGTTCCCATCACTGACGAAGAAGCCTGCGCCCATTACAGGCTGGCTTTTTTGAAGAAAAATGAAGCAGCACTCCGCGGCATTGTGGATTTTTCGGCCAAGAGCGCAAGGGGCTGGTAGCCAAAGACTAACGCTCTTCCCGGAAGAAACTTGCTCCCAAAGCGGCAGGTCCCTGATTTTCTTTTTTAAAATGCAGTCCCATCAAAACAAGAACCACAATCGTCGCGATATAGGGAATCATGTCCAAAAGCTGCCCTGGGATAATATGACCGAAAATCGGGACAGACTGACACTTCAAGGCAAGGGAACTCAAGGCACCGAAAGCCCATGCACACAAAATAGCTTTCAGCGGACTCCAAGTACAGAAAATAACGAAGGCAACGGAAATCCAGCCGGCTCCTGCCGTAATATTCTCCTGCCACTGACCGACAAAGGCCAATGAAAGATAGGCTCCGCCCAAGCCGCACAAAAATCCGCCCGCAAGCACGTGAATGTATTTGTACAAGGTAACGTTGATTCCAGAAGCGTCGGCGGCGGCCGGATTCTCACCGATTGCCCGGATATTCAAGCCCCAGCGGGTGTAGCGGTAATATGCCCACAAAAAAAAGGCCAGAATCAGTGAAATGTAAACGTAAATACTCTGCTCAAAAAGCATCGGCCCAAGCACAGGGATTTTTGAAAGAAGCGGAATGGCACGGACAGAAAAAGCCTGCTTGAAATTCACGGAAAGATGGGAAGCCGCAAGGTATTTTCCCATGAAGCTCGCAACGCCGGTTCCAAAAGTCGTAAGCACAAGTCCTGTTACAATCTGATTTCCCCGAAGAGTAATCGTGATGAAGGCATAAATGAGCGCGCCCGCACTTCCGGCAAGACCTGCGCACAGAACGGCAAATAAAGGGCTGCCACTTGCGCTGCCCACAAAATAACCGAAGGCTGCTCCCAAAAGCATCATTCCCTCAGTACCGAGGTTAGTCTGCCCTGCCCTCTCAAAAAGAATGCCTCCCAAAATTCCGTAAAGGATATGAGTTCCCGTCTGAACGGCGACCTGCAAAAACAAGGCGAAAGCTAAAATCATGACGCAGCTCCTTTCTTCTCAATCACGAATCTGTAACGAACGAAAAATTCACTTCCAAGGACAAAGAAAATGATAATCGTCTGAATGATTGTTCCCATGCTGTCAGGGACTCCCATTGAAGTCTGCAAATAGCTTCCGCCCTGCAAAAGAACGCTGAAAACAAAGGAAACGGCAAGGGCGATTACAGGGTCAAGCTGACTGAGCCAGGTGGTGATAACGGCCGTAAAGCCCATGCCGTTGGACATATTGTCCGTGAGGGAATGCTCAATCGCGCTGGCCTGAATCATACCTGCAAGGGCGCACAAACCGCCCGAAAGGACCACCGCGATGATAATCGTGCGGGAAACATTGATTCCGGCATAGCGGGCTGTATCAAAACTCTCGCCGATAACCGAAACCTCGTAGCCGAATTTCGTTTTCTTCAATACAAAGTACATGGCAAGCACAAGCAAAAGGGCAATCAGCCAGCCGATATGGATTCCAAAAAGATTGGGAAGAATAGCATTATCAGAGAAATTGACGATTTTCGGGGAACCGCCGCCATGCGGGTCCCGCCAGGGAAGATAGCTGTACTTTAGATAGCTCACCCATTTTTGCGCCACATAGTTGAGCATCAGGGTGACAAGGGTTTCGCTGGTTCCCCACTTGATTTTGAGAGCGGCAGGAATCAGGGCAAAAATGCCGCCTGCAACAAGGGCAAAAATCGCCATGAGAGGAAGAAGAAGCGCAGCAGGAGCCGCCGGGAAAAGCATAAAAGCCCATGTCGCGGCAAAAGCTCCCATGTAGAACTGACCTTCCGCCCCGATATTCCAGAATTTCATCTTGAAGGCGACGCAACAGCCGAGGGAGAGAATCGTAAGGGGAACGGCCTTATAGACAACCTGCTTAAAACGGTAAAAAGTTCCGAAACAGCCTGAAAAAATATTCCCGTACACCTTGAAGGGATTCAATCCCATAAAAAGAAGGACAAGCATGGAACAGAAGACTGCCGACAAAACAGCCGCAGCCCTCACAAGCACTTTCTGACGCTGAGTGAGCGATTTTTGCATTGCGATTCTAATCATGATTTTCCTCCACGCCCTTTTCTGAAAGTGTTTTTCCCATCATCATGAGACCGATTTCTTCTTTTGAAGTGACCTCTGGATTCACGATTCCCTTGATTGAGCCGTCGTGAATCACCATGAGTCTGTCACAGAGGGCGCAGAGCTGGTCAATGTCCTCGCCAATCAAAAGAATTGCCACGCCCTTTTTCTTCTGCTCGTTGAGCATGTTGATGATATTATTGGTGGCTCCCACGTCCAGGCCCCGGAAGGGATAGGCCACAATCAGGAATTTTGGATGCATTTCAAGTTCCCGGCCCAAAAGAACTTTCTGAATGTTGCCGCCCGAAAGCTGTCGCACCGGATTATGAATCGATGGCGTTGAAATGGCATAGCGGTCAACTATTTCATTTGCAAGCTCGCTGCCTTTTTTCCTGTCCAGGAAAAAATGAGATTCCTCGGAGTAAGAGCGCATCATCACATTCTCAGCGATGTCAAGGCCGGCCGCCAAGCCCATGCCAAGCCTGTCTTCCGGAACGAAATTCATGCGGACGCCCAGCTTTTTGATTTCAATAGGGCTGAGTTTTAAGAGATTCTGCTCCTGAAAAAGAGCCTCGCCGCTTTCTGCCTTGAGCAGGCCAGTAAGGCACTCGCAAAGTTCCTTCTGTCCCGAGCCGACGATTCCCGCCACGCCAAGGATTTCACCGCCATAAAGGTCAAAATTAAGGTCATCCAGAGATTTTTTCCCGTAAGCGTTCTTGCTGGAAAGATTCTTGACAAGCAGAACGGGATTCTGGCTCCGTCCGGCCGGAACCCGCGTAACCTTGTACTCGAATTTGCCGCCAAGCATAAGCCGGGCAAGGGATTTTTCGGTGCAAGAGGCCGTCTCAACGATGCCAGCGTTCTCTCCCTTTCGCATGACAGCCACCCTGTCAGAGATTTCCATAACTTCATTCAGCTTGTGGGTGATTATGATGATTGAGCAGCCGTTTTCCTTCATGCGGCGCAGCACTGCGAAGAGTTTTTCGGTCTCCTGTGGAGTAAGAACGGCCGTCGGCTCATCGAGAATCAGAATTCTCGCGCCCTGATACAAAATCTTGATGATTTCAACAGTCTGCTTTTCTGAGACGGACATTTCGTAGAGCTTGCAATTCAAGTCGATTGAAAAGCCGAATTTATTCTGAATGGCATTGATTTTTTCGTAAAGTTTCGCCTTGTTAATAAAGAAGCCGCCATGCTTTTCGCCAAGAGTGATATTCTCCAGGGCCGACATGACCTCGACCAATTTAAAATGCTGGTGAACCATGCCTACCCCGGCCGAAATTGCATCCTGAGGAGACTTGAATTCCACCTTTTTTCCGTCGATGAAAATCTCGCCGCTTTCCGGGGCGTAAATGCCAGCCAGCTGGTTAACGAAAGTGCTTTTCCCGCTGCCGTTTTCCCCCAAAAGTGCAAGGATTTCACCTTTCTTGAGTTCAAGGGAAATGTCATTATTGGCGACAACAGCGCCGAATGTCTTTTTTAGATGTTTTACTTCTAATGCGTTCATAATCCTCAAATGAGACTAGGCTTCCATAAATTGTTTTCTTATTTTGATAAGGTTTTCGTACATTGAAGCATAGTCTGCCGCCGATTTTACGCGAAGAAGCTCCGTCATCTCTGAGATGACTTTGTAGAGAGGATCTAGCGCAACGTTTCCGACAGCACCCTTTAGAGCATGACAGATTTCAAAAGCCTTTTCAAGGTCATTTGATTTTACAGCATCCCCCCAGCTCTTCAAATTTTGAATCAGAAAGAGCCATATTCACCATCTTAAGATAAAAATCCTCTTTATTAAGACAACGGGCAAGACCTGTGTTTACGTCCGCACCCAATTGACGCAATTTTTCAATCGTCATAATTTCCTCCAAGCATTAGACATGTTCAGTAACCTTGTGCACTTTCTTTACGACTGACTTTCAGCCTTCGCTATCAAACAAATTTCACGTATTCTGACGGCGGAACCGGCTTTGAGAAATAGTAGCCCTGAATTATGTCGCAGCCGGCTTCTTTGAGCATTTTGTATTCTTCCTCAGTCTCGACTCCCTCCGCCACCACGGGAACCTCAAGATTCTTGGCTATGTTCAGCACCAGCTCAACAAGTTTCATATCCTTGTTGCCCGGCTTAATGTTCCTGATAAAAGCCTTGTCCATTTTTAGGGCGTCAATCGGCATGGAAGTGAGCATGTTCAGGGAAGAATAGCCTGAGCCAAAGTCGTCCATTTCGATTTTGTGGCCGAGGCTGCGGAGATTTTCCACCACCTCGATGATATGCTTTGAGTCCTCTGTGTAGGCGGACTCGGTAATCTCAAGCATGTATTCGGAAGGCTTGAGACCGTTTTCATTTACGATTTTACAGATAAAGTCCGTCATGTCAGGGGCGGCAATGTCCACCCGGGAAACATTCACCGAAACAGGAATGGTGCGCCCCAGCTCTTCCTTCCATTTGCGGATTTGCCTTGCGGTCTCTTCCCAAACGTAACGGTCGAGGCTGGTCACAAGGCCGTTCTCTTCAAATAATGGAATGAACAAATCCGGGCGGACCCGGCCCAGTTTTGGATGTTCCCAGCTGACCAGGGCCTCCGCGCTGCAAAGGACAGGCTTATCGCCGGTAATGTTGAATTTGGGCTGGTAGTTGACCTTGAACTGCTTCTGCTCAATGGCGGCCTCAAAATCCTGCAAGAGATAGGCGTCAAAGACTTCTTTTTGGGACATCGGTTCGTCGTAAATGCAGACCCCGATTCCAGATTTCGAGCGAAGGGAATTACAAGCCTGAAGGGCGTAGTCAAAGCGCTGGACGACAGAACAGGAGTGGTCTTTGTCTGAAAAAACTCCCAGTCGGATTCTGATTTCAGACGTCTTCAGTAGAGAAGAAAGAGCCGCGTTGATTTCAGAAATAAAGCAATCGTAATTTTCCCTATGAGGAAGATAGACGTAAAAAGAATCGGAACCAAACCGTCCCGCGATGCCTTTTGTTTTTTTGAGCACGACGCGGATTCCGTTTGCAATCGTTTTTATAATCTCATCACCAAAATTCCGGCCTTTGAGCTGGTTAAGCAGATGAAAACGGGTAAAATTAATAACCACCGCATCCATTACCACGTCTGGATAACGTTGGTCAAAACGCATGGCATACTCAAAGAAAAATTTAGGACTGTAAAACTTAGTGAGCTTGTCGAATTCCGTGGCATGAATAAGCTTTACGCTCTCAAACAAGTCGATTGAATGGCGAACCCTGGCAAGAATCACTTCGGGTAAATCGTAAGGCTTAATCAAAAAATCCGCAGCCCCAAGCCTGAGGCTTTCGATTTCAGATGACTTTTCGGAAGTAAGGACGATTACAGGAATCTCGCTGATGGTACCGTCTTTTTTCATTTCTTTAAGGACATCAAATCCAGAAAGTTCAGGCATATGCAAATCCAAAAGAACAAGGGAGACAAGCTCCTTTCCCGAACGGATTTTATCCAGGGCTTCTTTACCGTTACCCGCAAAAATCACTTTATACTGCGTTTGAAGAATGTTACCAAGAATCTCGCGGTTCAAAGCTTCGTCATCAACAATAAGAACAGTACGGTCGAACAATTCATTTCCAGTCTTCATGAAATAAATTATATATCAGACTGTTAAAAAAATCTAATTATATTAAAAAAAAAATAGACCTGAACGAAAAGCGCGGCCTCCATGAAGCCGGCAGTTTCGGACAGGTCTTCGGGTCAGCTCAATGCTTATTGAGGAATAACACCGTTAACGCCATTGACAAACCAGGTCATATTCCATACTTCGTCGTCGGTCATTACCGTGCCGGCCGGAACCTTTTCATTTCCTTCCTGATCAAGAATCGGGCCTTCAAAGATTTTGAGGGAACCGTTTTCGATTGCGGTGCGGGCAACGGCGACTTTCTCTGCAGCTTCCGGCACAACAAGGTCAGAAAGAGGAGCCAGATCAACCATGCCAGAGCTTAAGCCCTCCCAGTATTTTCGGCTTGTCCAGGTTCCTGCAAGCATCTGCTCAACATCGTCTTTTACGAAAGTTGCCCAGTGGAAGATTGGAGCCGTGAGATAGGCTTTTGGAGCGGCCGTTGGAGAAGGAACATTGTAGCCGATTGCGAAAGCGCCTTTTTCCTCTGCGGCAACCTGAGGAGCCGTGGTGTCCTGATGCTGCTCGATTACGTCACAGCCACGGTTCAAAAGCTCAAGGGCACCCTGCTTTTCTTTGGTGGGATCATACCATGTGTTTGTCCATACGACATCTACAGTTGCATCTGGGTTCACAGACTGAACGCCACGGGCAAAGCCGTTGATTCCTCGGATACACTCAGAAATCGGGAATGCGGCCACATAACCGATTTTATTGGTCTTGGTCTGCAAGCCAGCCACGATACCGGCGAGATAGCGGGCCTCATACATCTTTCCGAAATAGGTTGAGACATTTTCTGCCGTTTTGAATCCTGAGCAGTGACCGAATCTTACATTAGGAAAATCTTTCGCAACGTTAATAGTAGAATCCATAAAGCCGAAAGAAGTGGTGTAAATTACGTTACAGCCAGCGTCAATCAAATCGCGGATTGCCTTTTCACAATCAGAGTTTTCAGGAACATTCTCTTTATACATAGTCTGAATACCCATGTCAACGAGTGCGAGACGGCTCTGATCCTGAGCCTCTGTATATCCATGATCGTTAATTGAACCGATATAAACGAATCCAACCATAATGTTGTCTTTTGTGATGGCGGTTGTTTTACTTTCTTTTTTGTTGCAAGCAACCAACAGTGCCGACATGGCCATGACAGCCAGCGCAATTTTCACAATTTTTTTCATTTTTCTTACCTCTTCTAGTAAAAAACTGTTTTATTTACGGAATTCAATTCCGCTTTCATCCATTTTACTTATAATCGCAAGACTTTCAACCTTCAAGCCGCTCTTGCGAAGCTCATCGCCACCATTCTGGAAGCCCTTTTCAATCGCGCAGGCAGCTCCAACCACGTTCGCACCCGCGCTTTTGCAGATTTCAATAAGGCCTTTAAGGGCGTTTCCGTTGGCAAGGAAGTCGTCTGCGAGCAGAATGGAATCCTCCGAATCGAGATACTTTTTTGAGACAACCACGTTGTAGTATTCATCATGGGTAAAGCTATAGACCTTTGAAGAATACACGTCTTCGTTCACGTTGCTCGTACGGTGTTTTTTTGCGAAAACCAGAGGAACACCGAATTCACGGGCAAGTGAACAGCCGATTGCGATTCCGCTAGACTCAATCGTAAGGATTTTCGTGACTTTCAAGCCGGAAAAACGCTTTTTCCATTCCTTTGCAAGCTCATCAAGGAAAGCCACGTCAATCTGATGATTCAAAAAATTCGAGACTTTAAGGATTTTACCGCCGAGTACCTCTCCGTCCGAGAGAATTCTGTCTTCAAGTAATTTCATTAGAACAAATCCGCCATTCCGTAAAGTTTTCCCTTAGAAAGAGAGCCGTCAGCAAGTTTAGCCACAAGCTTTTCAAGAGCCACAACGCTTCCACGGGCAAAGCCTTCCCGGCTTCTGGCCCGATGAGTAAGCTCGATTGAATCAGCCGGAGAATCAAAGAAGACTGTGTGGGTTCCTGGCACAGAACCAACCCGAGTTGAGCTTACGTGCAGCTGATTTGCCTTAGGCCGCTCATGGAAGGCATCGAAAACCATTTCCGTCTTTGATTTATTACCCAGCATTACCCGGCGGGCAACTTCAAGAGCCGTGCCCGAAGGAGAGTCAGCTTTTTGATTGTGATGGGCTTCCCAGACCGCGACATCATACTCAGAATATTCCGCCATGATTTTTGCGGCTTCCTCAACGATTTTATAGAACATATTCACGCCGATTGAGAAATTTGACGAGCGCATACAGGTTCCGTTTGAAGAGGCGCAGAGGGCGGCGATTTCATCCTCAGACTTTGCCCAGCCCGTGGTTCCGCAAACAAGGGGAAGGCCTAAGGGAATAAGAGCCTTTAAATTTCCCAGGACAGCCGTGGGGTGAGAAAATTCAATCACGCCCTCTGCCCCGCTCTTTTTTACGGCCTCGGCAACTGCATTTCCGTCTCCTGCGGCAACAAGAGCCGTAGCATCCTTTGCGGCCACATCAACAGTGGCGACAATCTGGTGTCCCAAAGATTTTGCCACAGACTCAATCATGTGGCCCATTTTTCCATATCCAACAAGAGCTATTTTCATACAAACTCCAACGTATGCGAAATTTTCTTTCGATTATACAAAAAAAAAACTTTTTAGAATAGATAAAATCCGTGCTTAAGAGCGGTCTTAACGCAGCGAAAGGGTAAAATATTTTCGAATTCCCAGACTGATACCAAAGAAAGAGTCAAAGTCAGAATCATCATCAGAATTAAAAACATCAAGGGATTTCACAGAAGCAAAAATTTCATAGGACTTCTGCATGATTCCGAAATGGAAATCAATTTCAGAGACAGAAAATCCATCAGCATAGTTTTGAGAACATAATTTCAGTTCAAAAACAAAAGGTTTCGCAGGATAAGAGCGCAATAAAAACCCTAGGTTATAGCCGTTTTTATAAGAATCAAAGCCATTCCCATACCAGGTTGTGTACTGCACAATAAGGCTTATGGCGAGTAAATTCGTCTGAAAAAGGGAAAGCTGTCCGCCCATACGCAGATTGTTTCGCAGGCCTTTTTTTTCAAAATCATAATGCCTATTCTGGAAATTATAGAGGGCAAGATTTTCAAAATAAGGACCGAAATATGGAAAGAAAAATCCCTCGAAAGAAGTCTCGTTTCCAAGTCCAAAGCCATGAAAATAAGTGGCGGAAGTAGAAAAAGCGAAACGATTCTTGCTGAATCCAGCATCCTTAACAAGGATTCCTTCACGGCTTCCCCTGGTAATATAATTGCCGTCTATGGGAGAAGATTCCTCGCAATAGGGATAGTCAAAAAACTGAACGGCATTTGCCCAATAGTAAAGCACGCCGATGCCAATTACAGCAAAGGCAAAAACCGAAGCCGCCATATCGTTGGCTTCTTTTTCCGCCTCCTCCCGCTCAGTGCTTTCAAAACTACTTCGGGCAGGAAAGGACTTTTCTAAGGCAGAAGCTGGGAAAGCAAGGGCGGAAAGGTTCACCCGCAAAGAAAATAAAATGCAAGCAATGACGATAACTTTCCTCATGAGAGACCTTTCCATCCAATTCAGAAGAGAGCAGTATGCAGGATTTTTACCACATCATTTGTCTGGGCATCATCAACCAAGAGAGAGATATTAACCTTGCTGGCTCCCTGAGAAATCATCTGCACGTTGATTCCGGCCTTGTTGAGCGCGGTGAAGGCATCCTCAAGGATTGAGCTTGAATGGCTCGCGTCGCATATAAGCGTGACGATTGCCTTATTCTTGGTAGCCTTAACCTCCGCGATGCGGGCAATGTCCTCAAGAAGCCCGGTTAAATCAGCCTTTGTATTGACAGTGAGGGAGACAGAAACCTCTGAAGTAGCGATTACGTCGATAGAAATGTTCCATTTGAGGAACTGATTGAAGATGTGAGCCAAAAATCCGCAGGCATTGAGCATCCGGCTTGACTGAATGTCAATCAAAGTGACATTTTTAACGCTGGTGATTGCCGTAACACGGGGAGTTGCTCCGGAATGTTTCTCAACGATTACGGAGCCATCGCTCTTGATATTGTAGCTGTTCTTTACGCGGACAGGAGTGCCGCTTTTTCGGCATGGAATCATGCTTCGCGGGTGCAAGACCTGAGAACCGAACATGGCAAGCTCCTGAGCCTCTTCGTAAGTTACTTCAGGAACGGTACGGGCTTCCTTGACGATTCTAGGATCAGTGGTGAGAATGCCGTCAACATCCTTCCAAGTCTGAATTTCATCAGCTTTCATGGCAGCGCCAATCATAGTCGCGCTTAAATCCGAGCCGCCGCGACCGAGAGTCGTAATGACGCCGTTTTTGTCCTTGGCGATAAAGCCCGTGACGATAGGAATTTCAGCCTGCTTGCCGTTTTTGTAGTCGTTCAAGTGTTTGGGGATATTTTCCCAGACCTCGTCTAGCAATTCCGCGCTCATGTAGTTGGAATCAGAAACCATGCCGATATCCCATGCGTCGTAGAACTTTGCAGGCGTGCCTTGTTTTTCAAGGTAAGCGGCCATCATGCGCACGCTCATTCGCTCGCCGAAAGAAACAAGGTAGTCCCGGGTGCGTTTTGTAAGCTCGTGGAGCATGGAAATGCCGGTGAGCAAGAATTTAAGCTCTTCAAGAAGTTCTTTAATAGCAGGAACATCGATTTCAAGTTCCTTAGCCGTATCGAAGTGAAGCTGCTCGACTTTGGCAATATCAACGGTGCCATTTACGGCCATATCTGCCGCGTCAAGAAGATGGTCAGTGGTATCACCCATTGCGCTCAAAACAACGACCGGGCGATTTTCTTTATATGCCTGAATAATAGAAGCAACATGGCGGATTCGCTCCGCATTGGCGACAGAGCTGCCACCGAATTTCATAACTATCATAATGATAGTATTTTAGCAAAAAGACCGTCCTTACGCAATCTTAAACAATTTTTCGATATCAGGCTCGCGCACCACAAGAACATTACAACTGGCGCTTCCGATAATCTCCGCGTTGGTAACGGAAATTTTATCATGACGGACAGAATTCTGCGCCGTATCATTCGGATGCTCTTTTCCACCCAGGAGAATCAGGCTTGCGCCGAAATCATCCGCCGCCTTAATCAGCTCCGACCAGATTGCGCCTTTTTTCAGTTCCGTAGAGATTTTTACATCTTTTTCTTTGGCAAGTTTTTCAAGATAGGACAGGTACCTTTTTCCATCATCTTCAAGACGCTGCTCATAATGACGACTTTCTTCCTCATAAAAGAATTTACTCATTGTAAGCTGCTTGAGGGTGGAAGTGTCCACGACATAAATCGCCTTTAATTCACATTTGTACTGTTTTGACAGAAGAATTCCGTACATAGCCGCATGAATCGACTGCTCAGACCCATTCACCGCAACCACAACTTTTTGAATCAAAGGCTTTATCATTTTTTACTCCGTTTTCGGGCGCTCCGGCTTCGCCGTCGGGCTTTCCGTGCTTCCGCTAACGCTTCATTCGTCCGCACTGTCATTGCCGTGCCTGACACGGCAATCCCATTGCTACCGAACGCCTTCGGCGGCACTCCAATCCCTAGCGCGTCAGCTGGACTTCCTGTTTTTAAGGCTCTTTAAGACAAAGGTGTTTTCCCTCTCCCTCTCCTCCAAGACGCTCTCGATGTAAGTTTTCGTCTCCCGGTTCTGGGGGATAATCATCTTATCAAGAGCATTTACCCGCCGCTGGGTCTTTTTGACTTCGGTGGCAAGGCGCCATGCAATCGTCCGGATTGAAGCCATCTCGGTAAGAAGAGAAAGCAGTTTGAAAAACTCCGTCATTACTTTATCGGAATCAGCGTAGGTTCCCATGAATGAATAAAAAAGCTGTTGTTTGGGAAGCTGGACTTCCACCGAATTGAAGGTCATGCCGCCAGCCACCACGGATTTTTCTTTTATGTCGTACTCATAGTGGACTGATTTTGCGATTCGCTCGGTCTGGTCGCCGCCTACGGTCATAAGCATATTGCGAAGGGCTGGATACGCGCTGGAAATAGCCTTGTCCAGCTCTCGCTCCAAAAGCTTAACCTTCTCCACCATGCGCATAAGCTCCATGACAAGGATTTCCCGCTTCTGCTCCAGCAAATCATAGCCGTCCACAGCAACAGAAAGCTGCTCTTTTATAGCGAGAAGATTAGATTTTGTAGGTGCAATGTTCAGTTTTGCCATAATACTCTTAAATTCCTCACAGAGCTTTGGAGTACACAGAGGATTTTAGGCAGAAACTACAAAAAAGGTACAATTCAAGTTTTTCCTTATTCATATTCTCTGTGAACTCTGTGCCCTCTGTGAGGAATTTTACTCCTCACTTTTCGGATAATACTTTTCGATAAGCTCCGGTTTGATTCGGTAGAGCTCGTTCTTGGGCAGGATTGTCAGAAGCTTCCAGCCAAGATTCAGAGTGTCTTCGATTGAGCGGTCTTCGTGCTCGCCCTGAGTGAAGAACTGACTTTCAAGAGCCTCGCCGAATTTAAGATACTTTCGGTCAACCTCGCCCAACTCTTCCTCACCGATGATTGCCGCAAGGTTTCGGATAGACTTTACCTTTGAGTAGGCCGCAAAAAGCTGGCTTGAAACGGCAGCATGGTCATCGCGAGTCATTCCCTCGCCGATACCGTCTTTCATAAGTCGCGAAAGCGACGGCAAGCCTGAAACCGGCGGATAAACGCCCTTCTGGCTAAGTTCCCTGTCAAGAACGATCTGTCCCTCGGTGATGTAGCCCGTAAGGTCAGGAATCGGGTGGGAAATATCGTCGTTGGGCATGGTGAGAATCGGAATCTGGGTGATTGAGCCAGTGCTTCCCTTGATTTTTCCCGCACGCTCGTAAAGCTCGGCAAGGTCAGAATAAAGGTAGCCCGGGTATCCCTTTCGGCCAGGAACCTCGCCACGGGTCGTTGAGATTTCTCGCAGAGCCTCACAATAGTTGGTCATATCGGTCATAACGACCAGAACATGCATATTCTTTTCGTAGGCAAGATATTCTGCCGCAGTAAGAGCACAGCGGGGCGTGATGATTCGCTCGATAGAAGGAGCGTCTGCCAGTGACTGGAACATAACGACCTTTGAGAGAACGCCCGATTCCTCAAAAGAATGAATGAAGAACTGAGCCTGATCGTATTTGATACCCATGCCCGCAAACACCATGACAAAGTTCTCGTCTGAATTGCGGATTTTTGCCTGACGGATAATCTGAGCCGCAAGGCGGTTGTGAGGGAGACCGTTCCCGGAGAAAATCGGCAACTTCTGACCACGAATCAGCGTGTTCATGCCGTCAATCGAAGAAATTCCCGTCTGGATAAAGTCCCTCGGATAAACGCGGGCAAAGGGATTAATCGGCATTCCGTTTACATCAACCTTTTTGCTTGAGACAATGGGCGGAAGGCCGTCAATAGGCTCTCCCAAACCGTTAAAGATTCGGCCAAGAAGCCCCTCGCCGACACGAAGCTTCATCGGCTCTTCAAGGAACTCGACAGAAGTGTCATGCAAGTCCAAGCCCGTGGTAGAGCCGAAAACCTGCACGATTGCCGTCGTGTCATTCAAATCGATAACCCGGCCGGTCTTTTTTTCGCCGTTTCGATCTCGCACCGCGACAATCTCATTATAAAAAATGTTCTCGCTGCGTTTTACAACGATAATCGGTCCGTCAACGGAAGAGACGCCTTTATATTCAACACCTTTCATACAGTAAGCTCCACTATCTTATTTCGGCAACGGAAAAATCACAGATTTTTCCGAGACTCGCTCAAAACTTTCCTCGAAAGTTTTGCCGGCTACGCCGTCGCTCCCTATATATTCAATACCCTTCATAATTATGCCCTCTTGAACTGTCTTTCCAAATTATCCATCTGCTCGTCCAGGCGGCCTTCAACTTCTTTCATCAGCTCTAGCTTGTCGTTCGGCACCTGTGATTTTAAGCGCACGATTTCATCTTTTACAGGAAGGGCCACAACCGTCGGAAGGGGGGCGCCAGCCTTTATGACCTTAAGGGCGCGCTGATAGTAAGTCATAATCAGCATGAGGATTGCAATCTGCTTTTCAGGAACAGAATAGACATCCACCGCATCGAAGGCGCTCTGCTGCAAGAAGCCGTTTTTAATCATGTCGGCCACAGTAAGAACGATTCGCTTTTCGTCTGGAAGGGCATCAGGTCCAATCAAGCGGACAATCTGCTGTAATCTCTGCTCGTCTTTCAAAAGTTCCAAGGCTGAAAGGCGGACTTCTGCCCAGCGCGGGTCAAGCTTGTCCCACCATTCCCGGACTTCCTCTGCGTATTCAGAATAACTCTCAATCCAGCCGATAGCCGGATAGTGCCGGGCATTTGCAAGTTCCCGGTCAAGAGCCCAGAAACAGCGTATAAATCGCTTTGTGTGCTGGGTGACAGGCTCAGAAAAATCGCCGCCCGGAGGAGAAACAGCACCGATTACAGAAACACTTCCTTCCTGCCCGCAAAGAGCGTTTACTCGTCCTGCCCGCTCGTAGAATTCTGCAAGTCGGGTCGGCAAATAAGCCGGGAAGCCTTCTTCGGCAGGCATTTCTTCCATTCGGCCGGAAAGCTCGCGCAAAGCCTCAGCCCAGCGGGAAGTAGAATCAGCCATGATTGCCACATGCATTCCCATGTCACGGTAATATTCTGCCAAAGTGATTCCCGAATAAAGGGAAACTTCGCGAGCCGCAACCGGCATGTTTGAAGTGTTGGCAATCAAAATCGTTCGTTCCATGAGGGAACGGCCTGTTCTCGGGTCAATCAATGTGGGGAATTCAGTGAGAACATCTGTCATCTCGTTACCGCGTTCACCACAACCAATGTAAACGATTAAGTCCGCGTCGCACCATTTTGCGATAGCGTGCTGGGTCATGGTTTTCCCGGTACCAAAGCCGCCAGGAATAGCCGCCGTTCCGCCCTTTGAGAGAGGGAAAAAAACATCGATAACGCGCTGACCGGTAACAAGAGGCTGGCTCACTTCAAGTTTCTGTGCGTATGGACGGGGATTTCGGAGCGGCCAATAATGAGAAAGTTTGATTTCCTCGCCTAATTCAGTGATGCCGATTACATCATCGACCGTGTATTCGCCATCACCCTTGAAAGATTTGAGAGTTTTGCCTTTGACAGTCGGCGGAACCATGATTTTATGACGGATAGACTGTGTTTCCTGAACATAGCCCAAGACCTTTCCGGCAAAGATTTCAGAGCCTTCGCTTACGCCCTCGGCCACAGTCATCTTCCATTTTTTTTCGGTATCGATTGGCTCAGTTCGCTCGCCCGGAACAAGGAAAGCCCCCGAATGCTCGAACATATTTTTAAGAGGCCGCTGGATTCCGTCGTAAATCGTTCCAACCAGGCCTGGCCCAAGTTTCAAAGAGAGAGGACGGCCACTAGAGACTACTTCCTCACCGATTTTCATGCCGGTGTCGTCTTCGTAAACCTGAATCGTGGCCTTGCCTTCGTTCTGGCGGATAATCTCGCCGATGATTTTCTTTTCGCCAACATCGACTACATCATAAAGACCGCAGCCTTCCAATCCCTCGGCATAAACGATTGGTCCTGAAATTCGTGTGATTTTTCCTTTGATGATGCTCATTCAGGCAACCTCCCGCCAAAAAGAGTCGTCGCAAGTTCTGCGCTGTATTTGTCTTTGATTTCCCGCACAATCTGGTCAATCGTAAGCCGGATGCGTACAAAACCGTCCTCACTTACAAGAACGATTCCCTCATGGAAGGAATTCCCAAGAGCTGCCTCTTCTCCAGACTTCTCAAAAGAGACCTCTTCGATTTTTCCGAGATTTTTCACTGATTTTTCAAGCAATTTTTTTGCCTTTGCGCCATCGAAGCCGAAGACCAAGGCGTTTATTTTTTTCTCAACATACAGCTGAGAGAGATTGTCCAGTCTTTTTTCGATAAGGGAAAGCCTTTTTTCCTCACCGAGATTTTCAAGATAGGCGTTAAAAGCCTCTGAAACCGCATCGCTGTAAAATGAAACTAAAAAGCGTCCCTTTTCAAGGGGCAGGGCTTCATTGATGCTTTTTTCTGCCTGCAAAATTTTAGCGGCATAATAAGCTTTTTTTTGAGTTTTTGCTTCGTCCACACGGCGTACGACATCATCCAAAATTGTCTTGCTTTCTTCTTCAGCACGTCTGAGAATTTTTTCAGCTTTTTTTCGCGCGTCAGCTTCAATTTCTTTATCAAGGATTTCGGTTGACCGTAATTCTTCCATAAATTTTCCCTACACTAAACACTGATTCCAACGGCTTCACGAATTGCGTCTGTGAGAGATTTTTTGCCCTCCAAATGCCCATGAATACCCGGAATCTCAACAATCAAAGGATACTGACTGCCCTTCTGCCATGCGAAGACTTCATCTTCTATCATGGCAGAAACATCTTCAGTCAGAATCAAAATTTTTGGCCGCTCACCGACAGGAACGCTTTCAGTGCCGCCACTTCCAGTAACCCTTCTGAATGCGTCCAAAGCTTCAGTTCGGTTCAAGGCGACAGCTCCGTCTACCCCAACCAATTTGAAGCCGAGAATAATTTCCCTTTCTGCGATGACAAAGTATTCCATTTTAATTTACAGAATAATGATGAGCAATGCTACAAGGAATCCCCACAAACAGATACCTTCAGCAAGACCTACGAACGGAAGAGCCTTTCCAGAAAGCTCAGCGTTTTCGCTCATTGCGCCCATTGCGGCCGCACCGATTTTACCTACAGCCATACCGCCTGCGATACAGGCAAGACCTACAGCAAGACCAGCAGCAATGTACTTGATTGCAGAAGAATCTTTTGCAGCTTCTGCAGGAGCAGCTTCAGCAGTGTTTTCTGCAACCTGTGCTGTCTGAGCGACAGGAGCCTGATTTTCGCTTGAAGCATCCTGAGCGACAGCTCCGAAGAGCGCAAGACCTGTAAGAACAGCGGCAATTACCAAAATTCTCTTTTTCATAAAAAAACCTCACTTATATATCTCTGTCATTTCCGCAGTCAACACGGCAATCTTTATTTTATAGACTATCGGATCCAGCCCGATAATGACAGTGAATTCCTTTATTAATACTCAAACGTGAAGGGTTTGAATTCCCGACCCGTTTCATTGAAGAATTTCGAGAAGAATTCATAGTATTGCAATCGGATAACCTGAATCGCAACAATCATTCCCTCAAGGACCACGACAATTCCGTTTCCTATAAGCATGACCGCAAGATAAGCCGGCCCTGCCATTTCAGAAAGTGTGGCGATAATGAATCCAAGAACAGCGTGTGCCAAACCAAAAGCTCCGACACGAATAAAACTGATTGAATTCGACATATAACTGATAAGCGTTTCAAGAAGCTCTACGATTGCCTCGATAATCGCGGCAAAAAGACCGTTCTCAAAAACAGGCTTCTCATGTTCCATAATACGGTGAATCGGTTCCGAGAACATGGTAAGGAAAAGCGTAATACCGATGATGATTCCGTCGGCCGAATCGATTGTGTGTCCGGCAACAACAATACGGATCACCATAACAACCACATACCAGAAGAAAACAGCGCCAGAAAGGCCGTTCTTTCCGAAGAGAGCCTTTGAGACCTTGTGCATAAGCAGATTATTGATGATATTGATTACAAGACCAACAGAGTTGATGATGAATCCCACGCCCACCGTAACGCCAAAGAACATGAACATTGTTTTGATTGAATGTTCGCTTCCGTCTGGCATGAGGTGAAGAATCGGGGCATGGCTCTCGCCAAAAAGTCCCGTGATTGCCAGCGAAAGAGGTTTCAAGACCTCCTCGTTTCCGAAGAATTCACCGGTAAGGACACCCATAATCATGCTTGAGCAGCCGATTGCCATAAAGATAGGAGCAAATTTATTCCATCCCCCCACTTTGACAACCTTAAAATTCATAAGGATGCCGAGAAGAAGGAAGATAAAGCCCTGCCCGGCATCTCCGAACATGATTCCGAAGAGTAATGTAAAGAAAAGAGCCACGAAAGGAGTCGGGTCAATGGCACCGTAAACCGGGGAACCGTAGCTGAAAATCATGCGCTCGAAAGCCCCCACAAGTTTTCCGTGCTTCAATCGTACAGGAACCTGCTCCGTACCGTTCAATACCGAGGGCACTTCCAAAGGATTGTACACGCGGATGGCGATCCTGCCCTCTGTGAGCTTATCCATGTCTTTCATCATCGCGTGGCAGTCTTCCGCCGGCAACCAGCCCGTTATACGGTAAACGAGAGACGTCGATTCAAGGTTATTCTGGACATCAACAATTTGCGCTGAAACGGCAAAAGAAGCAAGCAGAGCCTTGAGGGCATCTGAATGAGTCTCAGCCATGTTTCGTTTTTCTTCTTCGATGTAGTCAACGGCTTTTTGGGAATCAGCAAGCTTTGTTTCGAGCCCCTCAAGCACATCGTCAGGAACACCTTTGAAATCAGACGGAATCTCAAAAGGAACAAAAGCGAACTTCTTAAGCTCCGTATCCAGAGAAAAACGGGCCTTTTTTGAGCTTGCGACCATAATCCTGGACTTGTCATCTCCCAGAGGCACAACGATGGCCCTGTTACCGATTCCGGCATCCAGCTCATCAAAAACCGCAGGATCTATTTTGCCGATTTTAAGCGAAAGAAAAGAAAGGTGATCTAGTTCAGAGAAGGGAACCTTTAGATTTTTAAAAGACTCAGCTTCTTCCTTCGACTCCCTGACACGTTTTAGTTCATCGGCAGCGGCAATTTGCCGGCGTTTCAGATCTTCTACATCAGCCAAGAACTTTTTCGCAAGCACAAGCGCGTTTTCATCGGCACGTTTTGCACAGGCAAGCGATTCCGTCGTAATATCAGGAATATTAAGGAAAGCGCGTGCATCCTGAAGCTGAACGAACAATTCCCTCTCACTGTTTTCAAGTTTTGAATCCTTGTCAGCTGATTTATGATTCTGGAATTGAAAAGTTCCTTTTTTGCCAAGGAATTCAAGAACCGAACGGATATCATCTCTCATGACCATCAGTTCGACCAAATTCATCGGTGTAGTTCTAGCCATGTCTTATCCTCCTATTTATTCTCCGGGGAAGCATACAAGCTTCCCTGTCCGGCTCCAAGCCCTGCCAGATTCATAACAGTTTCACGCTCGACTCCAAGCCTAAGACCTTCTGCCACAGTGCGGATGCAGTCAAGCTCATATTGTTTTATTCTGAACCAGGAAACCAGACTTGTCACGCTCATCGGCACTTTATGAAAAAAACGCTTGTATGATTTCGCAAGATAATTTTTCAGGGAACGCTCAATCCAACAAGGATCAACTTCCCAAATGACACCTTCCTCGTGTGGATTCAAGAACTGGGCATAACGCCATGATTTCCAGTCATCGTAGGAAGATATATCCTTGTCCAAAATCGCAATCGCTTCACGGGCAAGCACATCATCCTTACGATGACGTTCGGCAGCGTAAACCAGATGCTCGGAAATCTCTTCGTTCGTAAAGTGATAGAAAACTTTGAGGCGGAGCACCCACAAAATATTCTTGAAAGAAATTTCCATTTTACATAATTGCTCAAGATACTCACGGTCGCTACCGCCAAGAGAGGAAATCGCGTTCCACAAAGCCATAATTCTTTTTTTGTCTTCTTTTGTATTTGTAGAATCCGAATTTTCGTACTCGTAAAAAGAAAGAATTTCAGAAAGAATCGGAGAAGGCTTTTCGAATTCAGAGAGAAGATTTTTGTACTGCTCAACAAAACGCGCGGCAGCCTTCACTTCGATTTCTTTTGAAAGAAGGACCTCCGGAACAGCAGGCACTTCATCACCAAAAAGAAGGGAGTACAACTCGCGCAGAGACTGAACTGCAAAAAGCTTGTCGGCATTATCACCGACAAAAGATTTTGAAAGAAGGCCGCTTGCCTTTGCGTAAACAAAACTTGCAGCCGCCGACCGATCCAAACTGCCCATAGTAAATCCTTTTATGCACGCAAGAGTGAATCGAGATAAGAATTGAACGCCGCCTTGTCCTGCGGTGAAGAAATTATTCTGGATTTGTAGTCGGCAACCAGCTTTTCACGATTACTTTCGAGGGTGGCGATTTTTTCGTTGTAAGATTTTTCATAATCAGCAACGATTTTCTCATACTGTGATTTAAACTCGCTGTCAGCCTGAGCCTTTGCGGCAACAATTTTTTTATCCGCGTCAACTTGCGCCTGCGAAGTAAGAGCCGAAGCCTTTTGCTCAACTTCCAAAAGATGACTGATAGTGTTTACTTCTTTTTCTGACATGCTTCACCTCTGCCACTTAGTTTATCAAAGATTCCTCGGATGTGCAAATAAAATTATAGATTTCTGAAGGTGATTTTAAAGAAAGAAGGGATTTGACGAAATCCGGAATCTGAAGGACAGAAGCCAGCTGTTTAAGGATCTGGATATGATGCTCTGTTCCGTCAGAAGAACCGATAATCATGAACACGACATGCACCGGGGCATTATCAAGCGAGTCATAATCAATTCCATCGTAACTAATACCGATGGCACCGATAGAGTCCTTTGCAGAAGGAATAAGAGCGTGAGGAATGCCGACAGAGTGCATGATTCCAGTCGTCATTTTTGACTCACGCTCATTAAGAACATGGAGAGCCTCACTTTTGTCGAAATTCGGATAGTGAGAATGAATGGTTTCAAGAAGTTCCTCGAAAAGCTCGTCTTTTTCTGTGCTTTCAAGCGGCACTACAATAGTATCTTTTGGAAAAACTCGACCTAAAACCAAAACAGCCCTCGATTTTTAAAATTTACTGTGCAACAGTTTCAGAAGAAGCAGGTTCTTCAACAACAGCCTCTGCGCTCTCTGCAGGTTTCTCAGCGTTTTCGTTCCACCATTTAGCGTCAGACTCAGCAGGAAGAGCCGCTTCTGGCGTTTCAATAACCTTACCGGCAGCTTCGGCGGCGGAAAGAAGATCGGCATCGGTGGAATCAGCCTTGGTCGGGAGCAATTTTGCAATTGCAAACGTAACGACAAAGAAAAGAACGACAAAAACAACTGTTGCCTTAGTAAGAACAGAAGCAGAGTGAGAACCGAAAGCAGCAGAATTACCGCCACCGAGCAAACCGCCCATTCCACTGTTGTCCTGATCCTGAACAAGCACCAGCAAAACAAGAAGAACACAAATAACTACGAATGCAACTAAAAGCACACCTGTGATAATAGAATCCATTTTTTTCTCCAAAGAATGAATACAATATGAAATAAGTAAAAAATATTCTATAGAAATATTGCGTTGTAGTCAATAAAAGCGTAAAATATATGCATCGCAAAAACATTTTATGAGGAGAAAAGCAATGCGTACAAAATATGTAGCAGGCAACTGGAAAATGAACATGGACAAAGCGGGAGCTGTCGCTCTTGCACAGGGATTAGTTGAGAACCTCAAGGGACTCAATGCAAAATACATGATTGCGCCACCGTTTGTCTATCTCGATGCCGTATCTCAGGTCGTAAAAGGCTCAAACATCATTCTCGGCGCACAGAATATGACCGTTACTGACAACGGTGCTCACACAGGCGCAATCTCTTGGGCAATGCTCAAAGACCTCGGCGTTCAGACCGTAATCCTCGGTCACTCAGAGCGACGCGACGAGTTCAACGAGAGTGACAAGCTCATCAACGAAAAAGTTCACAAAGCTTTGGATAACGGTCTTGACGTAGTTCTCTGTATCGGCGAGCTTTACTCACAGCGAGTTGCAGGAGTCACAAACCAGATTTGCGAAAATCAGGTCAAGGAAGGATTCGCTGGCGTCAAAGAAGAGCAGCTCTCACACATCTCAATCGCTTACGAGCCGGTTTGGGCTATCGGTACAGGCAAAACAGCTACTCCAGCCGAGGCTCAGGAAGTTCACGCTTTCGTCCGCAATGTCATCAAAGGTCTTTACAGCCAGAAAGCAGCTGACGAAATGATGATTCTCTATGGCGGCTCTATGAACGACGGCAACGCAGAAGAATTGCTCGCTCAGCCGGACATCGACGGCGGTTTGATTGGCGGAGCTTCGCTCAAAGTTGACAAGTTCACGACAATCTGTAAATTCGCAAGCAAATAATTTGTAAGACAAATTTTTAATATTTGTGATAAAACAAAAAAAAACAAGCTCCCGTCGGGAACACGCCATCAAACATCGCAGTGAGCAAAGCTCAGGCGAGTTTGTGTCGCACCCCCGACTCCGCTTGTTTTTTTGCATTTACCAGCAATGCTAAAAAATGGTCTTTCAACTTACAACACATAAAAAAATCCTGCTCAATCGGGCAGGATTTTTTGTTTTAAATTCCTCACAGAGGGCACAGAGTTCACAGAGGGATTTCAAAGTTTAGAAAAACTCTTCTCTAAATCTCATCCTCTGTGTCCTCCAAAACTCTGTGAGTTTTTTATTTTGTTGCCAGAATGCGTCGGTCGCTTACGCGACCTTAGCTATTTTGTCTACTTCGTAGCAAGAATAGCAATTCCTGGGAGTGTTTTTCCTTCGAGGAATTCAAGGCTTGCACCGCCGCCTGTTGAAACGTGGCTCATTTTGTCTGCCAGATGGAATTTGTTTACGGCTGCAACTGAGTCACCGCCGCCAACGACAGTCATTGCTCCGCGGCCTGTAGCGTCTGCAACGAGCTGGGCGACTGTAGCCGTTCCTTTGGCGAATGCATCGAACTCGAATACGCCGACCGGTCCGTTCCATACAACTGATTTAGCTGTAGAAAGAACTTCTGTGTAGAGGGCGATTGTCTTCGGGCCGACATCCATAGCCATGAGATTGTTAGGAATGTCTACGCCGTCAACTGCCACTGGAGTTGCGTTTGCATCAAATTTGTCTGCTGCAACATGGTCAACCGGGAGAACGATTTTAACGCCTTTTGCTTCTGCATCTGCGAGCAGTTTTTTAGCTGTATCGATGAAGTCGTCCTCAACCAAAGAGATACCAACTTTGTGGCCCTGTGCTTTGAGGAAGGTGTAAGCCATACCGCCACCGATAACGAGGGCTGAAGCGTTCTTCAAGAGGCTTTCCAAAACAGCGATTTTTGAAGAAACTTTTGCACCACCGATGATTGCGACCTGTGGTTTTGGCGGATTCTCAACCATTGGCTGAATGTATTTGACTTCTTTTTCCATGAGGAAGCCGCCGACTGAAGGAACCGGCATGAATTTTGCGATAGAAGCTGTTGAAGCCTGGTCGCGGTGAGCCGTGCCGAATGCGTCGTTTACGAAAATGTCACCGTAAGAAGCAAGCTCTTTTGCCATTACGTCGCGCTCTGCTGAGTCTTTTGATGTCTCCTCTTTGTGGAAGCGGACATTCTCAAGCATTGCGACGGCACCTTCCGGGAGAGCGTCGATTGCGGCTTTCTGACCAAGAGCATCCGGCAAGAATGTGACTTCTTTTCCGAGTTTTTTTGCGAAATACTCAACGACCGGCTTCATGCGGTTTTTGCCGTTGATGAATTTCTCTGCGTCCTCAGAAGTCCAGGTTTTTCCAGCCTTTTCTGCCTTTTCCTGAGCTTTTTTAACGTCTTTTTTCGGATCGCCCAAGTGGCTCATAAGAACGAGTGAGCGCGGGCCCTGCTCAAGGATATACTGAATTGTTGGGAGGGCTGCCATGATACGAGTGTCGTCCTGAACAACTCCGTCCTTCATAGGAACGTTGAAATCTACGCGCATGATGATGCGTTTGCCTTTAAGATCAACATCTTTTACTGTCTTGATCATCTGTAAAACTCCTTCTTTATAGGTTTTCTCCAATTTTACATCGTTTTCGATACAAATTCAATTGAAATTCCTCACAGAGCTCAAGAGTTCACAGAGATATTTTCCTTCGTTTTTCCCTGTAGTCTCTGTGCCCTCTGTGAGAAATTTACTATAATAATTACATGTTCAATCCAACCGAAATTATTTTCGCCATGACTACGGCCTGCAACCTGCACTGCCCCCACTGTTTCGTAAACCGCGAGCCATTCAACCTTAAAACGGACGACGCCATAAATTTTCTCAAAAGCACCCATAGCTCTCCCAATTCTTCTATAGAAAGAGTGGGTTTTTCCGGCGGCGAGCCATTTTTGCGCCAGGACTTTTTGTGCGAAGTGATTAAAGCCTCAATCGACATGGATTTTATGTTCGACCGGATTATGACAAACGGCGACTGGTGGAAAACAAAAGAGGATTTGCGCGCCACCCTGCAAAAAGTCTACGATGCCGGCTACGACGGAAAAATCGGCGTGAGCTACGACTCATTCCACAGCCAGAGCGAAGAGCGGATTTCAACATTCATCGAGACCGCCTGGGAAATTTTCGGCGGGGATTCAGTGGAAATCCAAAGTGTGAAGGGGGAAGTCTCCCCCTACGCCTCATCTAAAGAATCGGCTACCCTCTCTACAGGGGCTACGCCCCCGTACCCCCAAGAAAGCCACACAGATTCGATTTTGCTAACGCAAAATCTAGCTTGGAAATTAAGTTCTCTCGCCTCACGACTGAATCTCACATACGAGGAAAACATCTCACCTTCCGGGCGCGGAATCGCAACACTCACGGGGGGAGAGATTTTCCTTCCGGCTTACATTCAGACTGAAAGTTATCAGGCAAAAGACGACCGCGCTTTTAAAGACAAAAGCTGGTTTGAGGACGATTTCTGCCAGTCGATGGGACAGATTCTCTTTGTTCACGCGACAGGAGACATCGCTCCCTGCTGCGGCTTTGCCAACGAAAACCCGGCACTTTTTATCGGGAAAATCACGGACAGCTTTGACCAGATACTGGAAAAATCACAGAAAAACAAAATGGTTCAGCTTTGCTTTGAGAAAGGACTGTCATCAAAAATCAGGATTCTCAAGGCCGAAGGCCACCTTCCAGCAGGAAAGACAGGGGATATCTGCACATTCTGTGATTTTGTAATGCATAATTCATAATGATGAGTGCAAAATCACTTAATTTTTCTGACGCACTCGTTGAATTCTATGCCGCTCACTTCTTTTTCAGCTCCGAAATCAATTCCGTCTTCAAGGTGCATGATTTCATTCTCAACGCAGCCCAGCACCGCGTCAAAATCGGGGGAATTTGTCTTTACATCCCCCACAGGACTCCGCGTTTTTCGGCCTTTATAAGCCACGGAATATTTTTCGAGATTCTGAGGAGTGTTTTTCCGCTGATTGTAAAGATTCCACAAAAAGCGTGCGGCAATGAGCCTTGTGACAGTCGTGTTTTTTGAAAGCGCGTTATCAGCGTCAAGAGGCTGGGAGACAGGATTCAAAAGACCGCTTCCGGCGACTTTGTTGTAAAGTTCCTTATCAGAAACTTGTTTTCCGGCCGTGTAATTATAAAGCAGCTCAGGCTCCAGATTCGTGACAAGCAGCATCTGCATCACGGTGAGATTTTTGAGCGCAAGCAGCTCTACGGACCGGGAATTCTGGTCATTTGAAAGGGAGCGCAAATTCCAGCTGGTATCCCTGAGGGAGACATAGGAAGCGCGATAGAATGAGTCCAGCGAAAGGAAGGCTTCGTCAAAAGCTGCCAGGGCAGTCGCATAATTCTGTTTCGCGTAACTCATGAGCGCGACTTCCAGCGTTAGAAGGGATTTGTCAGAAAAAAGCTGCATTTTTTCGCTGAAATTCGATTCGAGTCCGAGTCTGTTGGCCAAAATGAGCGTGCGGGCATCTCCCTTGAAACTTTCCTGAGAAGCCTCCTGATATTTTTTTGCCAGTCCCTTGCTTCCCCCGTCATAAGCGGCGCATCCCGCAATGGCATAGAGACGGGCGACGATGGCTTTCTTGAGGGAAGCGTCTTTCAGAGTTGCCTCGATGTCCGAAATCAGTCTTTCATTGTTTTTCTGCCATTCCTTTGCCTTTGAAGAATCTATTCCCTCATAAAACTGAGCATCAAGGGAAGCAAAGCGGGCTTCGAAGGCTGAGATTTCTGCACTTGAAGACACTGAATCAATATAAACATCATCCTGCATGGAAGCACAAGAGGCAAAAATCAGCGCAATAAAGACCATGCACTGCAGGAAAATACAGGGGCGTTGCGGGGTGCGGCCACGCACCCCGCAGAAGGGGTAGCGGACAAGACCGCAACGAAGTGAGGACTTGGCAGCGAGGGGAAGGCTTTCCCCTGTAAAATTTTTATTACTCATTTTAAACTCCTAATCAGTACGTTCAAGCTCACAATTTTTGTCTTATCGCAGTTTCCATGCGACAAGTTTTTTGTCCACCGTAAGCGCGATGCACTCAGACACCTTGTCTCCGTTCACATCCGCGAAAACAGGCTTTCCCCAGCCCGTCAGAGGGAAGCCAGAAAGGAGCTCAAGGCTCTCGTTGAAACCGTAAATGACATTTGCATCGGCACAGACATACACATTCTGCCGGCCGTTATGCTCCGGGTCGCGCACAGAGAGGAAGCCCTGTCTTGCCGTCGCCTGAGGAATCTGCACGGTGAGAAGAGAGCCGTCCAGGGAGATTCGGTACAGAAGCGCATCGTTTGAAAGGGCGTAGAAATATTTATCGCTGGCAACGACATTCGTCATGAAAACGCCGCCTATGCGCATGGGAAATCCGTCAATCTGAGAGCCGTCTGACGAATCTGCACGCCAGACATTCATTTCGCCGGCCTGGGTCACGAATCCAATGTAAGTTTTTCCGCCTGATTTCAGCAAGGCTGGTGAGCCAAGGGCGATTCCGGGAATTTCGAAAGGCGAATCCAGATTCATGCATTTTTCCCCCTCGAAATAATAGATTTTTCCAAGGAAGCCCTTGCTGTAAACAACGAAAGATTTGCCGTCGGGAAGCGCCACTGGCTCGGATTTTGCAGACAAGCCTGGAATTTCAATCACGGAAACTGAAGCGTCAGCCTTGACGATTACCACAGAACTGCGCTCTGTAACCAGAACAAGATTTTCTCCGACACTGCAGGGGCGGCACGCGATTGTCTCCCCCAGCACAATCGGGAATTTTGAGACAGAGTCAAGGGATGGAGAAAGCAAATCCACGAGGCCGTGGGAAGTAACAGTCCAAAGAGAGGCATCGTCCTTTATTTTGCCGGCAGCGACGATTTCGATTTTATCGCTACCGGCTTTTGAAGAGACTGTCATGCTTGAAACATTCAGAGATTTCAGCGTTTTGCCGTCCTCGACCCAATAGACGTTTTTGGGATTTTTGCCGGAATCAACCTGCAGATTCAGGGCGTCTGTTTTTCCCTCAAGAGGAATCGGGAATCCCGGAACAGCATAGAGACTGCCGCTTTTTCTGGCACAGGCATGAAGTGAAAATTCCAGGACTGATTTATCAACGCGGACATCGAAACGCCCCATTGTATAGAGCTGCAGAACCTGAGAAAAGGCCTCATTGCTCCGCAAGAAAAATGGTACGCTGCGCTCAAGATTGTAAAAAAGCGAAAGGGCAGACTCATTCTTCAGGTCTTTTGAAACCTCAGCGTAGTTTTTGCTTTTTATCAGCGCCTTTCCTGAGTGAGCGTTTGTATAGACCGAAGAAAGACATTCCGGGCTTTCTGAGAAATAAATCACGCCGTCGAGAACCATAAAATATGGAGAAGGAAGATTTATTCCAAGGGCGCCGAGCATGAAATTCAAGAAAGCAGGAAGCTCAAGGCGGGGAAGCCGGACACCGCCAAGAATAAGCGAGTTGTCATTTTTTATCAGGATTGACGATGTAAAACTGTTGAACACTTGCTGGCGGGCTTTTTCGTCCTTAATTTGGATGGCAAAAACCGGATCGTTCTGATTTTCGATGCCGAGCATCGCATATTCGCTGCCGGACCATGAAAAAAGCAGCTCCTCAAGGCCCATGGAAAATATGGTTTTGCACCAGCCGTTACAGTTTTCCCAAAATTCATCGGGATTTTTGACATCAGGCAGATAAGGAAGCACAGCATCTTTAAGCTCTTCAAGGGTTCCGGCATTAAGAACCGTATAATACTGAGTGATATCAGAAAAACGAGTCAGAAGAGACGGAGTCGTTGATTTTTTGGAAAGGATTTGTGAAAGAGCTGCGTTCTCCCCTTCTTCGATATTCATTGGAAGCCGGCATGTAAGGGCTACGTCTGAATCTGTAATGTTGAAAGAGATGACGCTCAATGAATCCGCTGAAACAAAACTGGCAATTGATGAAAGAACGGGATTTCCTTCCGTCACAAAATGCAAAAGCGAATGTGCGTCTGCAATGATGCGAAGTTCCCCGGGGCGACTTCCCTTGAAGAGAGAAAGCTGTTCTTTTGTATAACTCGTGTCATTTTGGACAAGGCTCGCCGTAAGCAGATGCTCAAAGGAGTCGGAGACAATCACGAGATTTTTGACTGATTTGACAAAAAGACGCATCGCTCCAGGAATTTCGTAGACATAGTAAGAAGTCTGCTCGTTTGATTCGTAAGAAAGATTGTCAATGGAAAGGTTCATCTTTGGATACATGTATGAGGCGACACGTGAAAAGAGCGAGAACATTCCAAGGTTCACAATCGCCACAAAATGGGAATCCTCTCCAAGTTTGGAGCCAGAACCATACAAAGCGAAATCGACGGGACGGGATGCAAGAAACTGAAGGGCTTCATTGTCCCGAAGGGGCGAGGCGCGGAAATCCATGAAGACTTTTCTGACAGAAGAAAGCTCGGGAGCCGACAAAAACACATCTGCGGCCTGAAGATCAAAAAGCGGATTTACCGTCGCAAAAGCCGAATCCGTGCGCAGGTAGATTGAATAATTGCGCGGAATCGAAGCAAGCGAAGAACGCCGGTCAAATGCCGAAAAAGCAAGGGCCGCGGCAAGCAAAACGGCGAGCGTCAGGACGATTGTTACAATAGAAACAAAGAAACGAAGGAGAGGATTTTTCTTTTTTGAAGGTATTTTTTTCTCAGAAGAGCCGGAGTCAATGCTACCAGCGGCTTCCACAAGATTTGTTTCATTTACATCAGCAACTTTTTCAGATTCAGTACGAGATTCTTCCATATCTCAATTTTCAAATAATAAGAAGATTTTGTCAATGTGAATCGAAGCAGAAAGAAAATTCCACGACTAAAAAGCCATGCGTTTTTCGGAGCGAAAACACGCAGCATATTTCGCGAGAGTTGAATCGAATGATAATGAAAACAGCAAAAAAAGTCCGCCGAAGCGGACTTTACTAGATAGTGCTAGAAAACTTAGCAGTTCTCAGAGAAATATTTGATTGTGCGGACCATACGTCGCTACGCGCCGTTTGCCACTAAGGAAGTTATTGACGTTTGCGCTCTCGCGCATGGGCATCTGTGAACTATAGCTATTTTCATTATCATACCTAGCGAACGGCCCGTAGGGCAAAAACTCGTAAGACGAGTTTTTAGTGAGTCTCGATTTAAGCTATGCTTAAATCGGCGGTCGTAGCAAGCGTGCGACCGCGCGGGAGCGTTTTGCGCAGCAATAACGCGACCAGTTGAATAAAACGACAATGAAAATAGCATAATAGCAAAAAAAAGAGGCTCAAAAGAGCCTCTTTTTAGCTTAAATCAGCTTAGCAGTTCTCTGAGAAGTATTTGATTGTTCTTACCATCTGTGAAGTGTAGCTGTTCTCGTTATCATACCAAGAAACAACCTGAACCTCGAAGAGACCGTCAGCGATTTTTGTTACCATTGTCTGAGTAGCATCGAAGAGTGAGCCGAAGCGCATTCCGATAACGTCAGAAGAAACGATTTCGTCCTCGTTGTATCCGAATGTCTCTGGGTCAGATGCTTTTTTCATAGCAGCGTTGATAGCTTCTTTTGTAACATCGTTGCCTTTAACAACTGCTGTGAGGATTGTTGTTGATCCTGTTGGAACCGGAACGCGCTGAGCAGAACCAATGAGTTTTCCGTTCAACTCTGGGATTACAAGGCCGATAGCCTTTGCAGCACCTGTTGAGTTTGGAACGATGTTCTGAGCACCTGCTCGTGAGCGGCGGAGATCACCCTTGCGCTGTGGACCGTCGAGAATCATCTGGTCGCCAGTGTAAGCGTGGATTGTAGCCATGATACCTGACTGGATTGGGAAAGCGTCGTTGAGAGCTTTTGCCATTGGAGCCAAGCAGTTTGTTGTACAAGAAGCAGCAGAAATGATATTGTCGCCCTTCTTGAGTGATTTGTGGTTTACGTTGTAAACGATTGTCGGGAGATCGTTTCCAGCTGGAGCTGAGATTACAACCTTTTTAGCACCAGCAGTGATGTGAGCCTGTGCCTTCTCTTTTGATGTGTAGAAACCTGTACACTCGAGAACTACGTCAACACCGATTTTTCCCCATGGAAGTTCAGCTGCATTTGGAATCTTGTAGATGACGATTTTTTTGCCGTCAACTACGATGTAGTTATCTTCGCCTTCACCGTCGTGAGACTCAACTGTGTGTTTTCCTTCGCCGATGCGGCCAGCGTATCCACCCTGAGCTGTATCATACTTCAAGAGGTGAGCGAGCATTTTTGGGCTTGTCAAATCATTGATAGCGACAACCTCGTAACCATCTGCACCGAACATCTGGCGGAATGCCAAACGACCAATACGGCCGAAACCGTTAATAGCAACTTTTACTGCCATTTTTATCTCCTATAAATAAAGATTCCTAAATGATAATTATAAAATAACGCATTTAAAAGAAATAAGCAAGGTTCTTATGAAAAATCTGTGGTAAATCAGAATTATTCCGAAGAAGGAAGAAAAAACCCGTCCCCAAAATGGAAGACGGGCAAGGAGGAACATCTATGACGGGTTGAACTCAGCCCCGGTCTTAGAATACACACTTATAAAAAACAGATTTCAGGTCTTACGCTTACGACGGACTGTAATCGCTCCAGGTCGAAGCGTAGCTGTCTGTGTCTGAAGTAACAACAATGACTTCCGTTTTGTTGTAAACGCGCCCTATATTATCATCTGTCTGGGTCAGGTCTGGCGTTGTGGTTCCGGCTACGCAGCGCACCATGTAAAAGCTTGTCGTATCAGACGGAACGTCAAGATATGCTGTAGTTCCAGAGCCCGTGACAGAAATCCACTGACCGTCAGAGTTTTCTGATTCAACCCAGGCAAATACTGCGGCATCGTCATTCCAAATCCAATTCTCTACGGTAACAGAAAGTGTCCTTGTGTCGCCATAAGCATCTTCCGCCCCCTCTTCCCAAATCACAAAGTTGGTTCCCTTGTAGATTCTGCCGTAGTCTTCTTCGGGTGGAGTGTAGCTTCCGCCAATTGCGACGACAAGGTTCTTCTTTGAGCCTTCAATTTTTGCCGCATACACGGAGCTTGTCGCGCTTAAGGTAGTTCGCTTGCTGTCAGCCTCAATTCCCGCATCCGTACGGATTTGGATAAGCTTGTCTATGTGCTGGCGGAGAGTATTACTTGTTCCTGCAACATTATTCGAAGCCATATATTGCTCGCCGTTGTCAGTTCCGCCGCTTCCGCTATCCGCATAGGTAAAGTAATGATGCCATGCCACGCAGGGATAGCCCGGGTGGGTAAGGATAAGGGCATAGGCTGTTCCCACATAATTGTCGGCAAGCTTCCAGTGACCTTGGGTTGAGCCGGTATCGTGGTTGTCGACAAAAGTCACCGAATATTCAGGCACACTTATGTAAAGATTTGAGTTATCTGCCAGAAGACTGTAGTCGAAATTACCTGAGGTAGTTGAACCATCGCTTGAAGAATAGCCGAATACAGTGTTCATCGCGCCTTTAAGTGTAAAATCAAAAGCCTTTGAAGTGTAGCCGCCCTCACTTGTATCAGAAATCCATTTTTTCAGCTGATTTCCCCATGAAGACGGATCTGAAGAATTATATCCATCGGTTGGCCACAACTCCCCTACACTGAACTCTGCCTCGCTTTCCTTATCATAGAGACCGACGTAATATGGCGCATAGCCTTTTACATAATCGTATCTCCAGCCAACGAATCCCGCAGGCTTTAATACATTGTTCATCCAGTCAATTATTCCCTGTTGAACGACGGTGTTTGTATGGTCAATATCCCGGTAGGAACTGTATCCTTCGCCTGTGTCTTCAGCCCCGCGCATGTCAGAGCTGACAGATGTCATGTGCGCGTCTCCAGACTTATAGTTGCCATCTGAATCATAATATCCCACAAAGCCCTCATCATCTGAACAGATTGCCTGATAGTTTGAGCCCATTACGACACCCCAGTCAGGATTTGAAAAATCCCCCCAGCAAGTAGAACCAGCCCGATGGTTTATAACGATATCCGCAATTGCCTTTGTGGGGCTGATTGCGCTTATCATTGCCTCAAGCTCAGATTTCGTTCCGTAATAGTTATTAAGGTCATTCAGCTCTCGAGGTCCATATCCTTCGGAAGACTCAGAGTTACAGTTGCTAGGCGGAGGACACCACATAAAGGTGAAGGTACTTCCGATTGCAGTGGCGTTTTTCTTCACGATGGAATACCATTTTCCCCATTTAGAACTGTCTCCGCGAGGAGCTGAGTCCCATGTAAATCCCTGCAGCATTACTCCGCTCTTTGCATTGACACTTTCGCTCTTTTCATTGTCACTTCCGCTCTTTGCTGTTTCAGAAGAATCTGTTGCCGATGCCGGATTATCAGAATCAGAGTCATTTTCACATGCAAGAAAAATGGCTCCGCCGACCAACAGAAAGAAAATCATCAGTTTTCTTTTAAATTTGTTCATATTGACCTCAGTCTTGTATCGAATGGCTTGAAGAAAAGCACAAAAATGCGCTTTTCTCAAGTTCCTTACGGATTATATTCCTCCCAGGTAGTAGAATAACTGCCCGACGGAACCGAAACATCAGCTGTCTTATTGTAAATGCGGCCGGCACTGTTTCCTGTGGCAGACCAGTCAGGCGCACTTGTTCCGGCAGAACAGCGGGCCATGTTAAAGCCTGTAGTGTCAGCAGGAACAACAATAGTAGCACTTGTACCGGAGCCTGAAACATTTATCCATTCTCCTGTTGTAGAAGCTCCCCAAGCCCAGGCAAAAATCACTGCACTGTCATTCCAAACCCAGTCAGGAACTGTGACAGAAAGCGTAATGGTCTCGCCGCCACCGTAAACATCTTCTGCACCTTCCTGCCAGATGGTAAAGTTTGTTCCCTTGTATATTCTGCCGTAATTGCCACTTGGCTTGTAGCTTCCGCCGATTACCACCACAAGGTTTCCATTTGTTCCCTCAACCTTGGCGGCATACACGGAATTTGTCGCACTTAATGTGGTGCGGCTTGAATCATATCCAATCCCGATATCCTTACGGATTTGAATAAGCTTGTCTATGTGCTGGCGGTAGGTCATTGAGTTTCCGCTTTCATCTGTTGCGCCAGGAACTGTAGAGGCTCCGATATACTGACTGTCACTATAGCCACCGCTCTCGGCATCGCTAAAGTAATGCTGCCATGCAACGCAAGGAACGCCAGGATGAGTCAGAATAAATGCGTAGGCTGTACCAATATCGTTCGGGTCAAGATACCAATGCCCCTGAGTTGAGCCAGTGTCATGGTTGTCAACAAAAGTAACGGCATCACCCGGCTGACTTACCATAAGGCTTGCGGCATTTTCAAGGAAAGCATAGTTACTGTTTACAATGCCGGTGCCTTTGTTTCCAAAGACAGTGTTCAGGATTCCTTTAAGGGCAAAGTCAAAGGCTTTTGAGCGGTAGCCTCCGTTCTCTGTTTTGGAAATCCAATTTTTAATCGTATCCCCAAGTCCATTGGGATTAGAGGCATCAAAATCTTCCCACAACTCACCTACACTGAACTGAGCGTTTGTCTCTTTGTCATATTTACCCACATAGTAGCCATCGTAGCCCTTTACATAATCGTAACGCCAGCCTACAAATCCAACATCCTTCAGTTTGGAATTCATCCATTCGACAATCTGAGCCTGAACGGTTGCGTTTGTATGGTCAAGGTCACGGGCATCTGCATACTGGCCGCCAGTGTCTGCCGCTCCCCTCTTTGAGATATTGTACATATCGGAATTTGAAGCGTTAAAGCCTTCATCATCCGAACAGATGGCACTGTAGTCAGAACCTTTCACGACTCCAAAATCAGGATTTGTAAAATCTCCCCAGTTTGTAGAACCGCAGCGATGGTTGATTACAATGTCAGCAATCGCTTTTGTTTTAGTAAATTTGGAAAGCAGATTTCTAAGTTCTGTTTCTGTTCCATAGAAAGAATCAAGAACATTAAGCTGTGTGGGCATGTATCCTTCAGGCCCCATGCTGGCACTCATCGTTGGCGGCGGACACCAGATGTATTCAAAGGTGTCATTTATGCTGTCTGCCTGAGCTGTCATAATTCCATACCACTTGTTCTGCTTGCTGGTTGTAGTACGGCTTGCGCTCTCCCAGTTGAATCCCTGGAGCATTACTCCGCTCTTGGAAGAATCTACCTCTCCCTGTCTGAATTGCTTGCTTGCCACAGAGGAATTGTTGTAGCCGTCACAGATGGCAATGGCCTTTACTGTTGTGGTAGCACTCAGGCTGAATTCCCCTGTGTACTTTGTGCTTGAGGCACTTGGCGAGCTTCCATTTGTGGTGTAGTAAATGCTTGCGCCGCTTGTTCCACAGGTAATTGTTACACTTGTGCTTGTTTCAAAGGGTGTATTTCCGCTGATTGCCGGAGTGGCGCAGGTTGGTGTTACAGGGCCGTCGGAAACTTCCTTAAGGATAACGACTCTGTAAGCCCCAACGTCATAACTTCCTGATGAAGTGTAATTGCATGAAGTGTCAGTATCTTCCCAGAAGTTTGAATTCGTTTCAGCCCAATCACCAGTATCCACAATGCGAGTCCAACGGTAACCACTGCTTGGAGCTGGGAATGTAAAATTCACTTCGCTACCCACCATGTTAATCATAACATAGTAGGCCGCACCGTCCACAGCATGGGTGAGGTTTATGCCAAGTCCAAGGCACAGATCGCTGGAGCCGTTATAACCGCTTTCAGTGTAAGTATTCTTATGATAAGAAAGACCAGAGGCTGTTCCCGTAAGCTGGCGAAGACTCTCATTGTCAAGGCGTTCGTTCATTACAAAGCGGGCAAATTCAAAGAGGCCGTTCTTTCCGCTGGTATTGCCAAAAGTTCCGAACATGTCATTGTAGCTTCCGCATTCAGCTTTTCCCGCGCTTCCCGTGCTGGCCTTGTGGGGGCTTGCCGTTGGAATCATATTGTAATTGTTCCATGTGGCAACGCTGTCAATGTTATATGGGTTGTTGTTTCCGTTCTGGGTGCGTCCGAACTCATCGCCGTAAACAATCATAGGAATTCCGGCACTGAACATCTGCATGGCAAAATAGTTTCTTGCACGCTGTCTTCTGGAAGCAGCATCTGTTCCCGTGCTTATTGCATTGTTGTCGCCGTTACCGCCGTCACTGGGGCCAAATGGCCATGAAAGCTTATCATTGTAATAATTTCCAGAACCGCTGTAAGAACAAAGGTCTGCAAGTGTAAAGCCGTCGTGGGCAACAATGAAGTTTACGCTAGGGTCTTTGGTGCTGAAATGATTCATATCGCCATACAAGGCATCAGAATATGGAATGTTTGCCGAACAAGCAGCATTTCCAACAAACCCTCTGAGGGTATCCCTGTAATAGCCGTTCCAGCCAGCCCAGCCGTCAGGGAAGTTTCCTACCTGATAGCTGTTATCTCCGCAGTCCCAGCTTTCTGCAATCATCTCAGCATTTTTTGTTTTTCCCAAGGAAGCAATCTGAGTAAGGGTTGCCGCACTTGAATTGTAGTTCCAGTTTCCTGTGCTTGAGTTGTATTCGCGGCCAAGGGTTGTGGCAAGGTCAAAGCGGAAGCCGTCAACACCCATTTCGTCAATCCAGTAAGTAAGGGAGTCAATAATGAATTTTCGCACCACGGAATTGTCGCACTGCATGTTGTTTCCGCAGCCTGTGGTTTCCCAGTAGCTCCACTTTGTTCCATTTACAAGAGAATAATAGGTCTGGTTGTCTATGCCGCGCATGCTTACCACAGTACACTGCTTTCCAGAGTCAAAGTTTGCGTCGCTGGAAGAGCCGTGCCAGGTTCCGCCCTCACCAGTGTGGTTGAATACCACATCAAGGTAAACTTCCATTCCCGCATCGTGGAAGGTCTTTACCATTTCCTTAAACTCACGGGTAGGTCCGCCCGCACTCTTGTCGCTGGAGTAGCGTCTGTCAGGGGCAAAGTAATCAAAGGTCATGTAGCCCCAGAAGTTTCCGCCGGGACCGTCATCAGGATTTGCATCGTTATCTGTTTCGTGAACAGGTAAAAGTTCAATTGTATTGATTCCAAGAGCCTTAAGGTATGGAACTAAAAGAGCCGCACCCTTGTAAGTTCCACGGTATTCTTCTGGAATGTCCACCACATCATCAAAGCCGTCGTAGCCTGAAAGAAGGCTAGAAAGATTTGCCGCAGAAGAATGTTTTGTAATGCCCCGGACATGGGCTTCGTAAATGATTGCATCTTTCTGTGGAATAGCAGGTTTTGTTCCGTAGCCTGTGCTGTCCGTAATCACATATCCCTTGGGGCTGATTGTGCCGGAGTCAAACTCACGCCAGGGCTTTGTGCTTCCGCTAGGCGTAGTCTCTCCCGTTGAAAGAATCTGATAGTCAGAAACGGCAAGGGCATAGGAAGAGTTTGTTGTTTTATATGAAGCGATTGCAGAGGCATTGCTTGGGTCATGGGTCATTTCCTTTGCATACGGGTCAAAGACAACCTTATTAGGATTAAAGCGATTTCCGCTTGAATCGCAGTCGCTTACAAATCCTGCATTGCTTCCGCCACGTTTCCAGTCGCTTGAATAAGTCCAGTTTGGTCCCCACACGCGGTAGGCGTAGATAGCTCCGCTCAAGTCGCCTGAAAGTTTTGCGTTCCAGATATTTGTGCTGGTGTTTTTTGTAAGCCAGTAGTCGTACTTTGCGTCTTTTCCGTAAGCAGAATCGTAAATCTCAAGGAGGACTTTTGTAGCGTTAGCTGAGTAAAGGGCGAATGTGGTGTTGCCGCCGGAAACATTTGCTCCGAGGGGATAATTTGCGCTTGCCCAGGAACTTTCGTCCATCACGCTGTAATCCCCGCTTGAAGGATGAGTATAGCCCAGCTTGGGCTCGTCAAATTCCCATGATACGATGTCTGAGGCCGAAAGATACGAACACAGGGCAAAGGCTTTGAGCGTCGTGCCGATGTTTACCGAAATTCCAGACGATGTGTATTTTGCACTGGATTCAGTCGGCTCCGAGCCGTCAAGCGTGTAATAAATACTTGTTCCGCTAAGTTCCTCTTCGCCATCATAAGTTCGTGCTCTAAGATAGACAGTTGTTGTTCCAGTTATGAATTCAGAAATCTCGCATCCGTTTTTGTCTTCAAGGCGCGGAGAAGGAGATTTGAAAGAAATTTCTCCCAAATCTACAGACTTTCCAGATTCAACAGTAATGGAAGTTGAGAAAAGAACAGTCGAATTATCGGCAATGGCAAAAACTTTCCATTTTCCAGGAGCGACATTGCTGACAGTGTTTTCTCCGATTTTGATGGATCTGTATTTTTCAGAAGCAGGATCGCAGACTTGAAAGGTTATATTAGACAAATTTGAATCGCTCGTGAAAGTGACGGAGCCCGCAGAGAGCTTATACTGTGACGGAGAGCCAACAGCACCTGATTTTATGTCCGCAGCAAGAGAAGCAGAATCAATCAATGCGGCATGGGTGTCAGCAGGAAGATAAGTTTTAACGGTGTCGGGAGAAAGACTCGACACATCATAGCCCAGAGACAAAAGCTCCGCATATACATTTCCGATTTTAGAACTTTCCCAGTTTACGGAAACAGAATTGCTGCCCGCAACGATATCCGTTACAGCAGTCATTGTCCCGCCGGCAAGTTTTGCAAGAATGTTATTTATGGAAGTTTTGGCTTCAACCGTAACTAGCCGATTCTTTCCGACGGGAATATTTGAAATTACAACGCCGGAAGCCTTGCCATCAGAGATTTCAACATTTTCTTTTTTTAGGGATGAAGCCGCCTCAGAAGATATTCCACTGCCAGTCACGCTTACATCGGCAGCGACAATGGAAGATGTTTCAAGGGCACGTGCGCCAATATTTCCCGAAAGAGAGAGAGAACCGTACAAGGCCCCGGAAGATGAGCTTCCGCTGTCACCGCTGTCACTGTCGCCAATTGAAAGAAACGAACAGCCGCTGAAAAAGAGCCCGGCGGCAATTCCGATACAAAGAGTCTGTCTTAAAAACCCGCTTTTTCGTCTTTGCTTCATTTTCATAGTGGAAACCTCCTTTATAAAGAATACTGTCTCATCATTCTGCAAGGACATACATCGCGCTCAAGGCAGGAACCGTAACAGTTCCGCTGAAGCTCGCACCTGAAAGCAAATCTTTACCAGTGGCACTGAATGTCTTGCTAGAAGATGAATTGTAGTTAAATGCAATATAAATGGTCTCTCCATTATACACCTTTTTTGCCACGTAGAAATCAGAATCTCCTTTAATCTGCTCATTTGTTCCGTTCCACAAGGCCTCGTGTTCTGCGCGGGCATCAAGACAAGTTTTTGTCCAGTCATGGAGAGTCTGTTCCCTCGTGCTAAAGCCTGTGATTTTTCCGCTGGAACGGGCAACGTTATCACCGTACCAACCGCTTAAATCAACGGAGTGGTCACCGATTTCATCACCGTAGTAAATTGTGATTGGGCCGGTGTAGGCGCATTGGGCCGCAAGAAGAACCTTGTTGCGTTTTGTGTACTCATCAGTCTCATAATCACAATCCCAGTAATATTTTATAACGTCACCAATGCGGTAAAGGTCATGATTTGAAAGCATGAAGTTGGGATAATAGTCATCATAAGTTCCGTCATCATCTCGGCATGAATAGCCCTTTTCAGAGAAAGTTTGGTAAAGATAGCTTAATCCTGTCGTAATGTTTCCAGTGCGTTTACTTTTGTCGCCATACTCGCATGCGAATCCCTGAACAAACTTATAATAGGCAGGGAAGTCAAAACAGCCGTTGAGACCGTAACCGGCTGCCGTACCGCTTGCAACGCTTCCAGCCTGGATGCGGGTCTGGTCACCGTTCCAATGCTCGCCAACCAGATAGCCTAAAGTTCCCCAGTCCTCACCTTTTGTACCGTTAGACGCTGAGGCTTCTTCGATTACCTTGCGGATATCATACCAATAGTTATGTCCGCCGGCACCAGTATTGTCAGAGCTTGACTTGTCACCCAAACCAACCTGATAGCACTGGTCGAACCTCCAGCCGTCAATCTTGTACTCTGTAATCCAGTAGCGGGCAACATCTGAATAATACTTTAATGAATATTCATTTGTTGCATAGTTTACAGGATTTGAGGTCGAAGGTGTAATTCCAGGATTTAAGATGCCGTCTCTTTCAGGGGATGCTACAAGCTGGGTACCTGCGTTATGACCAAAGACACCATCGAGAATTACGGCAATTCCATTCTCATGGAATGTGTAAACAAGCTCCGCAAACTTTTCATTGGTTCCAAAGTGATTGTCAATGTTGAAGTAATCGTTTGCAAAATATCCTGTTGCCTTGAGTTTTTCATCCCCAGTGTTGCTCTGGAAAATAGGAGTCATCCACAAGGCATTGCATCCTAAGTCCTTGATGTAATCAACCGCATCGATAATACCCTGCAAGTCACCGCCTTTAAGAGCATTATCGGGACCCCACATCTGAGTGTAACCGATAGAAGGGTCTCCGTCCTGAAAAGAAGCCACCATCACCTGGTAAATGCGCAGCTCGTTGGGGTTTGTGATTGTGCACTGGGTTGTTGGCTCAAGGATATCATCACTTGAAATCTTGGATGCGCCGCTTGCCGTTACCCTGTAAATTCCCTTTGAGGAAACAGTCATGTTTGATCCATAAAGTTTGTTTCCTGAACTGTTTGTAATCAAAAGACTTACAGAAGTGCAGCCTGCAAAAGTGTAGACATAATCGTCTTCGGAAGAATTCGCATCCATCTCAATCCCAGGCCATGTGGTATTGGGATATTTTGATGAATCAGAACAATCCCAGTAGTGAATGAGGGGATAGCCCAGAGATTTTGCCACAAGAATCTGAATGCCGTCATAGGTTCCAAGAGTTACGTTAACTTCGGAACCGCTTTTGACGGTAACTTTTTTCGTTGCCTTTACGGTATTGCCTTCCAGCACGTAGATTTTCCACGTTCCTGGAGCAGCCTCGATTGTTACAGGCTGTGCCGTGCTTGCAGTTGCACATTCGCTCAGAGGGTCGCTTACTTGAAGTGTAAGGCCGTCATACTCCAAGCATGTTATGACAACAGAACCCGGGCTCAGAATGTAGCTTGAAGAATCTGCAAGAGCACTCGCTTTGAAGGCCGCTGCGATTGCAGAAGCGTCTATAAGCGACGCATGAGTGCCACCAGGGATTGCATTATTAATAGATGAAATTTGAGCATCGGTCAGAGTGTTTGTGTTCACGCCGGCAGAAAGAAGCGCGGCATACACAAATCCCTTTTTGCTAGAATCCCAGTCAACGGTGACAGAATTATCGCTTCCCGCGATAATATCCGTTACAGCCGCAATCCGTATTCCATCAATTTTGCCAATTGCGCCGCTGTCGCCATAGGCCTGAACCGTGACGACAGCATTTTTGCAAGCAGGAATTTTTGAAATCTCAATCGAATTTGCCATGCCACCGCTGACAGTGACTGTTCCGCTAGTCTTAGTGAAAACCTTGCCCGCAGAGTCATAGCCCTGAACAGTTACGATTGCCGTCTTGATTGAATCTGCATATACGGCGCGTGAATCAGTTTCAGAAGATGACGCTGATGAAGAGTTGACAACAAGGCTTCCGTATGCCACAGAATCCGATGACGAATCATCAGAAGCCTGTTTACACGCAGAAAAAATCATTCCTGCGCATAAAAGCAAAGAAAGAAGCTGAACAAACAAAATTCTTTTCGATTTCAAGAAAACCATCACATACTCCTTAGAATGTCACACCATAGCTTGCAGGATTTTTGTCGCTGACAAGAACTGGTGCGCTTGTGCTTGCGCTTGAAGAACTGAAGGTTACGCTTCCGCCGCTTACAGTCGCGCTCTTTCCGTCGTACCAGTTGTAGACTGTCGTTCCATCCGCAAACAAACCGCTTACGTCAACGGTAGTGCTTGAAAGGCTGATTGCAACAGAGTTTTCACCGGCAGAACCAGAATATGTACGCTTGTTCGCAGTGCCTGTTCCCGCACCGACCGCAGGATTGTACTTACGGAACTTGCCTACCTTACCCCAGTGAGCAATGAGATTTGTGTTGCTAAAATCCATGTCACCACGTGTCATCATATCACTATCACCACAATCTGTGTATGCTTGTCCTCGGTTTGATTCGTCTCCGTAATAAATCTGCACTCCGCCTGGAAGAAGGGTAAGCATAGTTCCTACCTCGTACTGATTTGAAGCGCGACACAAGGCTGTATCATGGCTTGAAACGTATGTAAGCACATTGTTCCGGTTTCCGTTTGAATCATAGTCCGGATTTGAGTTTATGCTCAAATATGAAGACCATGTATTTTCATTCGGATAGTCTGAAGTTGTACTTGCTGTAGCTGACTTGTTGAAGCTGAAGTTAATCACGCTGTCAAACTTTCCTGTCTGGTAATAATCAGAATCCGTACCGTCCGTTGCAGTCCATCCGAAACATTCTGCCGTCATCCAGAAATTCTCATCCCAGTCAGCAGCCCCGGTATCCACACCGTTATATGTTTTGTCCTTTGAGCTGTCATCGCGCCATGCTTCAAGAGCCGCCTGACATGCGACTTTCAGCTGTCCCCATCTCCAACGTTCAACATGCTTTGCAGTGTCACATCTGAATCCGTCAATTCCAAGCTCACGTACCCATGCAGAAAGCCAGACAACCTGATAATCCATCGGCGCAATTCCCTTGTCAGTGCGATAGTCCCCAGAGTATCCGTTCCAGTCTGCATTTGCAACCGAAGGATTGTAGTAAGCAGATTTAATACTGTCTGAGTCAGTTTTCCACTTTGTCACCATGACAGGAGCCATACCGACACTTTCTGTAAGTTCAGAACGAATATCTGGCAAGCCGCCGCAACTTCCGCCCTCACCAGCTCCTCGGTCATAAGCGAAAGAACTGATCCACGGTCCCCACCAGCTTTCCCAATATGAATTAGTCCATTGCACTGAATGATTAGCAAACCAGCAGTTATGGTTCATCTGACATTGATCATCTGTGCAGGAAGTTGTTTTTTCAAGCCAGCCATGCTCTGTAATATCGGTTTTTCCATGGGGGTAAGTAATCATGTCCTCCTGATTGTTGTAGCCTACGTGATTCATTACAACATCCATGATTACACGAATTCCCTTTGAATGGCAGGCATTTACAAAAGTGCGAAGCTCTTCAAGGGTTCCCATGTTCTGGTCCATAGCTGTCCAGTCAAGAGTGTAGTAGCCGTGGAAAGCATAGTGAGGGAACTTGTGCCCCTTTCCGCTTACCCAACCATGAACCTGCTCATAAGGGGCAGTAATCCAGATTGCGTTAACACCAAGGTCGACAAAGTAGTCCAGTTTCTGAGTAAGACCTGCAATGTCCCCACCGTGGAAGGTAGCCACATTTTCAGATCCGCTCAAACCATTCTTTCTGTTGTAGCTGTGGTCATTTGAAGTGTCTCCGTTATAGAAGCGGTCCGTAAGCACAAAGTAGGCGTTTACGTTATCCCAGGTGAATGGGTCTTCCTTTGCAGCTTCTTTTACTGTAAGGCTAGAAGAATCATTTGCAGTTCCCACAGAGTTTGTTACGCTTGCAGAAACACTGATTGCACTTCCTTCTGAAACTCCCAAATCTTCCACTTTAATGGAAAGGACATTTCCGCTGAAGGAAGAATAGCTGTATGATTTTGATACTGCTCCGCTTAAAGTGACGCTTGCATTTGTAATGGTGTCGTTTCCGTTTGTAAGGGTTACTGTGATTGTACCATTGGCAGGAATTTTACTTCCTGTTGCAGGCTTAATCTTTACAGTCGGAAGAACCGGCTCCGGCACAGTTGTCGGGTCAGAGTCGTAGTAAGTTCCGGCAGAACCACAAAGGCCTGCGGCATCGTACCAGAAGGTGGTGGTTTTGGCAGATGTCATTGTGCTACCTGAGTTAAGGATAAAGCTGAATGCCTTACCCTCCGTATAATATTCACCACCGATTTCAAGAACATACCAACCGCTGTTATATTTCAGATTTGTTGCCGCGCTCATTGTTGGCTGGCTGCTCCATGTGTAGCCCATGAGTTTCGTTGATTCAAGTCCGTCTGGTTGCCATACCCAGATTGACGGAGCCGAAGAAGCAGAAACATAAATCTTCACTGCTTCTACAGGGGGCACGGGGCTGTTTACCGTGAGGGTGATTGAAGGTTCAGAACTAGCAGGGCTAGGGTTTGTTGTTGTAGCCGAACCGCTAGATGTAGAATCATACCAGAAAGTTCCTGCAGCACCTGTGATTTCCGGGTCTGACCAATTGAGTTTAAATACAATTGTCTTTCCAGTGGCATAATTTGAATAGTCAATCATATACCAGCCGGAAGTATCTTTCATGTAGGTAGAAGAAACAGCCGTCATCTGAGTTGCGCTGGAACTTGTTCCCCAGGTGCCACCTGCAAGTACCGACAAAGACGCACCTCCATTTTCCCAAGCCCAAATATCAGGAACAGAAGCAGCTTTTACGAAAGCAATAGTTTTCCCGGTAAAGTCGTATTCCCCGCCTTCATTATACTTCACCTCCACAGTGCTGGTTTCCCCAGAGACCACAGTAATGTCTTTTTCAGCAACCTTTGTTCCCGTAGAATCCAGCACCCAGACCTTCCATGTACCTGGATAAGCAATAAGGTCAAAGCTGTCGTTCGAGCCGCTGATTGTTTTCTTTTCAGAAGCGATGTCCGTTACTTGAACCGTGTAGCCTGATGCACTGCTGCTTGTAACGCTCACACTTCCAAAGTCAGAAACATAAGAGGAAGCATCTTTTAGCGACGGGTAATCAGAGGCAATGGCTTCTGCATTTACAAGGCTAGCATGAACATCAGATGGAATGGCAGAGTCAAATGCTGTGGCAGCAATGTCAGAAACATCTTTGCCATTTTTAATCAAATAGTAGAAGACACTGCCCGCAGCCGTTGTATTCCAGTTGACAGTAACGGAATTTTCGCCAGCCTTGATATCGCATACGGCCCGAAGGGTTGCTCCGTCCACATTGCTTTTTACAGTGACAACGCGATTTTTCCCTGTCGGAATATTTTCGATTGTCGTGGAGGCTTTTCCAGAAGAAATCTCCACGCCGGATTTTGTAATATCAGTCATGCCATACCCGCTGACCGTAACGGTTGCGCTTGTAAGTGCACTTACGTCAAGGGCTCGGCTTGAATTTTCATCAGAAATGGTCAGGCTTCCGTAAGCCTGGGATTTCTGGCCTGAATTTTCCGACGAATCATCAGAGGAACTGCCGATTGCAGTTGAGCACGACGCAAATACAAAAGATGCCGCAAGTATAATTACTGCAAGATTTTTAAATATTTTCATAGTGAAATCCCTTTTTCGCCTTAGTTGAAATTAATAGTAATTGCGCCGCTTCCAGGTGTATCATCGCTTGTAATTGTAACCACGCATGACGTTGAGTTTGTTGATGCCGTTGTATCATTAAGCGAATTTGTTACAGCAACATAGTATGTACCTGATTCACTGGCCTTATATGTGCTGCCTGTTGCACCAGAAATTGCAGAACCATCTTTATACCACTGATAAGAAAGACTTCCTCCATCACTTACAGTAGCAGTAACCGAAAGGCTGACACCTGTGCTTGTAGTACCTGTAGCAGTCGCGTTCAAATCAGAAGTGATTGTCGGAGTCACGGCACTTGGAAGAGGATTTACCGTAACAGTGACTTTTTCAGAGTTTACAGAACTTGTAGTTTTAGATGTATCTGTTGCCTCTGAATATGTGTTGACAACCTTACAGTAATACTCGTATACAGAAATCTTTTCTACTTTTGGAGCCTTTCCCCCAAGCGGCGTATATGTCGCACTTGTCTCGCCAGATATCTCGACGTCATTTTCATACCACTGATATGACAAAGTTCCTTTTTTAGCGAACTCAGTTTCCGTAACATCAGCCTCGACAGAGAGAGCGGCAACCGTATCACATGATGTGTAGCTTGCGCTCACAGGATTTTTCGTAATTACAGGAGTAGCCGCATAAGTTTCATTGTAATCAGCAGGAAGAACCGTAATCGACGCATTTCCAGAAGTGACTTTTTTTGTCTTTCCACTTTCTTCCGTAGCATCATTGTAGGTATTTGTTATGGTACAATAGAATTTGTATGAAGTGTTTTCCTTTACATCTGGAGCCTTTCCATCCCAAGGCGTATATTCTGCACTTGTCGCGCCGGAAACAGCCTCGTCATTCAAATACCACTGGTATGACAAAGTGCCAGCCTTTGCAAGACCATCATCAGTAACGCTTGCCACGACAGAGAGAGCATCAACCGTATCACCAGATTTGTAGCTTGCGCTCACAGGATTTTTCGTAATTACAGGAGTAGCCGCGTAAACCGTATCGCTACCAGCCTGGACTGTGATTTTTGCATAGCTTGACGTAGATTTGCGGACAGACGAATCAAGCGTATTAGTGACTTCGCAATTGTATTCAAAGACACCGCTCGCGCTTACATCCGGAGTATATCGCTTGCTTGTCGCGCCCGGAATAACTTTGTCATCTTTGAACCACTGATAAGAAAGACTGCCTCCGTCTGAAACACTTGCAATAACACGAAGGTCGTTCACCGTTTTTTGTCCAAGCGCATAAGTCGCATCCTGTGGCTGTTCTGTGATAACAGGCGTTTCCGCCACTGTCTCAACTAAAGAATTCTGATTCTCATCACTAGTCTCAGGAACATAAGGGACATACACCGTGTCTCCGTCATCGCCAGATTTACAAGAAACCAGGGCAAATGGGCCGGCCAAAAGTACAGCCGCAGCAAAACAAACAACTTTTTTCATAATTTCCTCCAAGATTTTATACATACGCTTCAGCAAACGTAAAACTCTAAAAAATTTCTCTCCGATGTCCAGCGATTTATTACAAGAATCAGTTCAGATATGCTCCATCTTCGCCGATTTTGCCGCTTACCTCACAGCTAGAAGTCTGCAACACGTAGACACGCATGTTGCCCTCGCCGATTGAATCACTTGTAAGCGAACCAGAAGAAGAAACCGTCTTACCGGTAATCACTTCAATATAGGTTCCGCTTGGTATTCCTGAGAACGTTGCCTGACCGTTGATTGCAACAAGGGCAAAGCTGTCCACGTTGCTGTCGGTGTAGCGCCGCTTGAATGCAATGCTTCCAGAACAGCCCTGCGTTGAATACTGACCTTTTCTGAGAGCCGTGATAGAACGGCGGATAAGGTTCAGTCGGCGGACATGCTGGGCAAGCTCGTGATTCAAAGTATTTGCCACGGTTCCGCTTGCCGTGTACACGCCGTAGTCGCTGGCTGTAACACTTCCCTCAAGATAATCGCCGAAGTAGGCCCGGCCAGAGTTTTCAAGGGAAGTTCTTGTGTTCGCCGGGTCAATGGCACAGCCCTTCTTGAACTCAATTTCACTTCCATAGTAAATACAAGGGATTCCCCGGAATGTGAAAATCAGATTGAGCTTGTCCGGCCAGTAGCCAGTGAAACGCTGGCTTTCAGGTGCATTGTCCGGTGCGTAGTCATGGCTGTCAACGTAAGTGACATTCCATGTGGCATCATTGAAATCAGGGTCATTTGTGCCCACAGCCGTGTTGAAGGCATCGCCAGCCGAGTTGAAGGCCCAGTGCATGGGGAAGTCAATCTGGTCAAGGTAGCTTCTCATGCTCCAGTCCGGCGTGTGATAAACGTTGCCATCCAAAAGATGATTTGCAATTCCACTTGCCCAAGCCGGGTGGTCAAAGCTTGACTTGTAAGTTTCAAAATGACTTGAAGCCGACGCACTATTAATAGAAGAATCTGACTGACTCCAAGGCAGGCTCACAGTCTCCTTCCATGTGTAGAAAGCGGGAGAAAGGGCGGGAACCCCCTCGTTCCATCGGCCACGGTAGCGGGCGCAAGTCTCGCCGAATATATAGAATTTTTCACCGCCACGCTCCATGAAGGCCGGAATAAATTCTTTGTTGAATGTGTAGCGGCTGATGTGTTTTACAGTATCAATTCGGAATGCGTCAACGCCCATGTCTATGTAGCTGTTGTAGCAGTCGGTAAGATACTTGAAGACTGTAGGGTTCTCTGTGTTCAGGTCCACGCAGTCACCTGCCATCTGGCCTAACTGGCACTTCTCGCTGTTCCAGTCAATCTGCTTTTCGTGGTGGTAAATAAAATCAGTGTCAATTGAGTCTTCCTTCATTGCATTGATTCTTGAATCATACTGGGCTCCACCTTCGGCAGTGTCGTAATCAGAAACGCCTCTCATACTCATTCCTGCCATAAGTTTTGAATAGGCATTTCCATCTGTGGCAATGTGCATGAAAGGACTGCGCGGTATGCTTGTGGGAGTCGCAACATCCTTGTTCACATAAGGCGTGGTGTCCTTGTCGAACATGTGGAAAAGATTTTTCTCACCGAAGTTTCCTGTGTGGTTAAGAACAATATCCTGAATGACTTTGATTCCCTTTGCATGGCAGTCGTTGATGAAATCCTGATAGGTGTATCCCGCAGACTCGTAGCGCGGGTCAACCTTGCTGAAATCGTAGGCATGATAGCCGTGATAGTCGATTCCAGATGCATTCTGAACCACAGGAGTAATCCAGATTGCAGAGAAGCCCAGAGCCTTGATGTAGTCGAGTTTCTGAGCCAAGCCCTTGAAATCGCCTCTCCATGCACAGTCATTTATGTCATCGCCGAATTTAAGGTACTCGCCGCCTTCGTCCCAGCAGTATTCGTTGTTTGAGCTGTCTCCGTCGTAGAATCTTGTGGTCATTACAAAGTAGATTGACTCATCACGGAAATCCCAGTTTGCATCCTGCTTGACAATTTTTATGCTCTTTGAAACGGTTTCGCTCGCTGCCCCTTCATCGTCCGTAACTCTGAGAGTGATTTCAACAGATGTTTCATTATCAGGCATTTTGACAGTAATTACGCTTGTTCCAGCTCCGCTCTTAACAGTGGCACCAGAAACTGTCCATGTGTAGCTTGCGATTGTACCGCCATTCTGATCATAAGAGGCCGATGCAGAAAAAGTCCTTTCTGAGCTTGTCGCCGAAATCGAAGGGCCTGAAATCACAGCCACAGGAGGAAGATTCTCATTGCTGGTCGTGAAAGTGAGAGACATTTCATTAGAGATGTTTCCGGCCGCATCATAAGCAAGAGCCGTAATCACATGAGTGCCATTCTTAATCAAAGCCGTATTCCATGTATATTCGGCAGAGCCAGAAGTTCCGCTTACGCTCTTTGAAAGGATTTGGCTGCTTCCGTCGAGGATAAAAACGATTCTTGACAGGGACTTGTCATCGCTGGCAGATGCAGTGAGAATCACTTCCCCTGAAACAGTACCGTTTTTATCCGCCGCAAATGAAGAGAGGACAGGGGCTACGGAATCATCCGGGTTCGCGCTGTACCAGGCGCCGCCTTTATACCACCATTCACCGGCTTCACGGCTCAAGTCAGCAGTCTGTCCGTTGCTTCCGTTGAAAATAAGATTCGTAGAAGTCTTTCCGATAGTAACGTCATACCATCCGTCACCGTCGCTGTCTGTCATTGCACTTCCCGGCCAGTCTCCGAACAACTTTTCGCTTTCCGATATCCATGCATATATATTCTGATATCCGGCTGAAGTTGAAACATGCACAATGATTCTGTCTGTAATCTCGCCCAAAGTGATGGACGTTGTTTTTCCAGAAGTCACCGTAATGAAAGTTTTTTCGATTGTGCCGTCAGCCTTCGTGACATAAACAGGCCAAGTTCCCGGCGCGACATTTTCGATAGTTGAAGTTCCGCTTGGAACAGTCGCAATGGAAGAGACAGGATCTCCCACCTGAACTTTGGCAGAAGAGTCATTATTCAAAATGGAAACGGTTCCAGTTTCGAGAATATAATTTGACGCACTCTGCAATTGATTTTTAAGATAATCCGCTGCGATTGCCTCCGCATCAATCAAGGCCCAGCTTTTTGAGCTGTCAATCACTGCGGAGATTTTTGAAGAACTCACTTTGGAAAGATCTGCTCCTGCAGCAAGAAGCTCTGCATATACATTTGCCAATGCCGTAGTCGATTTGTCTACAGTGATAGAATTGCTACCAGACTTGATGTCCGTTATTGCACGCAACATCACACGGCCTAATTTCTGCTCAGAAGAATCGTATGCATATACGGTCACAACGCGATTTACTCCCACCGGGATTTTCTCGACCGTAACGCTTCCATTTCCAGACACAATGCTGCCGCTTCCAGCGAGCGTTTCAGAAATACCGGTTCCAGAAACCTCAACTTTTACGATTGAAATGTCTGAAACAGCCAACGCACGAGATGAATCCTGACTTCCTGATACTGAGAGAGAGCCGAACCCCTCTACTGCAGTATTGACAGAAACGGAATCATCATTGACGGTCAGGTTGCTGCACGAGAAAAGTCCAGCAAAGACACAAGAAACTAACAAGTAAAATCGCATACTTTTCATAATACATTTATTGTAAGGTGGCAAAAAAAAGAACTGGCAAATTTAAATCCGAAAAAAAAATACTTTTCTGAAAATTGTCATACAAATTCTGAAAATTCTACAAATTAAGCCAATAGAAAATGGAGATTTTAAACAAAGAAATAACAGAAAAGGTAAAAAAACGATATGGAAATAAAAAATCCGTCCTCGATTTTCAGGACGGAATAGTAAAATTATAAGAAAATTTTAAACTTTACCGAAGTGTGGAATTTACTTTTTTTCACCTTGAGACAGTTTGTCGCCAGAGGAATCCTTGTGGCGGTTGTCAAAATAGCCGCCGTCTTCAAGATAGCGGCGCCGCGTTCGGATAAGCTCAATGAGCTCATGATACATGTTGTAGTCGATTTCAAGGGCCATAGGCAGAAGGAAAAACTCGGTCTCGTCACAGTACCGCTCGATGAATTTGGGGTCAGTGACAAAGCCCAAAGAAATCATGTTTGAGATACGGTCAGCGCATTTGAGGATTTTTGCCTTCTGGCTTCCAGTGGTGATGATTCTTCGCAAAAACTGGCGTTTATCCTCGTCTTCACGGCGGGTAACCTCAAGAACAAGGTCGAGGACTTCCTTCCCCTCTGAATCCGCGTTGATAATCTCATTACGGTCAAAATCAGGAATATCCTCAACAGTGTCGTGAACCAGGGATGCTTTAAGCAAAACGGAGTCGATATAGCCATAGTCGATGAGAATTCCCAGCGTGTCAATCTGATGACGGAACATGTTTCCGCCTGCATGACGGCTCTTTCCGATAAGCCCGGTAGAAAGCTGCATATAGGGAGCCAGAATGATATGTTTGAGCTGCTGCATGTGCTCCTTGTCCATCTGCTCAGGTTTTTCGGTTTTCATCTCATACTTACTAGCCATACGCTCCTCCTGTCAAACTGAAAAAATGAAAGTTGAAAGTTGAAAATTTGGGTGGGGAAAGTCTCCCCCTCGGCTTCAATTCGTCGCTTTCGCTCCTCATTTACGCCTACCCCCTCTCCTAAGGGGCAAGCCCCTTAACATCCCCGGTAAATCACTTGCACTTCAGGCATAGTCTTCACCGAGACTCGCCCCAAGTTTTCAGTTTTCCGTTTTCAACTTTCCATTTATTTTAAAGCCTCAATATATGAAGTCAATTTTTCGATTCGGCGCTTGGTCTCGGCCAGTTTGTCCCGCTCGGCCTGAACGACCTCGGCAGGGGCATGCTCGGCGAATTTGCCGCCCAGTTTGGCTTCGGTTCGCTCGGCATCTTTCTTGTCCTTTTCCAAATCTTTCTGAAAGTGGAGCAAAAGCTGGTCTTTATTGATGTTCTCGTCAAGGATGATGAAGGCCTCAAAGCCAGTTCCCACGGTTCCGATTGACTTGCCGGGTTTTGACTCGACGAATTCCACCTTTGAAAGGCCTGCCAGAAGCTGAATCATGTCAACCTTTTCGCGGCAAACTTCAGCAGCGGAGCCTTTTTCGATTAAGACAGCAAGGTTGATTTTGTCAGCCGGGTTTACGCCGCACTCGTTGCGAAGCCCTCGGACAGAGCGAATCAAGTCCTGCAAAACAGCAAAGCGGGTGATGATTTTCTGGTCAGCCCGGCTTTCACTGAACTCTGGGTATGGAGCGGTAACGAGAAGGTCAGAATATGTCTCGTTAGACATGATTTTCTGCTCACCGGCCTTCTTTCGGTTCTCGATGATTTCTGCCAGAGGCAATTTTGAGTAAATCTCTTCGGTAACGAAAGGAATAAAGGGATGCAGGAGCCGCAATGACTCTTCAAGAACATTCAAAAGGACTGAGACAGCCCGGTCTTTTTCGGCCTCGTCTCCGTGCCAGAATGAGAGTTTTGTTGCCTCTACATACCAGTCGCAGAAATTGTTCCAGAAATATTCATAGACTGTGCTTGCGGCGTCGTTGTAGCGGTATGAGTCAAGGGCTTCCCGGGCATTTTTTGCCGCATTGTTGAGGGCAGTGAAAATCCACTTGTCAAGCTCGTTAAGGTCACTGTCCTTTACAGGAACAAGATTCCTTCCCTCAAGATTTCCAAGGATGTAGCGGCTTGCGTTCCAGACCTTGTTGCAGAAACGGCTTCCCATCTTGAAGGAATCGTTGTCAACCAGAACATCCTGCCCCTGAGCGGCAAGGTATGAAAGGGTGAATTTAAGGGCGTCAGAGCCGTACTGCTCGATGACTTCCAGCGGGTCAATTCCGTTTCCAAGGGATTTTGACATCTTGCGTCCCTGCTTGTCGCGGACGAGACCGTGGATGTAAATGTCGTGGAATGGAGCCTTGCCAGTGAATTCAAGGCCAGCCATAATCATGCGGCTTACCCAGAAGAAAATGATGTCGTAAGCCGTAACAAGGGCTGTAGTCGGGTAGAATTTCTGCAGGTCAGCGGTGTTTTCAGGCCAGCCCAGGGTAGAGAAAGGCCAGAGCCAAGAAGAGAACCAGGTGTCAAGAACATCAGGATCCTGCTTTACGTTCGTGCTGCCGCATTTCGGACATTTTGTGACATCCTCGCGGGAAACGATTGTTTCTCCGCACTCGCAGTACCAGGCAGGGATTCTGTGCCCCCACCAAATCTGGCGGCTTACGCACCAGTCACGGATATTTTCCATCCAGTGAGTGTATGTGTTTTCCCATTTTCGAGGGTAGAAGACGATTTCGCCGTCACGCCACGCTTTCAAAGCCTTTTCTGCCAGCGGCTTCATTTTGACGAACCACTGATAGCTTAAATACGGCTCCACAACGGTTTTACAGCGGTAGCAGTGGCCTACAGAGTGAGTCATTTTTTCCTCGCCCTTGAAAAGACCTGCCTCGGTTAAATCCTCGATTACAAGTTTGCGGGCCTTTTCGCAGGTAAGGCCACGGTATTTTTCGGGAACATTCTCGTTCAATGTGCCGTCAGGATTCAAAAGATTGACGACTTCAAGATTGTGACGCAAGCCCACTTCCCAGTCGTTGGGGTCATGTGCCGGCGTGATTTTTACCATACCTGTTCCGAATTCTTTATCAACATAGCTGTCGGCGATAATCGGGATTTCCTTTCCTGTAATGGGGAGTTTCAAGGTTTTGCCCACGAGATTCTTGTATCGCTCGTCATCAGGATTTACCGCAACGGCCGTATCACCGAAGAAAGTTTCAGGTCGGGTTGTGGCCACTTCGATTTTGCCGCTTCCGTCAGCATATTCGTAGTAGAGGTGGTACATTGCGCCCTGGGTGTCAACATGGTCAACTTCATCATCAGCCAGAGCCGTACCACAGCGAGGACACCAGTTTACCAGTCGCTGACCTTTGTACATAAGTCCGCGCTCATACAAAGTGACGAAAACATCGCGGACAGCCTTTGAAAGCCCCTCATCGTAAGTGAATCGCTCGCGAGCCCAGTCAACCGAGTTTCCGAGTTTTTTCTGCTGCTTTACGATTGTGTCGTGGTGGTCATGGGTCACTTCCCAAGTGCGCTCAATGAACTTTTCACGGCCCAAGTCGTTTCGGGTCTTTCCTTCTTTTTTGAGGGCACGCTCGACAACATTCTGAGTGGCGATACCGGCGTGGTCAGTTCCCGGAATCCAGAGAGTGTCATCGCCCTTCATGCGGTGATAGCGGACTACGATGTCCTGCAAAGTGTTGTTGAGGCCGTGACCCATATGAAGGACACCAGTGACATTTGGCGGCGGAATGACGACCGTATATTTGATATTTGTTGATTTTCGCTGATTGTGGACGGGTGAAGACTCATCGCTGGCTGGCTTAAAGTAGCCCTTCTCCACCCACTGACCGTAAATGCGGTCCTCAAAATCTTTCGGATTGTAAGCTTTTTCCAATTCAATAGCGTGCATAAAAAAACAGACCTCTAAAAAAATTATGACGAAATTATAGTGAATTGGAGCGTTTTCTTCAATAAAAATTCCTCACAGAGACAGAGAGTTCACAGAGAGATTTCTTTTGTATGAGAATCTTTCAAAAACTTTATACTCTCTGTGTGCTCAAAAGCTCTGTGAGAAATTTAAATGGAATCTGCGTAATCAAGCAATTTTCGGAAAGCTGAATCTTCTTTTTTTAATTCCCTTGAACCGCGGGTGATTTTGCAGAGAGAGATATGGAATTTCTTCGCGATTTCCCGCTGAGTCGTGCCTTTGTCGATTTCACGAACCAAGAGCCAGCGTTTTGCAAAGTCATTCAGCTCCGCAGGCGTAAAGAGACAGCCGAAAAATTCATAGATGAATGAAGAATCATTGTTTTTGGAAAGAAGATTGCACATTTCTTTGAGCGCATTTTCCAAGTCAGCCTGAGTCAATTCTGTTTGAGCATCTGTTTTTTTGTCTGTCATGTCAGCTACACCTTTTCCGCAAAATATCGTTCTTCAAAATCAACCACAGGAATAGGGCGGGAAAAGTAAAATCCCTGGAACAAGTCGCATCCAGCCAAAGCAAGGAAATTCACCTGACTTATAGATTCGACCCCTTCGGTGATAACTTTCAACCCAAGTTCCTTTGCGAGAATTATGATTTTTTCAAGAATCAAATGACTTTTTTCATCGTTTTTTGACTTCTGAAGGAAAGCCATGTCTATTTTAAGGACATCAACGTTGATATCCTTTAGCATATTCAAGCTTGAATATCCGCTTCCAAAATCATCCATCTCAATAACAAAGCCCGCCGCCTGCAATCTGGCCAAAAGCTTGAGCTGGTTCTCAAGATCAAAGATAAAAGCGGTTTCCGTGATTTCCAGGTTCAGATTCTTCGGGGAAATGCCATATTTTCGTACAAGAGACGTCAGTGTCTCATACAAATCCATCGTGAAGAAATCCTTTGCGGATACATTCACGGAAATCGTGAGATTGTCTCGTCCCTGTTCTTTCCAGTCAGCCAGCTTTTTACAGGCACATTCCCAAACATAGCGGTCCACGTCCGAAATGATATTGATTTTTTCGATGATTTCAATGAATTCAGTCGGCGGAATAATTCCCCTGCTCGGATGATGCCAGCGAACCAAAGCCTCGGCCCCGGAAAGGATACCGTCCTTTGAAACCTGAGGCTGGAGATACATGACAAGCTGTCCTGACTTCAAAGCCTGAGGAAGTTCGTTCATGAGCATCTGCATTTTCAGGACTTCAAGGCGCAAACGGTCATCATAGTAGGCAATAGTGTTTTTATAGTCTGATTTTATGGATTTCAGCGCAAGAAAAGCCCGGTCACACATGACAGAAACAGGCAGCGACAAATCATCGACTTCATAGACACCCATGTGGCCAATCAGCGTATACGAAAAAGCTGAAAGATATTCCACTTTTTTCTTGAAGGCCTCGACATAAGCGTATTCGTCAAAATGACGCTTTGGAACAAACATCACGAAATGGTCATTGTAAAGGCGGCCGTAAATATCATCGGGGGCAGCGTGAGAGCGTATCGAATCGGCAAGACGAACCAAAATCGTGTCACCAAATGACTTTCCGTGCAAATCGTTTATGAGCTTGAAATTGACTATATCCGTTATAATAAGATAATACGATGTGAAACGGTCGAATTTGAGCCGGTGATCGACTTTCTCGCAGAAGTATTCCTTGTTAAAAAGACCGGTAAGCTTGTCCCTCGTTCTGAGGACTTTCTCTTCATAAACCTGATTTTTTGCCTCGGTTATATCTTCCACAAGATAGTAGCGGCCAATATCAACGCCATCTTCACTTATGCGGAAATCAGAAATCTGAAGGATGAAACGGTGATCGTCATGCTGATAGTCGATTTCACAAGAAAAAGAAGCTTCTGAGTCAACTCCTGAGGCCTGACGACGCTTGAAAAAATCATCTATTATATCCAAACTCATTACAGTCCGCTCGTCACAGTTGAACATTTTCTTGATAAAAGCATTCGTGTAGATACAGTTTCCGTTCATGTCAAGCAAAACAATGCCGTTTTTAAGACCGTCTGCAATAAGCCCCAGGGTTTTCTGAATCAAGCGCCCCGGAATGATTTTGGTCAAAACGGTATATGTGCTTACAAAACAGAAAGCGTAGACAATTATTGAGAAATTGAAGGGAAAATCAAGACTGGTATATACGATATTTGAGAATATGATAAGGAAGAGATAGAAAAGAAGTGAATAAAATTTTATGCGGAGCGTTGGAACCGTCTTTACACACCTGTTGAGCAGCATGACAAAACAATAGCCAAAAAGTCCATAGCCGAAAAGCACGTGAATCAGGAACAAGTGAGTCGGAACATAGCGTAAAAATTCTTCCGAGCCATAAAATACAGAACGAAGGGAAAACAGGAAAGGAAGAGAAATATTAGCAAAACAACAGAGCGTGTCCACCAATCCCAATGGAATGACAAGCCAATTCAACAATTTTTTACTGAATTTATTTTCGCCATAACATACACAGAAATCTAGGACGGCGATAGAAATCCATGTAGCGCTTGAAAAGTAGAACGCATAGGCTACGCGGGCAACAATTTCACTTCGGGTAAGGATGACAAGACAATGAGCAATGACAGAAATTGTCGCAGGAATAAGGACTGCGAGCATTTTTCGAGACAAGATATCCTTTTTCCCATAAAGTTTTTTGACAGAATAAGGGGAAAAAGCGAGAATCAAGAGCATTAAAGACAGAAAAAAGATTTTCATTAACAGTACGATTTTAACATAAATTCAGAATATTAACAAACCTATTTTTTTTACATTCAAACCAAAAGGAATGCAAAAAAAAAATCGCCGCAAGGATGCGGCGCAAAGCAAAGGGAGCCTTCCCCAACCAATTCGCCGCAAGGACGCGGCGCAAAGCACAGCGAGAATATTCTGTTTACCGAAAGGTGAACAGAATATTCTCGTAGAAACAAAAATTACAGGAGGTAATTTTTGTTTCAGTTACTCCGTCGGGCGTTTTTTGAGATTTTTGCTCTCTTTTACGGCCTGACCTTCGCCAACCTGCTGCTCCATCATAGCGCGGACTTTAAGAGGCAAGCCAAACAATGTGATGAAGCCCTGTGCATCGTGATGATCGTACAAGTCACCAGTTGTGAATGAAGCGATGCTCTCGTTGTAGAGGCTGTATTTTGAGTATGAGCCTGCACCACGGATTGAGCCTTTGTAGAGTTTGAGGTTGACCCAACCAGTACAAGTTTCCTGAGTTTTGTCTACGAATGCCATGCAAGCGTCCATCAAAGTGGTGAACCATTTTCCGTCGTAAATGAGCTCGCTCATGCGCAAAGAAACCTGCTGTTTGAAGTGATATGTATCACGGTCAAGGCAGAGGTGCTCAATCATCTCGTGAGCGGCATAAAGGATTGCTCCGCCCGGTGTCTCGTAAACGCCGCGAGATTTCATGCCGACGCAGCGGTTCTCGCAGATGTCAACAAGGCCAACGCCGTTTCGTCCGCCGATTTTGTTGAGTTCTGTCATAAGCTCAAGGCCGTTCATCTTTTTGCCGTTTACGCTGACAGGGATTCCCTTTTCAAATTCGATTTTGACATACTCGCCAGCCTCAGGTGCTTCCTCCGGGCAGACAGTGTTTTTGAGCATGTGCTTGTAGTTTGGCTCGTTCTCAGTCTTCTCAAGCTCCAAGCCCTCGTGAGAAATGTGCCAGATATTCTCGTCGCGAGAGTAAGACTGGTCTTTTTTCATCGGAACTTCAAGTCCCCGGTCTTCGAGGAATTTAATCTCTGCGTCGCGGCTGTCCATGTTCCATTTAGGGTCACGCCATGCTGCGATTACACGCAAGTCCGGAGCGAAAGCTTTGATTGCAAGCTCAAAACGAATCTGGTCGTTACCTTTTCCCGTTGCACCGTGACAGATTGCGACGGCACCTTCCTGACGAGCGTACTCAACAAGGATTTTGCCGATAAGAGGGCGGGCTGTAGAAGTTCCCAAAAGATACTGGTCTTCGTATTTGCAGTTTGCTTTGAGTGCAGGCCAGATGTATTCTTCGATATATTCCTGACGAGCGTCTACAACATAGCAGGCACTAGCACCAGTCTTAACAGCACGACCTTTGATAAGTTCCCAGTCGTCCCCCTGACCAACATCGATACAAACAGCGATAACGTCATAATCATAATTTTCTTTGAGCCACGGAATGATAACCGTTGTGTCCAAACCGCCTGAATAAGCAAGAATAACTTTATCTTTTGCCATAAAACGCTCCGTATGCAAAATTTTGCAACAAAAATGAATATTTATGCAGAAATAGTAGCGTTTAGTAGAAAAATATGCAATAGATATACACTGACAATCATCATTCTGCTACTCATCCGCACCTTCACCGGAATCTGCCCCGCTGCAGCATGAACCGCCGCTTTCTGCTCCGTCTCCTCCGCCGCTAGAACTGTGTTTTTTACCTGCTGACTTTCCTGCAATCGTACGCACAAGCCTGAATCCCACGGAAGGACTCCGCTCGGAAGGAGAAAGACAGTCCCTTGCAGAAACCTCACAGTATCTTGAATCGGAATTAAAAGCCCCGCCACGCAAAACGCGTTTTTCACCGGAATCTGCTCCTAATTCTCCCGTTGAAGAAGTTACCTCTCCGTACCAGTCCCAGCACCATTCCTTGACATTTCCTGCCAGGTCATAGATAAAAATGGAATTTTCCTTCTTTTGTGCTGGAGTGTGGATTGCAGAAGCTGAGTTTGCCTCGTACCAGGAAACAGAATCAGCACTGTTGCTTCCAGGGTATTTTGTCTGCTTTTTGGGGATTCCGCCGTCTCCGCCACGGGCAATGTATTCCCATTCAGCTTCGGTCGGGAGCCGGTAACCGTCTGCAGTTTCGTTAAATTCAATCTGCACCCAGAGACTTTCCGCATCGTCCGGGGCACGGTATTTCCTTGATGTGTTTTCGTAATTTTCTGCCCCTGGAAAAAGTGCCGGATTAACGCTTCCGTTAACTGAATAGGCCGGTGTAAGTCCTTCCTTTATGCTCAAAAAATTGCAGTAAATTATGGCGTCAAACCAGCTTACATTGAAGGCCGGAAAATTTTTACCTTTTCCCGTATCTTCGTCTGGAGCAACTTTATAATAGCAGAAACATTCGTACTCTGACTGCGTAACTTCATGGTCGCTTACCCAGAGGCTGTTTATGTGAACCTCACGGGAAGGCACAAAAATATAGTCACCGTAAGAATTTGAATATTCCAGGCTTCCAGTAACGTCTGCGCCGTTAATTTCTTCATAGGGGGCTGGAATTTCGGCTTCCTGAACGCAAGAAAGTAAAATTAACGAGGCAATAGAGGCACACACTGTCATGCAAGTTTTTTTCAGCATAATTTTCACACTTTATACAATTGAATTTTAATTATTCTGCGTTGCGGACAAGGCGGAAACCAAGGAAGGCATAGAAACAGCCGCATCCGTCATCCTTGTTGCATTTTCTGCTTCTACGGCTTTCCGGAACTTTGTTCTTTATGTTTGAAACATAGTTTTCGTTTTTTGTATCGCCTTGATAAAGCACCTTTTCTTCTGCAATCACAGAAAGAGATTTTTCAGAAATTGCGGAACCACCGCGCAAGACACGGGTATAATAATCTTTTCCATTAATTTGAGCAGGAGTTGCAGGACCAGAAGAAGGAGTATCTGCGTCAATGTCTCCATAAAGATCCCAAACCCATTCAGAAACATTGCCGGCAAGATCATAGATTCCGTTAACAGCCTTTTTTGTCTTTACAGGATGCGTAGTAAGAGCCGCGTTATCTGCATACCATGCAACATCCCCGATTGTGTTACTTCCCGGGTATTTTGTCTGCTTCGGAAATACTCCCTTGTTTCCGCCTCGGGCAATATATTCCCATTCGGCTTCGGTCGGGAGACGGTATCCGTCAGCACTTTCGTTGAATTTTACGGCGTTCCACAAAGCTATAGTTTCCGTGTTGGCATTTTCACCAGTAACTGGTTTGGGAGCGGCATACTTTCCGTTATCTTCTATTATTCCGGGCCACTTTCTGGGGTCTATTTCGTCCCTGCCTTCAACCTGAATGCTGTAAACAGGAGTATATCCTTCTGCAATGCTTCTGAGGTTTGAGTAAACTAGAGTATCATACCAGCTTACTCCATAGGCCGGATAATTGTCTCCAAGCCCGGATATTTTTGCAGGTTTTGTTTCTGTATTACTGCCTCCGTATGCATTAAAAATTGCCTCATCTCCAATACTTTTCGGATTGCTCATTTTTGCCCCGCTGTTCATACCCTTTACAGGACCATCTTCAAAAAAGTTATATTTCTGGAATTCCTGCTGGGTAACTTCATGGTCACTTACATAAAGGTTTTTGATTGTTATACTTCTTCCTTCAATAAAGACTTTTGAGTTTTTCACCCCCCTGCTTTCTGCGTCTTCGGAATTTTCTACTTTTACCAAGCCGCCTTCAATTTTTACAAAGCCAGAGTCTGAAGACTCCCCGGCATCATTGCCGTCGTTTGAGCAGGAAGCAAGCGCCAGGAATAAAGTCAGAGCCGCAAAAGAGACGGTCATTACATTTTTTGAATTAAATCTTTTCATATTTCCTCCAGAATACATTTGGTAATTTGTAGGAAACATTAAAAAATTGCCTGCGTTTTGCCAACAGATTTTTGCCGCAGGAATCTAAACGGAATCTAAACAGGGATAAACAAAAAGTAAAAATTATAACCTAGTTATAAACTAGGTTATAAAAGCCTTGTCCGGCATTTTTTTTATAAATAGACTGTCACGTGCATTTAAAAAATAAAAATCTGGAGGTTTTATGAAAAAAATTCTTTTTGGAGCACTCTTACTGTTTTTTGGACTGGAACTTTCTTCCGCAAAGGACAACTTATATTCTTCCTTTGTAAATGTTGAGGGGGGAACTTTTCAGATGGGAAGTTCAGACTCAAATGCCAAGAGCGACGAAAAAGTCCACACGGTTTTCGTAAAATCCTTTTCGATTTCAAAATATGAAGTTACGAGAAGCCTCTATAAAAAAATTACAAAAAAATCGCCGGGCTATTTTACATGCGGAGGAACCTGCTGCGATGATCCCAGCCTTTGTCCAGTGGAAAACGTTACCTTCCAGGAAGTGCTTGAATTCTGCAATGCCTTGAGCAAAAAAGAAGGCTTGCAGAGTGCATACATAAAGAAAGAAGGTGAAAACTGGGAATGGGACAGAAAAGCAAACGGCTACAGGCTTCCCACCGAGGCTGAGTGGGAATTTGCCGCCCGTGGAGGAAATTCAAGTCAGGGCCACGTTTATTCTGGAAGCAGAAAACTCGGCGACGTGGCATGGTATCTTGGAAACAGCGACGGCTTTCCCCATCAGGTTGCAAAAAAAGAAGCCAACGAGCTTGGACTTTATGACATGACGGGAAACGTCTGGGAATTTGTCTGGGACATTTACGGTGAATACGATGACTCCATAAAGGAAAATCCTTCCGGCCCGGAAAAAGGACGGAACAGGGTTCTCAGAGGCGGCGGCTTCAACGACGTGGGAAGCCTTCAGAGGGTAAGCGCAAGATGGCAGCTGCGTCAGGCAGGTTACTGCGGAAATTATGCGGGATTCCGTCTTGCAAGGAATGTTGACTGATATGAAAAAGACGATTTTACTTCCGGCACTTTTGCTGCTGATTTTTGAAGGCGCTGTTTTTGCCCAGACATTAACCTTTACAAACACATTTGGAGGAAATGTCGATAACCTTAGTTCCTCGGACTTCATCCGCTATTTAAAAGACGAAAACGATGAATTTCAGAAAAAAAAGTTTTCAATTGGAGAGCGCGCGCAACTGGACCTCTCTTCCCCGGAACTTGACGGCCGAATCCGACTTGATCTGGCAAGTCTGGACGCAAAAGAAGATGAGGATGAGGATTTTTCCCTGGACTTAAAAGGCTACCTGGGCTTCAAACCGGTAAGTTTTGCCACCCTTCTTGCAGGAAATTCCTTCTTCTCAAAATTCGTCATTCCGGCATCTTACCTTCCGGCAAACGACGAGTATACCATTCACGGAAAGCTTACCGGTGCCGATGGAGCAGGAATTCTTTTACAGACGGCAGGCTTCCGTCTTGGGGCAGCAACAGAAGCTGATGAAGAGGCGGTATTCAACTTTGGCGCGTCTTATGAACTAAAAAATGCCTTTAACATAGGAGCTACATTCCAGAATATTAGCGACAAGGCAGGAAGTTTTGGTGTTTTTGCTGGATTCGATGCAATATATGCCTTCAAGGTGGCAGGCGGCTACATCCGAAATTACAAGGGTGCCTACCTTCAGAATACAAAAGACGCCCTGCAGCTTTCTTTGCAATGGATTTTAAGTGGAACAGGTTTTTCTGTATATGCAGAAGGACTTTTGGGACTTACAAACGACATTGGAGACGGCTCAGGAAAGCGTTATTACGACACCAAATTTCCCTGGTATACTGCCGCAAGGCTTCTTTACAAACTGAATGAAGACACGACTTTTTACTTGAAAGGCACTTCAGGACACGAACTGAAATCCAGCAAGGCAGGCGAAACGCTTACAAGATTCCAGCTTTACCCGCATTTTGACCACAAGACAAGCATGGGAACATTCCGCTCTGGAGTTCGATTCAGCTTTACCGACAAAAGGCAGCTGACAGCCGTTTCAATTCCCGTAAGCTGGTATTACAGTTTCAAAGTGAAATAATGCCGCAAAAAAAACTGAAAAATCTTTATTTTCCTATTTACCCAGTAGGTTATCATGTGATAAAATTCCCTTGCAAATCTGCAAACTTGTTAAGGGGATTTTCATCGTGAATTTAAGGAATAAAATTGCAATCACGAATTTCTGCTCTGTAATAATTCCCCTGACAGTAATTTTTATGGTTGTTTTCATCAAATCAGGGAAACTTCACCCGGCGAAAAGCGAAGAGTTTTCTTCGGCAGAAGTCATATATCATTTTGAAGAAAATGTCTCAAAGCTCACCTCAACCAATGTTTTTTCAAAGACCGGGGAAAATTACATTTCTTCTTCAGCAGTAGCTTTGACAGAAGAACTGGACTCAATAGGCTTTCATTTTAAAATTTTTACTGAAGAGGCTGAATTTTTTAACAATTTAACGGAAAAAGAAACTGAGCTCATTTCTGAATTTCAAGAGAATTTCCTGAATGAAAATAAGGATGACAGGCTCATCTTTTTTTCAAGGGCGGACGGTAAGAACCTGATTTATAAAAAAACTTCATCAAAAGAAGTGATTGCACTTTATGACCCAAGCCACGCCGACAAAAAATCACTGAACTCAGTCCTTCCAATTTCGTTTTTAAATTATGGAATAATAGTGATAATCGTTTTTTCAGTTGCCCTTTTTGTAATTTTTGTAAGTTTTCTTTCAAATTACTGGATTCAAAAATCCCTGCTGGAAACAAAAGAAAAAATCACCTGCGGGAAATTTACGATTTATCTGAGCACCATGAAGGTCTTTGTCGGCGGAAAAGAAATCGAGCTCAAGCGGCGGGAATTTGACCTTTTTGCATTTCTGGCGATTCATCGCGGAGAAGTTTTTTCAAAGGCAGATTTACTTGAAAATGTCTGGGGTATGGATTCCACGGCAAATGAGCCGACTGTAGCCGTCCACATAAACCGCCTCAGGGAAAAGATTGAAAAGACACCGGAAAATCCCCGCTATCTCAAAACCGTTTGGGGAAAAGGCTATGTCTTTGTTCCTAGCCTGTGAAGGAAACTTCATTTTCAGAACAGGTCTATCTTACTCCGCCTTCCACACAGTCTCATCGCCGCAGATATTCCTGATTTTCAGACGCAGCGGCTTATCTTCGCTTTTAATTGCGCCGTTCCAGAAATCCTTTTTTTGTACACGGTGTATCCTATTTGTTTGTGACTTTGATCAGGCTTAGGAAACCTTGCTTTTTAAATAAAAACTGTTAGAATTGCTTTTATGAAATACAGAAACGTGGGTAAATCAGGACTCAAAGTCAGTGAAATCGCCGTAGGAAGCTGGATGACAGCCCTTAACGGCAGCAAAGAACAAGAGACGGCAAAAGAAGTGATAAAGCTGGCTTTTGACAAAGGAATCAATTTTTTCGACTGCGCGGACGCATACAGCGGAGGCGAGGCTGAAAAATTCTTAGGCAGCGTGCTAAAAGACTATCCCCGCTCAAGCTATGTAGTTTCAAGCAAGGTATTCTTTCCCACTGGAAAAGGAGCAAACGACTGGGGGCTTTCCCGCAAGCATATCATTGAAAACGTCGATCGTTCGCTAAAAAATCTCGGCATGGACTACATAGATTTATACTACTGCCACCGCTTCGACCCCACCACTCCAATGGAAGAAACTTTGCGCACTTTAAGTGATTTGGTTTTTCAGGGCAAAATCCTGTACTACGGAGTCAGCGAGGAATGGGGAGCTGCCCGGCTCGAAAAAGCAGAGGCTATCATCGAAAAATACAATCTCTCCCCTCTTACCGTGATTCAACCCCAGTACAACATGATTGACCGCTACATTGAGCATGAAATAATGGACGTATGCAAGGAGCATGGCATCGGAATCACGCCATTTTCACCACTCGCCCAAGGCTTGCTCACAGGAAAATACAAAAAAGGGGAAGCCTATCCCGAAGGAAGCAGGGCTACCCATCAGGCTGACAAACAGATTAACAAACTCCTTACCGATGAAAACCTCGATAAGGTTGAAAAGCTGGGTAAAATCGCCGGAGATTTAGGAACGAACATGAGCGTCCTTGCCTTGGCATGGATTCTTACAAAGCCATGTATTTCCAGCGTAATTACGGGAGCCAGCAAAGCAAGCCAGCTGGAAAACAACATTGCGGCAAGCGAACTTTCACTTCCTCAGGACGCCATCGCAGAAATCGAAAAGATTCTTGATTTCAGGCGTTTTGAGCGTCACGTGGGATAAAGCTACATCAAGTCGGCTACATCAGGCACGCACTTTTTCAGCTCCTGTTCTGGAATTGAGTCAAAAATCTTGACCAGGTCCGCATCAAGCTGAGTGCCTGCCACTTCATTGATGATTTTCATCGCAGTCTCGTGGCTCATAGGCTCTTTGTATGAGCGACGCATAGTGATTGCAGAATAGGTGTCACAAATTGAGATTATTTTTGCGGCAAGGGGGATTTGACCAGCCTTCAGGCCGTAATAGCCTTTTCCATCAATACGTTCGTGGTGATATAAAATCCAGGGCATGATATTGTCAAAAGAATGCATGGGCGACATGAATTTTACGCCCAGATTGGGATGCTCTTTCATCAGTTTCCATTCTTCATCATCTAGCTTTCCAGGCTTATTCAGTACCCGCTCTGGGATTCCCAGTTTTCCCACATCATGCATAAGAGCCGCATATTCAAGACTCAAGGCGTTGATGTTTTTTCGCATTTCGGCTGGAAGATTTTTATAAAAGAGCATTGTGAGATTCTGAACATAGAGACTATGGCCGTTTAAGTTCGGATCCCGTGACTCAATCATGCCGATTAAGGTTTCGGTCATGGAAAGACAGGTATTCTTTACAGTAAAAACAAGACGGAAAAGCAGGGTGAGGATAATCGCGACAAAAATGCTTCCTCCGAAAAGCACGCCCGCCATCATTAAATCCGGGCTGCTGAAAAATCCTATGAAAATATATCCGCAGAGAAAAAAAACAAGCAGGATAAGAGCCGTAACTTTCAGGACTCCTACATGTCTCTTGCCGCCGGTGAGAACATCTTTCAAGCTCAATGAAAAGCGGATATATCGTACAATATTTGTGACCATTATGAGAACGCCCGATGCAATCATTGAGTAGATGAAAAATAACATAAATCAAAGTATAATGCATAAAACAAAATCTTGACAGTGTCAAAAAAACTATTTAGCCAGAATATCGAGTTTATTACTAGACAAGACAAAAAAATGCGTCCACTACCAGAAAAAGCGCGGTATTTCGCCATTGTTGAAGGTAAAGGGCTCCAACTGTGTTCACTTCGCGCCCGTCGCAGTCCAGATGCCCCAAAAAACTGACTTTTTAAATCTTCTATATATTTTATTTGCTTATTCCTTAATATAGTCTTATCATAATATAACCACGCACTTTCAGGAGATGTTCATGAAAAAAATCAGGTTCACCGTTTTTTCAAAGATTATTTTAGGCGTGACGGCCACTACTGTCTCTATTTTACTCGCTTTTGGCGCTATTATTTACGCAAAAATGAAAACCATAGACAAAGACGCCTTTGAACATTCCTTCAAAAATATTATTTCCGAAGTTGACGTTGCCATCGAGAACTATTTTGAAAGCTTCGACACATTCTCAAATGCATTCTCAAAAATCGAATTAATCAAGCGGGCGGACGACAGCATCACATCTTACGTAAACCTGTCTGACCCCAGCGGAAAAATTCCTGTCAATCCTGAAAATTTCGGAGCCTATGAGAGAGCCGTTTACGAGCTTGAAAAAACTTTCACCGAGGAAAAGCCTGAAATAACAGGCATTTCCGTTTCATTGGAGTCTACCGGCGGCTACGTTCGCTATCCGGTCGAGCCCAGGCCCAACGGTTATGACGCAAGAACACGCTCCTGGTACAAAAACGCAAAAAACAACAACGGAAAGACTTTCATTTCAGATGTCTACACCACGGCTTTGGGCGGAAGGGTAATCGTCGCATCAAAATTTTTCAATGATGAGAACGGAAAGCCAAGGGGCGTGGTGGCAACCGACATTAAGTTCGACTACCTCGATTCTTTGATGAAAGCTTTTAAAAAGAATAATACAGACTTATCATTCTTGATTCTGGATAAAAGCGGAAACATAGTATTAAATCAACTTGATTCTGACACAGAATTCAAAAAAATCGATGTATTAAACATCCAAGAGCTGAACAATTTCAAGCACGGAGACAGAATAACCTTTATCAGCTCATACAAGGGCATCGCCTACGAGTTCTCTTCCATTTCTTCTGAAAATAAATACGTCGGCCTGGACTACATCGTTGCGGCTCCTTTGGACTATATAAACAAAGCAAACCGTACGGTATTGTCAGTAATCGTATTCGTGGCGCTGATTTCAATCATAATAAGCATTCTTGTGGCCTTCGTGCTGGCAAAAACAGTTACGAATCCTTTGAATTCCACGGTTCTTCTTCTTAAAGATATTTCTGAGGGTGAAGGAGACCTGACAAAACGCCTGCCACAGACAGGAAACGACGAGCTTACAGACCTTTCCGTTTATTTCAATAAAACAATGGAAAAAATCAGCACGCTCATAGAATCCATCAAAAAAGAATCGGCTATCATGGACAAGGTTGCCATGAATCTTTCAGAAAACATGAACGAGACCACATCCGCAGTACACAAAATCGATGAAAATGTAATCACCATAAAGAATCAGATTGGAGTACAGCGTTCGGACGTGGCACAAACCTCTGGAAAGATGAAGAGAATCACACAAAACCTTGAAAAGCTTAACATGAATATCGAAAATCAGGCACACAGCGTTTCCCAAGGTTCCAGCGCTATTGAAGAAATGGTAGCAAATATCCATTCAGTCACAGATATTCTTGAAAAAAATGCCCGCTCCGTGAAAGAACTTACTGACTCCGCAGAAAAAGGCCGGGAAGTAGTCAGAAAGACAGTTGCCCTGGCCGACAAGATTTTTGAAAACTCCGACGGTCTTATGGAAGCGTCGAACATCATCACGAATATAGCGAACCAGACAAATCTCCTGGCAATGAATGCCGCAATCGAAGCCTCCCACGCGGGAGAATCAGGAAAAGGCTTTGCCGTTGTCTCCGGCGAAATCAGAAAGCTGGCAGAAGACTCTAATGTTCAGGGAAAAAGGATTTCTGATGCCCTCACAGACCTCAAAGACTTAATTGCGGATATTTCCCACTCTTCAAAAAACATAAAGGATCAGTTCGAGAAAATCTTTGACAACACTCAGGAAGTTTCGGAGCAGGAGTCGGTCATTAAAGCAGCAATGGATGAGCAGAGCTCTGGCAGCCAGCAGATTCTGAGCGTCATCCACGACATCAACAGCCTCACCGATGAAGTCAAAAACGGCATAAGCGAAATGAACAAAGACGGTCAGGCAGTTCTTATAGAAATGGAAGGACTGGCCAGCGTCTCAGTGGATATTTCAGACAATATGGACTCGATTTCCTCTGAAATCAGCGAAATCACAAACTCTGTCACTGACGTAAACAGTCAGGCAAAGACAAACAGAGATTCTATCGTCCATGTCTCCAACGAAATCAACAAATTCCGAGTCTAGGGAAGCACTGAACAGAACCGTTCAGAAACTTTAGGTTCTTGCTCTGGTCGGACGTTTTCCGAGCCTGCCTCTTACAAGCGGCCTTAGTCAGCACTACACCGAAAAATGCTGACTAAGCTTCAAAAATCTCTTAGTCTGGACTCTTTCTTTACAGTCTCAGATAAAGATTTCGTTTTTGTGAATCCGCCCCAGTTCATGCGCCGCTTCCAGGATTGTAAAATCGCTGTGTTCTTTTTTGAAATTATTCAAATCAATCGAAAAACGGTTCATGGAAAAATGCTGGAAGACAAAAACCTTCTCCCAAGCCTGACTCTTGCCGTAAGATTTTTTCAGCTCGTCCCTGTATTCAAGGAAAAGCCCCTTCCCTTTAAGCTCCGCATAGCCTACAAGCCATACTTCGGGCTCGATTCCGCCTTCACGGGCCGTGGCACACAAATCTTTATGGAGCTGAGCCGTTTTTTGAGCCATGTAAATCTGACTTTCCGAGATGATTTTAGCGATTTTCTCGCCGCCATTTTTCAGAAGATATTTGAGGTGATTTGTCTTTGCCGTGTGCAGCGGAGTTTTGTTCAGGATAATGGCGTTTTTTCGGAAATCAGTATTGAATTCAGGATTTTTCAGAAAGAAGCCTGAGGCAATCTTCCCGCTCTGCCCCACAAGATACTTTTGATTGTAAGAGCGTTGCTCGTCTTTTCCGGGGTTGTCGCCGATTACAATCAGGCGGATTTCGCTTTCCTGAGTGATTTCATCAAGGGCAGTATTGTAAACCACGGGGGTTTCAATGGGGTATTCGGGCGTGTCCTTTGCCCTAGCCGCAATCTGAAGGGGCTTTAAGTCTTCGCCGTAAGCAGAAGAAAGTTCATCGCAATAAGAGCGGAAAGAGCTTCGGAAATCAGAAAAAATCTTGAGCTGGGATGGAGTCATGAAAATATTATAGAAAAAAAAGTGAAAATTGAAAACCGAAACATGAAAAGCCATGCTCCCGAATTTCAAAGAAATCAGCAGACATCTTTTAGGGATTCAATGAGAACACTGATTAATTCTCTATTGAATTAATCAGTGTTTCCTTAAGAAAATCCTTCGATACATAAAAAATCCTGCCAGCGTGGTCAGGCTTTCCGTGACAGGAAATGTAAGCCAGAAATATTCCAGACCGAAGCGGGAAAAAATCCAGCCGAGAGGCACAAAAAGAATGACGGTTCTGATAATTGTCAGAAGGGAGCTTCGGACTGGAAGAGAAAGGGATTGAAAAACGACAGGGAACATCAGGGAAGTAACCATGGGAAGAAAACTGACGCCGATAAAATGAAAGCCCCAGCTTCCGATTCTGATTACATCCTCATCAACGGTAAAAACACGGAGCATGGGACCTGGAATAAGCTCAAAGCAAAAAGTTCCGAAAGCCATGAATAAAAGCCCGAAAATCAGAGAGTCCCGGACAATCCGCCTGCAGCGCTCAAAGTTTTCCGCACCGTAATTGAAACTCAAAATCGGAACGACACAAGTCTGCATGGCTCCAAGAGGAATGAAAAAGAAAGTCTGCCACTTGTAGTAAAGGCCCAAAGCCGTAACGGCAGCGTCAGAAAAACCTTCCAGAATCAAGTTAAGCCCCAGAATATAAAAAGTATAAGCTGCCTGCATAAGCATATTCGGAAGCCCTAACTTAAAGACAAGAAAAGCATAAGCAGGAAAAAATTTAGGAGGAAGAGGTTTTCTGAAACCTTCAGGCATAACTACCAGGGCAGCGGCAATTTGACCTGCCACGGTAGAAATTGCAGCCCCCGCAATCCCCAGATTAGGAAAACCGCAGAGACCGAAAATCAAAAAAGGATCAAGGATGATGTTTACGACAGCCCCGACAATCTGGGCAATCATAGGACGGCGCATGTTTCCGTAAGACTGAATTACTTTAGTCCAGACGCTTTCAAAAAAAAGACCGAAACTGAAAATACAGCAGATTCGTCCATATGTTATGACTTCAGAAATTACCCCGGTCGAATCAGTGAAGAGTCTGGCATAAGAGGGCATGAATAAAAATCCCAGAATCGCGCACAAAAGCCAGAGAAAAAAGGCAAGAGGAAGGGCGATTTGGGCAAACTTTTCGCTTTCTTCTTTTCGCCCCCGCCCCATTTTCATCGCCATGGCAGTGTTGATTCCGACACCAGTTCCCACGGCAAGGGCAATCATCAGAAGCTGAAAGGGGTAAATAATCGAAAGAGCCGTAAGCCCCGTAAGTCCACTCCGGCCGATAAAAAAACTGTCAACGATATTGTAAAGAGCCTGAATCAGCTGGGCAAACATCACAGGAGGAGCAAGCCTGAAAAGCAGGCGGCTGACCTTTTCCTGCCCAAAAAGTTCACTGGTTGTCATGAGTTTTCTCGTGAAGGAAAGTATAGTCTTTTTGCAGAAAATGATAAAGGACTAAAAAAACTCCGCCACCCATTCAGGCGACGGAGTTGAAAGACACAAAATATAAATTCCTCACAGAGTGCACGGAGTTCACAGAGAGATTTTTCGTATATGAAAATCTTTCCTGAAATTCATGCTCTCTCTGTACTCTAAAGCCTTGTGAAGAATTTTCTAGCTGCTCCTTTGCGACCAAGAACGACAAAGCCGTTCTTGTAAGAAAAACAGTTTACTGTTTCTCGACCAAGAATCGCAAAGCGATTCTTGTAAGAGAAAAACGTTAGTTTTTCTCGACAAACTCTTCTGTGTAGTAAGCGTCGGTGAGAATCTTTTTCATGTCCTCAACGAGCGGTACACGTGGGTTAACTGGAGAACACTGATCCTCGTAAGCGAGGTAAGCGAGTTTCTCAACATTAGCGAGATACTCTTTTTCATCCAAGCCCTGTCCCTTGAAGTTCATGACGATGCCCAAGCGCATACCGAGCTCACCACAAGCCTTAGCGTAGCTCTCTACGCCCTCTTCAATTGTTTTTGCAGGAAGACCGAGCATACGAGCAAGCTCGCAGTATCGCTCAGCAGCCTTGAAGTAGTTGTATTTTGGCCATGTTGAGATTTTGTCCGGCTGAGTTCCGTTGTAGCGGATTGTGAACGGCAAGAGGATTGCGTTAGCGCGTCCGTGTGGAACATGGAATTCACCACCGATTTTGTGAGCCATAGAGTGGTTCATACCGAGGAACGCATTTGCGAATGCCATACCTGCGAGACAAGAAGCGTTGTGCATCTTCTCGCGAGCTTCTGTGTCGGCGCCGCCGTTGTTGTAGCTTCTCTCGAGGTACTTGAATACCATCTTGATAGCCTGAATACAAAGACCGTCTGTATAGTCGTTAGCCATTGTTGAGACATAAGCCTCTGTTGCGTGAGTAAGAACGTCCATACCAGTGTCGGCAACGATCTTCTTTGGCAAACCGTAAGTGAATGTCGGGTCAACGATAGCGATTGTCGGTGTGAGAGAGTAGTCAGCAAGAGGATATTTCTTGTGCTCTGTTTTGTCTGTGATAACAGCGAATGGAGTAACCTCTGAGCCGGTCCCTGATGTTGTCGGGATACAAACGAGCTGAGCTTTTTTGCCCAAGTCTGGGTAGCGGAATGCACGTTTGCGGATATCCATGAACTTCTGTTTGAGGTCGTTGAAGTCAACTTCCGGGTACTCGTAGAAGAGCCACATACCTTTAGCACAGTCCATGCTAGAGCCACCACCGAGGGCGATGATTGTGTCCGGAGCGAATGTGCGCATAAGCTCAACGCCTTCGCGTACAGTCTGGATTGATGGATCCGGCTCAACGTCGCAGAAGAGCTGGTACTGAACAGGATCGCGGCGGAGCTTGAGCTGATCAGTGATTTTGTCAACGAAGCCAAGCTCAACCATAGAGCGGTCTGTTACGATGATAACTTTGTGAACGCCCTTCATCTGATGGATATATTCGATTGAGTCACGCTCAAAGAAGATTTTTGACGGTACTTTAAACCACTGCATATTATTTCGTCTCCTACCCAGTTTTTTGATGTTCAAAAGGTTGACGGCACTAACGTTGTCGTCTGTTGAGTTGTGTCCGTAAGAACCACAACCCAGGGTGAGAGAAGGAATGAATGAGTTGTATACGTTACCGATACCACCGAATGTTGAAGGTGAGTTCCAGATTACGCGGATAGCAGGAACGAGATCGCCGAATTTTTCTGCAAGCTCTTTGTTAGTTGTGTGGATTGCAGCTGAGTGACCGAGACCACCGAATTCGAGGAACTGTTTTGCCTTATTCATACCGTCTTCTGTTGAAGATGCCTTGAGGACTGCCAAAACTGGAGAAAGCTTTTCGCGAGTGAGAGGCTCGTTTACGCCGACTTCCTTACACTCAGCGAGAATGATGCTTGTGCGCTCTGGGATATCGAAACCAGCGTTCTTAGCGAGAACAACAGGATTCATACCCGGAACTACAGAGTTGAGTTTTGCAACAGTCGGGTCGCCGTCTACGCCGAACATGTATTTCTCGAGCATTTTCTTTTCTTTGTCGTTACAAAGATATGCGCGGTACTCTTTGAATGTTTTGATTGCGTCGTTGTAGATTTCTTTATCAATGATTGCGCCCTGCTCAGAAGCACAAATCATACCGTTATCAAATGCTTTTGACATTACGATATCGTTGATAGCCTGCTTGAGGTTGCAAGACTTTTCAACGTAAGCAGGAACGTTACCTGCGCCAACACCGAGAGCCGGTTTACCCTGAGAATAAGCGGCGCGAACCATTGCGTTACCACCAGTTGCCAAGATTGTGGCAACACCAGGATGACCAATCAAAAGGTTTGTTTTTTCGAGAGATGGCTCTTCAATCCACTGAATACAATCTTTTGGAGCACCAGCAGCAACAGCAGCATCATAGACTACTTTTGCAGCAGCGATAGAACATTTGATTGCGCTTGGGTGGAATGAGAAGATAATCGGGTTACGAGTCTTCAAACAAATGAGAGACTTGAAGATAGCTGTTGAAGTCGGGTTTGTGACAGGAGTAAGACCTGCAACTACACCAACCGGCTCTGCAATTTTAACAACACCAGTAACGTCGTTGTCCTCGATGACACCAACGGTTTTGAGGTGACGCATGTGGTTTACAACATATTCACAGGCAAAGAGGTTCTTTGTTGCTTTATCCTCAAATACACCACGTTTTGTCTCTTCAACTGCAAGTTTTGCAAGAGAACCGTGATGATCAAGAGCTGCAACACTGGCTTTTGCGACAATGTAGTCAATCTTTTCCTGATCGTAAGAAGCATAAGCCTCCAACGCCTTCTGAGCTTTTTCTACAAGCCCATTGATTTCTTTCTGAGGTTCTGAAAGTTCAGTTTTTTCTTCAGCCATCTGAAATACTCCTTTGCTTTGATACAAAAAAATTTATACTTATAATAGCACAAAAACAATTGCTCTGCTATAGGATTTAGAATATTCTTGCATAATTTTAAACTATTCCGCAGACATAAAGCAATAGAATCAGAAGTTTTTCCGCCTCTTGATTTCATTACCCCACACCATTAAAATAGTGTTAAATCAATAAAGTTTAATATACGAGGAAAAATCTCCATGCCAATGATAGAAGCAAAAGTAACCAAGTCTCTGCCGGAAGAAAAGCGAGACATCTTAAAAGCGGAATTCGGAAAAGCCATCAGTCTCATGAACAAGCCGGAATCTTACCTGATGATAAATCTGGCCGACAATCAGGACCTCTACTTCAGCGGGAAAAAGCTCGACAACGGCGCATACGTTGAAATCAAAGTTCTTGGAAACGTAGACCGGGCCGCAAGCGAGAAAATGACAGCCAGAACCTGTCAGATTCTTGAAAAAGAACTGGGGATTCCGGGCAGCAATGTGTACGTGAGCTACTTCGGCACGCCAAACTGGGGCTGGAACGGCTCTAATTTCTAGGGAGATTGCAGCTAGAAAGAGAAGAATTTACTGGCGGTTAGGATTTTTTTACAGGACTCCACTTTCCAAAATAGTAAAAATCTTTTACTTCTTCCATTACGTCCTCAAAAGTCGGAAGATGATATTCTTCCAAGCCCTCTTTAATCGGTTGACCTTTATGAAGGAAATATGAGTCCTCAAACAAAAGCCATAATTCCCGCAGCCGTAGCTTGCTCTTGCAATCTTTTTTTCGTGCGGGCAACACTTTCCTGCTTGCTTTGCGGCAGCTTCTTAAAATCAGGAGAATTCATCGTGATGTCAAAAGTTCGTTCTGCGATGAAATTGAAGAGTCTGTCTTTTTCGGATTTGTGGAGGTCTGCAACAAGTTGACCTAAATTTTTTCCGAAAAGATTTGCAACAGCCTCAATTTTTTCAGTCCACTCGATAAAATCCTGCTCCGTGTACTTTTCGATACGGGGATGAGCGACATCGTTTCTGATTTTCTTTACATCAAAAAGCAATGAACGATGATAATCTGTGTAAAAATCATCAGTGGCATTAAGATTTTTCAAGGAATTCCAGTTTGTATCAGTTAGCAGAACTTTAAAAAGATAATAAATATCAAATTCCTTTAACTCTCTTTTCGTTATATCATCGTTCGAAAAATCTTTATCCAAAACATCATACACACAAGAGCGCATCCAAGTGCTAGAAATTCGCGGAAGATTCCGCTCCAAGAAATCAAGTACCGGAAAAGAAAGTGCGTAGAGATTCTCATATGTTTTTTGTAGAATGTAGATTGATTCCATAAGTGATTCTCCTTTTCTATTTTTGCGCCGATCAACCGGCTGCCACCCTTTCGCAGCTTGCTAACGCGCGGTCGCTATGCGACTGGCTTCGCCACTGCTACAGGTTGGGGCGGGCATTTGTGGAATATTTGTGGGATTTACTGGCGTCTAGGGGAAAGTTTTATTAATCTGAAATTCCATAATACATGTCGAAAACAGCATCTTTTATATCTTCAAACAAAGGCAAACCTAAATCTTTAAGCACATTCACAACTTGTTGCCCCCTCAAAGATTTTAATGCATCCGAAAAGAACGCCATGATTCCTGCTGCCGTAGTCTGTTGTTCCATTATAGATTTTGTTCTTAAAACGCTATTTCTTATATCTTCAGGTAATTTGTCAGACCTCAAGGTTATATTTGATATTTTTTCAAAGATGAATTTTAGTAATCTATCTTTTTCAGGTTTATGTAGTTCATACAACAACTCTTCCATATTTGAACCAAGAACTATAGCGGCTTTTTCCAAAGTATTCTTCCATGCACGATATGTCTCAATTTTATAGTCCCAGTATTCAGGATGCGAAACTTCATTACGAATTGAGATAACCGAATTCTTGTTTCGCCGATTTACAAAAAGATCAAAATTTTCACTTGTAAAGAAATTAGAATCAGAATTTTGTGAAAACATTTTCCAATTTTCTTTCAGTACTTCCAAAAGATAATAACTGTCAATTTCTTTTAGATGTGTCCATTCTTTATTGAAAACTTTTTTTCGCTGCAAAAAAGAATCAATATAATAATCACGCCAATCGAGATTAGACAATTGAGAAAACTCATTTTCGAGCAAATCCCCAAGCAACGGCGTAATGGCGTATAATTTTTCGTAAGTGTCCTGCAAGATTCTAATTGATTCCATAGGTGATTCTCCTTATCCTATTCAAATTGAATAAACTTTTTGCATTCGTCGTTAAGCGGACATCGCTCACATTCAGGACGACCGATTTTTTTAGGATGACAAAATTCTTGTCCTATCTGCCAACAACCAATATCAAAGATTCCTGGATATTCAGGATACAAATCTCTAGCTTTTTTGATTATAAGTTTATTTGTCTTTTGATTTTGAAAATTACCTTCGACATATCCCATTCGCTTAAAAACTCTTCGAATATGTACATCTGGTGAAATATCAATTCCGCATAAATCTGAAAATGGAATTTTAAAACGGCGGTATAGAATATTAGGAGCCATAGTAGCAATTTTTACGCCCGCACCATCAAAACTTCTGAATCTTCTTACGACTTCTTCAGATTTTGGTTTATTTGCCCAAATATTAGCGGCATTGTCATTATATTCAGTATGAATTTTTTGAAGTGCATTATAAAAGCGACCGCCGACAGTTTCATTAAAACGATGCAAGCCCTTTTCCCTAAAAATTTTTACAAAATCTTCTTTTTCAAATTTAAGCAAATCATTCATAGAAAAAGCATTGAGTTTTCTGAAGACAGTATATGGAATTAACCACGCTTTTTTTGCCTTTATCTGAAAGTCCATCAGACAACCGAGAACAAACGCGTGGGGAAAGTGTTCCAAATTGCAAAGCAAGTCGTTCGCCTCTTTGTTGTCTGATAGTGGATTTAGTGAAAAATCTTCATTTTCAAGATATTTCTGTCCGATTTCAATTAGTCTCATTTTTCGACCTCTTTATAGTATGTCTAACGAATTTAGAAAAATCTAACGATTCTTCCTTTTTATTTACGGGAAATTTATAATCCGCAATATGGACAATTTTTGATTTTTCCGACTTTTTTTTTCCTAGCTGCATTTGCAAGTGCAATTTCTTTTGTCGGATAAATATCATAATGATATGATGAATTACCAGTTTTTATTGGACTATTTTTCCATAAATATGCGCAACCCGCAAAATGAATATGGGCTTTTTCTTTTACCCGAAGAACATATTTCCAGCCAGTTTTTGTTATAGCATTTTCCATTTCTGTTTTACTAAAGAAATCTTCGGTTTGTATATTTTGAACTTTTCTTGTGAATAGCATTTTGAATGATGAGCTATCTTCGATACCATCTATATAGCATTTCCCATATTTCACCGCTTTCATTGCCTTACAAATATTTGCAGAATCATGATTTTCACATAGAGAATCTACAATCGGCCATTTTCGAATATCTGCAACTGACAAAATGATTTCATCATCAGTAACAAACTTTCCAATAAAGTCTTCAATAACGAGTGTGATTTGTTCTCTTTTACTCACATTTTCTCCATATTCAATCTAACCAAGCAGATCTTCTTTCCAAAAAGTATGATCTCTTTTATCAGCCTCAACACCAAGCCTTCTGCAATAAGAAAAATACTCTTTTTCTAATTCCAAATCTTTTTGTAATGTACAGTGTAATATTGAACAAATAACCCGATTTGTTTTTCTTCCGTCCACAGTATGCGGTCTTTTTTCAGGATTTTTCTTTTTTTTTTGCTTTCCTCATATTTTTCTTTATTATAAATCCCCACTTTTCCTACCGTAAATCATCAAAAAAGTTGATTGACCAGTGTTCCTTACTCCACATTTCGTGACACAGGGAAGCCAGTATAGTCGATTTCAATGATTCCATATGAAGTATTACTTCTAGATGTTACAGAATTCGCACTGTCAGACCATGAGCCACAGCGATAAATAAATTCATAAAAACATACTGGATCATAATTAGGAGAATACGCTAATAATTCAGGTCTTTCTGCGCATCGCTGGAATGCGAATAATACGAGGTACCGTACCACTCTCGTACATTTCCGCACATCTTTTAAATTATATTTTCAAGTACATAAGATACAGTCTCAGTGCCACATTATATGTATCAGAATTTGATTACTATAGAGATGATTTCAATTCCGCTAATTTCGAATTCGCCTGTTCTACTGTGTAAGCTGTTTTTGAAGAATAATAACTCGAAGTTGTTGGTGTACTTTTTGTTTTTCCATCTTCATATGAGTACAAATAGCCAGAATCTGTATAATAATACTGCGTGTAACCTGATGTATAATGATACTCAAAGTAATCAATAGTGGAATCAGAATTATAATTAATATACAGTTGCTCTGTTCCGTCTGAATAGTTATATTTTTCTGATGATAAAATTCCTGTTGAATAATCATAATTGAAATAAGATTTTACTGTGGTTGAAGCATCATCATAATAAGAATATGAATCATCAAGAATTCCATTTCTCCATGAATTATAAGTTTTCTTATTTCCATTATCATAATAAGTATAATATGATTTACTTGTTTCAGTTCCTTCTGATGAATAGTTTATAGAATACTCATCTTTTCCATCTTCATAATAAGTACGTTTGGAATATAAGTATGACGGAGAAACATCCGTTTTGTATGTGTTTTGAATTTTTGTTGTACCATTTGTGTAATAGTAAATTTCGTTATATAAGTTTCCATCTTGATATAATTTTTGATAATTTTTGTTACCGTCTGAATCATAAAAATATTCATATTTGTAAACTGTTCCATTAGAATTTAAGTTTTGAATATAAGATTCAAGTTTTCCATTTTCATAGTATGTATAAACTTGTGCTAAGCCCGAAGAATTTCCGCAGGTGTGCTCAACAAATTCCGTGTATTTATAATCAAGATCCGAGCCAATACTATGATAAAATACATATGCCATGCGTAATTTTTCATTTAAGTAATAATACTTGTAGTAAGTATAAAAATACGGTTCTGATGCATAGACAGATGCATAAGACTTTACTGTATAAATGATACTATCAATTTCTTCTGAGCTTTCACCCATATATACCAAAGTGTCATTTATAGTTCCGTCACTAGCAGGAATATTAGTGCCGTCTTTTTCATCAGCACAATCCGCACCATCTTGCGCCATTATCTGCCAAGAAGAACCGTCATAAATGTATGATTTCTTCTCCGATGTATTATAATATGCCCATCCAGCTTGTGGATTTGACGGAGCAGATGAATAACTACCTTTCCATAAAATTAAATATCCTGACACAGTTGATGTTGAGCCAACTGTGCCGTCTACACCATCTTTTGAAATTTGCTGCCAAACAGTACCATCATAAATGTATGAGGCTCCAACACTTTCATTATAATAAGCTTGTCCAAGCACGGGATTCAATGGAGCAGAAGAAAATGTTCCAAGCCAAGAAATTGAAACATGAACATTTGTATTTCCGCCAATGGATTCTGACAAAATTTCCCACTGTGAGCCATTCCATATATATGATTTATTATCAACAGTATTGTAATACGCCCAATTCAAAGACGGATTATCTGGTGCAATCTCACATGCTCCTTTCCAAGTAATATCAACTCCGTCTTTTGCAATAATTTCCCAAGAATCGCCATCCCAAATATAAGAGGTACAATCGACAGTATTATAATAGCAATATCCTTCAGATGGATTTTCAGGAACGCTATCAAACGCACCAAGCCAAAGCATAATACCACTTGCCCCATCTCGACCTGATTTTGCAAGATAGTCCCATTTCGCACCATTCCAAATGTAGGAATTTCCGTCAACACGATTATAATATGCCCAGCCTAGTTCTGGGTTATTCGGAGCAGATGTAAGAGAACCTTTCCATGTAAAAGCAATTGTATTTGTTACATAAGTTGTACCACCATCATCCGTGGCATTTTGACATGAGAAAAATATCAAACTAAATAAAACAAAAAGAAAAATATTTTTTTTCATCATATACATTTCTCCATAATAAAACAGATTTTATCCGTAAATAAGCTAAAGACAACATTCTTCTTAACTTAATTAAGCGTAAAAGAGTTGAAACAAGTCTTGAAGAGGCCGAATATTTGCTTTTTTAAGCGAGTTTTATGACTCATTATAGACTTAATAAAGCGTGTTTACAGGTTTAAAACACTTAAAAAAGTATACTTGCTTATGAGCTTTTCGGAAAATTTGCGGGAAATTCTCGACACTAGAGACATAGAGGTGAAAGAACTTGCTTTTGGAACGGGCATCAGCAAAAATACAATCGACAACTATCTTTCAGGGCAAAAATCACTTCCGAATGCTGAAAACGCCGTCAAAATTGCGAAATATATAGGAACGACCGTCGAATATCTGGTTCTCGGAGAAGCAAATCAGAAAAACTATATGACTTCAGAGCTAAGCGAACTCGTCAAAGACCTCAAGCATCTAAAAAATCCGATTTTGACGCAATCAAGAGCATCATAAAATCACTGGCAAAGTCTTAAATCCTCATGCAATCGTCTTTGCATTCGCTATCGCGGCGAGAATTTTCCTCATCAGCACATAGCTTTCCTGAGTGAGGCTTAAAAAATTGTCGTATTCGGTGTGGAAGAGCCGCCAGGTCAGGGGCATTTTTTCCTGATACTTGAAGCGCTGGATTGAGAGGTCGATTTTTTCTCCGGGTTTTGAGTCAATCCTGCAGTTCATAACGGCTTTTTCAAGGTTTTTGTCCGCCATGAGATTTTTATAATAGAAGGAAACTTCTTCTTTTGGGAGAAAAGTGATTGCCACGGCTGGAATTCCGCAGGCGAGAAAACCCGCGTTGTCGCTGTAGGGCACGGGAAGGGTCATCCAGGAATTAGTCGCCGCCGCCGTGAGAAGATTTTGCGTGCGCTCGTAAAGACTCAGGAATTTCTTTTTGAACTGGGGATTAACTTTTGAGTCAAGACCTGCCCGGGCCAAGACCGCCACATCTCCCCGGCCGCAGGCATCAAAGACATAAACATCGTCGTTTGTAATTCCAAGTTTCCTGAAAAGCTCGGCAAGGGCAAAAGCCCCCTGACTTGAAACGCCGGCCTCCCCCAACTCCTCGCCGTCGGTAAAAAAAATGCGGATATTGTGGGCCTGCCTGGATTTGTAAAGCTCGGCTGCAAAATCTGCAAGGGCGAAATTGGCAAAAGAATTGTCGTTGGCTCCGGGACTTCCAGAAACCCTGTCATAATGGGAAATTATGGTCTTGATTTTGAAAATGGGATTGTATGAAGATGAGGGAAAATTGACATAGAGATGCTTTTTTCCATCAAGGGGAAGGACCGAAGAGTCCACACCCCAGTCAGAAAGATAGCCCTGCAAAAAAGAAAGCCGGTCGCAATCCTGGGCGATGTATTTTTGAAAAGAAAATGAATCAAATTTAACATCGATGGAATCAGACTGGCTCTTCATAAAAAGATTATCGGCAAGTTGAGATTCCGAAACGAGTTCGGAATGACAGTTTTTATCTGCTCAAGCTCGCCAGCGGCACGCAGCTCGGTGAAGTCGTTGCGTTCTCAATTCGAGCAAATTCTTCCATGAGGCGTTTCTGCTCGCTCGTAAGATGTGTCGGAATCTGCACGATGATTTTCACATACAAATCACCTTTTCTGCCTTCTGCGTAGGGAACACCCTCGCCCTTGATTTTAAAGAGCTTTCCGTTGGTAGTTCCTGAAGGCAGGGCGAATTTGATTTTCTTTCCGTCAAGGGAAGTGATGTCCAGTGTAACGCCCAAGGCCGCCTGTGCAAAAGTGACCGGAACGGCGCAATACAAATCCCGGCCGTCTCGCTCGAAATACTCGTGCTGCTCCACATGGAGAACGACGATTAAATCTCCTGCGGGACCACCGTTTGCGCCTACATCGCCCATGCGGGGAATTGCGATTCGCTTTCCGTCATCAACTCCGGCCGGAATCGTAAGAGACATCTTTTTGGTGACTGTCTCATAGCCTGTTCCACGGCATTTTTTACATGGGTTATCGATTTTTGTTCCGACTCCGCCACAAGCAGGACATGTTTGCTGAACGGCAAAGAACCCCGCCTGTCTGCGAACTTGACCGCTTCCGCCACAGGTAGGACAAGGCTTTCGTTTTGCGCCTTTTGCACCACCCGTGCCGTTACATTCCGTACAGGCTTCATTGTGCTGGAATTTTATCTCGGCTTTTGTACCATAAACGGCGTCTTTGAAAGAAATGTTAAGGTCATAGCGAAGGCTCTGTCCCTGGCTAGGCTCGTCCGGCCTTCTGCGGCTGGAACGTCCGCCACCGCCAAAGATATTCTCGAAGATGTCGGAGAAGCCGCCACCCATGCCACCGCCCATTCCTCCAAAGAGGTCTGAGAAGTCGTGGAAAGCTCTTGAATACTGGGCACCGCCACCGCCGCCCATGCCTCCCATTCCGTCGAGACCGGCAAAACCATACTGGTCGTAGATTGGCCGCTTCTGGTCATCAGAAAGAACTTCGTAAGCCTCGGTTGCTTCCTTAAACTTTTCCTCCGCTTCTTTGTTACCCGGATTTCGGTCAGGGTGATATTTGACAGCGAGTTTTCGGTAAGCCTTTTTAATCTCATCTTCCGTAGCGTTCTTCTGAATTCCTAAAACTTCGTAATAATCTCTTTTCCCAGCCATGATTTTGTCCCATTTTATGTTAAATGTAGATTAAGAATTGTATGATTTTTACAAACTACTGAAAACAGTCGGAATCGAGGTTGTGACAAAAACTCGCCTGAGCTTTGCTCACTGCGAGTTTTATGGCACGTTCTCGATGAAAGACTGTTTTCACAAAGCCATGATATTAGTCGTGCACTTCGTAGTCTACATCGTCGGCGCTGCCTTTGTCGAATTTGCTTCCTCCATTAGCACCGCTAGCATTGTCAGCGTTTCCGGCGTTTGCTCCTGCGTCAGCTCCTGGCTGTGCACCGGCAGCACCCTGAGCGCCCTGCTGTTTGTAGACTTCCTCAGCGATTTTGTATGAAGCGTTCTTGAGAGCCTCGGTCTTAGCCTTGATGTCCTCTGTGTTGCCGCCTTCGATAGCCTTCTTGAGGGCTGCCAAAGCGTCATCGATTGCCTGTTTATCGGCACCCTTAACTTTGTCGCCAAGCTCTTTCATGCTCTTTTCTGTCTGGTAAACCAAGCTGTCTGCTTCGTTCTTGACATCAATAGCTTCACGCTGTTTTTTATCTGCCTCAGCGTTTGCCTCAGCGTCTTTTACCATTCGGTTGATTTCTTCCTCGCTCAAGCCGCTTGAAGAAGTAATCTGGATGTGCTGCTCTTTTCCTGTTCCCAAGTCTTTTGCAGAAACATGAACGATACCGTTTGCATCGATATCGAATGTGACTTCAATCTGTGGAACACCACGAGGAGCGGCAGGGATTCCGACCAGGTCGAAGTTGCCCAAAGTGCGGTTCTGGCTTGCCATTTCGCGCTCACCCTGCAAGACATGGATAGAAACTGCTGTCTGTCCGTCTGCCGCGGTTGAGAAGACCTGACTCTTCTTTGTAGGAATTGTCGTGTTGCGGGCGATGAGTTTTGTCATGACGCCGCCCATTGTCTCGATACCCAAAGAAAGAGGAGTAACATCGAGAAGAAGGATGTCTTTTACATCGCCCTGGAGAACGCCGCCCTGAACGGCTGCACCGATTGCGACAGCTTCATCCGGGTTAACGGCACGGCTACCCTCTTTTCCGAAGATTGCCTTAACGACTTCCTGAACTTTTGGCATTCGAGAAGAACCACCGACCAAGAGAACCTCGTCGATGTCGCTTGTAGAGATGCCTGCATCTGCCAAAGCCTTGCGGCATGGCTCTTTTGTGCGCTCGAAGAGGTCGTCTGTCATCTGCTCGAACTGGGCGCGTGTGAGAGACTTCTGCAAGTGTTTCGGGCCTGTAGCGTCAGCTGTGATGAAAGGAAGGTTGATGTCAACTGTTGTCTGGTTAGAAAGACCGATTTTTGCGTTCTCAGCAGCCTCGCGAAGTCGCTGGAGAGCCATTGAGTCTTTTGAAAGGTCAATGCCTGTGTCAGCCTTGAAGCCGTCGATAAGCCAGTTTACGATAGCGCGGTCCCAGTCGTCGCCACCCAAGTGAGTGTCGCCGTTTGTTGATTTTACCTCGAATACGCCGTCAGCAAGTTCAAGGATAGAAATATCGAATGTACCGCCACCCAAGTCGTAAACGGCGATTGTCTTTTCTTTTGACTGGTCTTTGTTGAAACCGAAAGCCAGAGCAGCGGCTGTAGGCTCGTTGATGATTCGTTTTACATCGAGACCGGCGATTTTACCAGCGTCTTTTGTAGCCTGTCGCTGTGAGTCGTTGAAGTAAGCAGGAACCGTGATGACAGCCTCTGTAACTTCCTGACCAAGATAATCTTCTGCGGTTTTCTTCATTTTCTGCAGGATGAAAGCAGAAATTTCCTGCGGGCTGAACTCTTTGAGAGAGCCATTCTCTGTAACCTCAACGCGAACATCCTGACCATTGTCTTTTACTGTGTAAGGAACGAGTTTAGCCTCGCCTGTGAGTTCTGAATATCTGTGACCGATGAATCGTTTGATAGAATAAACTGTGTTCTTCGGGTTTGTGACCATCTGGTTTTTAGCAGGAACACCGACGATTCGCTCGCCTTTTGCAGTGAAACCTACGATAGAAGGAGTGGTTCTGCCGCCCTCAGAGTTCTGAATGACGACCGGCTCACCGTTTTCCATTACTGAAACACAAGAGTTTGTTGTACCCAAGTCAATACCAATAATCTTTCCCATTTTTATGTTCTCCTATAAATTATTTACATTTTTATCCACAGATTAGCACCGATTTACACAGATTTTATATAATCTGTGTAAATCGGTGGATAGCTTTTTACTCAGCAGGCTTAACCACCATGACTTTTGCGTGGCGGATAACCTTGTCTTTGAGTTTGTATCCTTTAAGATAGACTGCGGCAAGCTCTTCTTTTTTGACCTTGCCTTCCTGCATTCCGATTGCCTCGTGCAAGTCAGGGTCGAAAGCATCGCCCTCTTTGCCGAATGCCACCAGATTGTATTTGTTTTCAAGCATGGAAACCAATGATTTGTTAATCATCTTGATTCCGTCAGCGATTGATTTTGCATCCTTGGCGTCCTTTGCGGCATCAAGGGTGCGGTCAAAATTATCCAAAGAATCAAGCAAGTCTTTTAAAAGATTTGCGTTTCCGTAATCGAATGCGTCCTGCTTTTCCTGCATCATGCGCTTTCGGTAGTTGTCGAAATCAGCGGCACGGCGCAAAAGCTGGTCTTTAAGGTCAGCGTTTTCTTTTTCAAGCTCGGCGATTCGCTCTTCCGGGGATTTTTCTTTCTGTTCTTCAGGCTTTGCCTCTGCTTTCTCGCCTTCGTTTTTTGCTTCGGTAGAATCTGCCTGAGACTCGCCCGCTGCCTGCTCAGAAGAAGTCTGCTCGCTTTCGTTTACAGTCTCTTTTTCTTCGCTTTCTTCATGCTTGTTTTTTTTGTCTTTCATGCATATAGTCCTAAACTTGAGAACCGCCGGAAAACCAACGAATTCTTTTTTCTTTTAAATAAAGATAGTAAAATCTATCAAAAATCGTCAATAAAAAAAAGAGAAAATTAAAGGATTTTTTTTTGGATTTCTAGCAATAGTGATAATCCGGGCCTTGCTCGCCCATAAAGACTTTGACAGTGCTGTTTTCGATGAAAGAATTGTCAAAAAAAGCCTGGATATCCATGGCGGCCCCGGAAAGAAGCTCGTCGGGATTATAGGAAAGCTCCACCTCGCTCTCCTCGCCCTCGCCGAAAGCCCTAGAAAGGGCGCCGTTGAGCCGGACTACATTGCTCACGACTTCAAAAAGCTCACTCTTGTTTTTTTCTTCATATTTGAATTTAAGGAAAGAGAGCTGCATTTTTTCGATTTCGGCGTGACTTGCCTTTTCTGCCTTCCAGGGGCTTTCAAGGGAACAGTTGTTGATTTTCTGCCATTCCGCAAAATCCTGAAAGAATTTAGACGCGCTCATTTTTAGCGGGGCGAGAACCGCCAGAAACCAAGTGACAGCCCGGCCGTAAGTGTAGAAGGTTGAAAGGGCAAAAGCAGTGTCCCGGCAATTTTTTATGTCCTGAGTGGAAAAAGTCGCGCTGGGCTTGGGCATTTTTATAGAAGAAAGTTTCCCATCTTGCAGGGAAACGCCGTCTGCTTCCAGTTGGGGAAAATCAATATGATTGGGGTAAAGAGAAAGAGCGAAGTCCAGCCTGTCACGGAAAGCCTTTACGCTGTCGCCGGGAGCCGCCGCAAAATTCATGTCGAAGCCGAAGACAAGCCCCATAGTATTGAGCATCTGCGCCCGGCGGGAAAAGAATTTTTTGTCAAAAAGATAAGAGCCGCCCTTGCAAAGGCCTTCAAGGGGAATCTCCAGAGTGCAGTAAAGCTCAGAACAAGCCTTGCACACATCCATGTCAAGAAGAGAGGCGTTCACCGGGAGAGTAAGGAAGACATCCCCGGCCTTCTCGCGAAAGGCTTCAAGGAAGTGAAGGAGTTTTCCCTTGTGGGAAAGAATAGCCTCGTCCTGCAGGGTGAATTCGGTAATTCCCTGAGAAGCAAAGGTCGAAAGAGAAGATTCAAGATTTGATGAATTGAATTTTATTGTATCTGACATATTTCTAAATTCCTCACAGAGCTTAAGAGCACACAGAGAGTTGCCTGTATGAAAAGTTCAATATCTCAATCATAGTCACCCATAAAACAAATAGGATTTATATATAAAACTTCTCTGTGTCCTCTGTGAGAAATTCCTTTTTTTACAACAAATGAATGTTGTGCTTCTCACACTCGCTCTCTTCAAGTTTATCTTGTAGGGCAAAAACAAAGCCTACCCGGTGCGCTAACTTCGAGTAGGCTTTTAACAATAGCTTAAAGGAGATTGCCACCTCTACGGTGTTCCTTTCCTTTTTACTATATCCGATAATTTCCCTATCGTCAAGAAAATTACAACAAGTGGATTCCGTGTTTTTCGCAGCCGGCTCTCATTTCCTCCGGCCAGATTGAAACCTGAATCTCGCCGATGTGGGCTTTTCGCAAGAAGAACATGCAGAGCCGGCTTTGACCGATACCGCCGCCCATTGTGAGTGAAAGTTCGCCCTTCAAGAGTTTTCTGTGGAATTCAAGGTTTGCCCTCTCTGGACAGCCCCTCTCTTCAAGCTGTAGTTTGAGTGATTCAGGTGAAACCCGGATGCCCATTGAAGAAAGCTCGAAGGACTGCTTTAAGACCGGGTTCCAGACGAGCAAATCGCCGTTCAAGCCGCGGTGACCGTCTACGCTCTCACTAATCCAGTCGTCGTAGTCGGGGGCGCGACCGTCGTGGATGCTGCCGTCAGGCAATTTTCCGCCGATACCGATGAGGAAGACGGCTCCGTACTCCTCACAGATTTTGTTTTCCCGCTCTTTCGGAGTCAAATCAGGGAAGCGGCGCTGCAAGTCGTCGGCAAAGACAAACTGCAAGCTCTCAGGCAGAATCGGCTTGATTCCCTCGTAGCGGTCGTAAATGTAGAATTCAGTGCGCTTGAGACAGGCGTAAATCTTCCGAACCGCTGACTTTAAATATTCGATGTTGCGGTCTTCTTTGTTGATGCACTCGCACCAGTCCCACTGATCGACATAAAGAGAGTGGATGTTGTCCAAATCTTCATCAGCACGGATGGCGTTCATGTCAGTGTAAATTCCAAATCCCGGTGCCAGCTTCATTTCGCTTACCTTGACTCGCTTCCACTTTGCCAGCGAGTGAACGATTTCCATCTGAGCGTCGCCCATGTCCTTTACCGGGAATTTTACAGCCCGCTCAACACCGTTCAGGTCATCGTTCAAGCCCTTGCCGCTCTGAACAAAAAGAGGAGCCGTAACGCGGGTGAGATTAAGGGCCGTTGAAAGCTGGGTCTGGAAGAAATCTTTAATCATTACGATTGCATGCTCGGTTTCCTTTTCGCCGAGCAGGGATTTGTAGTTCTCTGGAAATTTTACACTTGCCATTTTGTGCCTCTAATTTTATGAATGTGCCATTTTATCAGAAAAGCGATTTTTTTTCTACAATTTTTTTGGCGCATATTTTTCTGGCTGCCGCTGATCCGTGTTTACAGTCAAGTCCCACACGGATGTGGGCAAAAGGAAGTTGACCGCGAGAATTTCTGAAAGAAATTCTCGTCACGACATGGATGTCGAAACATAGACGGAGCGGATATTTCTTTTCCTGTAAATTCACTCGCTGTGAATAATTTGTTATAATCTCTTTATGCCTAAAAAACAAAAATCACGCAGAAATAAAAAGCAAAAACATTCCTTAGGATTTTTTCTATTAATAATCCTTATTCTCGCCGCCCTTTCAATCTACTCATACAAGACGAACCCTGAATTCAAGGCGCAAGTCGATGAATTGGTCTCGGTTTTTAAAGAACCACAGATCACGCAGATTCCACAGATTAGCAATAAGGATGAAGCGGAGACAGAAGCCACTAATATAGAAGATAAAGAAAACGAACAGACCGGAAAACAGGCAGCTCCACAAAAGACCAAAAAATCAGCAGAAAAATTTGTTTCGCTGCCGGAAAATCTTGAAATTCCTGTTTGCCCGGGAAGTCACGGCGAGAGCGACCACCAAATCCGTCACTTTAGGCACTATTCCATTTGCTACCGCGAAAGTTACGAGCAGGCTGAATGGAGCGCATACTGCCTCACGGAAGAAGAGCTGGTCAAAAACGCGAAAAGGTCTGACGATTTCAGGAGCGACCCGGAGATTTCCACAGGCTCGGCCACGCCCGCTGACTACAAAAAATCCGGATACGACAGGGGGCATTTAAGCCCGGCGGCGGATTTTGCCTTTGACGAAGAGGCCATGAGCGAGACTTTTTACATGAGCAACATGAGTCCTCAGGCGGGAAGTTTGAACCGGGGAATCTGGAAGGATTTGGAAAGTCAGGTGCGCGGATGGGCCGCTGAATTCGGGCGGGTCTATGTGGTTTCAGGGCCGGTTTTGGAAAAAAGTGCCAGTGAATACAAATCAATCGGCGAAAACGGAGTGACCGTGCCAGAATTCTACTATAAAGTGATTTTGGCTCCGCTTTACGAAGATGAAAAGGACAAGGCCACGCCCCAAGACGCCAAGGGAATCATCGCCACGGGCTATATCTTCCCCAACGAAAAATGCGAAGGAAGTCTTGACGATTATGCTGTCAGCGTGGACAAGGTGGAGAAGCGAACAAAGCTGGATTTTTTCTCGCGACTGGAAGATAAAGCTGAAAACGAGGTTGAAGCAAAACCGGGGCGTTATAGTCGAGTTTGCCATGCAAACTCGCAGGTGTCCCCGTAGAGTGGGGTGCGGCGCAACGAAGTGTGACGCAGGGGAGAGACTTCTCCCCTCTGATTATTATTTTTTTCTTGCCACGCTATGCATAAATTTGTATAATTATGTTTATATTTTCGTAAAAATTGCATAAATATGCAAAAGGAGCAGCACAAAAAAATCACCTCCTTGTGATTTTTTTGTGGCCGAGTTTTCGCAAAGCAAAAACTCGCATATTCATTGCATCCATGCAATGCCGCTAACGCGGAGTTTTAGGAGTGCGTTATGACTGAATCAGAAAGTTTATTTATCGGCAGATTGTCCGTTCTTGCAGAGCGCAATGACCCTATCGACAAAAGTTTTTACGAGAAATACGATGTCAAACGGGGCTTACGAAATAAAAACGGCACTGGTGTTCTCGTGGGCTTGACCAGCATCGGTGATGTCGTTGGCTACGAGGTCAAGGACGACAAAAAAATCGCAATTCCAGGCCGTCTGGTCTACCGCGGCTACAATGTCGAAGCCCTGGTAAACGACGCCGAGGCACACAATCAGTTCGGCTACGAGCAGTGCGTTTATCTTCTATTATTTGGAGAACTTCCGACACAGACAGAGCTTGACCATTTCAAGGCATATCTGGGACACTTACGCCAGCTTCCCGACAACTTTACCGAAGACATGATTATGAAGGCTCCTTCTGCCGACATCATGAACAAGCTGGCCCGCGGCGTTCTCGCTTCTTATTCTTACGACCCGAATCCAGAAGACCGCTCGCTTTCAAATATTCTTCGCCAGTGCATTGAGCTGATTTCTCGATTCTCGACCCTTGCGGCCTATGGTTATCAGGCAAAACGACGCTACTACGACGGAAAGTCAATGTACATTCACAATCCCCTGCCAGAGCTTTCTACGGCAGAGAATTTCCTGCGCTTAATCCGCAACAACAAGGCTTTCACTGACGACGAGGCAAAACTTCTCGACCTGGCTTTGATTCTTCACGCTGAGCACGGCGGCGGAAACAACTCTTCCCTCACGGTGCATGTCGTTTCTTCCGCTGACACGGACACTTACTCTGCAATCGGCGCGGCGGTAGGCTCTCTAAAGGGCCGCCGTCACGGTGGAGCGAACATTCAGGTCGCAGAAATGATGGACGACATCAAAGAGAATGTAAAAGACTGGTCAAATGAAAACGAAGTCAAAGCCTACCTTAAAAAAATCGCCAACAAAGAGGCATTCAACCACACAGGCTTGATTTACGGAATGGGTCACGCAGTCTACACAATCAATGACCCCCGCGCTACCCTTCTCCGGGACAAAGCCGCAAAACTTGCAAGGGAAAAGGGTCTGGAGGAAGAATACAATCTTTACAAAATGGTTGAGAAATTCAGCCCGGACATTCTCTACGAAATGCACGGTGACGGCAAAAAAATCTGTGCCAACGTTGACCTTTACTCCGGCTTCGTTTACTCAATGCTCAACATCCCGCGCGAGCTTTTCACGCCGATTTTCGCAATCTCCCGAATCGCAGGCTGGAGTGCTCACAGAATCGAGGAAATCGTCGCAGGCGGAAAGATTTACCGCCCGGCCTACAAGAATATCTTCGCTGAACGGGAATATATCCCCATTGAGAAGAGGTAGTCAGGCAAAACGCGGGTTTTAAACATTGAAATTTGGGCGCGGCCACCGCAAGCGGTGGTCGGGCTTTGACCCGCCGTAAAAAACATTTGCATCGGCTCTTTATATGGATAATCTGGATCATCTGCAACTTCAACAAGATTTTATTAACAATAAGCGGGCCAGTGGCCTGTCCTCCTAACAACGGGTTGTACCGCACGCGGCTTGACCGCGACATCCGCTTTGAAGCTATGTTAGGCTTTCTTCTATATCAGATTAGCATAATCCCTTTTTGCATATAAGATACGCATTATCGAAACTATTTTTTCTACATCATCAATCAAGTATAATGCGATAAAATTTCTGTAAAAAAGAAAACGATGATATCCTTCATTCTGTAAAACGGGATTGTCACTAAGAGGATACATGTATGGATTTTCTGCTATATTATCCTTTTCCTGAAGAAAGCCCACAAGAAGATTGTCTGCTACTTTTTGATTTTTAATCGTATCAGAAATGTAATCTACGATTTCTGACAAATCTTCTTCTGCTTTTTCCATAATCCTTACATTATAAGCCATGTTTTTCTCGTATTCTGGAAATTGCATCTTCAACAGTAGAATACCTGCCGTTTCTCATATCTTCTTTAGCTTCTTCAAGCTTTCCGCAGACATTCGCAAGGAAAAGATTTTTCTCATAAGTTTCCATACTCATCAAAACCATATCACCATAACCATTTTTTGTTACGAAAATAGGTTCGTCATATTCATGACAGAGTGTAGAGATTGCTGTTGTGTTCTTTAAATCCCTTATAGGAACGATTCTAGGCATTTAATTCTCCTTGTGGGATTATTGTACCACGGTTTCTTTCCTTTTGTCTATAAAAAAAAGGCGGGCTTAGACCCACCATAGCAAAAACTGAGGACTTGACTTTTCTTAAGCAAAGTCCGATTTTATTTGTTTGTTATTTTTGAAGAGTGAATTTGTTTTCTTTGTTGCTGTTTGTTACAGAAAAAGTTCCGTTTGTAACATTCATAGACTGATTCGTATCTTCTGTTACAGGTGTAAATTCAAGGAGTGTCTGATTTTTAATTTCTTCTTTCCATGTGACGGTAATCGTACAGTTAGAAAAATCATCTCCTGTTTTTGTATAGGTTCCTTTTTTAATAACGCCATCTTTTACTAAGCTTTCTGCTTGCTTAACGGCTTGATGAATCTCGTTATTACTATATAACCTATATGCCTTCCAATTATCACCATCCGTCGTCTTATAGGTTGCAACCAGAGTTGCATCACTTGTGCTACCATTACTGCTAGTTGAACTCTCATCGCTGCTATCATTTGAACAGGAAGCGAAACCAAAAGCTAAAACGCTGACTGCGAACATTGCCGCAAAAATTTTGAAATTTTTTTTCATAAAATTCTCCAACGATTCAATTTTTTAGAGAATAAATGCCGGAAGATTTACCTTATCAACGACAAGTGGCGCAGTGCGCCATCAACCTAACAATTGCCGGCTTGACTGCGACATCCGCTTTGAAGCTTTGTTATGTGATTTTATCTTAATATATCATATTTATTCAGGTGTATTACTTTGTATTTTCGGCAATTGATACAGGGGTGTTATTTTGCTTTCTCGCCCTATATTCAAGTATAAAATCCATCACCATGCGGTCTTCATCCAAAATTGTTTTAAAGGCGTTTTCATCTAAACCTTCATAGGCTATGCGATAAGCTTGTTCTTTAGTAAGTTTTGTAATTGGAATTGGCGTGAGCAAAAGCTGATTGAGCGGCGATAATTCGTCTGGATATTCATAAATGATTTTTGGCTCAAAGGAGTCTTTTGAAAAAATATATTCGCAATATTGTCTTGAAAAATTTTTTGATTCAGGAAAAACAATATCATGGAATTCTTTTTCAGAAAAAAATTTCTTTGCGATGACTACAAGGCTTATCGCAAACTGGTACAAAAGCTTTTTCGCTTTCGTTTAACAGTCCTATTCTATTGTAGTTTTTCAGAAGAATAGGAAGGCCTTCATTGAACTTGGCAACATCGTGCTTCAGAATACCAAGAAGACACATCGTAACGCCTCTGAGTGCCTTGTCTGATTTCGTGAGGATTCGTTTTTCAGCTTTTGAAACCACGGTTGTTTCATCATATTTTTTGTATTCTGCATTGTTGTAGAGAATACAAAGCAAAAGGTTTGTGTTTATAACAGTTAGCGGATAGCCATTGGTACATAACGGAATATCTTTGGGAAAGCATCGATAAACGGAGTCAAAACCAAGACAGGAAATATAGCCCATGACCTCAAAAAAACGTCCGCTGTGATCGCAACCTCCTGATAATCCGTTCGGAACATTTTTCAAGGATACAGATTGATACAAAAGGGCACGCAATTCTTCAAATTCATTATTTTTTACAGCAGATTTTATCTTTTTTGCCAATTCTCTATACATTACATCTCTGTAATGAGCTGTCGATAATGTGTATAAAAGGTTATATTCCCATTCTTTGTATTTATCCCCAAGACCAGTCCGACTATTATGTTTGAATCTTTCATAAAAGATTTTCATTTCTAAATAATAATCATCTATCGTTTTTTCCGATTTTTCTTCCTTGTTAGTTGTATCGAAAGATGTAGAGTTACTTTTTTTCGTATTGCATTCAGAACATTTTTTTGTTTTACAAAATAAGTCTAACACCCACATTTTACTAATCCTTATTGTTTACTAAACGCGCCTCAAGTAGCGGGCGTCCACATAACTAGCGTTTTAAACCGTAAAAACGGTTTTGCCGAAGGCAAAATTGGCGCAAAAGTTGCGGTGGCGCAAAGCTACGAATAGCAACTTTTGTGACAAAGTTTTTATCGGCTTTGAAAACCATGTTATGTGTTTTTTTTAGTAAAATATAAATATATTTTATAAAACATTGGAAAATATATTTTATAAACTTCTATAATGGTGTTTAATCGTACTTCTTCATCATAAGATAAAGAAAAATATTTATGATATTCATTCCAATAATTCCATTCATACGATATATCAAAATATTTTTGATTAATACAATATTCAAAAACGGAATACGAAGTTCTTGGTATCGTAATTTTTTGAGTTTTTAAAATTTTTTTCAAGTTCAAAAAAGCAACATTATAGAGACAATCACACAAAAATAATGATGAATACATTCTATTTTTATCAATGGTATTTAAATCAAATTGATTTAAGAAATTTTTGTAATCTGAGACTCTATCATATCCAAGACTGTCACATAAATCGTGAAATAATAAGATATAATCTGAAAAATCAGGATTATTTAATCGATTGTATTTCCCAATTAATGGAGATTGAATGTTATATTTTTTTAGAAGAACTGCAATTGTAGTGTAACTATATGATATATTATAATCTGTTTTTAAAATTCTACAGAACTTCCTAAATTCAAAGTCTTTATATTTTGTTAGATATAAATCAATAATTAGTTTCTCTTCCTTTTCAGTTATTTTTTTATTTGATGTTTTTCCTTTATTTTTATGTTCGAAACATTGATACCCTTCATTCCTAAATCGACGTTTCAAATTACTGACAGCACGAGTGGTTATACCTATTTTTTCTGAACATTCCTTTTCTGTTATTACACCTTTTATACATAACGGAATATATTTTTGTTTTAATGCTTTTTTCTTTTCATCCATAATATTTTTCTTTAACAAAAATCACTGTGAATATTTATCACCTGATAAGACTTTGTATTCTTTAACTTGATGTTTTCATTTATACTGAAAACCAATTTTTTTACATTTTTGCTTAATAGATAATTTGTTCTAGTCAAACCATCATTTAACGTTGGAATAGTATCATTATTATCAACTTCTAGAAAAACATCAACGACAGGAACTGGATTCTTCTCTCCAAAAGAAAATCCTTTTTCTGCTTTGTTATATTTATAATCATTTTTCTTATTCTCTATGTTCGCCAATATTTTCTGAATCTTAACAGAACTTTTTTTCCACTGTTTATCAAAATAGCTAGAATCAATAATCAAAAAATGTTTTTCATTTGAAACCATATAATATGCCTCATCCCCAAAAAGCTTAAATATTATTCTTCCTATTTCATCCTGATTAATTTCTAATCCTTCCATTTTAGTCATAACCTTATACAAACCAGCACCCCAGTGCGGGGGTCCACATAACTAGCGTTTTAAACCGTAAAAACGGTTTTGCCGGAGGCAAAATTGGCGCAAAAGTTGCGGTGGCGTAAAGCCACGAAGAGCAACTTTTGTGACAAAGTTTTTGTCGGTTTTGAACTTCTTGTTATGTGTTTTTACTTACCCAAACACAGCCTGTCTAAGAATATTGTTTATCCGAGTCTGATACCCCTTTCCCATATTTTTTAGGGCAGCAAGTACATCATTGTCAATTCTTAAACTTACAGCTGTTTTCTTTACAGTAACTTTGTAAATATCATTTCCTTTTGGATGAACTTCATACCAGGGCTTGAATTTTTTCATCTGTTCGTCTGTAAGTTCTGGACATTCTTCAGTGATTACAGGTTTTGCGGAATTTATAATTCTCTTATCTTCTTCAGTGAGAGGTTTTTGAATTAAATCATCTAATGTCATAGTCTTCATAATATAATTTCTCCTCTTTGGGTGTCGCTCTTCGGGCGGAAATAATACGAATATTATTTTCACCTCGCTCTGTATAGACCACGAATAAAATCCGTTCTACACAACCAATTACATTATATCTTTCTTCTGATTCATCAGAATGTTCTTCATCCAGCAAAAATAACTGAATAGTCATAAATACTATCTTCTATTTTCAAGCTAAAAAGATAAGTTCTTTTGTATCCAGTTTTCGGTATTTCGCCAATATAATCAGGTACAAGAATTTCAAGGGTAGCCGGATAATTGCCATTTTCATGAAAATAGTTTTCAATAGCGGAAACTAGTTTGTTTCCGTTTGAAATAAGTTTTTTTTCATCATCTCCAAGAGGAAGAAAATCGGGGGAAACATTTGTAATCTCGCCATATTTCTCTGTTATCTCTTTTTTAGAATTTGCAACTGAAAAATTCGGAACTATAGTATAAAACAATACAAGCATTATCCAAAGTACAAAAATTATGATAACAGAACTTACAGTTAAAAACAAAGTTCGTTTTTTCAATTTCTTCTCCAAGCGACCCAGTGCGGGCGTCCACATAACAATATTTTAAACCGCAAACCGGCTTGACCGTTTGTCGGTGATTTGAAATGCGTGTTAGACGATTTCAATATACTTTCTTTTCAAATATTTCTGCCTTATTTTTTAACATATCTTTATATTTATATTCTATACCTGTAATATTCTTTTGTTTTGAATAAAAACTATTAAGTTCCTCCATTAAAAAAAAATAATTCCAAGGAAATTCAGAACAAAATTCTAATAAAGTACAGGCAAATCCTTTATTTCCTCTTCCAACTCCAGTTTCATAATAATCTTCCATCTTCTTTCTGAGATAGGAAAAGATTTTTTGAACCTTTGAATGACTTATATTATCCTGTGTCAGAATTGAAAACATTTTTTTTGCCATTCTTGAATTGATTTCAAATGCATTTCTGACTTTACAAATCCTCTTTCGATACCACGGAATTATTATTGACGAATATGGAATCCGCTCATTGAAAATATTTGAATAATCGTACATCAATCCAGTCATATGGCATCTATATAAATCTTTGAAGGCGCGAATGCGAATAACTATATCAATATTAAAATTAGTAATGACATTCTTTTCGTCCAATTTTTGAAAAATCCTAAAAAGTTGATAATAGTTCATATCATACCCCTCTTCAGAAACATTCATTGTTGAATAAAGAATATTTTCAGGACAATTCAATTTAACACAATTATACTTTTCAGCAATGCTAAAAGCTTCTGCCATCCTTTCAATGTTAATTTCTTCTTTGTTTTCAGAATAAAAATCAACAGAAACAAAAATTATTCCCCTATATTTCAGTTTTCTACATGGAAAAAACTTTGTATATTTTGATCCAATCCATCCATTTTTCTCTGATTCAATTATTGCCTTTTTTAACCATTTACCTTCCGCTTCAATAATCCAATGAGACAATGGATTGCTTGGTTTAAAATCTTTACTTACAGGACATAATAAAATATCTCCTTCTTGCTTAAGTAAATCACCTCGAATTATTTTACACTGACAATTCCTCGGTTTATATTTAGTAAAAATTAGTTTCGGATAAAGGCAAGATGGAACATCGTTAAAATTCTGAAATGAAATTATCTTTTTCATACGAACCCCTTCGGTTTATTTTATACAATCGGTCTATTACCCAATGATAATATGCGGCTCAGTGAGCCGTCCACATAACAACTGGTTGTACCGCACAGGCCTTGAGCCTGTATCGGCTACGAAGTTTTGTTATGCTTTTTATCTGTCACACAAATTTATTCAATTTATTTTATCGATACTATTATACCGAATTTTCCTTTTAAATATATGCACTCCACATTCCTAAAACCGACATCTTTTAGCATTTGGATTTCCTTGCCGATTGAAATTTCACGGTCTAATTTCTTTCTTTCCAACCATCGCTCATATTCTATTTCCGATATTCCTGATTTTTTAATTTCATCTATCCAATATTCCTCGACATTCTCATTAATGACCGAACTGTCAGAGCAAAACTGATCGTAATTAGCGAAAAGCCTGTCGTTTTCGAGAGATTCATAAACTCTCTTGAAGAGTTTTTTCTTGCTAGTATTTTCAAGGTGGTGAATTGAAAGAGCTGAAATAATCAAGTCGGGATTACCTTCTGGCATTGATTCCGAATAATCCAGAACCTCATATTTTATATTCGAAATTCCTGCAAACCTTTTTCTTGCGACATTCAGCATTTCCTCGGCAATGTCTATCAGCACATACTCTGATTTTGGGAAGTGCCTGTACCAAAAAGAAGAGAGCAGGCCAGTTCCTGAGCCAAGGTCATAGATAAGTTTCGGCTCATAATTTAATGTCCTGGCGATAAAATCTGTGCTTGAAATGTAATAATCGTCAAAGCATGGTATAAACTTCTTTCGATTTTCATCATAGCTTTTTGCAACTAAATTGAACTGTCCTTGAATATCCATTTTTTAATCCTTTTTTAGCCACGCCACTGCGCCTGTCGTCATAACAATATTTATATTTCTATAAAACCACCAGCCCAGTGAGCCGTCCGTATAACTAGCGTTTTAAACCGTAAAACCGTTTTTGCCGAAGGCAGAATTGGCGCAAAAGTTGCGGTGGCGCAAAGCCACGAAGAGCAACTTTTGTGGCAAAGTTTTTATTGGCTACGAAGCTTTTGTTATGCTTTATTTCTTAAAAATATCGCTGTGAGTTCCTGTATTGACCAATGTCAGGACAAGAACATTTTTCTTTATCTTGTCGTCATATTCTTTCAAATACAATAAAAGCCAGTCCGGCTGAATATGACATTCCCAAATTCCCTTGAATTTTCCTACAAGTTCATGATTGCGATATTTTTCTTCAAGCGGTTTATCTTCCATTAATTTGTTTACGACATCTTCAAGAAGCGAAATATCCAATCCACGCTTTTTAGCAAGCTTAAAACTTGACTTGAATTGCGAAGTTTTCTTTAAAATACATTCCATTACTCGCAATCCTCAAAAAGTTCTTTTGCACTTGAATACGATTTTACGCTTGAATCTTTGCTGATTCTGCGGGCTTCATCAATTGCTGCAAGAGTTTCTTCCGAAAAATTGTACTTTGGAGGAACAATATCAAAGGGAATTCTCTGCTGATTTATTGACTGACGCAAAAAAAGCCTGATGGCTGTAGTAATATCCAATCCTAATGAGTCAAAAAGAGACTCTGCTTCTAATTTTGTTTCTGTATCGACTCTTGTCTGTAAAACTGCTGTAGCCATAATATACCTCCATTCGAGTTATTTCCAATACAAATATAATACAAATAGAGTATATTTGCAATTAAAATATACAAAAAAAGCAAAGGCTTGACCTTTGCTTTTTTTAACTAATCCCCGATAAGCCAGCCACCATCTGTAAGAATATCGAACTCGGCAATACAAGTGTCATTGTATTTTGTTCCGTTGTATAGTTCAGTTGTTTTAACGCTAAAACGTCTTGAAGATAAACTCAAATTGAATTCCTGAGGAGTAATATTTTCTTTCAATTTAAAGGTCGTAGTATTATTCTCGTTTGTTATAATTGATAAAGTTTTCACTCTGTTGTTTTTATAATACAAACTTTCAGATTGCGCATATCCATTAATAAGTTTAATTTTATTTAATTGTTTTTGTTTATATTGATAACTAAAACTAAATCTTATATTATTATCTGTTTCATCTTCTACAAAAGCAGTTTCGGGATTATTGTCAAACATATTTATTATTGAATATCTTGAATAATTGTTTTCAACAAGAGGAATGCCTGAGCAATCAAAGAAAGATTCAAAAATTTCATTATCGCTTGTATATAAATCGTGATAATGACCAAACTCAAATAAAGCAATAACATCAAATCTCTTATTTGGTTTGTTATATAGTGTAGTTTCAGAATTATAAATTTTTTTATTTAAGTCCTTAAATAAAAAAGTTGTAAAAGCAAAATGATTTGAATCAAGTATATCTAAATTTCCAAATAACTTAAATGTAAAACAAGAAGGTGTGGAACCTCCGCCACCTTCCTGCATCGAATATGTTGAATGATAAACTGTTACAGAACTACCGTCTTTAAAATAGATTTTCTGGAAGATGCTTACCGGGTCAGTATTATAAATCCATGAAGGTAAATTGCCATTTTTTACCTCATCAGGAATAATATCTTCTGCTTTATAAAAAGCTCTATAATATACTTCATTCTGAACTTTCTGGATAAAGATTGCAGCAAGTTTTGCATAAGGCTTAATTCCGTCATGAAATTCACAGTCATAAGTAAACTCTTTTTCCACGCCAAGTTTTTTTGCAGCATCAAAAAGAAACTGCGACGGTATCATTCTACATTCGCCTGTTACGTATGTAAACTTAAAGTTATTGTTAAATGGCTCCGGCCAGTTCTGCGGCGCAAGTGTGTTTTTTAAGCTGTCATAATCAAGAATACCAGTCAGAAATTCCTTATCGGCATAAGAAATCGGCTCTTTTGAATTTACATTGCCACCAGCTTTGTTTTGTGCGTAAAGAGCACATAAAATAACTGAAAGTAAAAGTGTTGAAATTATCTTTTTCATTTTTAAATTTCCTTTTGCGCCTCAAGTAGCGGGCGTCCACATAACAATATTTACCACATAACAATATTTATTTAAAACCGTTCCGCTGCTGATTCTGATTCAAAATTTGAGCCAGTGGACTAGATTTATGAAAAAACTGGCTAAAGTAGTCCGAACTTGTTCAATACATTTTTTCCAATGTGACCAGCGTGAAATCATTTGAATTTTCTATGACATAATCTGTGAAGCCTGAAAGTGAAAACAGCATTACCTTTGGATTCGCCGCTGGCAAGTAATTCAATTTGTCCATAAAGGTGTCGAATTCTTCCTTGTCGAATTTCTCTGATTTGAACTTGCACTCGCCTGCTAGAACGTAATTTTTGCCGTACAAGCCAAGCAAGTCGATTTCAACATGCTTAATCTCTTTGCCGACTTTTACGGAATTCTGATATTCAACAACGTCTGTCAAAAAACAAGGGATTTTGTCTGTACCGACATTGGCAAGAATGTAGTCTTTTGCCATCCTCTCAAAGACGCTTCCCATGAATTGATGCAGATTCTGCTTTACCTTCTTTTCATAATAGATTCTTCCTTTGCCGCTGTTTATGAGACTCGCGCCTGGGGCGACAAATTGGAAGTAAAAATTCACCATCGAATCCGAAATGAGATAATATGGCTTTGGAGTCTCACGCCGTTCGACAATTTCCGCCGATATGAGGTTCTTTAGGCAGAAACTGATGTCGGACATTCCCGTGGCGGATTGAATTTCATTGTATTTTGTCTTTCCGTTCGCGATAGCGTCGATTATTGAATTGTAGGCGACTGGATTCGATTTTTCGCCTGTGATGACGGTCTTGATTTGCTCTTCGGAGAAAAAGGCATTCCGTGAAAAAAAGAGTTTCTCTATGTTCTCGTCCAGTGAAATCTTGCTGTCGAACTGTTCGATGTATTTTGCGACGCCACCTGTAAGACCGTAAACGATGGCTTTCTCTTCTGCGCTGTATTCGGGGACAAACAAAGCTGTGTCCTTGTAGTTGAAGGGGCTTATTTTGAATTCAAGATTTGCCCTTCCATGAAGAGGGGCCGATGCGCCAAGCACATCCTCCCGCATGAAGGAAACGAGAGAGCCGAGCAGAATGAAATAGAGGTTCGATTTTTTCCACTTTGTGTCGATATATTTCTGCAACAACGAATTCATGTATGGGCAGGATTTTGCGAGGTACGGATATTCGTCGATTACAAAAACAATCTTCTCGTTCGCCGATTCTTCTGCGAGATAATCGAATATTGAATCAAATGAATCGAATTTCAGTTTTCCGTTCAAACTTGGAGAGAGGCTTTCAAGAACATCGTTCCCCATCCGTTCCAAAAGTTCCGATTCTGTCATTTCCGTGCTGACAAAAGATATGGCTTTGCACTTGTTCGTTTCGATGAACCTGTTCAGGAGCGTTGTCTTTCCGACTCTCCTGCGGCCAAAGAGAACCGCCATTTGAAAGCCTTTCCTGTCGTAAAGTTCCTTCAGCGAAGCAAGCTCTTCTCTTCTTCCAATGAATTTGTCCATGATTGTCGCCCCTTTTTCCGTTTTTTCTTGCTGGAATGTTGTCCACTAGAGTTTACTCTAGTGGAGTCGACTCTAGTGGAGTAAACTGCACTTGAAAAATACTGAATGGAGAAGCCTCTTTTGTCAAGGAATCCGTCAGACAGCAAGGTTTTTCATGTCGCAGTTGCTGAAAAAAAAGGGGTGTCGTCAGACACCCCTAATCCGTGCGGCAATCCCGTGAATCAGTCGGCTTCGGCAGGCCACTTGTTCTGCTTTATGCCCGCGAGTCGGCAGACGGCCTCGTGCGTTATTTTCCTCAACTCCGCGCAGTAGTCGTTTCTGGACATGTTTTCCGGCTTGTTTATTTCAATCGGCTCTCCAATCTTGAGCGTCACGAGCGGGTGCTTCGTTCCGAAAAGCTTCCAGATTCCTGTCGGCTTCCTGTATGTGAACGCCATCGGCACAATCGGGTATTTGTAGCGGTACGCCATCTTGAACGCGCCGATTTTGAACGGACGGATTGGCTCGTACCAGTCCCAGCGGCAGCTTTCGGGGAAGACGTGCAGCCAGCGTTTCTCTTTCGCGAGAGTGTCGAAAGCCTCGTTGAAGTGCCGTGTCGCCGAAAGCGTGCGCGGAATCGGAATGCCGCCCGCGCCCTTTATCAAAAACGCGTCGCCAGACTCAAAATTCGAAGTGCGCGCCGGAAACCAGCTCCTTTTGTAGCCGAGCGACTGGATGATTGTCGGGAAGTCCCAGCGGAGGACGTGGTTCGCGATTGTCATGGCTCCGTTCTTCAAAATCTGCTTGTTGTTGCTGATGTTTTCCCTGCCTTCGATTTTCAGCCCGTATCTGATTCTGTTGAGCGGGTAGACGAGACAGTAGATTCCCGCGTAAATCAGGAAATTCTGCATTCGGCCCTTGAACGACCTGTCAAGAAAGTTGTATCCGTTCTCGAAATCTATGTCCCTGATTTTCGGCGGAAAGAGGAGAGGTTCGTCGGGCTTGTCCGTGTATGTGATTCCCATTTGCGGTATGAAAACGCCCTCTTCCACGATGTGCTCTTTTGTTTCGAATGTCTTTGCTTTTGATTCGCTCTTTGCTGAGGATGTTTCTGCGACTTTCTCCGTCTTTTTCTCCAGTGAATTTTCCATCTGTGAATTTTCCATTTTGCTGGAACTCCTGTTGATTAAGTCTGTTCGGAAAGTGAGATTCCCGAACAGGTCTATTTGCTGAAATTTCAATTCTACTGCAAAAATCGCTTTATTTCTTCCAGTGTGCGCAAATCTTCTATCGCATTTTTAAGCGGAGACTTCAATTCCGCTTTGCCGTCCAGGAAATCCACCGCGTTCTGAATCATGTTGGAAAAATATCCGGTCTTCTTCGGAAGTTTCACATTCTGCTTTGCGAGCGACTTGAATCCCGTGTAGAGTTTGGATTCCTCCGCCTCGTAGAAATCCGCGTATCCGTTTCCGATTTGGATTCTTCCGGTCGTCCCCAGAATGTCCACCCCGAACGAGAAGAATTTGCTCCGCCCGCTCATGTAGATTTCGATTTCCGGGATTTTCTCCGTCTTGAACTGCGCCGTGAAATTCCTGACGATTCCCTCCTCGTCCTTGAAGATTCCCGTCACCGTCGGATTCAAAAGCGTTTCGTCCAAAAGAAAACTCACGATGTCCACAAGATGCGTTCCGTCGTGCAGGAGCGAGTACGAGCCGTCCTCCTCGAACTTGGGGGCGTAGACGCGATGCCC
>JAFUFU010000035.1 GCA_017469785.1 Treponema sp.
TAGGCCGCAGGTGCAGGCGCGGCGACGCGCACAGCCGAGCGGTACTAATAGGCCGTGAGCCCTGGCCATATCTTCGTTCCCGGCCGGAGGCCGGATTCCTTCCCCCGCACGCGCTTCCCGGGGCGCCGCTCTCGGCGCCCGTATGATCCGATAGTCATGTGCCGGCGGCCATGGCGGGGAGGCAATACCCGTTCCCGTTCCGAACACGGAAGTCAAGCTCCCCTGCGCCGATGATACTCCTGACCGGGGGAAAGTAGGGCGCCGCCGGCTCTTTTTTTTTGTTCCGTTCCCCCGGGGGGGCGGATTTTTTTTCCCCCGCGGGCCTGCGGGCGGCGGGAGTCTTTAGAATTATTTCTTATCTTAAACGATAGCATATTGAAAAATAGTTTACTTTATCTTTATATAGGTGTATAATCAATGTCATTAACTTAAGTACTATTTAAATTTTCATATTTCCTGTAGAATTCTCCATAAGGGTGGAAAAAATATGGGAAATGTAGAAAATGTAAGAATGGTCAAAGAAGCATTAACAGAGGCAATAAAAGAAGTCTGCAAAGAAAAAGAGAAATACAGCACTTGTGAAAATGCCTTTATAAGAAACAGGGATTTACCTCTTCCAAAATTGATAGATGATATTCTTCTGTTTGAAAATAAATCAATTGAAAAAAGCCTTTCAGGAAATCATCAGTTTTCAAAAACAACTCCAACCGCAGTTGCATTTGTAAGGCAACGTAACAAATTGAAACCGGAAGCATTTGAACATATCTTCCATTCATTTAACTTGAAGACCTCAAGTTATTGCTCAAAGAACTTTAAAGGCTATCGCCTCCTTGCTGGTGACGGAACAGATGTAAATATTTACCTTAATCCGAATGATAAAGAAACTTACATTCCACAGCATGGCAAGAAAGGTTTTAACCTTCTGCATGTAAATACACTTTATGATCTCGAGAATCAGATTTACACAGACATAACAATAAGCGGAAAAAGAAAGACAAGCGAACGTAGGGAGCTTAATATCATGGCAGACAGGTCGGAACTTAAAGAGCCGACTATTCTGATATTGGATAGAGGATATGAAGGCCTGAATGTTTTCGCTCATCTGATAAGAGACGGTTTTTATTTCCTTATAAGACTTAAAGATACTGATTCGCGAAGGATTTCTGCCGGGTACAAAGATTGTGGAGAGACGTTTGACGTTGATTTTGATAAAATCATAAGAAGATACGTTCCTTATCATGCGGAAAATAGAGATGACTGCAAAATCATAATAAATCAGATTACTTTTGATTTTCTGAAGGAAGCCGGTGATGAATTTCCAATGCAGTTTAGAATCGTCTGCTTTCAGCTGGATGACGGAAACTATGAATGTATAGCAACAAATTTATCAAGAGAGGAATTCCCCCCTGATAAGCTCAAAGCTTTATATGAGCGACGTTGGGGAATAGAACTCTCTTACCGTGATTTAAAATATACGCTTGGAATGAACAACCTGCATTCGAGAAAAACAAATTCGATTAAGCAGGAAATTTATTCAAATTTAATAATGCATAACTTCTGTAGGATAAATTCGTCCTTTGCAGAAGTCAAAAAAAATAAGGACATAAAGCCCCAGAAAGTTAATTTCTCAACTGCCGTAACTATATGTAAAGCTTTCTTGAAGGGGTTGTGTCCAGAAGAAAGTGTAATTTATTTGATTTCAAAAAATCTTTTAACAGATAGGCCAGGGCGTTCTTTTGAATTGGATTTGAAACCCAAATCTTGCACGTATTTTTTAAGTTAATGACGTTGTGTGTATAATGTATACAAGATATTTTAGGAGATAGTTGTAGATTTTTTCTTTTCATCTGATTATTTGATTTGGGCGTTTGGTGCAGTTGTCTTATTTATCTTAATTCTGTTTTTTGTTGGATATACAAAAGCTCCGCCTGATGTTGCTAAAATTATTTCTGGATTGAGGGAAATTCCCCGAGTCCTTGCTGGTCGTGCTGGCTTGAGAATTCCATTTTTGGAGAGAGCTGATGAAATCTATCTTGGATAAATTTCTGTTGATATTGAGACCGACACTTTTATACCGACTCAGGATTTTATCAATGTAAAAGTAGATGCGATTGCAAAGGTTAGGGTGAAATCTGACCCTGACGGAATTCAGCTTGCTGTCAAAAACTTCCTTAATAAAACTCAGGAATCTATTGCTGAAGACTTGCAGGATTCTTTGCAAGGAAATATGCGTGAAATAATAGGTACGCTTGATCTCAAAACAATCAATACTGACCGCGACAAATTTTCTGATCAAGTGATGGCTAAGGCTGCCCGTGATATGTAAGCTCTTGGAATTGAAATCCTTTCTTGTAATATTCAGAATGTAGTTGACGAGCACGGCTTAATCAATGATATGGGTAGGGCTAACACGACAATGATTAAGAAGAATGCCGCAATCGCAAAGGCAACTGCGGAGAAAGAGATTGCTATTGCTCAGGCAGAGGCTGCTGGAATTGCTGCAAAGTAAAAAGCTGAAGCTGAAGTTATTGCAGCGGAAATTGCAAAGCCGCTTGGTCAAATCGACAAAATCAACATTTATGGAACGACAGGTGAGCAAGGAAATGGAGTCTCGCAGATTTCAAGTTCAATGCCTGTGGGCCGGAATGTCTAAGAAGTCAGATGCATCGTCGAATGAAGAATAATTTTTGCGACTTTAGTAATTCTCTTTGCATATTCTTAGTTTTTTTCACTAATCAAATTTCTTCGATGTGGTAGATGTAGTCCAGTGTGGAAAGAGCATCGATGATTTCTTTGTGCGTTTTGTATTTTTTTAACTCCTCACTTGAGATTGAGATGGCAATTGAATAAACGCTCAGCCCTGAATTTGCATAGGCCGGATTCATTTCGATTGCGTCGATTGTAAGGCCTAATTTTCGGATTGTGGTGACGAAATTCTGCAAGTTAAGGCTGTTTTTCAGTTCAAGATGGATTTCAAAATGATTTGAGCGATTTTTGAGATAGAACTCTAGAGAGGGAAGTTTTGAAAGGCAGAGAAGCATTGTTAAGAAAGTTATCGCCGTTATTGTGTACAGGCCAGCTCCCACTGCAAGACCGAGTATGCAACTTCCCCAAAGTGAAACTGCTGTCGTAAGCCCCATAATCTGGTTCCTTGAAGTGAAGAATAAAGTCCTTGTCGCTATTCTTGCAGATGAGACGATTGAAAGCGCAGATAGTAAAAAAAAATGTCCGCCAAAAATGCTGTTTAGGTATAAATCGATTAACATAACGACCGTGCCAGACAAGGTAACTATCATAAAAGTCCTTAACCCCGCTGAATGACGTTTGCTTGAGCGTTCCCAGCCTATTAGAGATGAGAATATTACCGATATTCCGATGCGGAAAGTAACTGAAAATGCGTTGAGTTGCATAGACCATGAACCCAAAAATTGTGCCAATGGGTCTGTAATCATTATTTTCTCCTTTTTCGTATGACTTCCTTCATATTTTGCTTATGAACCTCGCCCCAAAAGACTGTATTGTTTGTTTCTGCAGCTTCTGTGAAGGCTTCTTCTGCTTCATTTATAGTGTGTGATGGAAGTTCTTCCTGAATCTTTTGAATACGGTCAACCAAAAGCTCTACCTGTGATTTTTCTTTGCCGTCTGCAGTTTTTTCATTCACTTCTACAATATCTTCCAGCTTTGTTGAGTAGGATTTAGAGAGATAAAGGGAAAGTTTTGCGCAGGCCGGTCCAATCAGTTCGTAGAGAACGCTTGAGGCTAGGATAATCGTTTCCAGTGCGTCCCCTGTCTCACCGCCAAGCGTGCGTGCTCCAATTGCCGCAAGACCTATTGCGACTCCTGCCTGGGGAATCAATGCGAGTCCTAGATAATTCCGTGTGTCTTTTTGTTTTTTGGTGAAAAGACAACCCAAAAAAGCACCTGTATATTTTCCGATAATTCGTATGATAAAATAAAGGACACCGATTAACAGAAGCGGTGAGGATCCGATTGCTCCGCTTGTATTTACAAGAGCAGGCAAATCAAAACTCATGCCAGAGCGTACGAAAAACATGAGCAGAAAGGGCGGAGAAAAATAATTGAGCTGCTTGAAAAGCTTATCGTCATCTGTCATGTTTATGTAGACTGTTCCCATTGACATGCATCCGAGCAGGGGAGAAATCTCAAAAATAGTACAGATTCCGCAGAATGCAAAAAGAAGCGCTACTGAAATTATCAGCCTGTTATCGCTGGATCTCGTTTTCGGTTTTACTAGAAGGCTGAGTCCTACACCGAATACTGCGCCAAGAAAAAGAACAAATGCGTTTGTGAGGATAGGAATAAAAATGCGGGAGCCTGATAATGCCTCGCCTGTCGCTGAATGGACTGCAATCGAAATAGCTACGCTGTATGCGAGCAGGCCGACTATATCATCAAGAGCTACAACCTGCAGGAGTGTCTCAACAAAATCTCCTTTCGCGCCTGTTTGTCGTATTGTCATCATGGTGGAGGCAGGAGCAGTCGCTGATGCCAGGGCTGAAAGCACGATTGAGAATGCGAGATTCAAATGAAGGACAAAGAATGTAAGGATGAATACTAAAAGTGAAGCGGACAGTGCCTCAAAAAGAGTTATAAGAATGACTTTTATACCGTTTTTTTTGAGAATATCCATCCTGAAAAATTGTCCGGTCGAAAAAGCTATGAAAGCAAGTGCAATGTCCGGCAGAAATTCTGTACCCTGAATAATCGGTTTGGGCACAAGATTCAGGCAATAAGGACCAATTAAAATTCCAGCCACGATATATGCAGTGACATTGGGAAGCCTGAGATGCTTCGTGATACGGGTCATCAGAAAGCCTGATATGAGAATGATTGAAATAGAAATGATTGCCGCCGACACCGAAGAATCGTTCATGCCACCGTCATATAGAAGATGAATCATTACTGTTATTTTACTATATAAATGACAGTTTCGCTAGAATTTTTTTACATAGAAGAGCGGATAAAAAAAGCCACAGATCCTTTTGAATCTGTGGCTCATTACTCACTATGGGGTAGGTTTTATCCTTAGAGTTTTGCGATTACAATCTTTTTGACTTCAAAGCTGTACTTGTGCTCATTGATTGTAAAAGTAAGTGATTCTCCAACTTTGTGGTCGAGGATTGCGTTGCCAAATGGTGACATGTACGAAATTACGCCGTTTTCTGGATCTGATTCCCATGGTCCGAGAATGGTGTAAACCTCTTCTTTGCCAGATGTTTTGTCTGCCAGAGTGACTGTCGTTCCGAATGAAACAATTGAAGATGTGGCTGTTGTCGGGTCGAACACGACTGCACGTGCAAGTTCTTCCTGGAGGCGTTTGAGGTCGTTTCCGAGTTTGTGCTGTGCTTCTTTCGCAGCGATATATTCCGCGTTTTCCTTCAAGTCGCCTTTTTCCTTTGCTTCCGCAACTTCTTTTGCGTTTGCTGGAATCTTGACATTCTGTATTTCTTCGATAAGGTTGCGTTTCTCTTCGAGTTTCTTTGCAGTGACCAGCATTCCTTTTGGAGCCGCTGATTTTTCTTCAGTGGTGTGGAATTTGTAGTCAGGATATTTTTCGAGAATCTTGTTTCGGAGCTGGGTCTTGATTACGCCGTCAAGTTCCGTAATGTCATCAACGAGCGTGTACATGTGAGACATCTGCTCTTCATCGCATGAAAGCATGAATGACGCATATTTATTGTTGTCCTTGTCGAAGAGCATTTTGCACGCATTGTTGATAATCTTTTTATTCTCTGTTGACTCTACATGATTGTCGATCTCCCGGTAACACTGAGAGATGATGTTGATGATTGCGATTAGCTGTTTCTGGAGTGGAACCGCAGCAGCCTTGAACCAGTCCTCATCGCTGCATTCATCAAAGAGGAAGAGAATTACATCGCGGTAGGCACGGAAATCATCGAAAGCGTCTGTAACGAGATTCTGAACTTTTTCGATGTGGCCTGCATTGATGATGGTTGCAAGAACTTCTTTTTTAAGGATCGCAGGGAACATCTTGATGTATTCGTCCTCCCAGTTTGGAAGAAGCTTGACAGATTCGAGGAATGAAGAGCGCAAATCTCCTTTCTTTGAGCCCTTGAGAACTGTGTACATTTCTTTCGGTGACGTGATTTCGCCGTAAAGCTGGGCAAATGTGTACTTGCATTGGAAAGCGAGTGAAGGAACCTCTTGCCCGATTTCTTTGACTACAAGGTAAGAGGCGATAACCTGCTCATCGACTTCGTTGAACGATTTGAGGAAGCCTGTGAAATAGCTGAACATGTCGGCAAGAAGCTCGCTTTCTTTGTCAGTTGACTCGTCTTCAACGAATTTGTAGAGAATATCGATGCGGGCGAAGAAAGCTTTCTGTGCCTTGAATTCGTTCGAGTATTTTTCTTCTGGGGTGATTGCCCGCTCGCGGACCGTGTATTCGTTGATGTTGTTCGGATTTACGCCGAATGTCGAATCTTCTTCAAGCAGTTTTTTTGCGCCACTGTTCCAGCTTGTCCACTCACTTGTGGTGAGAATTGACGGAACCAATTCTGCCTTGATTTTTTTGAAATCGCAGCTGTTTCCAAAGCTTGTGATGATGGTTTTGAGCGCCCAGGCTTTATTTGTTTTGATTTCTTTTGCCAAATCTTCTTTTGTCTTGAATTTTGAAGATTTTGAACCAACCGTTGCCTTTATGACCCAGATGTGGTCACGGGAAAGAGGCTGGAGCGCATTGACGGCCATTTTGAGTGAAATCTGTTTTTTGCCGATTTTTCCGAAGCTAATCGTGAGCGTATCGTTCTCGACGTTGAGAATGACGCCGACGCCCCATGTGCGGTGATATACGAACGCGCGGGCGTCGAATGCAATGTGCTTTTCAAAGTCGCTGATGGCTTCAAAAACATTGCGGTAGCTCTGTGTCAAATCTGATGAGCGGATGTATTCATCGACATGGCTGTGGTTTGCGTATTTCTGGGCATAGCAGTCTGCTATTTCGCGACGGGCCCATGGATCCTTCGGATCGATTGTAAGGTTGAGCTTGAGAATGTCGATGGCTGTATCCCATTTTTTGTTGTCTTTGTAGTAGTTGTAAAGCTCCTGCATCATGAGAGCAGATTTGTCTGCGCTTATTGATTTTGCGATTTTTCGCTGAACGAGAAGAAAGAAGTCGATTTCTTCCGGAATTATCGCAACGAGTTTTGACCAAATCTCGCTTGCGGAATTTATGTTCTTATTGTTGACAAAGCGGAGGAGGGCTTTTTTGTAGAACTCGTTTGCTTTTTCAGGATTTCCCTCGGCTGCGTAGTGATCGGCAATTTTCTTGGCGATTTCTGCCTCGGCAAAATCTACTTTTATGATTTTTTCGTAGATAGACCATACTTCGGCATTTCCGGTCTGTTCGTAGTTTGAGGCAAGTGTACGGAGTGCAAATTTATTTGATTTGTCATCGGCGAGAATTGTTTCGCACATGTAGACGACGATTGGCTCTTTATGATTGTTCTGGAAAATGTCAACGAGGGTTTCAAGCAAAGAATTGTCGAGTGCACCCTGTTTTAGGGCGAGCATACCTGAAATATAGAGCGCGGTGATGCTGTCCTTTGTGTGAGAAAGCTGCTCGTCACAGATTTCCTTGATTTCATTTGTGCAGTTTTCGTTCTTTGCTTTCTCAACGATGGTCGTCAGTTCAATCAGGTCATTTTTTGTGTAATTGCTGATTGTTGCACGAGTCCAAGTGTCTTCCTTGAGTTTTGCCTGAACCAAATCCACGAGCTCTTTTGACATAGTTTACTCCTTAGCCAATTATTTCGTATACATTCTATATATATCTTCATTATGCACCCGTATCTGCAGAAGACATTCGTTGATTTTTGCCCTGCCTTCATTTGAGCGCGCATAATGATCGATTAACCAAAAATACATATTGATAAGCTTGGGAACTAAAATTTTAGAATCGTTTGAAGGATCCTTGATTTCGTTTTCCTTTGCAAAAATTTCCTGTCGAAGTCTTCCGGCTTCCTGTGTGCGAAGCTCCCGCTTGACGTTGAACACGCCGTAAAGAACTCCGTATACCGGAATCCATTCCTGAAGAACGGCTCCCGTGTATCCTTTTTCCTTGACCTGCCGAATCAGACAGCAGATAAGCTCTGAATCAAGGAATTCAAGCTCGACGCGCTGGGCATCTACGAAAAATGCCTCGCGGAACAACACTTTTGCGTTTTTTTCCTCGCCGCAAAGGGCAAGACAGTCCGCCATTTCTGCGAGAATGGCCGCTGATTGCGGAGAAAGACGGTATGCCTCTGAAAGCATATTGAGGGCTGACTCGTATTCGCCGAGTTTTTTGTAGCAGAGCCCCTTTTTGCGGAGCAAGTCTGCCCTTTGGGCTGTCGGTCCTTCGTCCTTAACCAGCGAATATGCCTTGAGCGCATGTTTGAATACTCCGCGCTGAAGAGCATACACTGCCTTTTGCTGGAAATCTTTGTGAGACTCGTAGTCGGGTTTAAAAGACTTCCAGCGGGCAACAAGTCCGTCGCCCTGTTCGTAAGCTTCCAGTTTGGGGAGACCCTGAATGAAATCTACCCAATATGAGCAGCACCAATATGCGAATCTGATTTCTGAATTTTCAAAATTAAACGCCATTGCCTGCTCGAGCACTTCCCGTGCCTGCGCAAGGCTCCCTTCTTCGAGGAATGCATACCCTTTTGATAACTCTTCGCCTGCCGCAACGTCCATAGTGTACTTGATTATTATTATAAAAATGGAGATTTTAGTCAATAAAAATGAAAAAAAATGTAAAAGTGGGGTAATGTTTATAAAGCCTTTTTATTATTGTGTCAATACTTTTTTAAGAAAATTTTTATTATTTTTTTGCATGTGGCGAGAGACAAATCAGATTTTCGTTATTTTGTTTACAATATTTGCTTCTTTTGATATTATTTAATAGTATGAAAAAAACTCTTCTGGCTCCGTCATTGCTTTCGGCGGATTTTTCGGATTTAGCAAGCGCAATTAAAAAAATCGAGAATGATGGCGGAAGCATCGTTCACATTGATGTCATGGACGGGCAGTTCGTCCCGCAAATCAGTTATGGCCAGCCGATTATCAAGTCAATCCGGCCTCTGACCCAGCTGCCTTTTGATGTCCATCTTATGGTCGAAAAGCCAGAGCTTATGGTCGATTCTTTTGCCGGAAGCGGCGCGGACTGGATTACATTCCACTATGAGTCAACTGTCCATATTGACAGGCTCGTGCATCATATACACGATTTAGGAAAAAAATGCGGAATCTCCATCGTTCCGTCAACTCCGGTTTCTCTTCTTTCCGAAATTTTGCCTTTGGTTGACCTTGTGCTGGTCATGAGCGTGAATCCTGGCTTCGGCGGGCAGAGTTTCATTCCCTATTCCATCGAGAAAATTCAGGAACTTGTCAAAATCCGTGAGGCGAAAAACCTTGACTTCAAAATTTCAGTTGATGGCGGTGTGAACGAAAAAAATTATGCTGAAATTGCTGGTGCCGGCGCGGACATTCTGGTTTCCGGTTCGTCATTTTTCAGCGGGAAGCTTCACTGGGAGAAATGATTCCTTGAAAAAGAGTTCTGCCCTCATTTTTGTCGCATTATTCTCGCTTTGTTTTGCTTTTCCTCAGAAAACGTCCGGAGTGAAGCTGACTTCGGTCGAAAGTGCGAATTTAAAGCAGGGGGCAGACGCATACAAAAATGAAGATTGGACTACGGCGATTTTTTTTCTCCGCAAAGTTGTCTCTGCTCCGGGGGCTGTAAGCGATGAGAATCTCTTCATGCTTATCAAGAGCGAGATTTATGCCGGGGAATACCGTCAGGCACAGAATGACTGCGAGTCGTTTTTGGAGCGTTTTTCCCTGAGCCCTTACTCCGAATATGTGGAATACCAGAACGGCCGTCTCCTGCATCTCCTGGCGCGGAATGAGGATGCTGTCCTTGCCCTGAGCGATTTCTGCCATCACTATCCAGAAAGCGATTTGTATCCGCTTGCATTGTTTTGGATTGCCGAGAGCTTTTATGACGAGTATAATTTCGATAGTGCCCGTGCCTTGTACGAGCGTGTCGTAGGTGATTTCTCTGCCTGCGAAAAGGCCCCCCAGGCTCAGTACAAGCTTGATTTGATTGAGCGCCGGGGCAGGGAAGAAAAGCTTCTTTATCTGCTGAAAGTTATCGGTGAAGAAAACCTGTCTACCCGTGAGGAATACGAGCGTCAGCTCCGGGTTTATGCTCTTGAAGATGAGACGGGAGTGCGTCATTCCCTGATAGACGCTCAGGCCCGTATTTCAGAACTTGAGGCGCTCCTTGAGCAGGGCGGCTATGCCGTTCAGGAGCCAGAGGGCGTGGTTGCAGCCGAAGAGGCTCCTGTGGAAGCAGAAAAACCCCAGCCGGAACTGGCCGAAACTCAGCCGGCTCCCGCAGCGGCGTCTGAAGCCCCCCAGGAAGCTGCAAAATCAGAGCCTTCATCGTCGGGAGTTTCCAAGCCGTCGAATCCAAATGTTCATATAATACAGAGTGTCAGCGAGCCGTCTATCCGGGTAAAGCAGAATCAAAGCGGTCAGGGAACAACCGCTGTAAAGAATACCGGGGACGGCGCGAAAGACACCGAAGTTTATTCATTGAAACGAAAGGCAAAGCAGCTTCAGTACCTGCTTGAAGATCAAACTGAGGATGGTGAAAAATGAAAAAACTGTTGTTAAAAATACTGTTCTGTACATCATTTTTTTCAATCTTTGCTATTGATAACGAAAAATTCAAGGATAATCTTGATAATTCCCATCATTTGACTGAACTTATGATGGACGAAGAATACGCAAGAAGGCAGAAGGCGATTTCAGAGGCCGAGAGACTTAAACGAGAGGCTGAAACTGAATTGTATGACGGAGTTCTCGGCATCAAGTATCATCTGGCTAATACCTATGAGCTCGTAAGCGATTTTCTCCGTATGGAATTTTATCAGAAGCCCGGTACATTCAGCATCTACTGTATGCCTGAAGGTTGCCTTGATGTTCCCTTGCTGGCAACAAATGATTTGTCGTCTTCCACAGCTTTCTTTATGAAACTTGATGACCGGATTTATAATCTTAGCTCATCAAATCGCGTCAGGCGTGAGCTTAGGCGGCTATCTGACGGGGCGCAGCTTGTCTATTCGTTTGACAACGGAGTGCGTCTTATTGCGGATTTCTCTTTTTTGAAGAGCCGGGAAAGTATGCCTGCGGATATTATCCGGGTTCGCCTGTATGTGCTTAATTTGGGAAAATCCTCACATACCGTTGACTTGAAGGGGGTCTTTGATACTGTCTGCGGCGAGGGAAATTCCGTTCACTTTACAACCGAGGCAAAGCGCAAAGTGCGTAATGAAACCCGTTTTTCTTATGCTGACCTTAAAGAAGAGAGGGCCGTCTATTCTTCCAGTGACAACGCTTCTTTCCAGTTCGTGCTTGATGGCCCCAATGTCTCTCCGGTCGAAATGGTAACGCTTGCCAACCGTGATGAAATCTTAAAAATGGGTTGGGATTACGGTTTCAGAAAAGGAAGGGGATTCACAAATATCCGTGGTTATGATGATTCCGCTATTATGATTGACTGGCCGGATTTTGTTCTTCCCGCTGACGGTAAAACCGAATTCACTTTTTATATTGCCGCTTCGGGGCCTGATGAATATCCGCTTGGAATAACATATGCTGACGGAATCCTTGAAATCGAAAAATCCCGCCAGGATACTGCTTCGCTTCTGGATTTCAAGGAGCCTGATAAAAATACGGAAGTCCAGCCGAATGCGCCTGAGTCCAAGGGTGAAAACGAAGGTAAGCGCACGGACGTTGAATTTATTGTTCCTCCGATAAAAGATTATCAGCTTGATTCTGCATATATTCAGGACCTCATTGATAAAATCGACAAGCTTCAGTCTTCAAAAGATGTAGATAAAAAAGAGCTGAAACATCTGAACGCGGAGCTTGATGCAATTCTGGAAAAATTGAGGCGACAGTAGGCAATGAGTCGTTCGGCTTTGGAAAAAGCGCATTTTCTCTTGCAGCGCAGGAAATTCTCACATGTCATTTCTCTCCTTGAGTCGGGCAACAATCCTGAACTTTACCGTGAGAGTTTTGACTATTTTCTCACTGCCGGATTGGCCTGCCTGTACCTCGGGGATACGGGAAGTGCCAGCGCGTATTTCCAGCGGGCACGGCATATCCGTATGACGGATCCAACCCTGCTGTGTGCTCAGGCCGTGCTTTTCTTACGTCGCGGAGATACTGACAGGGCTATCAATTATTATCTTGATATCCTTGATTATGATCCTGACAATAAAGTCGCGCTGGATGCTATGGAATTTATCCGCACTCACGGAACCTATGAGGAAGTATGCAAGGCTGTTGATTCTGGTGAGATAGAGCGTTTTTATCCGCCTCTCGGCATAAATCCTGATACCATAAAGAGAATCGCGCTTTCAGTCCTTGCAGGCCTTGTGCTGGCCTTTTTGATTTTTAACTTCGGAAATTTTTCACGGATTGCCAGGGGGGTGCGTATTCCCATATCCCAGCCACGCGCTGACCTGAGCTCGCTTTTCCTTTCGGTTGACGAAATGGGGAATGCTAAAAAACAGAACCTGTCGGGCGGAGTCTATAAATATATACTGACAGATGCCCAGATAAAAAAATCTTTTGATTCGGCGATGTCAAATTTTCAGAATTATCGTGAGAATCACTCGCTTGTCGAAATAAATCGGATACTCAATTCCAATGCGGCGGATTCAATCAAGGAAAAAGCCCGTATGATCAGCTCGTATTTTTCAGAGCCGACCTTTGATTCCCTGGAAAAATACGATGACAACATTGAATATGCAAGTGTCGCCGAGAATCCTGATTTGTACATAGGCTGCACTGTTTCCTGGGCTGGACGAATTTCAAACGCCATGGCTGACGGGAAATCCTATCGCTGTGATTTGCTCGTCGGGTACGAGAATCTTGTTCGTGTGGAAGGTGTCGTACCGCTCCGATTCAGCGAGGAGCGGCAGACTGAGCTTGACGGTGAGCGTCCTGTCCGTATTCTTGGAAAAATCATGGTTGAGAACGGGAAGCTTCTTCTTGAAGGAAAGGCCGTCTATCAGCCGGTGAAGCAGTCCGGAAACTAGATAAATTCTGAAAAAAATGTTTTTTTTCAGAACTAATTGCCAAAAATGAATAAATTCCGCCTATATATAGGTGGGTGGGGAAAATATTATATAAGGTGGATTTCTATGGCAGAAAAAACACAGAATCAGCCGCCACAGGATATGGCGGAAAAACTAAAGGCGCTTGAGGCGGCCCGTCTTCAGATTGAGAAGCAGTTTGGTGCAGGCTCCCTCATTAAGCTGGGAGCGCAGACGGATTTGACGAATATCGATGTCATTCCTTCCGGTTCGATTTTGCTCGACGAGGCCCTTGGCGTAGGCGGTTATCCCCGTGGCCGAATCATCGAGATGTATGGTCCTGAAAGCTCGGGTAAAACGACTCTTGCCCTTCATGCAGTTGCCGAAGCACAAAAGCTTGGTGGAATTGCGGCTTTCATCGACGCGGAGCATGCGCTGGATCCAGTTTACGCAAAAAATCTTGGCGTTGACATCGATAATCTCTGGGTGTCTCAGCCGGACAACGGCGAGCAGGCTCTTGAAATCACGGAGAATCTCGTCCGTTCCGGGGCCGTGGACATTATTGTCGTTGACTCGGTTGCTGCCCTTACTCCTCAAAAAGAAATCGAAGGTGATATGGGAGACGCCATGATGGGCTTGCAGGCCCGCCTCATGAGTCAGGCACTGCGAAAACTCACGGCGATTGTCGGCAAGTCTCGTTGCATGATTATCTTCATCAATCAGATCCGAATGAAAATCGGAATCATGTTCGGAAATCCGGAGACAACAACCGGCGGTAACGCCCTTAAATTTTATTCTTCTGTCCGTCTTGAAATCCGCCGTATTGAGTCAATCGAAGGCAAGGGGGATGAGGACGCTGTTGGAAACCGCGTCCGGGTCAAGGTCGTAAAGAATAAGGTTGCTCCTCCGTTCCGTAAGGTCGAGCTGGACATCTACTTCGGCAAGGGAATTTCTGCCACCGCTTCTCTTCTCGATTCTGCCGTCAAGCATGGAATCATCGACAAGCGAGGAGCCTGGTATACCCGTGGCGAGGAAAAGGTCGGTCAGGGCAAGGAGAATGCAATCAACTTCCTCAAGGAAAACCCGGACTACGCAAAGCAGGTTGAAACCCAGATTCGCAATGAGGTTTTCCCTGGTCAGATTCTCCGCACAAAGGAAGGCGTCGCTGTCTATCCTGAGCAGGAAAAGGCCGTAAACGACGCGAAGAAAGCCGCTGAGAAGGCCGCCAAGGATGCGGAAAAGGCATCTAAAGATGCGGCCAAAAAAGCCGCCGCTGCCTCAAAGACCGAGCCAGAGCCTGTCGTGCCTTCTGCGGCAGACGCACTGTTCTGATGTTTGCGGTTCTTGGTCTTGGTTCAAATAAAGCGTTCGACTCTCTTGATTCCCTGCATGTGCTTGCCTGTGCCTGCGTGGAGTTGGAGAGTCTGTTTTCTGACTTCTGTGTCTCCTCGGTCTACCGCACGAAGCCCATGTATGTAGAAAATCAACCTGATTTTTTTAATATGGCTGTGAGCGGAGAAACGACTCTTTCTGCTTCCGGGCTTCTTTCAAAAATCCACGAGATTGAAGCCAGTTTTGGACGAAGCCGGGAGAATGAGATACGAAACGGCCAGCGGAGCCTTGACATAGACATCGAGCTTTTCGGGAACGAGGAGATTCATTTTTCCGACCCTGTAGACTCAATGAAGAATCTTGAAATTCCCCATCCGAGAATTAGCGAACGTGCTTTTGTTTTGATTCCTTTGCTTGAAGTTTTGCCGGAATCTGCCGAAATTCAAAACAGGGATTTCTATGAAAAATCTCTCGCAAAAACAGGAAATCAGGGGGCTGAACTGTACCTTGATTCAGCCGGATTTGCAGGAATCATCACGGAAACGGAGCGTTCGTATGGAAGAACAGGCACAGATAACGGAAAATCAGGCGACGAGTGAAAACGAAGAAGAATCTGGAAAAACAAAACGGAGATATACAATCGGCGAATTTGATGGTCCGCTGGATTTGCTTTGGTCATTGATTCGCGACAACAAAATCAACATCTACGACATTCCGATTGCAAAAATAACCGAGCAGTTTCTGGAATATCTGGATTATGCCGCTTCCCTTGATTTAGGCGACCTCTCTGAATTCTATTATTGGGCTTCCCGACTGATTTACATAAAATCCCGCATGATGCTTCCTGTTGAAGTTAAAATTGACGAGGATCTGGACTTTGATGATCCCCGTGAAGAACTCGTTGAGCATCTTATCGAATACCAGAAGTTCAAAAAACTTTCAGACCTCATCGAGGAAAAACAGGACGAAAGCGAGTGGAATTTTGAGCGGAGCAAGGTTCAGCGTATCCTTCCCTTTGAGGACGAAAACCTCTGGGAGAGGGTCGACACGTGGGATTTGCTTGAGCAGATGCAGAAAATCTTCAAGACCATCATGAGTCAGTATACTGACCAGAAAATCCTTGATGTCTACGAAGAGATCTCGGTCAACGAAAAGATTACCTTAATGAACGAGCTCCTCGAAAAGAAAAGCGAGTGCATGTTCACGGATTTGCTTGTGCGTAAGGGGAATATTCTGGACGTAGTCTGTGCCTTCATGGCGATTCTTGAGGCTGTCAAATTCAAAATGGCGGCAATCTACCAGAACCGCATGTTCGGTGACATTAAAATCTGCCGTTACGACGCAGCTTAAATTCCTCACAGAGCTAGAGAGGGCACGGAGAGATTGTAATTTGCTGAAAAATGTCGGCATGTTTTACGGTTCTCTGTGGGCCCTGGTGAGAAAATCTAGAATTATTGAAGAAAGTGTTTTGATTTACTATAATAATCCTCACTTATGGATATAAATCTTGAAAAAGAGGCCGGGCTGGTAGAGGCGGTTTTATTTCTGGAAAACGATCCTCTCACCCTTGACGCTCTGGCGGCTTCAACCCAGCTTTCAGCAGATGTCGTGACTGAAGCTCTTGAAATCTTAAAAGAAAAATACACTCAGGCCTCAAGCGGCGTGGAACTTTCCGTCATTACCGGTGGATATGTGCTTGCTCCCAAAAAAGAATACTGGGAAAATCTCAAGGAAAAATACGGAAACAAAAACGAAGGCAAGCTGTCCCGCTCGGCTCTTGAAGTTCTTGCAATCATCGCTTACAAGCAGCCCATTACTCGGGCTGAAATCGAAGCGTTACGGGGCGTCTCTCCTGACAATATGATTCGGCTTTTGATTGAGCGGCAGCTGATAAAAGAAGTCGGTCGCCGTGACACTCCGGGACGTCCGGTTGAATTCGGTACGACGAAAGAATTCCTCAAATTCTTCCGTCTCAACTCAATAGCTGATTTGCCTCAGCTTGACGAAAAAGAAGAGGAGAGGTTCGTACTTGCCCGATAACAAGAATCAGTCAGCAAATAAAGAAGAAGTCCGTCTTCAGGCATTTCTGGCCCATTGCGGTGTCGCAAGCCGTCGTGCCTCAGAAAAAATAATCCTTGATGGACGGGTGTCTGTGAATGGAAATGTGGTCACCGAACTTGGCACGAAGGTCACTGAGAAGGACGTTGTGTGCGTCGACGGGAAAAAAGTCAGCCTCGAAGAGAAAAAACGCTATGTCCTTTTGTATAAGCCCTTAGGCTATGTCTGTTCCCAGTCTGATGAGAAGGGCCGTCCTTGTGCCGTGGATATTCTCAAAGAGTCTTTCAAAGAGCGTCTTTACAACGTGGGTCGCTTGGACATGTTCAGCCATGGCGCCTTGATTTTTACCAACGATGGTGATTTTGCGGCCCGTTTGAGCCATCCCAGCGCAGAAATCGAAAAAGAGTATATAGTAGAAAGTTCCCTGCCTCTTCCGCGCTACCTTGCCGAAGATTTTGAAAAAGGAATCCGGGTGGAGGGCGTGTTTTATAAAGCTAAGCGCGCTGAGGAGCTCAACTCCCACCGTATGCGGGTCGTTCTGGTTGAAGGCAAGAACCGTGAAATCCGCAGGGTCTTTGAGAGCGCCGGTGTCTCAATCCGGAATCTCTGCCGCGTGAGAATCGGAAACATCGAGCTGGAAGATTTAGAGCCGGGCCAGTTCAGGGAACTTAGGGGCTGGGAAGTGCAGTCCCTGCTGAAATTGTGCAAAAACTAGATAAAAGGAGTGTTTTATGATTATCGCTATGGACGGTCCTGCCGGAACCGGAAAATCTACCATCGCTTCATTGATTGCGAAAAAACTGGGCATCACTTATCTTAACAGCGGAAGTTTTTACCGCGCCCTTACCATGGCCTTGAACGGCACTGACATCGATGTCGCGGATTCAGAGAAAGTCGTTGAATTCTGCAAAAAACAGTCTCTTGATTACGAAAATTCACATCTTATTTTAAACGGAAAGGATGTTGAGTCTCACTTGCATGACGACGCCGTTTCTGCCCGTGTCGCCCAGGTTTCTTCCATTGTAGAAATTCGCCATTTGGTGAACGAGCGCATGAGAGAAATCACGAATCATTTGGACATCATCTGTGAAGGCCGGGACATGACGACCGTTGTTTTCCCTGATGCCGAATATAAATTCTATCTTGACGCTTCGATTGACGTTCAGGCTCAGCGACGCTTTGATCAGGGGGTTTCAAACATGACACTTGAGGAAGTGAAGGCCGCAATTATCAAGCGTGATGAGATTGACAGGAACAAAAAAGAAGGTGCTCTCCGGCGTGCCGAAGATGCTTTCTATATCGATACTTCCGCCTTGACTATTGACAAGGTTTGTGAGATAATATTAAGCAAAATTCAGAAATAAAGGTAGACAACTTATGGAACAGATGGAAGTGGAAAAGGATGAATCTCAGACAAAAGGTGAAATCCAGACACAATTAGAGGAGTCTCTCAAAGGCCTCAACATTGAAGATGGTCAGATTGTAGATGGAACCGTAATTCAGGTCGCAGATGGCTATGTTTTCGTTGATATTGGCTATCGCACGGAGGGAAGGATTCCGGTACAGGAGTTCGGTAGCAAGATACCAAACGATGGCGAGAAAATCACAGTCGTTGTTCTTCGTAAAGACGGTCGCAACGGTCCGGAAATCTCTTATACAAAAGCTCAGGCTAAACAGCTCTGGAAAGATTTCCGTAAATATTTCGATGAAAAATTGCCAATCGAAGGTACAATTGAAAAAGAAGTCAAGGGCGGATTTGACGTCAATCTTGGCGGCGATATTCACGCATTCTTGCCAATCAGCCAGTCTGACAGCCAGAAAGTTGAGAATCCTTCAAAACTCCTCGGAACTGTTTCAAAATTCTATATCGAGCGTTTGTATTCAGACAACAAACAAAACGTTGTCGTAAACCGCCGCAAGTATCTTGAAGAAATCATTAACGCTGAGCGTGATAAGTTCTTTGCAGAAAAGCAGATTGGTGACACCGTAAAGGGAACCGTAAAATCATTCACAAGCTTCGGCGCATTCATTGACTTGGGGGGATTCGACGGTCTTCTCCATATCAACGATATGTCTTGGGGTCACGTTACACGACCGAAAGATTTCGTGAAAAAAGGTCAGGAAGTCGAACTCAAAGTTATCCGCCTTGAGCCAAACGAAAAACGAATCAATCTCTCTCTCAAACACTTCACTGAAGATCCTTGGGTACACTTCGAGGATAAATATCATGTCGATGACATCGTAGAAGGAACAGTTACAAAACTCACTGATTTCGGCGCGTTTATCGAACTTGAAGAGGGAATCGAAGGTCTCGCTCATATTTCTGAATTCAGCTGGACTAAAAAAGTCAACAAGGCCTCTGACATGGTAAAAATCGGCGACAAAATCAAATGTATGATTTTGGGCTATGATATTCCTGCTGGTCGTGTTTCTCTCGGTCTCAAACAGGTAACAGCTAATCCTTGGGATTCAATCTCGGAAAAATATCCGGAAGGCACAAAACTCTCTGGAAAAGTTGTCAAGCTCACAAATGCAGGTGCATTCATTCAGCTTGAAGACGGAATCGATGGTTTCCTCCATGCAGAAGATATTTCTTGGACAAAGAAGGTTAAGCATGCAGGCAGCGAACTCAAAGTCGATCAGGATGTCGAGGTTGTTGTTCTTGAATCTGATTCTGAGAATCATCGCATCCGTGTCGGTATCAAACAGCTTACTGACAATCCATGGAAGAAATTCGCAGAGGAATACAAACCGGGTTCAACTCTTGAAGGTGAAATCACTTCAATCACTGATTTTGGCGTATTCGTTAAGGCTCCGGACGGAATTGAAGGTCTCGTAAACAAAGCTAATTTGAGTGACGAGCGTGATGTTCCTTACGAAGAGGCTGTCAAAAAATATGCTGTCGGAGACAAACTCAACGTTTATGTTGTTGATGTCAGTGTAGAAAAAGAAAAGGTTGCTTTCTCTGTAAAAGAGTATAAAAAGGCTCAGGCTCGCAAAGAGATTTCTCAGTACATGTCTTCTTCTGAAAATGATGATGACGGTGCATATACTCTCGGTGACATGCTTAAATCTCAGAAAAATAACTAATTTACTTCGATGAGTGACTTAAATTCTCTTACTCTTGAACAGTTAAAAACACTCATCGAGATAAATGGTCGAATAAATTCGAATTATTCTGACATAAACGCATTGCTGGTTTATATTCTAGAATCGGCAATGCGTCTTGTTCATTGTGAGTCTTCTTCCCTGCTTCTGTTACATGATGAGGATGATTTGCTTCATTTTGTTGTAGCACTTGGTCCAAAGGGGGCAGAGGCTCAGAACATTCCAGTTGCCAAAAATTCTATTGCGGGATGGGTTGCCGAGCACAACAAGTCGCTTATTTTGAACAATGTTTCAGCCGATCCGCGTTTCTCCACTACTGTCCAGAAAAAAACAGGTTATGTAAGCCGGAATATGATTGCGATTCCAATGCGGGTTCGGGGAAAGTGTATCGGCGTTATCGAGCTTTTGAACAAAGCTGACTCTCTTTCTTTCAACGATGATGATCTTGCTGTCCTTGAAAGTCTTGCAGATCAGGCGGGCATCGCTTATGTAAACGCTGATTCATATCGTTCTGCAAAGGAAAAAATTTCAGTCCTGACTTCCAAAATTGAAAATGGTTCGGAGTATCATCCTTTTGTCGCGCGGAGCGCTCCAGTCCTTGATTTGATTCGGGTTATTGAAGAAGTTGCAAAAACAAATACGACGATTCTGATAACTGGCGAGAGCGGGGTAGGAAAGGAATTATTTGCGGAACAGCTCCACATTAAGGGTGAGCGCCATGACAAGCCCTTTATCCGTGTGAATTGCGCGGCGCTTTCGCCTGCCTTGCTGGAAAGTGAGCTTTTCGGGCATGTAAAAGGGGCTTTCACAGATGCGGTGAGCGACAGAATTGGTCGCTTTGAGGCTAGCGACGGAGGCACGATTTTTCTTGATGAGATTGGTGAATTGTCCCTTGACCTTCAGGCAAAACTGCTCAGGGTTCTTCAGGAGCATAAATTTGAGCGTGTCGGTTCAAATAAAACGCTTTCTGTTGATGTCCGGGTCGTTGCGGCTACAAACCGAAATCTTGAGAAAATGGTTGCCGACGGGCTTTTCAGAAGCGATTTGTATTACCGCTTGAATGTTGTGCCGCTTAATATTCCGCCTCTCCGTGAGCGAAAGGACGATATTGAGCCGCTCGCATCATTCTTTTTGAATAAGTTCAGTCACGAGACCAAAAAGAATTTCACGGGATTCTCAACTTCGGCGCTTCGAGCCTTGTACAGCTACTATTGGCCGGGAAATGTTCGCGAACTGGAAAATTCCGTGGAGAGGGCTTGTGTCCTTGGACAGCCGCCGCTTATTCAGGCTGAAGATTTGCGGATTACATCGCTTTCTTCGCAGACGGCCGCGCCTTCTGAGCAAAAATCGGACATGTATTCTGATTTTGCCGAGGAGGCCGCTGATTTCAGTGATAAAACTCTGAAAACTGCCCTCAATCGCTTTAAAGCCGCCTACATAAAAAAGATTCTGAACGAGACTTCATGGAATCAAACGGAAGCCGGTAAGGTTCTTGGAATCCAAAGAACCTACGTTTCGAGGTTGCTAAACGAGTTGAATATACGATAAAATAAATCTTAGGAGTAAAAAATGATTGAAAAAAATGAAAAGGTGACACTTGCAGACTCTTTGGGGACTGCCATTGAAAAATCAAAAAAAAGTGTCATTGTTGTATCTGTGCTTGTTGTCGTCGCTATCGTTGCTGTCGCTGTATGTGCTACGCTCCGTGCGAAATCAGCTGAAAAAGGAATCGAGCAGATTGATTTGATTTCTTATGAGCTCACCAGTGAGGCGGATGGGCTTTCAGAAACTGATGTTGCCGCTCGTCAGGCAACTGCCCTTGATGCTCTCGCTCCTCTCAGCGGAAAATCAGGTGTCGTAGGCCTTCGTGCAAACATGTTGCTTGCAGAAATAAAATTTGCACAGAAAAATTATTCTGAAGCCCGGGATGCCTGGCTGAAAGCCGTCGCTGCAAAGAATAAAGCTTATACAGCCTCTTTGTGCTATTATAATGCCGCTGTATGCAGCGAAAATCTTAATGATATTGAAAATGCCATTTCTTACTATAAGCAGGCGACTTCTGATGAAGATTTTCTTCTGATTGACCATGCTTTGTACTCTCTTGGACGCGTAAATGAATCTGCTGCAAAATACGATGACGCAAAGAGCGCATACGATACCTTGTATGCCCTTCATCCTTCGTCACAGTGGGCGCAACTTGCAAAATCCCGGCTGATTGCCTTGAATATTGCAGGAAATATTCAGTAATTCTGAAACTTTTTGAAAATACAGCGCTTTTCTTTATATGAAAACAAGACAAACCAGCATTATACCGAGGAAACTCATGTCAGCTCTTTTTTGCGTATTTGCTGGTTTTATTGTCTCTTCTTGCGGAATGGATGAAGTGATTTCGATCGAGGAGCCGACTGTCACATACAATGATCCGCTTTATTCAAGTTCTGATCCTTTGACTTGGTATTTCAACTTTAAAACAGCCCCCAGTTCCGATGCTGAAGGTTTGGGCTATACTGGAACTGACGTTTATTACAAAATCTACAATAACTATTCTAATCTGACTTCTCAGAGAAACGCGATTAATTCTGTAAATACAAGTTCAAGCGGAAGCACTGCTGCCACAAGGATGATAGAAACTTATTCTTATCAGCCTCTCGGAACGAGTACTTCGACAAATAAGGCAGTGTTTTTTGAAGGACATGATTCCACTACGGTGATTTTCCGTCTTAAGAATTATCAGAGTGGAATCAGTAACGAAAGCGCGGACTCTGATGATCTATTAAAAACCAGGTACACCTTGAATGCCTGTATCGGGTATAAAGTATCTACAGACTACACCTATGAAGAATATGTTCCGTATCGGAACAGCGCGGTCGGGAACAAATCATTTGATTTTTTCGATTATGACGAGGATGACAAGGGCGGAACAAGAGATGTGGAGCCTGCGGAAGGTGACGCGGATTATTATCACAGCGCAAGCTTTTCCGAAGAAAATTGCTATTATGTGCAGCTTTTTGCTGTTGCCCGTGCCTGGAATACGGAGTCCGTCTCTCCGGTATACAGTCTAGTCCTTGATTTAGGGTCTGTTCCTATTCGCAAGGGCGAGTGACATTCATTTATGAGAAAGTCCTGCTGATTCTGGAAATCATCTCTTGCAAATTTTCTGTTGATTTGGTATATTCTTTTGCACGGGATTGTAGCTCAGCTGGATTAGAGCATCTGCCTTCTAAGCAGAGGGTCGCCTGTTCGAGTCAGGCCAGTCTCAAAAACGGTTCACAGAAGTGGGCCGTTTTTTTTTCTCTTGAAAAATCTTTGCAAGTTTGTTTTAATATTCCCCATGGAGATACGTATGAAATTATCAAATACAGTTTTGCTTGCCGCAGTTTTTCTCGTTTCGGCTTTGTTTTTCTCATGTGGTTCTACTTCAACGCTTGATAGTTCTTCTGTTAGCCAAAGTCCGGAACCAAGCAAGAAGTCATCAATGGGAAGTTCTGGTGGAATTTCCGGCGGTTCTGAGGTGAGCGTAGGCTCGATAAAGACAACTGGTTTGGATAAGTTGCCGAAACGGCTTACTGAAGCTCCAAAATTCGATTTCACTGGAAATAAACTCCAGATTGAACTTGAGAATATGTATTATGAGGGCTTTGAATTGATTGCTGACAAAACCGCGTCTGGAGCCTATGCATTGAAATTGACAAACGATTCTTCATGGGCTATTGCCGAGATTAATTTCCCGGCAGGAAGCTATGAGGGGCTTGCAAACGTCTATGCGCCTGACTCATCTCATTCTCGCTTTAACTTGTACATAAACAGCGACTCTTATCTGGTTTATGGCTCGGAACCTCCAATCGGAAAATACGAGCTTACAACGCGTGCTTTGGCAAGTTTTACCCTTGACCAGCCCACGACTGTTACGCTCAAAATCCAGAAGAATGACGTTCGTAATCCTGAAAATAATGGGCAGGACGGCATGACTGTCGATTACGTTTTGTTCAGAAAAATCAATTAGTTTTCTTTTGATGCCGCTTTTTTTGTCCGATAATGACAGAAAGGCGGTATCAGTTTATGAACAGAATCATTTTTAGAAGAATTCTTTTTATCTCTACAATTATTTTATCTTTTTTGTTCATACCATCCACTTCTTTTGCAGAAACTCTTGATGCCACGGATCCCTCAGAGATGAAGCTTCCTTTTCAGGAAATCTGGGGCTATGTAATGATTGGGGAAGAGTCTTCCTTTCATCCTGAATATCCTGTCACTGATGTGGGGTATTTCGTTAATTCAGTGAACAATATGAGTGATTTTACGGCTGTGCCAAAACGCAGTGAAAAATTCCCGGATTATAAGTCTCGCGTCCATATTGTCTCAAGCGTTGACTCAAAAGCTCAGACTCATCTTCTTCTTGACCCGAAACTTCCTCTTCGTAAAAAAATCATAAAACAGCTTGTGGAACAGACAAGGGATTATGACGGCCTTCAGATTGACTGGGAACTTGTAATGAAAGAGGACGATGAAAATTTCCGTTTTTTTCTGAGAGACTTGAAGAAAAAGCTTAAGGGAAAAATGCTTACGGTGGCGATTCCTGCAAGAACAAAGACTCTTGAGCGTGACGCCTACGATTACTCAGAGCTTTCAAAAATCGCGGACAGAATTATTGTCATGGCTTACGATGAGCATTGGTCTACCAGCGCGCCCGGCCCCATTGCCTCGATTGCATGGTGCAAGAGAATCGCTGATTATGCAAGGAGCTGTATCCCGGAAGAAAAACTTGTCATGGGCTGCCATTTTTACGCCAGGGCATGGAACAACGAGGATGTGGGACGGAAAGCCTACCGAATGTATAAGGTCGATGATATCATTAAATCAAATAAGGTCACAAATTTCAAAAAATCTCCTGGTGGAGACCTGAGTTTCACTTTTGAGAAGAAAACACGGGTCTCAGTTTATTACGACACGGTAGAAAGTGCTGTAGAGCGTTGCCAGATGTACAAAGATAACGGCGTGAAAAAACTTTCCTTTTGGAGAGTGGGGCAGGAAATCCCGGACTTTTGGAACAGATTGAAAATTGACGGGGAATGATTCACAATTTACACGATTTATTTGACGGCATTTCGCATTATGAGAATCCAGGGACTTTCGGAGCGCTGAAGCGTTTTTTCATCTGTTGGAGAAGGTCGATGGCTGTCTCTGCGTCCACTTCTTTTTGCGGCTCATGATATTGAACCAGATGGGGCGGAATTTCGTCCAAAAAGCGGCTGGGCTGGCTTTCAACCGTGCTGTTCTGCCGGCGGCGGCTTCGGCAACTTGAAATCAAAAGTTTGTCCCGGGCGCGGGTGATTGCCACATAAAAGAGCCGTCTCTCTTCTTCAACGGCAGCGTCTCCTCCCTCGTCAACGGCCCGGCCGTGGGGAATGAGGCCTTCTTCCGCTCCCGCGATGAAAACCACCGGGAATTCCAAGCCCTTTGAGGCGTGAATCGTCATCAGGTTCACTTTTCCAAGATTCTCGTCATCATCCATGTCGTCCCGGCTTAAAAGGGTGATTCGGTTGAGGTAGTTGTAAAGGGTTGGCTCGCCTGACTCCGGATTGTTTTCCCAGCGTTCGATTGAGCCAATCAGGCTTTCGATGTTGAGCATTTTGAACCTTGCCGCTTTTTCTGACTTCGGGTTTTCGCCAATCAGGTAGTCCATGTAGCGGATATTTTCGACCATAGTTCGCACTTTTTTTGCCAGTCCGTGACCGCCCAGCATGGATTTGTTCGATTCGATTATGTCAACGAAGGCCTTGAGGTTCTGCTTGGTGCCTTCCGAAAAATCCTCGTCATCGAAGTCACTGTGGCTGGACTGGGCTGAGATAGTGCCCCCTGCCATGAATAAATCGGCCTCGTTGTCGCCCACTTCCAAAAGGGCGTTGATTGCTTCCCAGAGGGAGCAGGAGAGGTTCTTTGCGATTTCGTTGAGTTTTTCGATGGTCGCCCGGCCGATTCCCCTTCGGGGCGTGTTTATGATTCGGAGCAGGTTCACGTCATCATCGTGGTTTGAGATTACCCTGAGGTAGCTGATTATGTCCTTGATTTCCTTTCGCTGGAAGAAGGAAGTGCCGCCGCTCATGGTGTAGGGGATGTTCTCGGCCAAAAAAGCTTCTTCGATGGCGCGGGACTGGGTGTTTGCCCTCATGAGAACGCAGAAATCGTCGTATTTTCGCTTTTCGGTGATTGATGTGGCCTGAATTGACTCCACGATAAAAGCCGCCTCTGCCGTCTCGTTGTCAGGCATGTAGATTTCAATGGGCTTTCCGTCGCCGTTTCCGCTCCAGAGTTCCTTGTCCTTGCGGTTGGTGTTGTGCTTGATAACGCCGTTGGCCGCCGCCAGAATCGTGCCCGTCGAGCGGTAATTTTGCTCCAGGCGGATTTCCTTTACGTCCTTAAAATCTTTCTCAAAGTTGACGATGTTCTGATAGTCAGCGCCCCGCCATGAGTAGATTGACTGGTCATCGTCGCCTACGACGGCAACATTGTTCTCGGCTAGAAGGCGCATGAATTCGTACTGCTGGTGGCTGGTGTCCTGAAATTCGTCCACCATTATGTACTTGTAGCGCTCTTTGTATTTTGCCAGAACCTCAGGAAATTCCCTGAAAATCTTAATTGGAAGGGTGATGAGGTCGTCAAAATCCACAGCGTTGTAGAGTTTTAGCCCCTCCTGATAGCCCTCATAAAGCTCCTTGTACATTTCGTTTTCGATTGTCCACTGCTTGCGTCCGGTCTTGATGTCAGAAATCAAAATCCCCACCTGATAGACATCCAGGGCGTCTGGAGAATATGCAAGCTCCCGGCCGGTTTCTTTAATCAGTGAGGCCCGGTCAGTCTCGTCGTAAATCGAAAAATTTTCCCGGTAGCCCAAAAGCCCGATTTCCTGCCGCAAAATCCGCACGCCGAAAGCATGAAAGGTTGAGACCGTGAGAAGTGGCAGCTTTTTGCCCGTGAGCTCCTTGATTCGCTCGCTCATCTCTTTTGCGGCCTTGTTGGTGAAGGTGAGGGCAAGAATCGCGCTCTGGGGAACGCCTGCGTCAAGCATGTGGGCGATTCGGAATGTGATTACGCGGGTTTTTCCGCTGCCGGCTCCCGCGATGATGAGAATGGCGCCGTTAATGGTCATGACGGCTTCGTACTGCTCTGGGTTCAGTTCGTTCTTTAAGTCAGATAAATCGGTCATTGGAAAAACGATTGTAACAGAAAGGAAGAAAAGAAACCACAGATTGGCACGGATTTTCACGGATTATTGCTTTCCGATTTTCAAGTTTCAATTCTTTTGCTATACTTCTCCGTATGATCCGGAAATTTCTTTTGTCTTTTCTTTTTTTTCTTTCTTTTGGACTTTTTCCGCTTTTTGCTCTTGGGGGCGCCCTTGCTGATTCCTCGTCGCCCCTTCATGTGATACGCACGGAGTATTTTGACATTATCTTCGCTGAGGAATCTAGAAGGGCGGCGGAAAAAATCGAGGCTGTCTGCGATGACTATTATCTTGAAATCACTTCAAAGTTGGAAACCGAGGCCTACCAGCGTTTTCCTGTAACGATAACTTCTTCTGTCGAGCTTTTGAACGCCTATTACGCCGCCATTCCTTACAACAGAATCGTTTTGTACGACACTTTGCCTGAAACGAGCCTTGATATGTACGACGATACAATCCAGTCAGTCTTTTACCACGAGCTAACTCATGCGGTCACATACAACATGAAAGCAAATGCCCTGAAACGCCTGTCTTTCATTTCCGATGCCATGAACCCGGCCTGGCTTACAGTAACCACATTCTGGGCCGAGGGAGCCACGGTCTCTTTTGAGAGCAAGGGTAGGGGAGGCCGGCTTAACGACCCTTTTTCCACTCAGATTGTGGATCAGTCTGTCATTGAAGGGCATTTTCCATCATGGCGGGATGTGACTGGTGCGCGTGATACTTATCCCGGCGGAACGGACGCTTACATGTTCGGCAGCATGTTTGCGGCCTATCTGCAGGAGACATACGGCATGAGCAAGTACGCTGATTTCTGGAAAAATGCAGGTTCTTCCCTTTCTTTCAGTTTTATTGCAGGGGTTTTCAAAAAGACCTACGGCATGAAAATCACCGAAGCATGGAAAAATTTTGAAAAGACCCTGAGCCTTGAGCATTCTGAAAAAAATGGCTGGCTTCTCTCTCAAAAAAAAGCAAGGATATCAAGTTTCGACGCTTTTTTTGATGTATCGGCTTCTGAAGTGAAAATCGCTTATTTTGACAGTGCCTCTTCTTCTCTAAGGCTTGTGAGGCTGGATCCTGACGGAAAAATCAAGAAAAACAAAAAACTCCTTGCGATCACGGGAATCAGCAGGGTTCTCTTCTCCCCTGACGGGAAAAAACTTGCGCTGAGCCGTGAAATCGACAAAAAGAATTACAAAACTGTCACCGCTGAATTTGACATCGAAAAGAAAAAATATACCGAGCACAAGGAAACTGGCAATCGGGACGGATATTTTAAAATTACAGGCGGAAATCCTATGCCAGCTTCTGTCTGCATGAGAAATTTCCTTTCTGGAGACGAAAATCTCAGTCAGGATAATGGGAAAATCTTTGGAGACGGGGAGATTCCCTTTTCACCAGTCGGAATTGACGAAAACCTGAACGCGGCTATAGTAAAAGACGGCTTGAAGTGGAAAATCCGCTTTTTTGACGAAGAAAGTTCGCTCTTTGAATACGATTTTTCTGACATGGCAGGAAGAAATCTGATTATCCACAATCTGCACAGAATTTCCTGTGATTCAAATGTAATTCTCCTTTCTTTTTCATGGGCAGAGCTTGGCAAGGGCGGCAAGATGCTTTCTCGAATCGGTCTCTTAAAAATCAACCGCTCCTCAAAGGATGCCGTCTGCTTCCTTCAGAAAGAAAATTCCTTTGCGGGAATTCTTGAGGCCATCCCGGAAAAAAATACAGGCGATTCCTTTTTCTTTTATGCCCTTGCCGCCGAGTATGAGCAGACGCCGCTCTACAGGCTTGAGTTGAAAACAGGGGATTTTGAGCAGCTTCGCATGAAAGCCGGCAAAAAAACAGCGGCTGTGAACGCAAGCGGGGAAAAACAGCCCCTCCATTATGAAGAGATTCGCTATAATCCTTTCCGATATTACCGAAGGGGAATTTTCCTGCCTCTGTTCGGTTTTGTTCCTGTCTATAATCACGATTTTGAGCAGGATTCAAGCACGCTTTTCGGCCTTACTTTCGTTTCAACGAATCCATGGGGTGACAAACAGGTTTCTTTCAGCGCAGGCTATGACCCCATTTACAATAACGGAGGGGCGGAACTTTCTCTTTCCGGGGGAGATGACTCCTTTCAGTATACTTTGAGCGGAACCTGTCTTTTTGATAAGGACGGCTTCATGCAGACAGCGGACACTGCATTGTTTACAAAGACCTTGTGGCGTGGCAAGGTCAGCTCATTTGCCGCGGGCACTCAGGGCAGCTTTCTTTACGGGCGGCAGATTATAAACGAGGATTTTGAAGAGAACTGGGATGAGTCCAATGGGAAAAGCGCGGACGCCATGGCTTTCCTTCAGTTCTCGAACATTCATAAAATTTCACCGGCAGTCTATAATTTTGCCGGATTTACCTTGCAGCCCTTTGTCCTTGGCTCTTACCGTGATTCTGAGACCATTTCCCAGTCCCCATTTTTTGAGGAAAGCAAATATCTGAATGGCGGAGTGCTTGTCCAGCTTCGCTTCCCGATTATCGTGCCCTTTATTTTTACGGCGAGCCTTTATCCTTCATCAAAATATCTCGCAAGTGCAAGCGCGAAGGCGATTCTTTACAGTTTTGAGATTCATAAGGGAATTCCGGCCCTATCACTCTTCATGCAGCGTTTTGTCCTGAGCACGACTTATTCTGGAAAGATTTCTTACAATTATTATGACTACGATGAATTGTGGAATATCAGGCGCACGGACGAGATTTTTAAAAATGTAGAAAAAGAAGATTATTCAGATGCGCTGACTTTCGGGGCTGATTTGTATCTTTCGCCGAACACAGGATTTATTGCCGACGGAAGTTTTCAGTTCTCAATCGGATATTCGATGATTTACCGTCCTAATCCTAAGGAAAACGAAAAGCGGGTTGCCTGCGGAATCACCTTTGGCATGGCTTATTGATTAGCAAAGAGCGATTAGAAATTATCCGCGTTTATCTGCGCCCGTCCGCGTCTAAAATTTTCCCCTCGCTCCATTTGAAGAATCTAGGTGCCTTGTAGTCAATCCACCAGGCGCCCGCAAAAAAGCCGTTGTCATTCATGACCGGGGTGACGAAAATCACTTTGGCGGGGTTTTGGGTGTCGTATTCGAAGACATTTGACTCCCAAATCTTCTTGCCCGCTATGCTTTTGGTGACTTCAAATCCGCCCTGCTTGTCGATGGGAGTGTAGACAGAAAAACGGTATTTTCCGGGCTTTAAATTCAAGTGCATGGCCATTCCGCCGTCAAGGTAGAGCTGATTTTTATAGTAATTTACCACATTGGGAATAGTCGCCCATTCGTAAGTCGCCTTTACCTTAGATTTGCTCACATCATTGCCGTTTTCGTCCTCGATTCGGAGGAAACAACGCACATAGTTGAAGTCGGTCTTGTTTTCGCTCCGGTAAATGATGAGTTCCCAGGGATTGTGCTTCACGGGCTTTAGGCCTGAATCAGCGGAAACCGAAAAAAGAGAGAGAAGGGCAAAAATCGTGAGAAAAATTTTCTTCATTATGTAATTATCGGCAAAAATAAAAACCTACTAAAATTCTAGGTAAAACTACTTCTCAATCTGGGCGAAAATCTCTATAATTCTCTCTATGAACAAATTCCGAAATGATTTTCCGCTTTTTAAGGCGATTGATGAAAAAAATTCTGCAGACAACTCAGGGCTCGTTTACCTTGACACGGCGGCTACGGCTCAGCGGCCCTACATCGTTTTGAACGCCATGACTCACTTTTACGCCACGCAGAACGCAAATCCCCTTCGCGGTCTTTATTCTTTGAGCGAGAGGGCGACAAAGGCTTACGAGGACGCGCGTGAAACTGTGGCCCGCTTCATCAACGCGCCATCTGAAAAAGAAATCATTTTCACCCGGAACACTTCGGAAGGTCTTAATTTAATCGCAAACACTTACGGCCTGGCTAATGTGAATGCGGGGGATGAAATCGTCATCTCAATCATGGAGCATCACTCAAATATCCTTCCTTGGCAGTTTATCCGTGACACGAAGGGAGCGGTCTTAAAATTCATGTATGTTGATAAGGAGACCGGCGAAATTCCTGAGAGCGAATACGCAAAAATCACTCCCAAAACAAAAATCGTCTCAATCACCCATGTGTCGAATGTTCTTGGAACGACAAATCCCATTAAGAAAATCGCAGAAATCGCCCATAAAAACGGGGCGGTTATGGTGGTGGACGGAGCCCAGTCAACGCCTCACCTCAAAGTCGATGTCCAGGATTTGGGCGCGGACTTTTTCGCCATGAGCGGGCACAAGCTTTGCGGCCCCATGGGAATCGGCGCGGTTTGGGGCAGGCTTGAGCTTTTAGAGGCTATGCCTCCCTTCCTTCGCGGCGGCGAGATGATTGAGTATGTCACCGAAGAAAGCGCCACTTGGGCGGAAGTTCCCCACAAATTCGAGGCGGGAACCGTGAGTGCGGGAGACGCTGTGGGAATGGCCGCCGCAATCCGCTATATTCAGTCGGTGGGTCTGGACACCATAACTGAGCACGACAATGAGCTTGCAGTCCGCCTTATCGAGGGAATGAAAAAAATCCCCCATGTGAACATCATCGGAAACAAAGACGGACGGAAGAGATGCGGAATCGTCACCTTTACAGTGGACGGCGTTCATCCCCACGACATAGCCACTCTTTTAAGCGGGGAGAACATCGCAATCAGGGCAGGCCACCACTGTGCCCAGCCTTTGGGAGCATATCTCGGCGTTCCGGCCACGGCAAGGGCAAGCCTTTATTTCTACAATACGGAAGAAGAAATCGACCTTCTCTTAGAGAATGTGGCAAAATTGCGCTCATGGAGCGGATTTAAGGATTAGCAAATAATTTGTGTTAATCTCTGCTAATCTGTGGATAAAAAATCCGCTTTTCATTAAAATAGGCTCACTATGATTAAAAGAAACATTGGTTTTGCAAATTTGACCGCAGGCTATCTCTTCCCTGAGATTGCCCGCCGCCGCCGCGAATATGCTGCTTCACACCCGGAAGCAAAGATTATTTCTCTCGGAATCGGAAACACCACCGAGCCTCTTTCAAAACACATTGCAGGAGCTATGAGCGATTATGCCCTTGCTCTTGCCACACCTGCCGGATATTCTGGCTACGGAGACGAGCAGGGTAACACTGCCTTGCGCGAGAAAATCGCCGAAGTCTTCTATAAAGGCATGGCTGAGACAAGCGAAGTTTTCATTTCTGACGGAGCAAAATGCGACATCGCCCGAATCCAGACCCTTTTTGGCCGTGATGTAAAAGTCGCCGTTCAGGATCCGGCTTACCCGGTTTATGTTGACGGCTCCGTAGTTGTGGGGGCTGCCGGCGAGAACAATGGAAGCGGCTACAAGGGAATCACGTATCTTCCTTGTACCGAAAAAAATGACTTCTTCCCTGATTTGTCAAAAATCGAAAAGAACACCCTCATTTATTTCTGCTCGCCCAACAATCCGACAGGCGTTTGCGCCACAAAAGAGCAGCTTAAAAAACTTGTCGATTTTGCCAATGCCAACGGCTGCATAATCATCTTTGACGCCGCTTACTGCGAATTTATCCGCGACAAGAATCTTCCGAAGACGATTTATGAAATCGAAGGTGCAAAAACCTGCGCCATCGAAGTGAACTCATTCTCAAAGCCGGCAGGATTCACCGGAGTTCGCTTGGGCTGGAGCATCGTTCCCAACGAGCTTAAATTCGAGGACGGAAGCAGCGTAAACAAGGACTGGAACCGGGTCATGACCACTCTCTTCAACGGAGCGTCAAACATCGCCCAGGCTGGTGGCTTAGCCGCTTTGGACGAGCAGGGCTTAAAGGACATGAAGGCTCAGGTTGATTACTATCTTGCCAACGGTCACAAAATCAAGGAAACCCTGGACGGCGAGAACTTCAAAAAGATGGGAGTTGAGGCTTACTTTACGGGAAACGGTCCTTATGTTTGGGCAAAATTCCCGAATAAAAAGAGCTGGGATGTCTTTGACGCCATTCTCGACAAGTGCCACATCGTCACCACGCCGGGAAGCGGCTTTGGTCCTGCCGGCGAAAGCTTCATCCGCTTCAGTTCATTCGGTCACAAGGCTGACATCGAAGAAGCCTGCGAAAGACTGAGCAAATTCTCAATGTAAAAAAAAAGCCGTCGCTTTTGCGGCGGTTTTTTTGTGTTTACAATTCTTTTTTGTAACCGACATGAAGCTTGAACGCTTCCTCTTCCTCGTCGATGATTTTTGTCGCGTTTACTTCCAGGGCAAGTTTCAGAAGTCCCTTGTTCGCCTCGATTTCTGCAAAGGGGCCGGCCTTGACCTTTAGCGCATCTTTGAATTCTTCTGTCTTGAAGCTTTTTAAATCGTCAAAGAATTTCCCCTCCAAGCCGATGTTTCCGCTGAGTCCGAATGTAAATTCCCTGTTTGCGGTATAGAATGCATCGCTGAAAATCCTGAGGCATGCTCCCAGATTTTCTTCGATAAAAAGGAGATCTGCCAGATTGTCGCTGGGAATGTTGTATACGCTGAGATAAATTTTGACTTTATCAATGGAAAGTCTCGGTTCTACAATAAGGAAGATATTTTCAGGCTTGATGCTGTCCGGAAGGTTGTCATCTTTGTCGCTTTGCTTTTTAATCGGCATGTAAGAAAATCCGCCCAGCGTGTAGAGCGACAGGGGAGAGTAGCGGTTCCCTATCAGCATGTCCAGACCGGAATGAATGTACAGAGTATCAATCAGCAGAAATACGTCTTCTCCGTCTTTTTCAGTGTAGATTGGAGCGCCTGCTCCGAGCAAAAAATCAGCTTTCAGGTTACGGAAGGCAAGTGCCAGCCTCCAGTCTGCGTTCAGCTCTGGCTCCCCATCCACATCCTTGTTTTTGCTGACAGAAATGCCTGTGCTTACGGGAAGTGTTTTCAGGCTCAGGGCATAGCTTCCTCCGATACCATGGGGAGTGTAGGCATTGGCTCCGTTCGCGCCGAGAAAATTTTCTGTAATGGCGGAAGCGTAACCCTCTACGCCGAGCTGCCGCTTGATGAACTGCTGGCTTCCAATTGGCTCGTAATCCCCCCTGAAGGCGGTGAATGTGTGGGTCGCTCCTGCGAATGATTTGATATAGTGTGCGGAAAACTCTTTTATTTTAAATACAGAATCCGCTTCGTTTGTGATTCCTTCTTCATATAAATCGCTTGTTTTAAGGGCAAGCTCTGTGCGGACTGAAAGGGAATTCGTAATTGCAAAATGTCCTGCGAAGAAGCCCTTGAATTCAAGTGAGGGATCAAAGCTGTGCACTTTTTTATTGACGGAAGTCGCGGCTATTCCTGTTTCACCTGAGAAAAAACTGATTGCGAAAAGATTTGAAGCGAATGCACATAAGAGTGCCGAAAGTGTTGCTTTCTTCATATCAATCCTCATTTTTAATGCCTCTGAATATAGGTCGCCTTCGGGCGGGCTGTAATGATAACCCGGCGGTTCATCGCGCGGCCTTCCGGTGTTGCGTTCGTGGCGATTGGCTGAGTTCCGCCGTAGCCCTTGTATGAGAAAAGGGAGCGGGGGAGTCCGTTTGCCACGAGCGCATCTATGATTGCAAGCGAGCGGTTAATCGAAAGGTTCATCTGTCCGACAGGTTTGTTTACGTCTGCCGTGTGTCCTTCGACCAGAATCGTATAAGCGTCATCCCGGTTGATGTCCTTGAGCAGATTCGCCAGGGTTTTCATTTTTGGGAGCTCTGAGTCCAAGAGCTGTGCGCTGTCTGCAACGAATTTAAGGTCATATAGAAGCTGGAATTCATCGCCCGTGAATTTGATAATCGGCGCCTCTTCCGTATCCGGGAAATAGCTCTTGATGTCAAGGAATGGCGCGTAGTAATCCTGTTGTGAAATAGACGTGTCGATGGCGTAGCTCAGGTTCTCCTTGTCGAGGAGAATGACGACTTTTCCTTCCTGCAGGAGTTTTACGTTTTCAGGGACAGACAGAATTTTCAGCGCGTCGTCCCTGGAAATCACCGGATCCGTGCGAAGGTGGCCATACACTTTTCTGGCCTTGATGTGAAGCGGGTCAGAGCCGATTCTTGACTGATAAGCAGTCTCGTCATCACGCCAGTCGTAGTGAAGCATGCCGTTTTTTAATTCTGAATCGGGATTTCCCATGTTTCTTTCGTAAATGAGATTCATGTTCTCGTCCCAAATCTGCGGAAAAAAGCAGGGGTATACGTTGTCAGTCATGAATTCACCGTGAACATCAAGCTCGCCTCTCGCATCAATGATAATTCCCGTATAGGCTCGCGAAGAAATCGTCTCAATGGGCTTCGCGTTTTCGTAAGGAAAATGATGCTTCACGAGGAGAGAGGAAATTTCATGAAGATTTATTGTATGCGTCGTTTTCAGGCTGAGGCTTCCGTCTGCGAATATTCCGGGGCTTTTTTTGCCGTCGTCAATGATTTTTGTAAGCTGCTCCAGCGTGATGTCGTTTGCAAGAATAAGTTCCCCCAGCTGCTGCGTCGAGTTAACGTAGAGTGAAAGAAGGGGATCCTTTATTAGGTCCGGCATCTTCGTCTCGATGAAACTGATAGCCGCACGTTTTCCAGATGGCATACTGATTCCGGCGAGTTCCGTATCCAGTTGGACCTCAGATACGAAATTTGACTTTGACCAATCAATATGGCTGGTAGAAGAGATGAATGTTTTTTTTCCTGACGCACCGGCATTCCCAGCCAGAAGAGAGAATAAAATCAGCGAAGATAAAATTGTTTTTTTCACGGCCCGATTCCTTTTAAAACTGGTTCTTCAACTTTGTTTTTCGGCATAAAGGAGACTTGAGTTTAAGTTTTATTTTTAGAAGCAGAGGAGTCGGTGTCACTGAATCGTTTCGATGACTTGCCGTGCCGATTCTGCCAAGCCCATGGGAAGACGGATGTCATAGGCCCGGTCTGGCGGCGTGGCTTCCTTGATTAGGGCTGCGTTCAGAGCCTTTAAGGTTTCATAGTCAAGCCGAAGATCATGGGCCAGCCGCCTGAGGGAAAGGGATCTTTTGACCCTGACATAATCGAAGTCAGCAAAGTGCCGGGATTCGCTCATTAGTGGAAGGCTCACTTTGTATTCTTCGCCGTTTTCCGCGATTTCCGCAATGGCCAGAAGCTTAGGCACATATTGAATCGTTTCTTCTGGAATCAGTTTGTGTTCGGCAAGGTACCAGAATGATTTCACCGGCGAGGCATTTAGGGCCCGGCGCATGGCTCCGGCACCGCAATTGTAGGCCCCGATTGCAAGGGGCCAGTCACCGAACATCCTGTAGTTGTCCTCAAGCTTTGACAGGGCTGCTCCCGTCGATTTCCAGGGGTCAAGTCGCTCGTCAATCCAGTCATCTTTCGTGAGAAAGGGAGCTATGGAATTCTCCATGAATTGCCACAGTCCTCTTGCGCCGCTACGTGATTTTGCTGTCGGCTTGTACTCGCTTTCCACAAGGGGAAGATATTCAAGGAGCTGAGGAAGCCTTCTTTTTTTTACTTCCTGGCGGACATAAAGCCTGTACGCTTCCCCGTCATCAAGAATTTTGTAAAGGTTCTGCTTGCCGAAATTCGTCATGTATCGGGCGATGAATTCGTGAATCATTTTCTGCTCGTACTGGCCGCCTGAAACGTTTATGCCCCCGGCCTTCCTTATTGTTTTTCTCTGTTTTTGTTCGAGAAATGCCTTTTGGCGGGCATAGTCCTCTTCATCGAAAAGCCGGAGAATCTGCTTCAGCGGCGAATCGTCGATATAGTATTCATCAGCTGGCGGAAGCTCCTCAAGCTCAACCCGTTCCAGGGCTGATTCAGAAAAGCCAAGGCTGGCCGTCACGAGAAAAAAAAGAGTAAAGAGCGTTTTTTTAGAGCTTTTCACCGAAGTAGATTCCCGCCCATTCCCAGCGGCCGTGAATTTCAGGATCTGCAGGGAAATTTACCTTCCTGAAGTAGAGATACCACACGTTGATGTATGTGCTCCAGCCTGTTGTCCTGAGATATGCCTCTGTCGGCGTAGAGCTTTCATCGAGTTTTTCGCTGTAGCGGATGCGGTTTCCCAGCATGAAGTTATGCATTGAGAAATTTTCCAGCGCGTTGGGATCTGACTCGCTTGACTTCCAGCTCATGGCGAAAAAATTGACCTTTGAGCGGTAGCGGTCAAGGGCGCGCCAGTTGTAGCTGGAAATCGCCTTTTTGACGGCCGATTCCAGCGCGTCAAGGGATTCAAAAGTCCAGTCTTTGGGAGATTTAGAGAAATCGACCATCTGGCGGGCTTTTGTGTATGCATCCGGGATTCCTGCAATCTGAATCGTTGAGGAGTCCGGCTGCTCCAGGAAGAGAGAATATGATTTCAGCGCCATATCCCATTCGCCGGTATTCTCGTATTCGAGGGCAAGCCTGAGGTACATTTCTGTGATGCTTACGTTGTGGGGAAAGTTTGTGATGATTCTGTTGAAATAATGAATCCTGTTCGTTGAATTTTTGCTGATTTGAATGAGGTGCTGAAGGCAGGCGAAATGAATTGACTCCCCGTTTACCAGAAGGTCAGCGTAATTGTTGATAATCCTGTCGTAATAATATTCTGCCAGCGCTTCTTCTCCTGCCTTGAGATAGTTTGACGCGACCATGAGAAGCCAGTAGGCGTTGTAGGTGTCACCGGGATGCACTTCAACCCATTCTGTCAGAAAAAGAACCATGTCGTCTGTCTTGCCCTGGGCGTAGTAGAGATTTGCTATCCTGTTGATGACAGCATAGCGAGACTGTACGGAAATCGTTGTGTCTTCAAGAATTGCCGTGAGCTGTCCGAGTGTTTCGTCAGCTTTTTCATCAGCCTGATTTTTTGCGCATGAAAAGAAATTGAAACAGAGGAGGAAGCCGAGAATAACAAAAGCTAAGGACTGGTTTTTTTTCATAATCCTAAAAAAGATAGCACAAAATCACCGGGTTCACAATGATAAAAACAAAAAATCCGAAGCAGGGGCTATCTAGTAAGTCAAATGTCGAGTTTTGAAATTTACAGGCTGTATCAAAAAACGGCTTCCAGTCGTGGAAACGGCTTAGCGAAACCGCAGGCTCGCCTGCTGCACGCAGTTTGTGCTTGTAATTATATACATTTGCCGCTTACGCGGCA
>JAFUFU010000036.1 GCA_017469785.1 Treponema sp.
ACCTAGAGGCATGGACTTTAGGAATTTGGATGACGATTATTTAGAGGCTATAGTTTCACTTCTAAATAACCGTCCTAGAAAATGTTTGGGGTTAAAGTCACCAATTGAAGTCTATTGTTGCACTTGACTTTGCAATCTACCGCCTTCCCCCTGCGTCGCACTTTGGAAGCTTCGCTTCCGACGTTGCGCCGACACCCCCTTCACCTAAGGGGTTTCGCCCCTTAAAATCCCCCTCGGAGGGCTTTTATGAATATTTCTGCAATTTCTGAAAAACTTCGCGCTGGAAGCAATGTGCTTGCCCTTCAAACAGCAAGCCAGAAAAACATCGCTCTTTCGGCCGTAATTTCTTCTATTAATAAAAACCGGGCGGCTATTTTGGCTGCAAACGCAGAGGACGTGGCCCTTGCCCGCTCAAAAGGCACCTCGGAAGCCCTTGTTGACCGCCTTTCTCTCAACGACAAGCGTATTGACGGTCTTATCGATTCAATCAAAATCATCATTTCACAGACTGATCCAATCGGTGAGGAAGTTGCCGGCTGGAAGACTCCTCTCGGCATGTCTATCAGGCAGGTTCGTGTTCCGCTTGGAGTTGTGGCCATTATTTACGAGAGCCGCCCGAACGTTACGGTTGATGCTTTCGCGCTCGCATACAAAAGCGGCAATGCGATTTTGCTCCGAGGCTCTTCTTCTGCGCTCAAATCAAACAAAGCAATCGTCGCGGCGATTAAAGAAGGTCTTGCTTCAAGCGAGGCTCAGGGCTTCGGTGTAGTCGATTCAATCGAGCTTGCTCCCTGCGAAAGCCACTCAGAAGTCGAAGAAATCCTTACCGCTGTAGGCAAAATCGATGTGGCTCTTCCGCGAGGCAGCGCAAAACTGATTAACATGGTCGTTCAGACGGCAAAAATTCCTGTAATCGAAACTGGAGCCGGAATCTGCCACATTTATGTAGACGAAACAGGCGACCTTGAAATGGCCGAAAACATCGCATGGAACGCAAAAACTCAGCGACCAGGCGTTTGCAATGCAATCGAGTGTATTTTGGTTCACGAAAAAGTAGCTCAGGAATTCCTTCCGCGACTGGCAAAACGCTTTGCCGGCAAAGTTGAACTTCGCTGCGATCAAAAATCTTATGAAATCTGTGCAAATCTGTGCAAATCTGTGGATTGTAAAATTGTTCCGGCAGAAGAAGCCGATTTTGATACAGAATTCCTTGATTTAATCTGCGCAGTCAAAGTCGTGAGCGACGTAAACGAAGCAATTGCATTCATCAACAATCACAATACCAAGCATTCCGAGAGCATAATCACTGAAACTCGTGCCACAGCCCGGCTTTTCCAGGCCAAAGTTGATGCGGCATGTGTTTACGTAAACTGCTCAACCCGCTTCACTGACGGCGGAGAATTCGGTTTTGGTGCGGAGCTTGGAATCTCAACGCAAAAGCTTCATGCCCGAGGACCAATGGGAATCAAAGCCCTCACAACCACAAAATATTTGATTGACGGCGACGGCCAGGTTCGCTAGCCGTGGTTGCCATGTGGCAGGACATCAAAAAATATTTTCCTCTTCTCGCATCCGACGGCATTTACTATCTTTTCACAGGTCTTTCGGCTTCCGTCATCAATAAGGAAATCTACGCCGTTCTTTCTCCACGCCTCATTTCGCTGCAAAACATTATCGGCTGGGGCGGTGGCATTTTGCTCGGCTTTATGTGGTCAAAGTGGAACAAAAGGCTTTTGCCGCTTATGCTTCCGTTTTTTATGATGCAGGCTGTGGCAAGTGTGCTCTATTTTGTCTATTCCGAAGCCACGCTCAACATGTTTATCTTCTGGATACTCAGCATGGGAATGTACATCTTCTTCGGCGGCATCAGCGACAAGATTTTTGAGGGCGCAAAGGCATGGTTCTTCAAAAAAGCGAGGACAGGGCTTCCTACGACAATTTAATCGACATGACAGGCACCGTTTCAGGCTGTGCGGGCTATGTGCTTTCAGTGATTTACGTTCCATCTCTCCGCATGGCAATTTTCTTCAGCTTCCTGGCGACATTCTTCTGGTGTTTGGGAATTATCAGCTACACGATTATGCACAAAATTGAATTGAAGACGGAAAACTGAAAAAATTTACAAAATCCTTCTTGCTTGGTCATTAGATGACCACCCCCCCCCGTTATACTAGTCTTAAATTTTATGAAAAAAGGGGGCTTTCAATGAAAGCAATTAAGAAAATTTTGGCAGTCTTGCTCGCAGGGGCAATGGTATTCGGCTTTGCGGCTTGTTCTAGCGGTGACGATGGCGGAAGCAGTGGCGGAAGTCAAAGCACCGACAATTCCAAAGATCCTTTCTTCGGAACTTCATGGTATCAAGATGGTAAAAAAGTTTTGGAATTCAAGATTAATGAAGAGTATGGTGTAAAACAATGTTATTGCTATCAAAAAATAACGACTGATAAAAATAAATGGATAAATCCTTTCATATCTTCTGCATACACCGTAACTTCAGATGGTTCGACATATACAGCTGCTTTTATTACTCCATTCGAGTTTAAAATTTCCAGCAAAGATGCGTCTACAGGTTCATTTACTTATAAAAATGAAGATTGGGGAACTGGAACTCTGACAAAACAATAATAGTCTTAGTAATTTACATCCGGCGGGTCTAGCCCGCCTTTTTGCATTTCCTGCAAATCCGTGATATATTGCACACATGCCCGGTCACAAAACATCGCACACCCAGCTTGAACGCTTCCGCCTGATTGATTCTCTTCTTTCTTCTGGCGAAATTGCGCCTTTTGATAAAATCCTTGAATCTTTGAGAGTTGAGCTTCGCGACCCGGCCCTTTCTGAAAGCACTCTCCGCCGGGATTTCCGCTACATGAAGAATGAGCTTGCCGCTCCCCTCGAATACGATGCAAAAAAGTATGGCTGGCATTACACAAAGACCTACAAACTTCCTTCATCCGGTTTTACTGATGATGAAATTCTTGCCCTGCATCTGGTTCAAAAATTGATTGGGCAACATTCTTCTGAGGATTTTATTTTCAAGTCCATTCAGACTCTTCTCGAAAAAATCAGTCCGTCATTGAATCTTGATGAAGAAAAGAAAGCCGAGCCTGTGAGAGAAGGTGAACTGGATTTTGGGGAAGCGGACTCAAAAGTTCTTACAATTTATGACCGGATTTTTGTTCCTGCCCGTCCAAAGCCTGTGCTTGAAAAAGAGGCTTGCGAAAAAGTCCTTCTTGCACTCAAAAACAATTTCACGCTTGATTTTTATTACAACAGCAAGTGGGAGCCAGATGAGCGTCACCGTCAGATTCTGCCTTATCAGCTTGTCCTTGATGAAGGAGCCATTTATTTGTACGGAGCCAGGCGCACCGAGCCGGACAATCCCCGCCTGTTCAATCTCACAAAAATGCGCAATGTCGAAGTGATTCGCGGAAAGCCTTTTGATTTGCCTGCAAATTTTCGTTTTTATGAGGAAGCTGAGCAGGGCAGGTTCGGGGCCTTTCAGTACGACGACTATTTTGACTTCAAGATTGAATTCTACGGTGAAGCACGAAAAGTTGTTCATGAATTTGTGTGGTCGGACAATCAGCAGCTCGAAGAAAATAACGAGAAGAATATGACCACGCTCACTTTCACAAGCTCTCAGTGGCTCCCGGTTCAACGGTGGCTTCTTTCCTTTGGTGCAGATGCAAAGCCGATTGCGCCGGACTGGTTCGTAGCCGAATGGAAGGAAGAGATTCGCAAAATGGCGGAAAATCTTTAAGAATCGCCCCTTCTTTCCAAATCTTCTGCAATTTATTACTATGTATAGAAAGGAAAGACTATGACAATCGCAGAAACACTTGCACAATCACGCAAAATCGTTATTAAAATCGGCTCAAACACACTTGCAAAGGCAGACGGCACCCAGAACACCGAATTCATGCAGTCTTTTGCCCGCCAGTGCAAAAATCTTATCGACAAGGGCAAGCAGATTGTCGTTGTTTCTTCCGGAGCACAGGTTTCCGGCGTTTCAACCCTCAAAGAATGGGCCAGGAAGAAGGACGTTCACTTCCGCCAGGCTCTCTGCGCCATCGGTCAGGTGGAGCTTATGGCTCAGTGGCGTAAGGCTTTCGCCGAGCAGGACCTTCACATTGGCCAGCTTTTGTTTACCAAAGAAGATTTTGAGGACAATCACCGCTCCCTCAATATCCGAAACACGCTTTTCACTTTGGTTGACGAGGGCGTGGTTCCAATCATCAACGAAAACGACTCGGTTTCCACTGATGAATTTGCAATCGGCGACAACGATAACTTGAGCGCAATCACGGCAATTTTGTGGAGCGCGGACGCACTTATTCTTTTCAGCGACATTGACGGAATCTACACTGACAATCCAAAAACGAACCCAAATGCTCAGCTGATTGAAGAAGTTACGTCAATCGAAGATTTGCGTAAAAAAATCACAATCGGCGAGACAAATGCCTTCGGTACCGGCGGAATCGAGACCAAAATCCAGGCTGCCACAAAATCAACAAAATACGGAATTCCCATGATTCTGGCCAACGGCGGAAAGGCGGAGATTTTGGACAAGCTGGCCGACGGCAGCGCAAGGGGAACACTTTTTCTGGCATGAGGACCTGCAAAAACATATATCCGACCGATGCAAAAACAACGGTTGGAGTCGAAGTTCTGGCACAAACTCGCCTGAGCTTTGCTCACTGCGATGTTCGGGACAGGTTTTCGACGGGAAACCGTTGTTTTTGAATAAGCCAATAAATTTTTTTTTGGAGTAAATTATGACAATATCTTGTATTGGAACAGGCGCTATGGGCGGCGCGATAATGCGTGCCGTCTGTAAAAAATTCGACCCGAAGCAAATCAAAGTAACCGACAAAAACGCTGAAATGGGAAAAGCCTTCGCCACCGAAAACGGATGTACCTTCGTTGAGACAAACAAGGAAGCTCTCGCCGCAAAATACATTTTTCTTGCAGTGAAGCCACAATTTCTGGGCGATGTTTTCGCTGAAATCAGGGGCGACATCGGTGCAGAATCTGTCGTCATCTCCATGGCGGCGGGGGTAAAGCTGGAGAAATTGCAGGATTTTGCCCCGAAAGCCCGTTTTGTGCGCATGATGCCTAATGTCTGCGCCCAGATCGGCGAGGCCATGACTGCAATCACCGCTGGGAACGACATCTCCGAGCAGGAACTCTCCTATGTAAAGGAAATCCTCGCCGCAGCAGGGAAAGTCGAAGAAGTGCCGGAAAAGCTCATGGATTGTGTCACGGCTGTAAGCGGAAGTGGCCCGGCATTCGTGTTCATGTTTATTGAGGCACTGGCTGATGCAGCCGTGCGATGCGGAATGCCACGCTCTCAGGCCTACACCTACGCAGCCCAGACAGTTTACGGCTCAGCTGGAATGGTCCTCCAGAGCGGAAAACATCCGGCCGCTCTCAAAGACATGGTATGCTCGCCAGCAGGAACCACGATTGAAGGCGTCGCAGCCCTTGAAAAGAACAATTTCCGAAATGCAGTGATTGAAGCCGTTACCGCAGCCTGTGACCGCTCAATCGCATTGGGAAAATAAGTGGATTTTTTTGAACTCAACGCATTTTTGAATCTCTCGCAAACACTTCACTTCGCCCGTACGGCAGAAAAGGTGAATCTAAGCCCCTCCGCCCTGAGCCGTCTGATTTCACGGCTTGAGGAAGAAGCGGGTACAAGTCTTTTGGAGCGCAACAACAGAGAGGTAAAACTCACTCCAGCCGGTGCGGAATTTGCCCGCTTTGCAAAAAAATGCCTTGAAGAACAGGAAGACATTCTCAATTCATTCCGCTCATCCGGGGATGAAGTTTCTGGAACTCTTCATGTTTACGCCTCGGTCACGGCCTGCTATTCGATTATGCCGCCATTCTTAAAATCCCTTTCCGAAAAATACCCGAAAATCCATCTTGAAATCGAAACCGGAGACCCGGCAGGAGCGGTGAACGCGGTCAAAGAAGGCCGGGCAGAGCTTGCCGTTGCCGCCATTCCAGAGAGCGGGCTTTCGGGCTTTGACACCCTTCCCATCCGCCACACGCCGCTGGTTTTTGCCGCGAGCACAGGCAGCCTATGGGAGAAAGCCGCAGGAAGTCCCCAGGACATAGTTTCTTCCGTGCCGCTGATTCTCCCGAAAACAGGTCTCGCACGGGAACGCTTTGACACTTGGGTTCAGAGCCGAAACGTAAAGCCGGTGATTGCCGCTGAAACCGAAGGCAACGAGGCGATTATGGCTCTAGTCCAGCTGGGAATCGGAATCGGCCTTATTCCCCACATCGTTTTGACCAACGGCCCTTACAAAGCAGGATTCACATGTCTTTCTGCGGGGAACGCCCTGGGCTACTACGAAGTCGGATTTATTCAAAAAAAGGAAATTTCCGGAAGCGAGTCGGTCAAAAGAATCCGCAAGGCTGTGAATGAGATTTTGTCGATGATGAGGTAATGCCACGTCGGGTATAGAGCGGCGCGAAGCCTTGCAAGCTTGACGGCAATGAGTGCCCCCCCCCGTGTAGATTGCGCCCTAAAAATTCACTATAATTTTGAACATGACGACTGACATTTCAATTACCATAAAACCCGCTGACGAAAAAAACGATGCCATCATAAATGCTGAAATTCTCAAATCTCTCGACAAAAAAGGCATTCCTTTCAAAAAAGACGATGTCACCAGTGTTTTCGTAAAAAAATCTATCGACGCCCGCCACGGGCAGATAAAAATCCTCTTGCGCTACAAGGTCTACATCGGCGAAAAGCCCAACGGAGACGGAGAATTTTTGCCCACTTGGAAAAAAGCTGACGGAAAGCACACTGTCATCATCGTAGGAAGCGGCCCCGCCGGATTATATGCCGCATTCAGGCTTTTGGAAGACGGAATAAAGCCGATTTTAGTTGAGCGCGGCTCCTGCACGGACGAGCGAAAGGTCGACGTCACAAATCTTGAAAACGAAGGAAAACTCAACGCCCAGTCAAATTTCTGCTTCGGGGAAGGAGGAGCCGGCACTTTCTCAGACGGAAAACTCTACACTCGAAGCAACAAAAGGGGCGACATCGGAAAAATCTACCGCATTTTCGTGGAATTCGGCGCGCCGGAGCGAATCATGACCGACGCCCATCCCCACATCGGCACGGACAAACTTCCCGGAATCATCAGCGGAATGAGAAAAAAAATCATCGAACTTGGGGGCGAATTCTATTTCGACACCCTCTGCACTGATTTGATTATAGAAGAAAAATCAAATCTCACCGTCAAGGGAATCCGCACGAAAAATCTCAAGACCGGGCAGGAATCCCAGCTGTCAGGAGATGCGGTGATTCTCGCAACAGGTCATTCTGCCATTGACATCTACAAGATGATTGCAAAAATCTCTCCCGAATCCCTTGAAGCAAAGACATTCGCCGTGGGAGTCCGCGTTGAACATCCCAGAAGCCTTATCGACTCAATCCAGTTCCACGGAAAGACGATGCCCGAAGCGGCAGAATACCGGCTGACCACACAGGTTGACGGTCGCGGCGTTTACAGTTTCTGCATGTGCCCAGGCGGCTACATCGTTCCCTGTGCCACGGCAGAAAACCAGATTGTCATCAACGGAATGTCAGGCTCAGGCCGAAACAGCAAGTGGAGCGATGCCGCAATCGTTGTGGAACGCCGCCCCGAAGACATACCTGAAGAATTCCTTCAAAAAGCAAGAGAAGACGGCTGCCCTGCCCTTGCCGGCCTTTACTGGCGCACCGAACTTGAAGAAGAAACTTTCCGTCAGGGAAAGGGTCAGTTCGCCCCGGCGCAAAAACTCACCGATTTTTTAAGTCACAAAGATTCAACGGCCCTTCCCGAAACCAGCTACAAGCCCGGAGTCGTTGCCAGCCGATTGGACAAATGGCTTCCTGAAGAAATACGCAGCCGCCTTGAAAAAGGTTTCCGCGACTTCGACAAGAACATGCACGGTTTTGTATGCGATGACGCGCTTTTAATCGCCACAGAAAGCCGCACCAGCACCCCTGTCCGCATTTTGCGCAAGAAGGAAAGCCTTGAATGTGAGGGAATCGCAAATCTCTACCCATCAGGCGAAGGCTCAGGCTATTCCGGTGGCATCGGCTCATCAGCCATGGACGGCGAAAAAGTAGCGGCGAAAATTTGTGAGAAATTGAAAGTTGAAAATTAAAAATGGAAAATCGGGCGCTCCCGCGCTTCGCGCGGTCGGGTCTTTCGCCCTTCGCTCACGCTCATAGCCTACGGCTACTTCGGAGCTACAGCCCCTAGCGCATTTGCTCACAGGAGATTTTATGACAAAAGACGACTTGATTTTTCTTATCAATACAAAAAAAGAATTTGAATTCACTTACCACGGGAAAAATTACAATCTCACCTACGACCGCGATGATGCCGGAAACGACCTGATTGTCTTCGGCGAACGCTTTCAGGGGAAAAAATACGCCTCCTTCGGCGAATTCATGAACGAAGCGAGAATAGAAAACCACTTCTTCCGGGAAATGTTGGACATCCTGTCCTGACAAGAATTTCTCTCCCTGCGGTCGAGAAATTCTTGCGGAGTTTACTGGCTTTCGCCCACATCCGTGTGGGCGTTTTCTTGATTATGGCGCGTCCGTGCGGACAATTTCTGTAAGGCGTGGAGTTTAGTTTCTTTTCAGCACATCCACCGTGTGGGAGCTTGCTCCCAGCAATTCCGGCCGCTCGCAAATTGACATCTGATAGTTGATAAAATGACGGAAACTTTCTTCGTCCAGGGCATTGAGCTCCCGCCGCATGTAATCGGCCGCTCCGTCGGGGGCAAAAACCTTTAGCCGCTCAAGGCCAGCCTTTTCGTTGAGGCGGGTCATGTCTTCCAGGCGGGTGTAGCTGTACAAATCATCGTTGATGTTGGTAATGGTGTGAAAATCTTTTGTCAGCCTGCCTTTTTCCAGCACTTCCTTGATTTTTCCTTCTCTAAAACAATAGCTTAAAACGGCGTACTCGTTCATCACATAGGCAACGAGGATAAATCCTCCCTTTTTTGTGACCCGCTTAGCTTCGTTTAAGGCGGCAAGTCGGTCTTGGTCAGAGTGCAGGTGATACATGGGGCCGAAAAGGAGCGTGATGTCAAAAGTCTCGCCGCTTAAAAAATGCAGGTCGCGGGCGTCTCCCTGCCATGCTTTCACGTTTTCATGCTTGCCCCGTAAAATTTCAAGGTTATGCTCAACCAGCTCCACCGCCGTCACGTCAAATCCTTCGCGGCTTAAGGCCACGGAATAGCGGCCGGTTCCTGCCCCCACATCGAGAATCTTGATTTGAGCGTTTTCCCGGCCGCCCCGCAAAAGCTCCATGCAATCGTGAATCTGCTTCATGGAGACCGTAAATTCCACGATCCCGTGCCGGGTGGTGAGCCTGTGCTCTTCCTTGAATTTATTGTAATACTTTTCCAGTGGCGTCATGTAAAAATTATAGCAAAAATACTAAAAATAAACTATACAAATATATCAATTTCGGTTAATATAAGCCTGCAGGTAGTAACTTCAATGGTGGCTTGCCCCTTATTCAATCAGTTGCGATAAACTGAAATAATTGAAGAAGGGGGCTGTCCAGTATGACAACTTATGACATTGTGATGCTCTGCATCTCTGTTGCCAGTTTGATTATTGGTGTGCTTTCTCTCTTTCGAAAGAAATGACCGATCGCATAAAAAAATAGTCCGCCTTGTGGTCGCAACACTTGGCGGACAAGTGGCTTAATTGCCATAACAAACCAAGGGGTAACCACTTAAATGCAGTTACTACCTGTTTCAACTATAAACTTTAACTGCATAAAAATCAAGCTATTTTACTCCCACGACATCCCGCATCATCTCGTTCATGTCGTATTCGATTCTCACATTTCGAAAGCCGGCCTGCCTAAAAAGTTCCGCCGTTTCCTGAGCATTGTATTCGCCGGTTTCCATAATCAGCACTCCGTTTCGGTTCAAATGCTCATAGCACTGGGGAAGAAGCCGCCTGATTAAAGAAAGGCCGTCCTCTGTGCGGGCATATTCGCCGTTTTCTGTCACATCGCCGTCCAAGGCAAGAAGCGGCTCGCTCCGTCCGTCCTTCAAAAGCTCCAGGCTTTCAGAATGAGGCACATAAGGCGGATTGGTGACGATTAAATCAAAAGTATGGGGAATATTCTCAAAAAGATTTGACTGGACGAATGCACAATTCATAATGCTTAATTCATAATGTGGCACAGGACATTGGTCGCTTGGCTCCCCCGTCCCTAAAAGTCTCTGCGCGTTTTTCCTCGCGACCTCAAGAGCTTTTTCGCTGATGTCAACGAATGTCATTTTTAATTCTGCATTCCGCATTCTCAATTCAGCATTGATAGAAATCCCAACGCATCCGCTTCCAGTGCACATATCGCAGACAGTGGGAATCGAGGCCGGATTTGCCCGGAATTTATCTTCCAATGCGTCCAAGGCCAGCTCCACCAAAAGCTCGGTGTCAGGTTTTGGAATCAAAACATCCGGCGTGACTAAAAAATCCAACCCGAAAAATTCTTTGTGACCGATGATGTAGGCGACAGGAAGTCCGGTCTTTCGCTTTTCAATAGCGGCGAGAAAATCAGATTTCTGCTCGCCAGACAATTCAAAATCCCGGTTTAAAAGCAAATGAGTTTTGTCAAAGCCTGTGATGTGCTGCAGCAAAACCGCAGTATCAAGATCTGGCGTTGGAGAAGAGGCAAGCTGATTTTTTCCGTAAAGTTTGGCTTCTTGAATGGTCATAAATTACAACTCCGTTCCCCGTCGCAAAATTGCCAGATAATCCGTGTAGGAATAGAGACTTGCCTTTCCCCGCTTTGCCGACGGCTCAAGAATCCCGTATCGGTGCAGGGTCTCAATCGTCTTTGCGGTGGTGTTGTAGGAAAGCCCCAAGTCGGCGGCCGTTTTTGTCGTGTCGATTATAGCCTTTGCTTCAATATATTCAAAGAGTTTAAGGGCATTTCCTCTGGTGCGGGGCGGAATCGTCTCAATCCAAGCCATATTTTTTCGGTGCAAATCTTCCAAATCATTTATTGAATCAATGGCATCGTTTGCCGTTTCAAGAATCATCTGCAAGAAAAAGAAAATCCACTGCTCGTAATTTCCGCTGCGACGCACTTCACTCAGCCGGTCGTAGTATTCCACTCGGTTTATTTTGAGAAAGCATGAAATGTATAAAATCGGCTTTGAGATGATTTTCTTCTGCAGCAAAAAAAGCGTTATGAGAAGCCTGCCGATTCTGCCGTTTCCGTCCAAAAAGGGATGAATGGTCTCAAACTGATAGTGAATAAGTGCCGCCTGAATCAGGGGATCAAGCCGGTCATCTGAATTCATAAACTGCTCCAGCTGATTGAGGGCGATTTTCATGTCGTCAACGCTGGGCGGAATGTAGCGGGCATTTTTGAGACTGCTTCCCTGACCGCCAATCCAGTTCTGGCTTGTGCGGAATTCGCCGGGCGTTTTGTCACTACCGCGCACGCATTTTATCAAAACCGCATGAGTTTCTTTTAAAAGCCTCATGCAAAGAGGCAGCTTCTCCAAGCGTTCAATGGCAAAATCAGTTGCGCCGATGTAATTGATGACTTCGCCTACATCGATATTTGCGTTTTCTTCGTTTTCGGGGTCAAGGACATCATCAAGGTTACATTGAGTGCCTTCAATTTGTGAAGAAAGCAAAGCTTCTTTTCGAATGTACATTGATGAAAAAAGATTTACATTGGGGATTTTGTCGGAACTGGCGTCAAGGTAAGCGACTTTTCGGTTCGCCTCGATAAGAAGTGCCATCATTTCCTGAGAAATTTCGATTGAAGGCAGCGGGGGAAGAGGACTTGGCTTAAAAGAATAATAAGCCAGCTCCCCAGAAAGATTCTGAACGACAGAGCCAGAGCGTCTTGATTTTGAAAATTCTTTGTCAAATTTCTCCATGTATTTTCAACTTTCCTCTGTTTCTTGAAAATTCTACAGTGATTTTAACAAAGTATTTTCACAAATTCAAGGTTTCTTGAAAATTCTTCCTCTAAAACAAGGGAGAATTTTCAAGTTTTTCCGCATCCATGCCTCGCTTTAACTGTCCAGAGCCTTGAACTCTTCCTCTTTTGCGTAGACATTGAGAGCGTCAAGCATTTCGTCCATGTTGCCCATCATAAAGCTTGGCAAGTTGTGGAGGGTAAGGTTGATTCGGTGGTCTGTTACGCGATCCTGAGGATAGTTGTAAGTGCGGATTTTTTCTGAGCGGTCGCCGTTTCCGACCATACTCTTTCTGGCAGAAGAACGCTCTGCGTCCAGTTTGCTCTGCTCAAAGTCAAAGAGTCGGGCGCGGAGAACCTGCCATGCCTTTTCCTTATTCTTAATCTGAGATTTCTGATCCTGCTGGATGACGACGATTCCCGTTGGAATGTGAGTGAGTCGAACGGCTGAGTCCGTGGTATTTACACACTGACCGCCAGGACCGCCCGCACGCATTACGTCGACGCGGACATCCCCCGGATTGATTTTAATGTCGGCTTCTTCGGCTTCAGGCAGAACAGCAACGGTAACGGTAGACGTCTGCAATCGTCCCTGGCTTTCCGTGGCAGGAACTCGCTGAACCCGGTGAACGCCAGACTCCCATCTCAAAGTTCCGTAGACGAATTTTCCCGTAATCTGGGTGACGATTTTGTTAAAGCCGCCGACTTCAGTTTCCTGAGCCTCCACGTTCTCGTATTTCCAGCCCTTTCGCTCGCAGAGATGAATGTACATTTCCCACATGTCCCGCACGAAAAGGCTTGCCTCGTCACCGCCCGCTGCGGAACGGATTTCAAGGATAATGTTTTTTTCGTCCAGAGGATCTGGCGGAATCAGCTTGAGCTTAATCTGCTCTTCCAGCTGGGGAACCTTTTCTTCAAGCTCTTTAAGTTCCTCCCGGGCCATTTCCTTCATTTCGGCATCGTCCTCTGCCGTAATCATCATTTTTGCGTCTTCGATGCCCTGCAAACACTTTCGGTATTCGTTTCCGACTTCAAGCACGTCTGTCAAATGACCGTGTTCCCGCATGACATCCTTGTATTTTTTCTGGTCCTTTACTAAGTCCGGGTCTTGCACCAATTCGCTCACTTCTGCAAAACGAGCGTCCAATTCTGTAAGTTTCTTCAATAAATCCATAACGCATTATTCTAGCAAATTTCGCAAGTGTTGACAAATCCCTGCAGTCATAATAAACTAATGATAGTTAGTCAATCAGATTTATCTGAAATGGGTGGGAAAAATGGCTAAATCAGAAAAAGTTACTCGCGAGAAGATTATCCTCGCATTCTTGGATTCTTGCTTTGCAAAAAATGCAGGCGGAACTTCACTCTCAGATGTTGCAGACCGTCTCGGAATAAAAAAAGCATCTCTTTACAATCACTACGAAAGTCGTGACGCAATGGTGGAAGACTGTATCCGTTGGTGCGGCGACTATTACCGCAAAACATATTTCATTCCGACTGACATCGACTCAATCTCCCAGCGATATCCTGCCGAAAACGTCATGAAGGCCATCGTAAACCGCTGGTTCAAAATGAACGAAAAAGAGCCCCTCATCCAGATTTATTCTTTTATTGAGAGTGAAAAATACATCTCAACTGCAGCCGCAAAAATATCTCAGGAAACACATGCAAAGCTTATCAGCCAGACAAAACAGGCTCTCCGAAGTCTCGGCGCTGCAGGAAAAATCATTGATCTCGAAGAAAACGACCTTGAAACCCTTGCAAGAATGTTTGCAGCCCTTACCGTTTCAAGTCTTGACGGCTACATCGTTGCCAAAAAAATAGAAATTCGCTCAATGCCAGACACAGGCAAAGGCTCATTGTTTGAATCAAAAAGCGAGCCAGATTTCAGCAAAATCGATGAGCTTGTTACAACCTTCTGTTCTATGCTACGATCATAAAGTCGGCTCACCCGAAAGCAAACAGAATTTTCTCTCTGCATACAAGGTGCGGCTCTGGAAGTAATAAGAAACTTTCCAAAGACAGCTTTTTTTGACAATAAAGAAAAGATATTGTATACTAAGAAGATGTCTACCTTATACATCGTTGGAACACCGATTGGCAATCTCGGTGATATTACGTTTCGGGCAGTGGAGACTTTCAAATCCGTGGATGTGGTCGCAGCGGAAGACACGCGGCACACCCTTCAGCTTCTGAATCATCTCCAGATTAAAAAACCTCTTGTCTCTTGTCGTTCCCAGAATGAAGAGCAGGCGAGCGAAAAGATCATCAAAATGCTCGATGAAGGACAGACAGTAGCCTATGCTAGCGACGCAGGCACTCCGGGCATTTCCGATCCGGGGGCGGTTTTGGCAGGTCTGGCGCGAAAAGCCGGTCACACGGTTGTTCCGATTCCAGGAGCAAGCGCCTTTGCTTCGCTGGTAAGCGTTGCGGGGGCCGGTGGCAAGACTCTGGTTTTTGAGGGGTTTCTTTCCCCCAAACCGGGACGGCGCAGGAGCCGGCTCAAAGAGCTTTTGGCCATGGACGCGGCGATAGTTTTGTACGAATCTCCGTTCAGAATCGTTAAACTTCTGACGGATATTGCCGATATTGATAGTGAACGGCGTGTGGTCGTTGGGCGAGAGCTCACGAAGTTGCACGAAGAGATAGTAGAGGGGACTGCTCAAGAAACACTTGAAAATTTTGCGTCAAGGAGCAAAATACAGGGTGAATTTGCAGTATTTATCTCAAAATCTTCTGAGAAATTTTCGAAAAATTCTAAAGATTTTTCTGAAGATGCCGATAATTAAAGAGTAAAAGGCAGGTTAGCTATGATGATTGGAAGAATTGACAATGTAAATCCTCTTAACAATGTTCAGAATACTCGTCGCACGCAAGCTAAGGAAAATACATACTCTACAGCAGATCAGGTAAATGTTTCTGATGAAGCGAAAGCAGCAGCAGAAGCCTATTACCTCAATCAGGTTGCGGCAGAAACTCCGGACATTCGGCAGGATCTCGTTGCCGCCATCAAAGAAAAGATTAAGGATCCAAACTACTTGAATCAGGCTGTTATCGCATCAACAGCTGACAGACTTCTTGCTAGCTATGGACTTTAACTGAACGGCAACGGTGTCGCTTACAGAAAGACGGATTCGCTTCCGTCTTTTTTTATTGATATGGAGCAATTCCAAGTCCGTACTGAAATCAGGATGTACAGTTCGGAATCTCTTAAATATAAAAGCTGATAGACTTCGGCATGACAAAGGAAAAAAATGGCAGATTTTTCATTCAAGGTTTCACCAAATATTCTTTTAGGTTCCTATACAACGAGCAGAATCGGCTCTACCCTTCTTTCATATGGCACAAAATTCATGTTGATTCTCGACCCGATTTTACGCGAGAACGGCTCTTCTGAAAAAATCACGAAAGTCCTCGATGATAAAAAAATCGACTATTTCATTTTTGATGAACTTTCAATGAGCGGGGAATCTGAAATCCTTGAGCGGACGCTAAAACTCGCCCGCGAGGCCCACGTCCATGGAGTGATTGCCGTCGGTGGAGGCAAACCAATCAGAATTGGACGCGCCCTCTGCGCATTGTACAACGAAAATCACGATTTGTATGATTATCTAGACGGTTCGCAGCCGCTGGCAAATCCCCTGCCCCTTATCTGTATTCCGACGACTATCCGCGATGCATTTATTTTCACGGACAAAATTCCCCTTGTTGATGCGCGAAGTTCAACGCTTCGCCTGATAAAGGCACAGAGCGGCATCTGTAAATTCGTCCTATTCGACCCTACTCTTACAGCGACCCTCACTGAGAATCAAGTTGAATCCATGTCTCTGGAAACGTTGTGTATTGCCACTGAAAGCTACCTCTCACAACGGGAAAATTTCTTCAGCGATATGATGGCAGAAAAAGCTGTAGAATTGCTCGGCTATGCCCTCGACGGATCCCAGTCACTTACAGTCACAACACCAAAGGAAGAATTGCTCTCAGAAGGCGGTTGCATGGCTTCACTGTCTGCGGCAACATCTTCAGTAGGAATCGCCTCCCTTCTTGCCATGTGCATCAACGCCCGTTACAAGATTTCCCGCTCACTGGTTACGACGATTCTCTTTCCTTACATGATTGAAGAATGTGCAAAATTCAAGGCCGACAGGCTTTCTGTCCTCGCAAAGAAAATGGGGATAGCGCAAGCGGAACAGACTGACGAAGAAGCATCCCACGCTTTCGCTGAAAATATCCGCCAGAGAATCGCAAAGGCAAATCTGCCGGCTCGTCTCAAAGACTTGTCCATCTCCCTTGAGCAACTCGCCCTCGCCGCTGAAGACGCAGGCCAGCTCGATATTCTTCATTCGCTGCCAAGAAGCATGAACAGCGATGATTTGTTCACCCTGATTAAGACAGCTTACTAGGCGAATCATGATTGAGCCTCACAAACTTAATCAGCTCCAGCCGGGCCAGAAACGCCGGAAACTTGCTCTGACTTTCGGCGCGCTGGAACGTGATGTTGACGGAATTCCAGAAAAAGGAAACGAATACAATTTTAAAAGCATTTCACGGGCCGAATACATCAAAAAATTACTTTCCATTGTGATTCAGGACGAAGAACTTCCAGAGGACAGCAAAAAACAACTTGAGGAAGTTTTAAAAATCCAGCCCTTTGATGAAAAACGAGCTTGCAACCTCGCGCGGAACAATCTCCTTGCAATCATCGGAACATTTCCTGCCGAGTGGGATTTGATTATCGCGCCCCACGCTTCTCCGGTTGACGAGAACGGAATCGTAAAGAAACGGGATTTTTTTCCAGGTGTCTATGTTTATGCCGAAGACATCCGCTCGCCTTTCAACTGCGGCTCGATTTTCCGCACTGCAGAAGCAATGGGAGCAGAAAAGGTCCTGATTTCACCCATGTGCATCGACCCGAATCATCCGAAAGCTTTACGCAGCGGAATGGGCTGCATCGAGACCATCGGCTTTGAACGAAAAAGCCTCGAGGAGCTGGTACAATTCTCAAAAGAAAATGAATTGCCTATTTTTGTCCTTGAGACAGGCGGAACAGCAATCGAGGAATTTGAGTTCCCCAAAAGAGGAATCTGTATCATAGGCTCGGAGGAACTTGGCGTAAGCCCGCAGGCTCTTTCCGCAGCGTCTTACGGCCGGGTGACAATCCCCATGAAAGGACTAAAAGCCTCCCTGAATGTGGGTGTCGCCTACGGAATATTGATGCAGGCCTGGGTCAGTCGGCTTTAAAAGCGGCAGACAGCTTTTCTGAGATTTTGCCGAGCTGGGCTTCGCTTCCGATTCCGAACATTCTGAGCACGTCCAAATCAAACTGATAATAATCGACTTCGTGGGTTTCATAATGCGAAAGCATATCAGCAAGATATACGATAGAAGTAAGCTTCTTGGTCGCCGGCGAGGCCATGTCCGGCTCATGGTGATGACGGATAACTGAAATGATTATGTCCGGAAAGTTCCATTTTTCGGCAATGAGCGCGCCGACTTCGCCATGGTTCACGCCAGCAAGCAACTTTTCAAAAATTTCCGGAGAAAGATTTCTCTGGCGGCAAATATCGGCGATGTTTTCGACAAAATCAGGATGAGCGGTGGCAAAAACCAACTTTCCCATATCATGCAGAAGTCCGCAAACGTAAGAATCGTCTATGATATCGCGGTCTGAGGCACAGAAATTGCGCGCGAGATTGTATGAATAGAAAGCGACCCGATATGCATGAGTCCAGAGCATCTTCTGGGATGCGCCCCCCAGCCCCTCAAGATTTTTGGCAGAACCGACAGAGAGGAGCATTCCCTTTATTCCGCGGATTCCGACCAGCTTAACGGCATCGGCAATGCTACGGCAGGGAGAGGCAAGTGCAAAAGTGACGGAATTGACAAGTTTGAGCAAATCTGTGGTGAGGGAGACATCGCTTGAAATGGCCATTGCAATTTCGCTCATCTTGGTGTTTGCATCGCTTATGAGACGATTTACGCGCATGATGCTCTCCCGGAACTGCGGGATTTCGTCGATAAGCTTGATGAATTCATGCGAGGCCATGGTCAGACCGCGCTGGGTTTTTTCGTTGATTGGAAGAATGATTCTGGTGATTGTCTCGCCGTTTTCGCAAAGAATCTGGAAATTTTCTTCGGTAAGGCCGATTTTTTCAAGCATGAGAATCATGATAACGATACCGAGACCTGCGCCCTCCGACAAATCGACGACCTGTGTCATAGCCTGATCAACGGAAGTGTACTGCTGGGCGCGGCTGAGCTTGTCATGCATTCGTTTGTATTCATGGAATGTCAGCTCGGAATTGTTGCGGACTTCGATTTTGATACGGTTGTTTCGAGTTTGCAGGATGAGCTTGACGTACAATCCCGTAAGTTTTTGCATTGCAAGATAATGACGGATATTGTTGAGAGTTTCTTCCTTGAAGGTTTTCATGCCAAGCTCATAATCACCGTCATCGAACAAGTCAAGGTTCTTTTCTTTGAAGTAGATTCGCTTGGTATTTGCCTTTTTGGCATTTGTTACAAGCTCGTTAAGACAATATCGAAGATACGTGCCCATGTGGTCCTGACCAAGCTCTGAGAGAAAGGCTGTGAGAACCTGCTCCATGTACTCCGACATCTCGCGCGGAAGCGTATAGGTCGTGATTGAAAGAGGAATTCCAGCGCGAATAGCCATTTTGATTTTTGAATTATCAAGACTGACTTTTGGGGTTTTCGTATCTTGCTGCATATTAGATAGATTATACTATATTTTTTATATTTTGGAAACCATTATAAAGTGTTGAGTAAATCTTTATATTCGGGCAAAATAGAATGTATGTACGATTGTTTTCTTGCACAGCTCCTCGTGCTTGTCTTGATTTTTTTCTGCTCGGCACGAATCTTTTTCCTGAAAAATGCCCGGGTTGACTGCTTTGCGGCCTTTGCCCCGCTTGCCCTCATCATTTCAATTTTCATCTTTGTCTGCTTCGGTTTTTCTGTGGTAACACTAGCGGTTTTTTCCTTGTCGTTGCTCGCATTTTTCACGAATTTCCGCGCGGTTCTCAGGCTTCAGGCTCAGCTCATCGTTGACAGCTACAGCGTCCTTTTCAATATTTTCTCGGTTCTTCTCCTGATCAGTTCAATTTTATGCGCCGCCGTCATAATCATGTTCCGCCCCGTAAAATACAGCGAAAAAGATTTCGGAATCAAAAAAACGCAGTATGCGCTCAGCGGAAGCTTGTCGAATCTTCATATCCGCGAAAGCTATTTTTCCGGCGAGCGCTTTTCCGGCAAGGCTTTCGCGTACGAGCCTGTCTGCCACGATGAGATTACCGAAGAACTTTATTCAAGGAATCCGATTCTTATTTTTTCTCCCGGAGTCCGTGCGACCGTCCAGAATTACGAGCCTTATCTCATGCTCCTTGCTCAAAAAGGATACAAGGTTCTTTCCGCTGACTTGTACACAACCGATACAAAGTTGCTTGAAAGTCTTTCGGACAACTCATTCTTGAAGTCAATTCTCGACTCCCCCTTCATGCGCCGCGCAGCCTCAGTTCATTTCTCACGCACAAAAAACGAGGAATTCGAGCAGATTCTTGCAAAAGAAAAATCACTGGCAACAAAAAAATATTCCGCCCTTACAAAACTTGCACTGGAAGTGTTCGGCGATGAATCGATAGTTTTCTATATCGTTGACAATGTTGATTTCGATTCAATTTATGCCGTAATAGAAGAATTTAATACTGAACCTTACGCCAACGCAAAGGGATTCTTTTCAATGAACCGTGTTGACGAATATACGACCGGAGGATTCGGATTCATTGAGCAAACCGACGTTCTTCTGGCCCACAGAAAAGGCATCGAGCGGGAAAGCAAATTCTTCATTCCGCGCTATGTCGCCAACAAAACAATAAAAGCAATCGAGGAGGCAAAATAAAATGTCCATGACTCTGACAGAACTCAACCGTTATTTCAATTCATTTCTCCATAAGGAAGATTATGACTCAGACATCTCTTTAAACGGAATCCAGATTTCAAACTCCAAGCCGGACGAAAAACCGATTACAAAAGTTGCCTTTGCCGTTGACGCCTGTGAAGCAACGGCCTTGAAAGCCGCCGAGGCCGGAGCTCAGGTCCTTTTCGTACATCACGGCCTTTTCTGGGGACATTGCGAGACAATCACAGGAACCCACTACAAGCGGGTTGCCGCCTTCCTCAAAAATGACCTGGCTCTCATCGCATATCATATTCCGCTGGATGCAAATGAATTCGTGGGAAACAATTTCGGACTTGCGAAGCGAATCGGGCTTGAAAAAGTCCGCCCCTTCGGGAAATGGCGGGGCATGACGCTTGGAGCAAGCGGTGAGCTTCCTTCTGAATGTACAATCGAAGAACTGGCGCAAAAGCTTTTTCCAAACGGCGAAAAACCTGCGCACATCTTTCCCTTCGGCAAAAAAATGATTAAAAAGGTGGCGATTATCTCAGGCGGTGCCGGCGATGATTTTTCTCAGGCTGTGAAAATCGGTGCGGACGCATACATCACCGGGGAAGTCGGACATGAAGAGTTCCACGCAATCGAAGAGTCCGGAATCAATGTGATTGCAGGCGGTCATTACAACACAGAGACTGTCGGCGTTCAGCTTGTACAAAAACGCCTTGAAGAAGATAAAGGTCTGGACACGGTCTTTATCGACATTCCTACAGGTTTATGATAAAATCTCTGCACAAAACTCAATTAAGGTAAAAAAATGTCAGACAATACTATAGAAGTTTCATTCAAGCCAAAATATTTTACGGCAAAAAAACTTGTTCCCCTCATTCTTGTCATTCTGGTAGTTTTGCTGGATCAGCTCACAAAGCTCATTGTCACAGATACCATTCCTCTATATGAAATCGGCTCGTCTTTTTTCGGCGGATTTTTGAGGTTTGTCCATGTGAACAATCCGGGAATCGCATTCAGCATTGGGCAAGGCTGGTCACTTGCCGTACGTGGCATCCTTTTCAGAATTATTCCGCTCATTGTCATCATCGTTGTACTTGGTGTATATATGCGGAATGATGATTTCAGTACTCTGCAGCGGTGGAGCATCGCCGGAATCATAGGTGGCGGATTCGGAAATCTGATTGACCGCTTTTTCAGGGCAGAAGGCGTCGTCGATTTCATTGATTTTCAGTGGTTCGGAATCGCCAAAGCCCCCTTCAAATTTCTCCGCTGGGAACGATGGCCAACATTCAATATCGCCGACTCCGCCGTGGTTGTCTGCGGAATTCTGCTTCTGCTTTCATTTATCATCTCTGTGAAGAAAAGTCGGGTCAAGGAGAACGCGGAATGACAAAAAAAGAAAGAACATTGCTCTTTACGATTTGCGTAATCATTTACAATATAATAATCGGATTGGCAATTGAAGCCGTGCTGATTGTCTCGCTTCTCTTCTTTCTCGCCGAAAATCCGAAGCTCGCGGAAAGCGTTTTCACTCAAGTCGCGCTGCCACTGCTCCTGTTAATCGGTCTTATTGCGGCCATGTCAATTTCAGTTCGCTCTGTCGGCTGGGCGATAAGAAAATTCAATCTGGAAGACAAACTAGACCCAAAAGTAGTTTCCCGCTATCAGAAGAAACTGTAAGCCAAAAATTCCTCACAACGGGAGCAGCTTTAAGTGCAAAAAGACGGTAAATGCAAAAAAACGGTCGGAATCGGGGTTCTGACAAAAAACCGCTTGAACTTGTTCACCGCGGTTTTTATGGCAGGTTCCCGATGCGAGCACATTTGTTGTTGTGCTCGTTTGTAGACCGTTTTTTTTGTTTATCTGTTATTTTTTTTACTTATGCCTGCAATGCTGTAACTGCTACAGTATCGACGATTTCGTCTACATTACAGCCGCGGCTAAGATCGTTAAGCGGTTTTGCAAAGCCCTGACAGATAGGGCCGATTGCCTTCCAGCCACCCATGCGGGCTGCGATTTTGTAACCGATATTTCCTGCATTGATGTTGGGGAAGATGAAAGTGTTTGCATGACCAGCGACTTTGCTGCCAGGCGCCTTGAGCTCGCCGACTTCTGGAGCGATTGCGGCATCAAACTGGAATTCGCCGTCCAAAGCCAAGTCAGGAGCTTTTTCGTGAGCGATGTTTGTTGCGTGAACGACCTTTTCGACTGTGTTGCCGTCTTTTGGGTCGGCTCCAGAGCCTTTTGTTGAGAATGAAAGCATTGCGACTCTTGGCTCGATTCCAGCGATTGCCTTTGCTGTTCCTGCAGAAGCGATTGCGATGTCAGCCAGCTGGTTCTCGTCTGGGTTGATGTTGATTGCACAGTCACCGAAAACTGCGATTCCCTCTGAGAGATATTTGTTTCCGCCCTCTGGAGCGACCATGATGAAGCATGAAGAAACAGTGCTGCATCCAGGAGCAGTTTTGATAACCTGGAGTCCCGGTCGGAGAGTGTTTGCCGTTGAGTGGCATGCTCCAGAAACGAAACCGTCAGCATCTCCTGCCTTGAGGATAAGAGCGCCGTACATGGTGTAATCTTTAAGCACATAAGCTTTTGCGGCAGCAACATCTGCGTATTCTGGCAGACCGGTCTTTTTGTTGAGTTTGCCTTCGCGGGCTTTGTACAAAATTTCAGCGTATTTATCGGCATTTGAATCAGCCTGCGGATCAACAATATTGACTCCGCTCATGTCAAAACCAAATTTCTCAATTTCAGCTTTATTGCCGAGAAGGATAATTTTTGCGATGCCCTCTTTTACGATGCGTGAAGCAGCCTCAACGACGCGCTTGTCTTCACCTTCACAAAGAACGATTGTTTTGCCAGCAGTTTTTGCTTTGGCACGAAGTTCTTTTACAAAATCCATGTTTTGCCTCTATAATATATAAATTTTTTTGCGACTATTATTTTAGCCCTTTTGCCCAGAGAATCAATTAAAAATTCCAACATTTTTTTAGTCTTTTCTGTGATACAAGACAAAAATCAGAGATTAATATCCATCGCTCATGGCTCGGTTCAAATCGCGCTGGTAAAGCTCGGCATAGACAGGGCTTCGCATCTTGAGGTCGTCTTTTTTGGCTTGATTGAACGGGACGAAACGCCAGAATACGGCACGCAATTCTTTGTCCATGCGCTGGATACCGTCAACTTCTTTTGTCATCCAGAGAACATAATCAGCGATGAAGTATGATTTAAGATCACCCTTGAGTTTCTGGCGCTCAATCCACTGGTAATACTGACCGGTCAAGCCTTCCTCCATCCAGTAATAACTTGCCTTTTCTTTTGCAACCTGCCATCGTAAGTCAGCGACAGCCATGAGAATGGCAATTTTTAGATCACGCGGATACATTGGAATGACGATTCGTCCACGGCTTGTAACGCGGTTGTATCGGTCGAAAGGCTCCCAGCAGAAACCAAAATCGCCGTAGGTAGGAAGACAGAGAACATAAGGAACAATGCGGTTCTTCATGTTTTTGTGGATTCGGACGAAGCACTCCGGGTCATTATCCTCGACCCATTTGAGAATATTGAGTACGTTTTCGCGGAATCCTGTGAGACGAGGCACACAATGGTAGAATTCCCGCGTAAAAATCGGGAACTGATTACCCTGACGGCCACAAGTCATTTTTGCCATCTGTCGCACGGTCTGATATTCAATCATCAAATCGCCGGTACTGACTTCAACCGCCTCAGGCTGCATAGACATCTTGTCCTGAAGAGAAGTGCCAATTGCTTTTGCTTCTTCAAATTCTTTGAGATAGCCTGCAAGCTCCTTATCAAGTTTCTGCAAGGCACGGAGTTTTTCCTGAATTTCTCCAAAGAGACGTTTTTGTCCGTCAGTATAAGGCTGCTTGTGCGGTTCCAGCCCCAGCATCAGATTATGTTCGCAGAGAGAATCAATACGGTTCCTAAGCTCATTTTCGAGCATCTGACGCTCAGCTTCCTTTGAGTTGAGAAGACTTTCGGCGTTCTGCAATTTGCCGTCATTCTTGCTTTTGAGCTGCTGAATTCGCTGGGCCTCGGCGCCGGGGTCGTTTTTGCGCGGAGCACGGGCCTCGTCAGTGGCAGACAGATTGAGCCGGCCAGATGCGATTTCGCGGAACCATTCATCCATGTAATAAACAGGCTCACCAGTGTTGTTTTCGATAATTACGGTTGAGAACAGCTGCTTCTGCTCCGGCGTGAAGAGGGATGGCAAAACGACGCCGAAACGCATGAGCATCTGCTTTGGTTTTTCCAGATTACGGTCGCTGGCTTTGGGACACATTACGCGGATAAGCTCCCACCATGAAGTGACGAGCTGCTGACGATAGACGGTCCTGTCTTTGGGATCCTGACAGGTGAGGTATTTTGATAGAATCTTGTGCACACGCTGTCCCTGCTCACCTTCACCACCAAGTGCCGTTTTATAATATGAGGTGCCGTCAAAAATATGATTAGACTCTTCTTCGTAGAATTTTGTAATTTCCTTGAAGCCCTGCTGGGACAAATCGACTTTGTGCGCACTGTCACGTGGTAAATTTTCAGCCTTTTTCTCAGGTGGTTCAGAAATATCTTTGAAAGACGGTAACTCGCTAGGTCCTACATCAGCCTGGGTTTCAGCAAGCAATGCCGCGATGGTTGGGTCCAAATCTTGATCTGTCATACTGCATTTATCCTCAAAAATAAAACAAATTCAAATTAATTATAACACATATGGCAAATTTTTTCATCATAATTTTTAGGATTCCTGCCTTTAAAGATATCTGCTGTCAGACGAAATCATAGGAGTGCAGGGAAATTTCTCCAGAATTCAGTTTTTTTATTTCGTGCTCTTCTGTCTCGACAACAAGGCGCATTTCATCGTCAACATCTTTTACAATGGCTCTGTAAGTTTCCCCGGAAAGACCTGCAACAGGGTTTACGGTCACGCTTTTTCCTGCAAGCATTGAAAGCGAGCGATAATTCATGATTATTTCTGATTTTGCCTGCTCATCATCGCTTTCAAAAGTCTTGTAGAACATTATGAGATTTTTTATGACCTCTGAGACAAGCTGATTTTTAGTACATGGCGTAAAATTTTCGCCTCTGGAGATTTTTGCCTCCTCAATACTTCCGGCAATTTTGGCAAGTTCTCCGGTTATATCAGGATTTTTACGGATATTTATCCCGATGCCCACAACAGCCGCATCAATGCTGCCTGTCTCGAAATTCGTGATTCCCTCAACAAGGATACCGCATATTTTTTTTCCGGCAAGAAATACGTCATTCACCCATTTAATCTGCGGATTTTCCCCAAAAAGACTTTTGACCGCATTTGAGACTGCAAGGGCCGCCGCCGCCGTGTAAAGAGCAGGATTTTTTACACCACCCCGGGGTGAATAGAGAAGCGAAAAATACACCCCTGTTTCCGCAGGAGAGACGAAAGTACGACCCAGTCTCCCCTTTCCACCTGTTTGCATTTCGGCAGCAAACAGCGAGATATGGGCTGTTTTGCCTTTTTCGGTAAGATTTCCTTCCGCGTCCCGGAAAGCCCCCACTTCTACAGCGCGCCGCTTTGCCTCAGAATTTGTGGAATCTATCGAATCAAAAGTATAGACATGCACTGGAGACGTGCCGGAAATCAAGCGGGATATTTCCCCTGCGTCCAGCTTGTCAGGCTTTGAAAGCAGCTTATAGCCCCTGTTCGTGACAGCCTGAATTCTATAGCCATCGCTTTCAAGTGAGCGAATTGCCTTCCAGATTGCCGTTCGGGAGACTCCGCAAGAAAGGGCAAGCTGCTCACCGGAAAGAAATTCGTCCTTTTTTAGAGAAAGAAGTGTTTGAAGAACGCTGTTTTTCGTAGACATTATTTTTTCTTTCCGAGGAGCTCAAAATCCGTTACAGGAGAGCTAAACGCGATTCCCATACCTGGCTCTTTGAGACACTTGACTTCTTTAATTGCGGAAAGCACGGCTTCTTTTTTGCCGCTCTCAACGACGATAATCAGCATGTCCTTTTCGGGAACGATGTGCATTCCGAAGAACTTTGCATCGTCCTCACGGGCAGTTCCTCGCGCGTTAATCACCGTTCCGCCTGTAGCACCGGCTTTTCTGGCCGCAAACATAACGTCGTCGGCATAGCCCTTGTTCACGATGACCGTAATCATATCGCTGGATTTTGTATTCTCATTCATTTTTTCTTCTCCTTTTGAATCGCTGGATTCTGCTTTTCCAGAAACAATGCCGGCTTTTAATGTGGAATCAACAGCCAGAGTAAATAGGCAGCCGAAATCAGTTTTTTCATTTTTTGCAGAATCAAGGATTGCGCTCATAATCGCCGATTTTTTTTCTGAATCAACGACCATGTAAATCAAATCTTTTGTAGTCTCGCCGGTTCCGAGAATGGCGCCTAGATTTGACTTTGCAAGAGCCCGCCCCATTAAGACAGTGCCTCCACCGCAGCCAGCCGCAACTGCCGCCTTGGTAAGTTTTTCGCCCCTGTCATGGGGAACGATACTTATAATCAGTGAAAATGCGCTCATTCCTGCACCTCCGACACAATCTTTGCTTTTTCAGCCCGGCCGGACTTAATCTTGAAGATGATTCCAAGAACCTGAATCGCAATCAAGGGTGTCATGGCCACCAATGCGATTACGCCGAAAGCGTCCACCGCAGGATTTCCGCCGCTTGAAGCCGAGGCTCCCAAAGTGAATGAAAGAATAAAAGTGCTTGTCATTGGCCCGCTGGCGACTCCGCCTGAGTCAAAGGCAATTCCTGTAAAAAGCTTCGGACAGATAAAGGATAAAATCAAAGCCAGAGAATAGCCCGGAATCAGTATGTACCAAAGGGAAAAGCCGAAAAGAACACGGAGCATCGAAATTCCTATTGAAATAGCGACGCCTGAGCTCAAAGCCCCCAGCATTACCTTTCGCTTAATCGTGCCGCCGGAAATCGACTCAACCTGATCCGTCAAAACCCAGACAGCCGGCTCTGCGCTTACGATAATCGCGCCGAATACAAGGCCTGTCACTACGAGAAGCGCTGTCCAGAAAGTACCTGTCTGGCTTGCAGCTCCCAGAACGTTTCCCAAAGCCTCACCAGCTGGCATAAAGCCCCCCTGGGCGCCAGTAAGAAATAAAATCAAGCCGACGAAGCTCATCACAAAGCCCCGTGCCATTCGGACGACCTGCATAGGAGGCATTTTTAAAAGAAAAATCTGAAAAAGAACGGCCATTCCAGCCAAAGGAGCAAGAGCCGCAGCAACTTCCTTAAAAATCGAGGGCAAAAGGTTCAGGAAGACGAGGATTCCACTGCCAGCAAGACCGTGAGAGCTTTCGGCAACAGAATCAGCAGAAGAAGAATTTCCACCGGACAAAATGATTCCGTAAACGATGACCGCAAGGACCGGCCCAATTGATGCAATTCCCGTTAAGCCGAAAGAATCATCACTTGAAGACTTGAGTTTTCCGTTTTTGTCGGATTTTGCACGGACGGCCGCCACACCTACGCCCAATGCCATTATGAAAGGAACAGTCATTGGACCGGTCGTGGCACCGCCTGAATCAAAGGCGACTCCCTGAAATGTGGCCGGAGTGAAAAAGGCCATGACAAAGACGAAAATGTATGAAATCGTAAGAAGAATGTTCAACGGAATGGAAAGCACGGTACGGAGAATGCCCAATGCCACAAACAATCCCACGCCCACGGCAATCATGAAAATCAACCCCCACTTGCTTACGTCAGGTGCGATTCCCCGAACCTGATCGGCAAGAACCTGAACATCCGGCTCTGCCACGGTAACGATAAAGCCAATGAGAAAAGCTGTCCCAAGAAGCAAGGGGAGACTTCGCTTGGCCGTAAGGGCCGCTCCGCTCCGCTCACCGATAGGGAGGATTCCGATATCGACGCCAAGAAGAAAAATCGTAAGCCCGAAAATCACAAGGATTCCACCGATTACAAAACGCGACATAACCGTGAAAGATAAGGGGGCTATCGTAAGCCCCATTACAATCACAAGAATCATAATCGGCAGTACAGAGGAGACAGTCTCCCTAAATTTTTGAAAAAGATTCATCCAGCCAGCTCCGTATTAATAGAAAGAAAAACTATACTCTGAACAACAAATCGCTGTAGCTTGGATAAGGCTTGTATTTTTCGCCCAAAATCGGCTCAATCTGGTCGGCGATTTTGCGGGTGGCTTCCATCTGAGGGATTACTTTGTCCACATAGAAACGAGCCTGCTTTGGCACATCGGCGATTGCCACGGCCTCATTGTGGACTTTCTCAAGTTTTTGCGCCTCGGAATCGAGCTTGTCGGCAAGGGCAGAGATTTTTTTGACAAGGTTTGCCTGAGCCGAGCATTTTGCGTTCGGAACGATTGACATCACCTTGGAAGCTGATTCTGCAACCGCGCTCATGTAGGCGTAGCTTGCAGGAAGAATATCCTTGTAAATCATGTCCAGCATGGTGTTTACTTCGATGTTGAGCACCTTTGAGTATTTTTCAAGCTTGACTTCATGGTGGCTCTTCATCTCGCTTTCGCTGTAAACGCCGTATTTTGTGAACATTTCGATATTCTTGGCGTCAAGGTAGTGCTCCATTGCGTCCGGCAAAGTTTTAAGGTTCAAAAGGCCGCGTTTTTCGGCTTCTTTTACCCACTCGTCATCGTAGCCGTTGCCGTTGAAGATGATTTTCTTGTGCTCGATGACTTTTTCTTTGATGAGTTCCTGCAAGTCAGTGTTCAAGTCGCGGGAATTTTCAAGCCGTGTGGCAAATTCGTCCAAAGTTTCGGCGACAATCGTGTTCAGAACAACGTTCGGACCGGAAATTGAGAGAGATGAACCCAGCGAGCGGAACTCGAATTTGTTTCCCGTAAAGGCGAATGGTGAAGTTCGGTTTCGGTCAGTCGTGTCCTTAGGGATTGCCGGAAGGACAGAAACACCGATCTGCATTTTTTCGTGAGTTTTCTGGCTGTAAGGAGAGCCTGTTTCGATTGAGTCCAAAACAGCCTGCAATTCATCCCCGATGAACATTGAGATTATTGCCGGTGGTGCCTCGTTTGCTCCCAAGCGGTGATCGTTTCCGGCAGAAGCAACGCTGTCACGGAGCAAATCCTGATGCTTGTCCACGGCCTGAATCACGGCAGTGAGCATAAGAAGGAACTGGGCATTCTCCCGCGGAGTTTCGCCCGGCTCAAGAAGATTGAAGCCGTCATCGGTGCTCATTGACCAGTTGTTGTGCTTTCCGCTGCCGTTTACGCCGGCAAAAGGCTTTTCGGCAAGAAGGCAGTACAAGCCGTGCTTCAAGGCGACTTCTTTCATTAGGCGCATGGTGAGCTGGTTCTGGTCTGCGCTCAAGTTCGTCGTGGTGAAAATCGGAGCCATTTCGTGCTGGGCGGGAGCGACCTCGTTGTGCTTGGTCTTGCTCAAAATTCCAAGCTTCCACAATTCGTTGTCCAAATCCGCCATGAACTCGGCGATTCGAGGCTTGATTGAGCCGTAGTAGTGGTCGTCCATTTCCTGACCTTTCGGCGGCATAGAGCCAAAGAGAGTGCGGCCTGTGAAAATCAAATCTTTTCTCTGTTCCCAGAGTTTTTTGTCGATTAAGAAATATTCCTGCTCAGGGCCAACCGTTGTAATCACTCGTTTTGCAGAAGTGTTTCCGAAGAGGCGGAGGATTCGCAAAGCCTGAGTGTTGAGTGCTTCCATTGAGCGGAGAAGGGGAGTCTTTTTGTCCAGAGACTCGCCTGTATAAGAGCAGAAGGCCGTCGGAATGTAAAGTGAGCCGTCTTTGATGAAAGCGTAAGATGTTGGGTCCCAGGCAGTGTAGCCGCGGGCTTCAAAAGTAGCGCGGATTCCGCCAGAAGGGAATGATGAGCCGTCAACCTCGCCCTTTACCAGCTCCTTGCCGGAAAATTCCATGATTACGCCGGAACCGTTGGGAGAAATGAAAGAATCGTGCTTTTCGGCGGTGACGCCAGTGAGAGGCTGGAACCAGTGAGTGAAGTGAGTGGCTCCCTTTTCGATTGCCCAGTCTTTCATTGCGTTGGCAACCACATTGGCCACATCAAGCTCCAGCGGCGAGCCCTGCTGAATCGTCTTTCTAAGCGATTTGTAAGTGTCTTTGGGGAGACGAGCGCGCATCACATCGTCATTGAAAACCATGCTTCCAAAAATCTCTGGTACGGTAACGGACATTTTATACTCCTATTTAGGCTCAAGCACCGCACGGATGCGGTGAAAAAGCAAGGAGAGAATTTTCTGAAAGAAAATTCTCGTACGAACAAAAAATCCACGGATGGATTTTTTGTTCGCCTACTCCTAAGTGCAGGAATAATACCATAAATCACAAGAAAATAGAATAGGAAGAAAATATGAGCAAAGAAAATGCGGTTACAAGCTATATAGAAATAACACATAACATGCACTTCAATGCGGCATGACAGATTCATCGCCCTATTTTTCTTTGTGCCGCCTGTCCAGCTCGTTGTAGACATCCTGCCAGTTTACGCCGCCAGCGACAACGACACGGCAATTTACAGCCTGGCGCAAAGACTGAGGGGCGAGATTCAGAAAGCTGTACTGACGACAATAGATGAGAAGATTTAGAACTTTGAAGTCACTCTACGAAATTCCTCTTCTTCCTTCCAATACCCCAGCAGCTCTTCCCTGCTATTCAGCCCGATCTTCGTGTAAATCCGGCTGATATTGTTTTCCACCGTGCGCTTGTTCAGCCCCAGTTTTTCTGCGATTTCGGGATTTGTGTATTTCTGCATAACAAGCTGGATAATGCTGATTTCGCGTTTTGTGAATTTGGAAAGGGAATGTTCAAACGACACGAGACTTTTTGCGAGCGACGGCTCTACATAAAGCGTGCCGGTCATAACAGATTCAATCGCCTTTCTAAGCTCGCTTTCATCGCTCAGTTTGGTCACATAGCCCATTGCCCCGGCCTCAATCGCCGAGTTCACGAAGCTTGGCGAGGAATGCATTGAATACACGATTATTTTGATTTGCGGGAATTTTTCGTGACAGGCTCCAATCAGCGAGATTCCCGCATCGTTCTCACCATCAAGATTCAAGTCGGTAATCAGCACATCGGGGATTTTCGCTGCCTCGCTGTCTTCATTTTTTGTCTGCGGTTTCCACCATGCGAGTTTTCGGCTTGTGCCATAAAGTCCAGAAAGCCCTTCGTGTCAGCCGAGCAGCCGACGCACTCATAATTCGATTTTTCGCAAAGATAGCTGATGATTCCCTGCCGCATAAGGCTGTGGTCTTCAACCAAAAAGAACGATTTTTTCATATTTGCTCCAGCGGCACAAACAATTTTACTTCCGTGCCGACATCTTTTTCTGAATTTACCGTAAGTTTTCCGCCGAGGTGAGATGCCCGCATTTTCATTCCCTGCAAGCCGAAATGCCCATGCCTGCGGTTCTGCCCGAACACTCCGCCTCCCCCGCCGCCGACAAGCGAATTTTTTGAAAAGCCTTTTCCGTCGTCTTCTATAGAAATGTACAAGCCCGACATCTCGTTTTTTTGCTCACGGCGGATGATGACCGAAACTTCGCTCGCCTGCGCATGTTTTTTGATATTTGAAAGCGATTCCTGCACGATGCGGTAAATGCCGAGCTTCTGCGAATCCAAAAAACGAGCCGAATCAAGCACGGACTCGCAATCATCAAGAATCGCAAGGGAAACATCAAGCTGATTTTTGTCGCGGAAATTCTGGCACAAAGACTGAACCGCCGCCGAAAGTCTCTCGTGGGCAAGGTCTGGCGGAATCAGCTCGTAGCAGATTGAGCGGATTTCTGTAATGCATGCGCGCAAAAGCTCCTTCTGGCTCTCGTCCTTTGCAAGAGAGACCGCAACCCGCAAATCCTGCGCCACCGTATCATGAAGCTCCGCCGAAAGCCGGGAACGCTCTTCTTCCTGCGCATTTATGATGTGAGAGGCATATTCGTCGGATTCTTTTTGGCGTTGTTTTGAAATTGAGATTCGGATTAGAGCAATCACCACGGCAAGAAGAGCCGCACAGCAAACGACCACAAGAATCACAAAAAAGACGGTGAACGAACGCACCATCTCCGAGAGTTTTTGGATTTCTTCCGGATTTAACTTAATATTTGTATAGGGGGGGGGTAACAGCAAGTTCATTCATCAATATTCTCCGCTTTTTTTACAACCTGATACAGAGCCGCTCCCAAAAAAGTGCAGATAAGCCGGTCAAGTACGGTGATTGGAATCCGTGAGAAAATGCAGGCAACGAAAAGCCCGAAATGCTGACCAAGAAAGGCAGTCACGAAATTACGCACGGGATTTTCATAAATCTGATTGTCAAAGCAAATTCTCTGAACAGCCTCAATCGAGCCTCCGATAATGCTGGAAGCGAAAGCCGTCACAAGCGAAATCAAAACGAGATAGAGGATTGTGAGAGTCCTTGAAAGATAAAAATTCTGATTTCTCCAGTAAAAAAAACATGTAAAGAAGGCAATCGCAGCCCCGCACAAGCAGTACATTATCTCCCACGGATAAACAGGATTCCCCAGAATCATCATAAGGAAAAAGCGCAGGATATTGTAACTGATTCCGACCATCATCCCCGGAACAAGACCCGCATAGAACACGATGAACACCGTGCCGACTGTGTCCATAAAAAGCGGAAGATGCAGTATATCGCCCAGAATATATGCCACAAGAAGATTGAAAGCTTGGGCGAGAAGGCAGAGAAGGATAATTTTTGCAGTCTGATTATACAAGTTTTTCATAAAGCATGGGATTATTATGGCATAATAGGGGAGAATTATCTATAAAAACTCGCCAAGCAGACGTTCCGCATGGCGAAGTGACTCATTTCTGTATCACGGAATTATCCGCTTGATTTTAGCTACGACGCCAGCTGCTGGCGGATTATGCACACCGCCCGCCGGCTGGTCTTGCCGCAATCTGCCGAACCGCTGATAATGAAGGCAATTTTTCCAGACGGAGCGGAATAGACAGGATTCTTTACGGCACAAGGAGATTTTATCCGAAGGGATTTGTTGTTGATGGATTCTTTGATACTTGGCATATTGATGCTTTCCTTTCTGATTTAGTTTTCCTTTGTATTAAAGTGAAGATTAGCATACCAATTGCGAAAAAGTGTGTGTTAGTGTGAACGCACTGTTTGTAGTGAGTTTTACGCACGGAATGAAAAAAATCCCGTCACGCAAGTTTCTCTGCAATGGCGGGGGAGTGTTCCGCGCGGGGTCGGGCTTTTAAAACAAAAGCGACGGAGCAGAAATCCTACTCCGTCAGCAAATCCCATTTATCCAAATAAGTATTATCAGCATCACGAAACGCGCGCATTGAAGTGTCTTTGTGTTCCTCGCCGTTTTTCTTTGGGGCGGACAGATACTTCTTGTGGTTGTTTTTCACATACTCTGCGACGACCTTGCTCGGAACAATATGGAATTCGCTTTTCCCGCTGCCGTCGTCAAAAAGGTAAAAGATGTAGAACAATTTCGGGCTGACGAGCGTTTCCGCTTTTTCGCTCAGTTTCCATTCTTTTTTACTTTGGCTTGCCTTCACCTGAATCAAAAGAGGATTCTGCAACGCTTCATCAACAATCAGAATATCAACCGACTTGGTGTTTTTGAGCGTGGGGGAAACATAAAATCCGCGTTTTGTAAGCTCCGCCGCCACAAAAAACTCTGCGGCAACGCCCGACTCATTGGTTGATAACGGCATGGTTTGCTCCTTATGAAACGAGCGGATGTATTTCCGCCCGCTTTATCATAATTTTATTGCGCAATGAATCTTAGACGACCACAAAACCTTGCAAGCCTACGGGAAGTGTGGCAAGCCGTTCAGTTTCTTCGTCAGAAAGATTGTAATACATTCCTGTTTCCTCGTTTTTGGCTTCAGATTCCTCTTCTTTTGAAGAATTTTTAGTTCCGCCAACACCGAGCACACCTATGATGGTATATGATGTGAGCGCACTACAAAGAAGTGGTTTTCCGACATAAGTCCATACAAAGTTTGCGAACCAGCCAGAACCCTCCGAAAAACTTTCGAGGAACGGCATGACATGGGCAAGCCAAGAGAAAAATGCCCATACAGCACCGCCAACGACGGCACAAAGAGGAACTGTGTAGAACATTCTAGGAATGGCGACATCTAACCAAACACAAATCAACACCGATAGCACTGCGCTCACGATGATACCAATAATAAATTTTTTCATAAGAGTTTTCCTCCAAAATGTGTTTTTGCCCGCACCATCAAAGCGCAGACATTTTTCTGAGGAAAATCTTACCATTTGCGAAAAAGTGTGTGTTAGTGTGAACGCACTGTTTGCAGTGAGTTTTACGCACGGAATGAAAAAAAAATTACAAAAAAGGAGATGACCAATAAGTTCAAAAAGTGTCATTTTCGGGCTTGACCCGAAAATCCATTTAATTGCAATACAAGAGATTGCCGTGTCGAGCACGGCAATGACTCATACTTATTGGACAGCCCCGTGAAAATTCATCGCCCTACTTTTCTTTGTGCCGCCTGTCCAGCTCGTTGTAAACATCCTGCCAGGTGACGCCCTCTTTGTACATGAGCACGCTCACGAAATATAATAGGTCGGCGGCTTCCCAGATAACCTCATCTTTTGATTCAGCATCGTCGGTGAGTTCTTCGGCTTCTTCCATGACCTTTTCGCGCACTCGTTTTGCATCGAGCGTTGCCGTGTAGCTTCCCGGGCGCGGATTTGCGAATCGCTCGGCAATGGTTCCGTAAAGCCGCTCAAGATTTGATTTTGCATCCGGCTCCGCGCCAAAGCAAGTGTAGCTTCCCGTGTGGCAGACTCCGCCGTGAGGAATGACTGTGGCAAGGACAGTGTCCCGGTCGCAGTCAACTCGCATTTTGATAAGCTCAAGGAAGTGACCGCTTGTCTCGCCCTTTGTCCAAAGAACATTTCGTGTGCGGCTGAAGAAAGTGAGCTTTCCTGTTGCAAAAGATTTTTCGAATGCTTCTTTGTTAGAATAGCCCATCATCAAAACTTCGCCGCTTGGGCTCTGGGCAATCACTGGAATCATGCCGTCAACTTTCTCAAAATTGAGACAGCCGATAAAAGCGTCCTTGAGATTGACTTTGCCAGTGTAGAGAGCCATTCCCAGCTGAACGTCACAGCCAAGTTTTTCAAGCTCAACAATCTGCTCCAAAGTATTTACTCCACCAGCAACAACGACACGGCAATTTACAGCCTGGCGCAAAGCCTTGCATGAGTCCATGTCAGTTCCCTGCATACAGCCTTCTTTTTCGACGCAGGTGAACAAAAGCTCAGAACAGTATTTTTCGGCCTGACGAGCACCCTCAATCAAAGGAATATCTACCGTCTCAGTCCAGCCTTTAACGGCGATTTTGCCCTGAATCGAATCGACAGAAATAATCACGCGCTGTTTTCCGATTTTTTCACAAAGTTCCTGCAAAAACGCTTCGTTTAAGACAGATTCGCCAGTCTTGGGATTTGGATTCCATGCAGCACTTCCGATGATAACCTTTTCGGCACCCAGAGAAATTAACTCCCGGGCTTTTTTTACATCACGGATTCCGCCACCTACGCGCACATTTCCCCGTCGCAAGAGAGATTTTAAAAGCGGCGTGTTTTTTGTATTGCCTTTTTCGTCCGTGTTGCGGAGAGCCTGGTCAAGGTCGATGATTGCGACCTCGCCGTATTTGTCGAATTCTGAAATCAAAGCGTCCGAATCGTCGCGCTGAAGAACCAAATCTTTTCCGTTTTTGAGCTGGACCACGTGTCCGTCTTTCATGTCGATTGAAGCGATTACCATGCTCTAAGTATAGCGAAAACGCGGGGTATGTACAATTATAAAGAAAGAATTGTAAAACCCTCTACAAATTTCTTAATCATATCTGGATTTTTCTGAGCATAAGAGATGATTTTTTTTCCGAGACCGGCTTGTACGAGATTCTCCACATTTTTAATCGGCTGGCGATTGATTGCAGGACAAGTATTTTCAAGCATTACTCTGACTTTTCCTTCGATTTCAGTTGCTCGGAGTGGCCATATTGAGCAGTCAAAAGGTTTTTCTTCTTTTGAAAGGATGCAGCCCACCTCTCCCAGAAAAGGACAGGCAGCCTCCTCCTCTGGATCATCGCTTTTGTACAGGTGAAGCAACTCCACTGTAAAACTTTCATTTCCGACTTTCTTGAAGCGGCTGTTTGGGTATTTCTTTTCGAGGATTTCTTTTGTTTTTCTGTCAAAAAGGGGCGTTTCCCAGAGGCTTTTTCGTCTGAATGAACAGCAAAAGCGGCAGGAAGCGCAGTCTTCCCCGGATAGAATTGATTTCAGCATGAGTAAAATTTCTCCAGCAAGTTGTCAGGATGATAAGAGAGCTTTGCCTTCCTCAGTCCCTCGACGCCCATGTCTTCTTCCCGGTTAAGGAATTCGTAGGAATCTGCAGCATTCGCGAAGCACCAGTTGATTGCCGCATAAGCTCCATTTGACGCGGCCTCAGCCAGACATTTTTCAAAGTGAACGTCGAGCATGTTTTCCGAGATTCGGGAAGCCAGGGTCATGGCGACAGCTTTTCCATTCGTGTAGAGAACTCCGCCGTCCAGAGCAAAATCTTCCTTATTCACGAGGGCGCTTTTTATCATTTCGTGTTCAAGCAGAAGGATTTTTTTGTCTTCCTCGCTTGTTAATATTTCAGTTGAGGAAAAACGCTCCTCAAGCCATTTCTGGGCAACAAAAATCATGTCATCGGCGATGGAGCACAAATTGAGCGAGCGGAATTCCCAGTTTCCTTCATATATTCTCTGAAAGCGGGAGACATGGTTCTTCTTTTTGTGGTAGCTTTTTCCCTGGAGAAGGGCCAGTTTTTCACGGCTGTAGATGTAATCACAGTCATCGCGGTTCGTCTGCCATTCAAGGAGAAAATCCGGAAAATCTTTTTTAAAAACAGCATCGATTTCGTTTTTCTGATTTTGGGTAAGCAGACAGAATTTTACTTTCCGTCCATTTTCTTTTGCATCGCTGATTATGAGGGAAAGAGCTTCTGAAAGACTGTGATTTTTATCTTTCTCGCTAACTTTCTGGTCGCATAGTTTCAAGGGAAACCCATAGCCTGTGCGGTTTTCGGCTCCAGTGTAGTAGCGGAAGAGGTAGCCCTTGTCAATGGCTGTTTTGGTATCGTATTTTTTTTGCAGCAGGAAAATATTCACAAGTGAAGTGTCGCTTCCTTCGAGGTTTGAAGAGAGCATACAGTCCTTGAGACAATGAAAATCTTCCAGCGTAAGGATAGACCAATTCATATTGTATAAAATATAACAAAAAGTCTGTGAATCGTCACCTAAAAAGAAGCAATGTGTCAAAAAAGTCAGAATAATCAAAAGTGTCGTATGTTTTTTATTTTTCAGAGGACTTATACTGTTATCACGAGAAAGTTTTTTTCTTGTAACATATAGCAAATAAAAAATGTTCTATTAATTAAGAACACTTTTGGAGGTAATTTCTATGAAAAAAATCATTGCTGCTTTGGCCGCTTCACTTTTGTTTGGCGCATCTGTTTTTGCCGAGGGCTATCTTTCAGCAAACGACGTTCCGGTTGGAGAAATCAAAGCAGACGCTCCGCAGGAAGATGGTTTCGTAATCCACGGAAAAGAGAAAAAAACTATCAAAGTTCAGAAAAACTCAACAAAATTTGCAGGTGAGAAATTCACACAGAGGCTCTCTCTCGGCGGTTCAAGAATTGAGGAAGGTGGCGCACCAGAACTCGTAATCTCTTTCCCGGCTCAGAAAGGCGAGACTTTGAGCGTTTACGGAAAATCATCAAGCAAAAAAGACGATCGTGTTGCAGAAGTCTATGATGCAAGCGGAAACGTTGTTGCTTCTCTTCCGATGGTTTATGACGGCGGAAAGACTGAAATTCAGACTTTCAAAATCCCAGCTGACGGAACTTATTCAGTAGGCTCAAAAAACGGCACGATTTATATCTACAAAATCGAAGTTAGCAAATAAGCCGGGCTCTAGCTGATATTCATTCTATCACCTATTGGAATAAGAAGAGCAGACTCTCAAAGGTCTGCTCTTTTTGTAATATATTGAACATATAAAAAGGAGTTCAGAGTACGATGAAAAAATCACTCTTAAACCTTTTGTTTGCGGGAACAATCGCTGTTCTTTCATTGTCTCCGATTTTTGCAGACAGAGGAGCATGGGCAGACGCAGCAGTTCCGAGCATTACAAAAGTTGAACAAACAGGTCCAAACGAGGTTACGGTCTCGTTCAACAGCGACACTTCAAACAACGGTTCTGATGGCGGTGAAGTTGTAATGACTTCAGATGTCGGCGCATCGAAAAAGAATATGTACGGAAAAACCCGACGCCCTGCAAAGGAAACCACATTCGAGCTTAAAAAATCAGGAACCTATACTTTCGTCGTAAACGCAGAACGAGACGGCGAATCAACAAAACATGAATCAGAGGCAAAATCATTCAAATATATTCTTCCTTTGATTAAGCCAGTCCTTTCCGCACGAAATCTTGGTGAAGGAAAAGTCAATCTGGAGTGGACAGGTGTTCCGGAATCAGACGGCTATATCGTCTCTTACACGGACGAAAACAAAAAGACTGTCTCACTTCCATCAACCACAGAGCAGAGCACACAAATCACTCTCCCGGTTGGAACAGTGACAAATTTCGTGGTAACGGCAACCCGCGGTTCTGAAAAAATCGCTTCTGAGCCACTCAAGAAAACGACGAGCAAAATCGAAGAGCGGATTTGGGAATTTGCGGAGTTTGGTACATCAACCAAACCAGATTACAACAACTTCGAGATTCTCGACTCTGATAATCTCACAGTCAAACTCAATTCATGTGAATTCGATCCGAAAACCGGCGCTATCATCAACAAGGGCGGTAAATTCGAGACTTTCTTTGACGGCATTTCCTTCTATTATACAAAGCTTGATCCTTACAAAGAAAACTTTGAGCTTACAGCCACAGTAACGGTTGATTATCACAACCCATCTGCTGACGGACAGGAAGGATTCGGGCTTTTGGCTATTGACCGACTGTGGAAAAGCGGCGAGTCAATGACAATCGCATACAACAACTCGGCTGGCGTTATTTCACGAAAATACACCACGCATGTTGACGGAGTTAAAAAGGAGATTAAAGACGGTCTTGGCTCACGATTTGTAAGCGGAATCACCGATGCAATCATTGAGGCAGGAGATTCAGAAATCTCTCAGAAAGCCACGAGCATAAGCAAGGCATTCAGTTACGATCAGTCATCAGACGCAATCAAGACTGGCGACAAATACCGAATTACGCTCAAGAAAGACAACACAGGCTACCACGCAATCTACAAACGTGCTATCGCATCAGAGGATTCAGTTGAAGAATTCATCATGTATGACAGCGCGAACAAAAAGCTCACCCAGCTCGACAAAGACAACATCTATGTTGGATTTGCGGTTGCGCGAGGCTGTAACGCAACATTCAGCGACGTTGACCTCAAAATCACCGACCCGAAAACGGATCCGGTTGCACTTGAAGAGCCGCCAGAGTTGGTTCCGCTCACAACGCTCATCGACTGCCCGACAACATGGTACAACACAAAATATCCTTTCGTGTTCAACAGCAACGCAAAAGGTACGATTACCATCAAAGACAACGATGGAAAAGTTCTTCTCAATGCAGGAAAAGTTGAGGCTGACGTTGATTTCAAGACCACGCTCAAAATCAAAAACGGAATCAATGACCTTCTCGTAACCTTCGCTCCTGAGGACGGATGGGAACCAGCTCCAAAATCTGTCGTCGCACAGTTCAACAAAACTCTTGGCGAATACGAAAAGAACTACAGCGCAGTAACTTACACTCACAGCATCATCTCAAAGGCAATCAAAGGAAGCAAGATTTATGTTTCCCAGAATGGCGATGTCTTTGGCGATGGTACAAAGAATTCTCCTGTAGATTTGGAATCAGCAATTCTCTACTCAAAACCGGGACAGACCATTCTTCTTGCAGGCGGAAAATATTATCCGAGCCGACCGATTACAATCGACCGTGGAAACGACGGAAAACCGAACGCGCGAAAAGTCCTCATGTCGGAAGATCCGAACAACCGCGCTATCATTGACTTCTCAAGCACAAAGATGACGGTTTCAGGCATCAGCCTTTACGGAAGCTATTGGACTTTCAAGAATATCGACATCACAGGAACGCCGGGCGACTGCAAGGGCATTCAGGTTGCAGGTAACTACAACCAGCTTCTCATGGTGGACGCTTACCTGAACGGAGACACAGGCATTCAGATTTCAGGACGGGCATCTGAACCATACGAAAAATGGCCCCATGACAACCTGGTTTACGGCTGTGAATCATTCGGAAATGCTGATCCGGCCCAGAACAATGCTGACGGCTTTGCGGCAAAACTCACGACTGGCGAAGGAAACGTATTCCGTAACTGTGTCGCTCATCACAACGTTGATGACGGATGGGATTTGTACGCTAAAATCGAGACAGGCCCGATTGGCGCCGTTTTGATTGACAACTGTATCGCATACAACAACGGCCGCAAGATTGACAATAGCGGCAAAGGCGACGGAAACGGATTCAAGCTCGGTGGTGACGGAATCGCAGTCAAGCACCTCATCAAGAATTCAGTTTCTTTCAACAACGATTTGAACGGTATCACCACAAACTCTAACCCGGCTCTCATCGTTGAAGCCTGCTCTCTCTACGGAAACAAGGACACAAACCTTAATTTCTACGGAAAGGGTGAGGCTGACAAATATCCGCGAACAATCAAGGCGTCCAACATCCTTTCAATCGAAGGCATGGGCCGGGACAAATTCGATGAATCAAAAGACCCGACCTTGAAAGCACGCCTCGAATCAGACAACAATTTCTTCTTCGGCGGCGCAGAATCTGTAAACAAGAGCGGCGCAAAACTCGGAAAAGAATCTTTCAAGGATGTTGATTACAAGAATATCGCTAATGGTCTCAAGGAAGACGGCAAAACATTCAACCGACTTCCACGCGATGAGAACGGTGTATTCGATTTGGGAGACTTGTTCAAGCTTACGGACAAAGTTCCTGCGGGAGTCGGAGCAAATTACAATGGTACAAGCTTCAAGATTCCGGCAGGCTCATCAAGCAAGCTCCCAATCGCAATCGTAGTCATCCTGGTCGCAGCCCTCGCTTGCTGCTGTATCATTCTTAAAAAGAAAAAGTCAAATTAGTTGATTTCTGATTGAACAGGCTCCCGAAACAGTTCTCTGCCGGGAGCCTGTTTTTTTTTATTGCAAAAAAAGTGCCGTTCAAGATACAATCTCACCATGCGCACAATCTGTTACAAATGCCTGAGACCGACTGATACATGTCTATGCAAATTCGTCCCGCCCTTTGATTCTGGAATCAAATTCGTCTTTCTGATGCACCCTAAAGAAGCAAAAAGGAACCGCACCGGCACAGGAAGGATTGCGCATGCAGGACTTATCGACTCGGAAATCTTAATCGGAATAGATTTTACAAAACACGCACGGCTGTGCGAGCTGCTCGCCGATGAACGCTATTATCCGGTACTGCTTTACCCCGGCGATGACGCGTGGACATCTCAAAAAGAAGGGTTCAAGGCAGAAATCGGAAAGAAAAAACTTCTTGCCATCATCATTGACTCGACCTGGTTCTGCTCTAAAAAGATGATTCGACTGTCAACGAATATAATGGCTCTTCCCAAGCTCAGTTTTGCTAAAAGCTACCGCTCAATTTACACATTCAAGAAAGAGCCCAGCGAAGAATGTGTCTCCACGATAGAAACCTGCTATTATCTGATTAAAGAATTACAGGAAAGTGAAATCGTTGCCAAAGACGTAAATCCAGAATGCCTAATGACAGCATTTAAGGAGCTGATAAAACTTCAGCTTCAGAAAGAAAATGACCGCATTGACGGAAAGCTTCCAAATTCCCACGCAACGGATTTTAAATACACCACCAAGAAAGTGATTCCTGATTTTATTTCAGATTAAGAGGCACTTTTCCTTCCGGTTCAAAATCACCCGCAAGGGCCGCAAACAGAGCCTTGAAAGTGTATGGCGAATAACTGTAACCGAAGAGAATCGTGTCCGCAAATTCAAATCCAGTGAGGACAGGAACAGGCGTAAGAACAGACATAATAATCACGCGCTTTCCGCACTTGGAAAGACGACGGGCAATCTGCGCCCCCTCCTTATTCGGAACGTAAAAAATAATCGTTTCATAGTTGCTTGCCATGGCTTCAAGCTGGTTGCCGTTCCAGTCGATTCCCACGGCTCCAAGAGCATCGAAATTTATTTTATAGAATGCAAATTCACCGTAACGGGCCTTGGCTTCCGTAAAGAAGTCGGACTCAACGTGCAGAGAAGGATTTTTTTCGTCCGGGAATGAATCAGACGGGCCGATTACAAGAAGCTGCTCCCCTTCTCCACGCTTGTAAGGGAAAGCACCGCGTTTGAACAAGGTAATTGCCCGGCAGGCCTGAGAAAGGAAGAACTTCTGTCCGTCCCGGTCAGGAATCTGCTCGCTCAGACGGGCAATTTCAGGATACAGTGGCGCCGCATTTCCGCTTTTGAAATAAACAAGTTTTGCAAGGATTACCCGGCGGGCAGCGCTTTCGACGATTTTGCGGAATTCCGGGTCAGTCCTGATATTTGAGAGATTGAGAGTCCAGAGCTTTTCATCAAGTTCGGCCGTTCGGGAACTGAGGATTATATCGTTACCGGCCTGAATCGCCATTTCAAAAGCCCGGGAACTGTTTCCGGCAAATCCCCATGCCCCCTCCATCATCATGTCATCAGTGATGATGAGGCCATTGTAGTGGAGTTTTTCACGAAGAATATCTGTGAGCCACACTTTTGAAAGCGATGACGGAGACTTGTCTATGCGCGGAAAAAGCAGGTGGCCGCTCATTATTGCGGGAACATTTTGTGAAATCAGATATTTGAAAGGCACAAGCTCACGGCTTTCTGCAGTTTCATAGTCAATGTAGACTTCCGGAAGATTGACGTGAGAATCGGAACTGGTATCGCCGTGTCCTGCAAAATGCTTTGCCGTCGGAATGACACCAGCTGCAAGTGAACCTGCGACGAATGCAGAGCCGAGCTGACCGACAAACTCCGGGTCTTCACCAAATGAACGGGAACTGATAACCGAAGAATCGTGATTTGTGTATAGGTCAATGGTCGGGGCAAAGTTCATGTTGATACCGAGGGCTTTAATTTCTCGGGAAATATAGTAGGCACTGTAATATGAATCAATGGGATATTGAGAAGCCCCGATTGCCATGTTGCCGGGAGTTTCAGAAGTGTCGCCTTTGACATGCCGAATCCAGCCGCCTTCCTGATCTGTTGCCACAAAGAGAGGAATCCTCAAATGACGACGCTGGGCCCTCTCCTGAAGCGAGGCAATTGATTTTGCGACAAGCTCCGTGTCATCCGTATTCCATCCAAACACCTTGACACTTCCCAAGCCACGGTCAGACACCCACTGATTCAAAAGCAGGCTCGGCTCCTTGCCAGCCCAGCCAAACATATACATCTGGGCAAGCTTTTCTTCATCGCTCATCTTTGAAATCAAAAAATCAGCCAGAGCTTCCGCAGGATAATCGCTCCAGAAATCAGCATTATCAGGAATTGAGAGGGAATTCTGTGTATAGGAACCGAAAAGAACAAAAATACTCAAAAACAGAGCTGAAAACTTTTTCATATTTTATCCACGCATTTATCAATACAATTCTATCAAAAATCGAATAATCTTTCTATTGGACTAGACAAAGATTCTGATTTTGTGTATATTATTAACACTTTGGCGTCTTATCCAAGCGGTAAGGAAGCGGTCTGCAAAACCGTTATGCAGCAGTTCGATTCTGCTAGACGCCTTGTTAAATGAGTCGCAATGCGGCTCATTTTTTTTGCACTTCCGGCTTTTTATGGCTTTAAATGGGGGGCAATTTCCAGAATCAGCTCAACGGCGGCTTTCCTTTCTTCTTCGCTGCTGAACAAAACCAGCTGTTCATTTCCATTGCTCAAAATAAGCCTGAGAGTTTTAAAGTCAACATCAGTGGTTTCAGGGTCATTTTCATAGGCCAGTGTCGGGAGAGAAATCACATCTTTCCAAAAAAGAGCCGCCGTTCCAGAAACAAGCATTTTTTCATAGATTCCAGCTTTTCCGCATCCAGAACCTTCCCGGGCGGCAATTTCAGCGGCGACAAGGGCCGTTCCAAGAAGAACGACATTCACAGCCCAGCCGTAATTTCTCAGGGGAACGACAAGAATCAAAATCAAGGCCAGAACAGCGATTCCAATCCATTTTCGGGAAGATGGCACGGAGAGCGGCATCAGCAAGGCTCCTGCCTGAGCAATAATTTTTTTACGCCTGTGGGGAACTGAAGACAAGATTCCGACGTATCCCAGCAGAGCCATACCAAGCATTGAAAAATAGATAATCTGTTCCAGCGTCATCAGTTCCACTCCTTCTTTTTGAGCCAGAGCGAAAGAGTTTTCCTGGCGCTTTCAAAGGCAAGGGGAAGCTCCGCAAGCTCACTCTCATTTCGCACAGAACACTCTTCCAGAGAAAGAACCTCGGATTCCTGCGTGCGCATTTTCGCCCCATCAGGAAGCGTCGCCGAGAAGAAGATGTCACAGGTTTTGTACTGGATATCCTTGTAATCATATGTATTGGGGAATGCGGCGATATATGAAAGCGATAAAGGCTCCACGCCAAGCTCCTCGCGACATTCACGAATGCAGGCCTCCTCTGCGCTTTCGTCCGGATCGACAAATCCGCCGGGTAAGGCAAGAAATCCCTTCCGAGGCTCCTTGGCCCGCTTTTCCAGCAAGATTTTGCCTTCACCAGATTCGATTACAAGCCCGACAGCGGCAGCCACATTGTTGTACAGGGTAAACCCGCAGTCATCACACTTCCATTTTCGCATGTTGACGTTCTGAATTTTTTTGCCGCCACAATTGGGACAGAAAGAAAAGTCGTTTTTCATTTTAACATCCTGAGATTTTTAGTAATAGACAATTTTATAGTCAGAGAAAGAATTGAATCCGCAATTTTGGTAGATATTGAAAGCTGTTGTGTTCACCTTCTTCACAAACAAAACAATTGTTTTTTTTTCGTTTTTGAAGCGTTCCGTGAGATTTTTTACGAGATAGGTCGCAACACCTCGGTTCCTGAAATTCATGTCCGTAAAGATTCCGCCAAGCTGTATGCAATTTTCGCCTTTTGCGTTGATTGAAGCCTTCGCGATGACACGACCGTTATAACGCACGCCAAAGACCTCACCGTTTTGGAGGGAATGCCTGAGCAGGATTCTCGTATTTTTTTCGTTGAAGGAATTCTTGTCCACAAGCACCTCTTCGATTTCATAATCTCTTTGAATGGGAAAAAGAGCATCGAAGTCGGATTCCTTGCAGTCAAAAATTTCACAACCACGAATCAGGGATTTATTTTTGGAATCAGAGCTTGCCTTTGACTCATTGTTTTCTTCGATAAGAGCATTGTATTCCATGAGATTGTAATCGTTCACGGCTTTGGGAACGGTTCCGAAGAGTTTGAGCATGATTTTTGCAATGGCATCAGTGTATTTTTTTTCTCCGATGATGCTGAATAATTTTTGCGGACGGACAAGTGAAAAATACTCCTGAATCACGGGAAGAACAACGTCGCTTTCGAGACAATGAAGAATCTGTCCGCCGGAAGAAATTGAAAGCACGCCCCAGATAACATTGCGTTCGTCTAAAATATAGAGGATTCTGGTATCTTTTTTTTTGAAATGAGCAACCAGCGATACCGATTTGTGCTCGTTTGCAATGAGAAAATCAAAAACCTGATTACGAACCTGCAAAAAACCAGGCCCGTCAGAATCAATAAGTTCGAAAATTAACATGCTTCTTGTGAATTATAGCATATTTTTCATCTTATTGCAGATTTTATTTGAATAATTGCAGATTTTTCTATATTTTTATACATATTACGAAGGAGACCCTATGGAAATCGAATATCAGAAAATGGTCAAAATCCATTACACACTTAAAGATGCGGAAGGAAAGCAGCTGGATTCTTCCCTTGGCGGTGAGCCGCTTGAATATATGCACGGAATCGGCTCCCTTATCCCAGGCCTTGAGTCACAGCTCAACGGTCACAAAGCAGGAGACAAATTCCACGCAGAGATTGAGCCGGCTTTGGGCTACGGCGAATACGATGAAAATCTCGTCGCTGAAGTTCCCCGCGCCCAGTTTGACACAGGAGCAGAGATTACGGTAGGTCAGCAATTCCAGGCTGACACCGCGACGGGTCCGATGATTGTAAAAGTCACAAAAATCGGGGACGACAAAATCACCGTGGACGGAAACCATGAGCTTGCAGGCAAAAAGCTCTTCTTCGATGTGGAAGTCGTTGACGTGCGCGATGCCACCGAGGCCGAGCTTGAGCCATTCGTAAACGACTCATGCGGCTGCGGAGGCGGATGTTCTGGCTGCGGAAGCTCTGGTGGCTGCGGAGGCTGTTCTGGATGTGGGGAATAGAAAGCTCCACGGAGACGAAAGGCGCTCTCTACCTGATGCGCCACGGCCGCACGGACTGGAACAATCTCAAAAAACTGCAGGGGCGCACGGACATCCCCCTGAACGATGAGGGGCGGCAGATGGCTCAAAATGCCCGGGAAGAATACAAATCCGTGCAATTTGATGTCTGCTACTGCTCTCCCCTTGTCCGCGCCCGGGAAACGGCCGAAATTCTGCTCAAGGGGCGGAACGTTCCAATCATAACCGACCAGCGTCTCATTGAAATGTCCTTTGGAATCTACGAGGGCGTAGAGAACGCCTACAAAAATCCCGATTGTCCGGCATATGTTTTCTTCAAAGACCCGGAGCATTATATTCCCGGCGACGGTGGTGAAACCTTCGAGGAGCTTTTTGAACGCACTGGCTCCTTCCTCAATGAAGTCGTTGAGCCAGATATTCAGGCCGGAAAAAACGTGCTTATCCTTGGTCACGGCGCCATGAATTCAAGCATTATCTGTCAGGTAAAAAAAATCCCGCTATCCCAGTTTTGGGACGCGGGAATCGAAAACTGCAAACTGAAAAAATTATTGTAACAAAGAAAATTCCTCGCATGGATGCGGGGAAAAAGCAAAGAGAGAAAATTACAGGATGTAATTTTCAAACCTTGAACTGATCGATTTCTTCACCGATTGTTTTGACAGAGCGGTTCATCTCTACGGAAATATCCGTGAGAGCACTTCCCGTTTCGCTGATTCTTCGCACGCTGGAATTGATTTCGCCCACCGAAGAATTCAAGTTTCCAGATGAATCTTTCAGACGAGCAACTTCCTGCAAAATCTGCTGACTTCCCGCGCTCATTTCCTCGGCGGCGGCACGTACATTTCCCGTGCTGTCGCTCATTACATGGAGGGCATCGAGAACCTGCTTTGAACCTTCCGATTGCTCGTCCATTGCCGCCTTAATCTGGCGAACCAGCTGGTCTGTCTCGCGGATGCTTGAAGAAACCGCCGTGAAGGCCGCGCTTGACTCAGAAGAAGAAGAAACGACCGCTTCGATTGAAGAGCGGATTTTCTGCAGCTGGTCGCCGATTGTCTTTGACTGTGCAGAAGAAGTCTCTGAAAGCTTTCGGATTTCGTCAGCGACGACTGCAAAGCCCTTTCCTGCCTCGCCAGCATGAGCTGCCTCGATTGCCGCATTCATGGCAAGCAAATTGGTCTGGCTTGCGATATTCGCAATCGCAACATTTGCTTCCTGAAGCATCTGAGACTGGGTTTCGATTTCTCCAATCTGGTCGTTTACATTAGCCTGCTTTGAGGCGCCGAGATTTGCTCTTTCCTGCAATGAAGCGAATTCACCGGCCATCTTTTCGATTGAAGCGTTGATTGCGCTGATGTTGCCAATCATCTCCTCTGTGGCGGCAGATGCCTGAGTTACGCCAGAAGACTGATTGTGAATCATATTGTCCAAAGACTGGATGTTCGACGTGATTTCAGTGATTGCGCTGGCCGTGCCGTCAACGCTCTCGGTCTGCTCGGTAAGAATTGTCCTGAAGTTATTGAGATTCTCGTTGATTTCTGCGATTGCCCTCTCCGTGTCAGAAATGCTCGCCTGCAAGTTTCCGTCAATATCCTGAAGGCTTTCCTTTGATTTTTTGACCTGGGCGATGATTTCCTGCAATTTCTGAATGAAATATCACGAAATAGACTATGGGAACCGCTACGGCTTCTGAGTTCGTTGACGGTTCCATTAGTGATAGATTTCCTCTAATTCCTTAAATGTATTACAATAAATTCAATCACTTGAATCCAAAAGAAAATAACTTCAACAATTTTTGAAAATTGTTGCCATCGAGTAGAAATTCTCTTTTTGAATTTCTTATTTCTTTTTTTAGATTGCTTTTTCCTCAAGCACCTCCTAAAGAATGATTACATAGTCTAATCAAAAAACCATTTTGCTATACGATGGGAAGGAACATATGTGTAATCTTTGTGGCCATCGATTTCGCCTTTTTGAATTTCGTATGATGAATACTTTTTATCATAAATATAAATTCGAATATATGAAGTTCTTTCCATCTTTCTAATGTCATCGATTAATTGACTTGAACTTTGACCTTTTGGACAATAAGCATAAACATACAATACTGTGATATCTTGCGACTTCGTATTATTTTTTATTCCTTTATTAGGATTAATTTTTGTATAATGAATTTCAGGTTTTGTACGGGTATATAAATAATTATTTGCACGTATTTTACTTTGTCGCTCAGCACGTTCTCTTGCTTCTTTTGCAGCTAATTCTTCTTGCTTTCTTTTTTCTTCCATAAATTTTTTGTAAAAATCTGTTTCTTTTAGAGGATATGAAATAGTTGTCTGGTTAGCATCAGTATTAAAAGCAAGTGATAATGTGTCTGCACAATCAACTATTTTTGAATCTGGGATTTCTCTTTTTGATGCGTAATAGGAATCAATATAATTGATAATGCTTGTACTATCTTTCTTAAGTACAAAAATTACTGGATTAGTTTTTTCATATAAAGAATTAAAAGCGGTTATGAATTCTTCTTGAGTATCTTTTCCTGAATTTGAGTAAAGATAATAATAAGTTGAATCGGCGTGTAATCTTGTTTCAATTATATTGATATGGTTGCTTGAAAGAAGTTCTTTAGAGGCCTTCTTCAATTGCCGTTCATCTGCATGTGAAAAATAATAACAACAAGACACTCCTAAAATAGCAATGGCTAATAGACTCCATAAAATCTTTTTTGTGACGGCTTTTTTATTTTCTCTTTTTTTTGTTTCAATCACATCAGGTCTTAGATAATAACAGTCAAAATCAGAATTATAATCATCGATAACTTGTTGTGGACTGTAACAGAAGTCTCCTTCATTACTTGGTTTTTCATTATTTAAATTATTGCTTGGGGTGGAATCTGATGAAACGTTATTTTCATCCTCTGAAAGATTGGTCTTATCTATAAGGCGGTCGTGTGAAATTGTTTTTAGTTCATATTTTGAACTTATATCAATACTATGTTCGAAATTTGTAATAGCTTCCAAAGGATCAATATTTTGAATGTTCATGTTTGCAAAAGATGTTCTAGAAAAATTAATTGAATAGACATATTGATCTTCCGTGTTTCCACTTTTCTTGCTGAGTCTTTGCGTATAGCCTGATATTTGAATATTTTCAATTTTTGGAGAGATATTGAATAGAACACCTGCAAAAAAGAAAGCCATACCTATTACACTTGTCGCATAATCTTTGTTTAAGTCAGAAATAGCCTTTTTCTTTATTGATAGTTTTCCACTTGATAAGATAGAACATGTTGTCTGTGGAAAATCTTCAATCTCTGGTAAGTCCAAGTCTAATATTATAGTTTTATTTGTAATCAATTGAAAAATCAACGGGAAGATTTATTGTTTTTAGAACATCAGAGATTGTTTCAGATAAGTAATTATCATCAGGATTTAGAATAATATCATATAAGTTATTTCTTTCTAAAATTTCTTTGTTATACTCTTCAGCATATTCTTTGTCAAATTTTTCCTTATTTGTTTTTTCTTGTTCAAGGAAAGCATTCTTTTTAGAAATCCAATCATTTTTTGCATTATTAAATAATTCTCTCAATTTATTAAGAGTTGCTTCGTCAGTAAGTTTTTTTCTATTCCAGAACTTTGCATTCTTGGTGTTAGCAATAGCCCAGTTAAAGGCTTCGTCATATAATGCAGATTGATTAGGTTCAGGCATTTCAAATCTTTTTACACGGTAATACTTCTGTTTTATTTCTGATGTATCATTTTTCTCGGAAATAACATCTTCTTCTGTGATTATCTTTGGAGTAGATTTGTAAATATAAACAGTATCATCGTTTTGTTTTTTTAAGTAATCAAATTTTGCTTTTCGAGCTTTTTCAACAATTTCCTTATATTCAGGAGTTCTTTTTATTCGCCTTAGAAATGAATCATTTGTAAAAGGGTTCCCTCTTGGATCAATAAGCAGAAAAGTTTCATTACCGTCATTATCAATTAGGAACTGATATGTAGAGCCAGGTTCATAATCTCGCTCTACTAAATTTGACGTATTATAATGTGTTGGACTAGAATTAATTTTTTGACGATAGGATAGACCAGTGCCTGGCAAACCGGTATTTATATAGGTACCTCTTGGGCCTGTCGAAATTGAAGCTCCTCTTACTCCAAGTGAAATGCCCACTCCTGACTTGGAAAGATTTAAATGAACACCTCTACAAATTCTGATTCTTCGCTGAAATCTATAAGCCATAATATCAATTCTCCTTATTTTAAAGACAACTCAGTTTTATTGTATAAATCTATGTATAGTTCATGAAACGATGTATGTCTCTCTGGCATTCCCCATAGTTCTATCATAGTTTTTATATCGCTTTTATTTAGTTTTAATTTTTCATAGCCAATAGATTTCCGATTTGTAGGGAATTCTTTTAACTTCTTAAACACCTTGTTTAAAATTTCAAAAGTTGGACACTGTGCAATTTCTGAATAAGGTTCTTAAACAAAACTTTCTAAAACAGAGTATGAATACAAATCTATTAAGTATTTTTCTTCTTTAGTTTCTTTGTACATCTGTCTAAGGCAAATCTTTATTTCAGAAAATGCTCTTGGAATAGGCATGGCTGATAATGCATTCTTATATCTTTCTTTCCACCCAGAATTGGTTTTATTCCAAATAGGTGTGTTTTTATACTCAAATCCCAATTCTTCTGCAATTTGTTCTGCGTTGTCTCTATTAATTGAATACATTTTTCAATTTCTCCAGATATGCCAACAGTTATTCTCTATATGAAATTAATTGGCTGATAAAACATTATATCACATGTATTAACAAATGCGACTAAATATGTAATGTTTTAATTTTTTTCTTTCATGGTCAGTAGAAGTCCAGAAGGCTGGCCGTCTGGCAGATAATCCAAAAAGACAGAGTCTTGTTGGCGGAGGATTAGAAAGGGCAACGTTGCCCTTCTCGGGTTTCCAAAGGGCAGAGCCTTTTGGTGGCTATGAAGTGGAGAAAAAAAGCGGTGAAAGACTTCCTTTTGGGGAAGCTTTCATTTGCCCGCGCTTTTCGTAACGGAATAGCCAAGGAGTCGAGGGGATATGCCCTCGCACAATAGAAGTTTGTAGCGGATTTTTTGTAAAAACGCGGGCAAACTTCTATTGTGTTAGAACTTGGCTACAAGTTCTGGGGGAGTGCCGAAGGCTTTTTTTTCATGCCTTTACGGCTCATTTTCTGTAAGGGAAACGGTGCGCTAACTAAAAAAAAGACGCAATCAAGCAGTATTGCAAGATTGCGTATTTGTTGAAAACTGGGAAAATTACCGCTCAATGTCGTAATTACGCGAGCGGATTTTTTTTCTGCGTTCCTGAACTTCTGGAATTGCTTCCTTAATTTCACGAACTTCCTTAATCTGGCTGAGGGTATTTCCTCTCATGCCTTTTTCGATGTACTCTCCGAAATTGCTGCAGTAGCTTTGCCTCATGTCTTCCGCAACAATCATCAGCTCATCTGGGGTCTTGTTCCAGAAGTGTTTTGCAAAATACTGTGCCTTATGAAGCCATCCGCAGAACTTTTCTTCAAGGCCGTTAAACCATTCGCAAAGGCCTTTTCCATCTCTTCTTCTTGCCATAAGTCTTGCATCGTCAAACTTTATGTCATCTGCAAAAGTGAAGTATGGGGTAGCCGCATTGTTGTTGACTTTCTCGGCCCTTTCTGCGAGTTCCTTAGTTTCCCTCAGCATCTGGTCTAAGGCTCTGTCTTTTTCTTTTACCTCCTCCTTTTTCTTTTTAAGTTTCTGCACGAACTTGTGAAGGGATTCGGAAGCGTGTTTTCTGGCGTTCGCTAAGAAAGTCTCTTTTTTTGCAACATTTTCCTCGCGCTCTATTAATTCATCTTCCCTGTCGCTCAGCTTGAATTCCCTGCTCTTAAAGTCGTACTCCTTCTGTTCAACATACGCGTTATGCTCTTCCTTTTCTTTTTCAAGGTCCTTTGCTTTCTGCTTGTTTTCTTCAGCTTGTTTCTGGTTGTCTTTTTCCCATTCAACATTATCAGCCGATTCTTTATCAACTGCCTTTACATTTTGAAGAAGCTTTTCTCCAAGTGCGTAAACTTCACTTTTAAGGCTCGGGTCTTTTGAATAAATGTAATCTTCCGTTGTAAGATGGTCTCGCTTTTCATTCGGATTCTCGATTTCAAGGCCATGCTCACGTGCGATTTTTACTAAAAGATTCCTCTGTGCATTAGTCCATTGAATCAGGTTTGTTACCATGCGCGATTTTGTGATTTTTCCGTCTTTGGATTCTGCTTCTTCAGTCTGTTCTGTTTGCATTGGTTTATCCTTTAGACTTTCAAAACATTTCATACGCTCGTTCAGTGGAACTTCTTCAAGCGAAGGCTCTTCCTTCTTTTTTCTGCGGGGTTTCTTCCTCAGACCGTAGACTTTCTCCGCGACTTCCGGATCAATCTCTATGTTCATGATGCCTTGTTCAAGTAAAGCACCGTTCATGGAGTTTTGAATCTTCTGTCCGCGTTTGCAGTTGTAGGCTATGGGGATATAGTCTAAGTGCATGTGGGGTGCACCTTTTACAAAACCACCGTTTCCGTCCTTCCGCATTTCATCTGCATGATAATAAGCACCGATTACCTTCATGTTTGGATTCTGCTTCTGAAACTCTTCCAGAAAGGCCTTGTAGATTTCCTTCTGGACTTCTGGATCTGGCATCTGTTCAACGTTTCCGATTGTAATAAGGGCTTCCCTTACGGGTACAAGGTCTTTTGACTTTTTTACCTTCTCCCAATAAGAGTTGAACTGCCGTTCTTTTTTCCTCTGCTTACCGTTGTATTCTCTGAAAGCTTCTCCGAAAATCTGTTCGTAGGCTTCCTTTGGGGGAACGTCAATCCATGTTTCGTGCAGTCCGCCTTTTACAATGTGTTCCTGCTTTTCACAATATTTGGGGGCTCTGATATTATGTTCTCGGCAAGCCTGATAAAGCTTCTTGCGTTTTCTCCCGCTTGAATCAATTCCATCTTTTTCCATTCCGCCGTTGTGGAAAGATGCCGTATAGCTTTCGCTCACTGTTGTACTCCTTTGGGCAGGCTCTTTCACTTTTGGCTTTTGGAACAAAGGCCCTGGGAGTAGCCTTTGTTTCCGCTTTACCTTGTATTATGCGCTCAGAGATTTTTCAAGATCTTCAAGGCTGATTCCTTTTCTAATTTCACTGATTGCGTAACGAACACCTTTTGCAAAGGCTTCATCCGTCTTTGTTTTGGATACTGACTTTGCAGTTGATTTTTTTGCTGCAGGCTTTGCTTTCACTTCTTCAACTTTAGCTTTTGCCTCCGCTTCTGACTCAGGGTTTGGAGCTGCCGGGGAGACAGTCTCTTTGTCGGCCTTTTCTTCCGCCTTCTGCTCTGGCTTAGGCTTTTTCTTGTCCTGAATCTGCTTATAAACCTGATTCATACTGATTTCATCTTTTTTGATGGCTTCCCGTTGCTCAGGGCTTGCTTCCTTCAAAACAAGTCTTGTCTTTTCAACAGTTTTTGCAGAAACTCCAATCTGCTTTGCGATAATTTCAGATGCCTTTCCTTTTTCACCAACTACATTTCCTTTTCCTTTCTCAAAATTGAAGTTTGCGACTGCATCCAAAAGAGCTTGTCCGCTTAAGTTTCTGCGGTTTATCTGCTCTTTGATTGCAAAAGTCTTTGCTTCTTCGATGTTTGCAAAGTTGTGAATGATACAGGGAATTGTCTTGTTTCCCAAACTTTCCCATGCGCACTTTCTTGTATGGCCGTCAATCAGGATGAATTCCTTTCCGCGCTTCCAGATGTGAATCTCATGTCCTGACTTGAAGCCCTCTTCTTTCATCGACTGCTTCATTTTTTCGAGAACATCTTCTTCCATGACCAGAAGTTTCTGGAACTCTGGAATGAGAACAATGTCTTTGATTTTGAGAATTTTCTTCTCGCTGATTTTCTGTGTGGTGTCCTTCACTATGCTGATAATGTCGTTCAGTTTCATATGTTTATCCTTTTGTAGTTTTGTGTTTTAGATTTCACTGACAGTCTGAAAACTTCCGGACTGCCAGTGCCGGCTTCAAAAGTACTTATGCTGAAGTCTTTAAGCGTTCAACGAATGCCAGAACATCAGAATTCTTGTACTTTCTTCTGCGTCCGTCTTTGATGGCCCTTTCTTTCAGCCAGTCATAACGTTCACAGGAATGAAATGAAGAAGGTGCGCATCGTAAGTATTCGATGACTTCCTTCTGGAGCCAGAGTTTGTCTAGTGATGTTTCATTTTTCATGTGCTGCTCCTCCAAAAGATTAAGTTTCTTTTCTCTCTCCGATTATCCTTAAGCTCCTACCTTTTCCGGCAAAAGCTTTTGTCCATTTTCCGGTTCGTCCGCTTCATCGTCCTTTATGACGTAAACTGCATCCGAACTAAGATTCTTGAGAATTGGTGCAAACAGATGCTCCGTACTTTCTGCAATCTTATTCAGTGCAATTTCCTTTTGAATATGATTTGCATAATTGTTGAACACGCTTTCTGTTTTATGGCCTGAACCAATCATACAGATTCGCTGGTCTCCGATATCAGAAAGTGTATTTGTACACCATTCATGTCGGAAACTGTGGAATGTGATTTCTTTCGGATTCGGATATCCGATTGATTCAAGAGCCCGCCTTAGATATCTGTTGAATCTTTTAGGGGAAAGAGGCTTATCAGGACTTTGAGGACTATAGAAAATAAAACTTTCAGGACTGCATCCCCAAGGATTGAAAGAAGCCTGATTTAAAATCATGTCTCTCAATTCTGGTGGAATCATGAATTCCCTTTCATCTCCGTTCTTCGGAGTTTTTAGTCCATCATACCGGCTGTATGAATGTCGGATATAGATTCTGTCCTCACCAATATCACGAATCTGAAGCGCAAGAATTTCACCCTGCCGCATTCCGGTAAAGCAGGCAATTACACATGCAAGTTTTACGCGATCGTTATCCCATTCAGCATTGAAAAGCTTTATTGTCTGTTCAAGTGAAAGAATAACTTTTTTCTTTGGTGAGCTTTTAGGAAGGATGATTCCTGAATAACAGTTGTTTTCTGTCAGTCCGTTCAGGTGTGCCCACTTCAGGGGAATTGTTGCGGCCTGAAGGACGGCTTTTACTGTTTTCGGAGAGATTTTCTTAGTGGACTCCGCCATGAAAATCTTTTTTACATCATCTCTGGTAATTTCTCCAAGAAGTTTTCCTTCCAGAAGAGGTGTCCAGTAATGCTTGACGATGTTTCTCATGTTCAGGATGTGACGGTTTGTTTCAGAATGCCCCTTTAGTTCCATTTCACGAAGATAAGCAGACTTATCCCGCGTCCAGAAATCAATAAGGTATTCCATTGCATCACAGTCACCTTTTGCATTTGTCCGGACAGCAGTCTGAATGATTTTACGGGCTTTCATAACCTCGATAAGATCATTGATTTCCTGCTCAGACAGATTGTTCGTCCTGAGATAATTGAGAACAGAAATAAATGTGAATGATTGCTTGCCGATGGCTCTTCCAGTTCTGGATGTTCGCTCTGGTACACAACCATTAACGACCCATTCCATTACCGTTCGTTCGGCATCCGTTTTGTTTTCTTTTCCCGTACTTTTGTTTCGGGAAATTGTGCCGTCAGGGAGACGGACTTGAGCATACCAGAATGGTGAATGCTTTGTTTTGAATAAAAGGTAAGGTTTATTCAATGTATCTTCCTTGTCTTGGGCAGGCAAGAAGATATTTACACTTTATCATTCTGGTTTATGAATGTAAAGCATATTCTGACAAATACGCGCATTTTTAATCCTAACCGTTTACTTAAAATTCGATTTTTCAGGTTTTAGGCCTTAAAAAAATCAAAAACAAGCAAATCTAATTCTTTGTACCATATAGAATTAAACCATTCATATTCTAAATGGCACAAAGGGGGCCATCAAGGTTCGAGTCCTACCCCAGCTAAAAGAAAAATCTCCTGTAAGCGCAGGAGATTTTTTATTTTAAAACATAATGATTTAAAAGCCTGTATGGACTCGAACCGAAGTGAGCGCGCCGACAGGCGAAAAGGGCGCATGGACGCGCCCGACAGCGAACGGAGGCGGCTGAAAGGAACAAACAGGAGGTTTGTGACTGGAAGCCGAGTCCTACCCCAGCTAAAGTTAATCCACTCACAGCGAGTGGATTTTTTTTGTAAAACATGACTGGAAGCCGGGGCTTACCATTCAAAAACAGCCCAACGGTCGTTCATCTTTGGGAGCAGGGCCGCAAACAGCCAGCCGCGCAACGAGTGCTTTTTCATCTCCTCGTTAAAGCTATGCTCTTCCACAAGTCTCACCCCGTCACAAAGTGAGGCAATATCTTCGCCAGACCAAGTTCCGCTTTTAAAAACAGCTTTTGTTGCCTTTACCGTATCATGGTGCTTCTGATGCTTTACCATCAGCGGATTATTCTGCTCGGCAATCAGAGTGGCTTTCGGAAAATTCTTCTTCAGAATGGAAAGCATCTTTCCGATTTCATCGAGGGTAAAATACATGAAAAGACCTTCCGCCAGAAAGAGTACTGGAGAAGATTTTTCCTTGATTTTTTCCTTTATAATGGTGCACCAGTTTTCTTCAAGCCCGCTTCCCGCAATCATCGTTACACGCTCCCGCTCTTCAAAGACTTTTTTTCGCGCAAGGATTGAATCCGGCAAATCAAGGTCAAACCATGTGATTGTTCCGTTGTCAACCCGGGAAAACCGATTGTCAAATCCGGCTCCAATATTCACAATAACGGCATCCGGATTTTCTGACACAAAATCCTTCACCATCCGGTCCAGCATGACTGTACGGGCAATCACCCCCTCATGGCTCAGGAATTTATCAAAGGGAGCCGTGTCCATGTCCAAATGCTCGATTATCTGAACAGCCACCTCGTCCTTTATACGGGCATTCTTTCGTTTTGTCTCATTAGCTTTTATGGCAAGCGGAATAAGAGCCGTAGTCTCAACGTCGCCAAGTTGTAAAGTCATATAAACCTCCTGTTAGCCAAAACTAACTGTAAAGGATTTTATATAACAGTGTTATAAAAGTCAATTCATTTAAAGCAAAAAAAGGCGGGGATATCTGAATCCTCGCCTTTCAAAAATCAGCCTGCTATTTCAAAGCTTCAAAGATGATGTCAAACAAGAAAATGGCACCGAGAACCCATGTAACCACAGGAATCTCTTTTGCTTTTTTAGAGACGACTTTGCACAGAATGTAGCTGATGATACCGAATGTGATACCCTTTGAAATTGAGTATGAGAAAGGCATGACAATAATAGTGATGAAGGCAGGAATTCCTTCTGAAAGGTCCGTGAAATCAATTCCCATGACAGAGCGCATCATGAGGAAACCGACAAAAATCAATGCCGGAGCTGTGGCAGCTGACGGAACCAATGCAAAAAGAGGGCTCAAGAAGAGAGCGATCAGGAAAAGAACAGCCGTAACGACAGAAGCCAAACCTGTACGAGCACCAGCGGCAACGCCAGATGAGCTTTCAACAAAACTTGTGACAGTTGAAGTACCAAGACAAGCACCAACAACAGTTCCAACAGCGTCAGACAGGAGCGCGCCCTTTGCATTCACCACGTTTCCTTCTGAATCCTTGAGATTAGCCTGCTCAGCCACACCAAGCAAAGTTCCGATTGTGTCGAACAAATCAGTAAACAGGAAAGTAAAGAATACGATAAAGAATTTTACGGTAAGCACGCTGCCCCATTCAAACATGAAGAGGTGCGGAGAAGCCGGCTTTGAAACCGGAGAAAAATTTTCCGGGACAGTCGTAACACCGAAAGGAATTCCAATAAGCGTTGTGAGGATGATTCCAATCAAAATTGCGCCCGGAACCTTGAGAGTGTAGAGAACGATTGTAATCACAAGCCCGAGAAGCGCGACAATTGCAGAAGCATGCTTCAAGTCAAGATTGACGAAACCAATCAGCGTGCCAGTGTCATTTGCAACGATTCCGGCATTGGCGAGACCAATCAGCGCGATAAAAAGACCGATACCGACAGCGACTGCCTTACGGAGATTAAGCGGGATTGACTTGATGATTGCCTCGCGGATTCCAAAAAGAGAAAGAACAATAAAGAGAATACCTTCCAGCAAGACCGCTGTGAGGGCAAAAGCCGGCGTGCAGCCCATTCCAAGCACGACAGTGTATGTGAAGAAAGCGTTGAGACCCAATCCTGGAGCAAGGGCCACAGGAAGATTTGCGCAAAATGCCATTACAAGAGTTGCAATCGCGGCAGAAACAGCCGTTGCCGTGAATACTGAACCCCATTCCAGGCCGGCGCCAGAAAGGATTCCAGGGTTTACGGCAAGAATATAAGACATAGCGAGGAAAGTTGTGATACCGCCGATGACTTCGCGGCTGACTGTTGAGCCTCGCTCCTGAAGCTTAAAAAGTTTGTCCATAAGACACTCCTTACATTTTTTGACAGATTATAAAATATACCGTTTGACAAACAGTTTCAATACAGAAGAAAAATCAATTGAGCTTGGCGACCAATGCCTCAAGCTGAGCCTTTGTGAGAACCGGTTCTCCGTCAACTTCAGCAGTAGTAAAATAATCCCACAAAACAGCCTGAAGGTTTTTGATTTTTGAGACGTCATTTATAGAAAGAAGACGCTGAAAAGATTGGGCCAGCAGGGCTTTTGAACGGTATTCGTTAATACCCATGCGATTTGTCTTCTGGTAATCCTCAGAGACTTCTTCCCATGTTGCGCCACAGAAAGCAGCGAGCAAGGCCGAAAATACGCCCGTCCTGTCTGTGCCGATCGCGCAGTGAATCTGAAATGGAGCCTTGTGGGCATCGTCAATGATGAAAGTGACAATAGCGCGAACCCATTCCGAAAAAAGTTTATCCCGGGGATGCGTATACACATATTCATAGCTTGGAACAACATGAGACGGAGACATCACATTGCAGACGCTTTTTGAATCAAGAATCTTTTTATAATATGGAGGAATCTCGACATGTCCTTCCGTTCCGTCATACCACTTGATTTCTTCTCCAGCAAAAACCGTATAGTCGTCAGTGAGATTTATGTCTGACATGATTCCTTCCTGCTCGGAAAGTTTTTGGACAAGCTCAATCCTGGTTTTCTCAGTCTCGTATTTTGTGCTGCGCCCGCCAGTCGAATAAAACGGATGAAAAGAACGGAAAAGTTTTTTTGTTCTTGGAACAAGACGGAAATTAGAGATTTCTTCCTGCCCCTCGCGACCGGTCAAATCAAAATCAGAAAGTTTTTTTACCTTGTCCGCGATTTTACACTCTTCAAGGAATTCCGCGAGATGCTTTTCAGAAAAAAGCACGACCAGATTTTTATCGGCAGAAGGAAAAACATATCCTGGTGGAATAAAATCCCGCTGCTCTAAAACAAGGAAATTCCCATTAACGCAAAATTTATATTCTGGGAAACCTGAATTTCCAACACCAGAAAGATTGGAGAAATCAACCGCAAGATAATGCAATGCTAGAGAGGGCGCGGCCTGCATCTCATACAGAGGATTTTCCAGCCACATGTTGAAAGAACCGCAGACAAAAGCAGATTTTATTTCATCGCGCTGCTCCCACAAAGCATAATCATAGAGAAAAATTACCAGCTTGCGCTCGCTGTCCACAATAAGACACTTTTTTCGCGTGTCCTGAGTAACGGCATAATGTTTATCATTGATGACAAGCTCGTCAGCGTGTTCTGCTACCAAATCCCGACTCCAACATTTCCATATATTGAAGAAACTAGCATGAAACCCGCTGATTTTCAAGAGGACAAACTGAATGACTTTATTTCTGCATCCGTGCAGGGCTTTTTCTAATAGGCTTCATCATGCACCCCCGCTATGGCCCTTCCGCTGGGCTCGTCCATGTTTTTCCAGGCGGCGTCCCATTCAAGGGCTTTTGCCGTTGAGCAGGCAACTCCCGCCTCATGAGGAACGCATTTTGCGGCGGAATCGCTGGGGAAGAGACGGCTGTAGATTTCGCGGTAGTAATATTCTTCCTTTGTTTTTGGCGGATTTACGGGGAAGCGGTTTTCGCGGCGGGCAAATTCCTGATCGCTGACTTTCTCCTCGGTGATTTTTTTCAGGGTGTCAATCCAGTTGTAGCCCACGCCGTCAGAGAACTGCTCTTTTTGCCGCCATGCGATGTTTTCCGGGAGCAGGTCTTCAAAGGCCTTGCGCAAAATCCATTTTTCAATCCGCTGCTTTCCTTCGGGGAGGCGGATGCTCATTTTGTCGCTGGGGTTAAGGCTCATGGCGATGTCGATAAAATCTTTATCAAGGAAGGGAACGCGGCCTTCCACGCCCCATGCCATAAGGCTCTTGTTCGCGCGGAGACAGTCGTAAAGGTGGAGCTTACTCATTTTTCGCACCAGCTCTTCGTGGAATTCTTTAGCGTCAGGCGCCTTGTGGAAGTAAAGGTAGCCGCCGAAAAGCTCATCGCTTCCCTCCCCCGAAAGAACCATTTTGATTCCCATTGATTTTATAACCCGGGCCAGAAGATACATGGGCGTGCTTGCCCTCACCGTGGTGATGTCGTAGGTCTCGATGTGATAGATTACATCCGGCAGGGCGTCCAGCGCTTCCTGAATGGTGAAGTGGACTTCGTGATGAACGGTGCCGATGTAGTCGGCAGCCTTTTGGGCGGCGATTAAGTCTGGCGAGCCTTCCAGGCCGATTGCGAAAGAGTGGAGCTGTGGCCACCAGGCGCTTTCCTTGCTGTCACTTTCGATTCGCTTTTTAGAGAATTTCTGGGTGATTGCGGCGATGATTGAAGAGTCCAGACCGCCTGAAAGAAGCACGCCGTAGGGAACATCGCTCATAAGCTGGGCTTTTACCGCCGTTTCCAGGCCGTTCCTAACTTTTTCAATCACGGCGGGGTTGATGATTTCCCCCTTATCGTCAGCGGCTTTGGGAGAATTCTTAACAGAGTCGTAGTTTTCCCAGTCACGGTGATACCATTTCACGGGTTTAACTTGTGAGCAGGCGTTGCGGGCGGCGTCTGAGCCCGCAGAAGGGGTAGCGGAAGACGCGTTCGCGGCTGGAGCGAGGGGAAGGCTTTCCCCTTCTGATTTCTCCTTGCTATACAAATAGCTTCCGTTGGGGAATTCTTCGATTGTGACGCACTCTCCCTCCAGGGCTTTCAGCTCGCTTGCGACATAGTAGCGGCCGGCCTTGTCCCAGCCCTGATAAAGGGGGATTACGCCGATTTCGTCCCTGGCAATCAGGTAGGCGTCGCGCTCGCTGTCGTAGAGGGCAAAGGCGAAAATACCGGAAAGTTCTTCAATCATGGCGGAAAAGTCGCCGCTCTCCCGGTATTTTTTGTAAAGGGGCAGGATTACCTCGCAGTCGCTCCCGGTAAGGAAATGATAGCTTTGGGCGAACTGGGCGCGGAGATTTTTGTGATTGTAGATTTCGCCGTTAGCCGCAAGAATCAGCTTTCCGTCGTCGCTTACAAGGGGCTGCTTTCCGCTCAAGGGGTCAACGATTGAAAGACGCTCGTGGCTTAAAATGGCATTGTCGCCGGTGTAAACGCCGCTCCAGTCCGGCCCGCGGTGACGGATTTTCTTGCTCATTTCCAGCACCTGGGCGCGAAGCTCTTCTTTCAAGCCCTGAGCTATGGGCTGGCTTCCGCTGTTCAAATCAAAACATCCTACAAATCCACACATAAAACAATGAGACTCCTCTTTATTAAAAAAATCTGCCACAAGGATGTGGCACAAAGCCCGATATCGCAAGAATTTTGCCTGCAAAATTCTTGTCGCGACATGGATGTCGAAAAAAAAGAGGCCACAGACAATGCCCCGTAAAAGGGAATTATCTGCGACCTCTTTGTCGTTTTGAATTTTATACATCAAAGCCGATTCCTTTGTCAATGCGGAGAGTTGCAAAATCTTCTGCAATCCACTAGAATATTTTCAAGTAACGGCAAAGAGGTCGTAGGTTTTTCGCCATAAGTGTTTTTCGGCGCAAAGTCTACGGCCTTTTTTCATGGAGAAGCAGATGTTATACACACAGGAAGAAGTTTTAGATTATGTAAAAGAGGAAGATGTCAAATTCGTGCGCCTTGCATATTTTGACCTCTCAGGCAAGCAGAAAAACGCCACGATTATGGCGAGCGAACTTCCCAGGGCTTTTGAGAACGGTGTCGCTTTTGACGCCTCGGCCATCGATGACTTTGAGGAGGCCAACAAGGCGGATCTTTTTCTCTTTCCAGACGCTTCAACACTCTCCGTCCTGCCTTGGCGGCCAAGCTCGGGCAAAGTCATACGCATGTTCTGCGACATCCGGCGCTCGGACGGCTCTCCATACAAAAAAGATTGCCGCCACCTGCTTAAAGAAGCAGCCAGAAAAATCAAGGGCGAATGCGGCGTAGACCTTCAGATTGGCACGGAATTTGAATTCTATCTCTTCAAACTGGACGAAAACAGCGAGGCGACGAAAATTCCTTTCGACAAGGCCGGCTACATGGACATCGCCCCGGAAGACAAGGGAGAAAATATCCGCCGCAATATCTGCTTCACTTTGGAACAGATGGGTATCACGCCGGAATCAAGCCATCACGAGGAAGGCCCCGGCCAGAATGAAGTCGATTTCCGCTATTCAGATCCGCTCACTGCCGCCGACAACGCTTCAACTTTCAAATGGATTGTACGCACAAAGGCAGCAGAAAGCGGTCTGTACGCAGATTTTTCCCCGAAACCGCTTTTAGACAAGCCGGGAAGCGGAATGCACATCAACATTTCCTGCTCGGATGCAAATAAAAATGACCAGATTCTCGCGGGAATCCTCAGTCATATTGAAGAAATCACTTATTTCCTCAATCCAACGGAGAATTCCTACAATCGCCTCGGCGAACTCAAGGCTCCACGATTCATCTGTTGGGGAAAGGAAAACCGCTCGGCCCTGATTCGCGTGCCAGCAAGCAAGGACAAAATGCGTCTGGAAATCCGCTCGCCGGATCCAAGCTGCAATCCCTACATCGCCTTTACACTGCTCATTCATGCGGCAATCGACGGAATCAAGAATAAGCTGCAGCCACCGGCCCCCGCCACAGAAAATCTCTTCGACTCGGCGGTGGCAAAAAAAGTCAGCTACAAGACGATTCCAGACACCATTGAGGAATCACGGGAACTCGCCCTCAACAGCAGCTTCATCAAGGAAATCTTAGGCTGAGAATGACTTCTGACACACATTCTGTCCTTCTTGTGACAAAAGATACGAAGATTTCCTCTCTTGTAAGCCTGATGCTCGCCCCGCCCCTCTTTGAGCTTTCAGTCTGCACGGATTTCAACGAGGCCCGGCGAAAATGCGATGAACGGAATTTCAACATCGTAATCGCCGACTTTTCCGACGGAGAGGGAACTGATTTTGCCATTGACATCTCAGATTCTCCTGCCACGATTCTGCTTTTAGCCCCGGCCGAGCATTTTGACCAGATTAGCTTCAAGGTAGAAGGTTACGGAATTCTTACGCTCACCAGCCCGTTCGACCAGTTCTATTTTTACAACATGATTAAGGTGGCCATCGCCGTACATTACAAAGTCCAGGTTCTTTCCAGCAAGGCCACGCAGCTCAAGCAAAAAATGGAAGAAATCAGGCTTGTAAACCGGGCAAAAATGCTTCTCATGCAGGGCAAAAGCATGACGGAACAGGAAGCCCACCGCTACATTGAAAAAGAAGCAATGGACACCGGCTCAAAAAAGACGGCTGTGGCTGAAATAATAATAAAAACCCTGAGTTGAGAAACCTTAAAGACCAAAGCTAAAATTTCAGGGCAAAGGAAACGCCGTTTCCCAAGAGAGAAAGATTCACGTCATCGTGCTTTGCGTTGAATGTGTGAACCCAGGGAACGAAAAACCCCACTGCGCTTCCGATACAGGCACCTGTGAGAACATCCGTCATAAAATGATTCCCGCTCATAATGCGAAGGGAAGCTACTCCGGCGGCCAAGGCATAAGAGCCGGCCACGACAGGAAGCCGCCAATTCGATTCCGGGAAATATTTGCAGAAAGTGTAGCTTGTAAAAGTCGCACAGGCAAAGGCCATTGTAGAATGTCCGGACGGGAACGAATTGGCCCAATCGCCATCATCCACATCTTTCTCAGGGAAAGTATCCGCATCGTAATACATATAGGGCCGGGTTCTGCTTACGGCGAGTTTTGTAAGCTCCTTGATTCCATTCGCTATCAAAAGAGTCTCGGCATACATTACTCCGCAAGTGAGCCACTCTTCTTTGCCCTTTGCGGCCAGAACTGCCGGAGTAGCCATAGTCGCCACAAGCAGAAAATCAGCGGCCTTGTCACGGCTTTTTGAGTAGGAATGCATGAAATAGCGGTCAATGGAATTCACGTCGCCCTTATCGTATTTCTGTCCCTTGTATTTCTGCCGGTTGACTTCAAGGACATTGTCCAAAATCAAGTCCGAACCAGAAAGAGCAAGTCCTGTTCCAAGCAGGATTCCGTCTGTCACTGGAGAGAGCGCGAAAACCTCCCCGCATCCCCAAACATTAAAGGGCTTATCGCGTTCTGCCCCGGTCAAGGGAGCGAGCAGGAGAACAAGCAGAGCGAGGGCAAGTATTTTTTTAGGCATGATTCAGATTTCCGCCTTTATTTCGCGTCGCTCATCGAATCAGAGGCTACAAAATCCGAGTCCCAGATTTTCAAGTCTTTGCCGAACTGAATCAAATCTTCCTTTTCGAGAATGCTGTTTGGAGCCGTATCAAGGGCAATGACATAAGATTTCGTAGAGAAAGAAATTTCCTTCTGGCTTGAATTTGAAAGATACCATCCTTCAAGAGCGTTGAAGGAAATCGGCTGATTTGCAGAGGAAATCTCCGCGGAATTTTTTGCCGTCGTAAAATGCTCATGCACTGACCTTGCATTGAAATCGTAATCCAAATCATAGAATCCTACGCACAAAAGCGCAGAACGTTCTATAAAATATGACTTGGCAAGGGAGTGCCCGACAATCGGCAGGGCCCATTCTGCATTATTTCGGTCCCTTGAGTAAGACTCATCGACTTTCTTGAAATCAAAACAGATGAACGAACGGCTTTCTTCTTCGTTTGAATCAGGAAGCACAAAGAAAGTCCTTCGCATCTGCGGGAAAAGAGAAAGGGAACCGTCATTGAAAGAATCAATCAGGAAATTAATGAATTCATCTCTGGTAAAATCATTTGAGCTGATTCTCACAAAAAGTTTTTCCGCTATGTTTTTTCCGAAGAGAACTGTCTCTCCGTTATTCTCATAAAGCTCGCAATCAAAAACGCCGTTTCGCGCTCCAAACTGCATTGAGTCAGCTTCCCCTTCAAAATCGTCAGAGGGAAATTGTTCGGCTGCCGCCATGAAAATATTGACATTCTTCTGGTACAGTTCATCGCGACATGTGGCAAGAAGAGCCGCTTCAACAGAATTCTCACCGCCGATATATCCGAGAATGTCCGAGGAAAGGGTCGGCTTATCAGAGCTTGCAAGATAATTATCGTAATCAAGAATTATGATTTCCTGTATCGGGAAATCCTTGTTCGCAGGAAACTGGCTTACGATTTTTTCAACGGGAGAAGACAGGCAGGTCGAGATTTCTGTTTTGCCGTCATTGAAGGCAACCGGCTCACGTGCAATAATCTCGTCATATTTTTTGATTCGCGCTTCGATTTCGCGGTAATCAGAAACAGCCGTGTCAGCTATTCCTGCGTCCGTGAACTGTGCCTGCAATTCTTCCGCTTCCTCGCGGCTGGCAAAAGCCCCTACATGGATGTTGAAAGCAAAAAATTCATTCGGGTCAAAGGTCTTGAGCATATAGGGGTCAAAACCAAGCTCCTTGAGACGGTTACTGTCATTCTGTGCGAACTGCTCGTATTTATATGAGCGGACCTGCACGGAATAAGGCATTTCCTCGCTGAGAACGGCTTTTTCGTTTTTATCGAGGTTTTTTGGCTCTTCACTGATTTCCGGCACAACCTCACTTTTCGCGACTTCAACGATGAGAGGTTCCGGCACTGGAGCTGGAGTTGGTTCTGGTTCTGGTTCTGGCTCCGGCTCAGGTTCGGGAGCAAGCAGCTCAGTTTTTGGTTCCTCAGGAACAGGAAGCGGCTCGGCTTTCGGCAATGGTTCTGGTTTCGGCTCAGCCTTAGGCTCAATCTTGACTTCGGGAATCGGCGCCAGTGCAGGCTCCGCTTTTTTTGAAGCCACTGGAGCGGTCTGGACTGGAGAATTCTTCTGGATTATCTTTTCGCTTTTACATACCCAGAAATCTTTCAGGCCAAGTTCCTTAACAAAGGAATAATTTTTCACTTCATCTCGATATTTTCTGGCATCAGCAATTTTCTTAAATTCCTTTGAAAGAAGAACACGGTAATAACTCTCATTCTTGACCTTACTTTCACTGACGAAAGAAGCCATGCTCTGCTTTTCCAGCCTTATGACCATTTCCTCTGCATTTTTCAGTTGCTTGTAAGAAGCCACGCAGACATGATATCCCTCTGCAAAAGCCGAAATCACAAAGAAATTCAATAGTACAATAGAAAGAAAAAATTTTAGTGATTTTTTCATGATGCCCCCATGATACAAAAAAGCACCCGCCAAGGCGAGTGCTTTTATTATCGGCATATTTTTATTCGTATATAAAGGTTTCTTTTGGCCCATCTATAGTCACGTTCTCGAATTTTGCACCGGGAGCGTTTCGTACCCTGAAACTCTTTACAGTCACTTCCGGAAGTCCGTAGAACATATCGCTTTCCATCGGCGATCGGTCAGAAGATTCGTCTGTGGTGAAGTGGCAGTCGCGGATTTCAAGATTGTCGATTGGCATTTCAGGAAGACCTACGATAAATCCAGCGCTGGCCTTGCAATTTTTGCCACGGCAACCGATGATTTTGACATCATGAATACGCGGGGTCTCACTCGTAACCGGCTGCTTTTCTAGGGAGAAAAGAGGAGACTTTGTATCTGTGATGCCGCACTTGTAATACATGTTCATTGCGATTGGGCAGAGAGTGTCATCCATGACGAGATTTTTTAGCTCAATGTCATACAAGTCACCGCCACGGCCTCGCCGGCTCTTAATTCGGATTCCACGGTCAGTGCCGCTCAAATCGCAGTTTTCTGCGTGAACGTGCTGGATTCCGGCCGCCGTTTCTGAGCCGAGGACGATTCCACCGTGAGCAAAGCGGACGGTGCAATCCTTGATTGTGACATTGACTGTAGGACGGTTCACGCGGATTCCGTCCGGGCCTGAACCAGATTTGAGACAAATTCCGTCGTCGCCGACAGCAACAAAACAATTCAGAATCTGGACATTCGTGCATGAATCCACGTCAATTCCATCAGTGTTTGGCGCTGAATAAGGATTTTCGATTTTAAGGTCTCTCAGAACCAAATCATCGACATAAAGGGGATGAACAGTCCAGAAAGGAGAATTCTTGATGTGAACGCCCTCGAGAGTTACGTGCTGGCAGTTGATGAATTCAATGAGCGAAGGACGCAGGAACTGTGTCTCTCGGCCGCCGCCACCGCCAGCCTGATTTTCGTATCCCGGGTTCAATTCTGCCAAAGCAAGCTCGTAAGAAGCCATGGGTTTTGACTGGCCAGCTGTTTTTTTTGCCTTGACGATACCCCACCAGTCGCTTCCGTTTCCATTTATCAAGCCTTTGCCTGTGACGGTGACATTTTTGCAGTCTGAGGCACGAATCAAGGAGTGCATGGCATAACATTCAACACCTTCCCAACGGGTGAAGGCAGGCGGATATTCAGACGGATCTGTCAAAAAAGACAGTTCGGCGCCTTCTGAAAGCTCAAGAGTTGAGTTGTCGACTAAATCTATCGGGCCTGTAAGCCAAATTCCCGTACCGACGGTAAGTTTTCCGCCACCATTTTTTGAAATTTCCTCAAACGCTGCTTTAAAAGAATTCGTATTGTCAAAAGTACCGCCACTTTTTCCACCAAAATCTTTAATATTTACTTCAATCATACAATCCCTCGTGTGAGTTTTTCACTATTCTTATTTTACTAAGGTTTCATTAGTTCACAAGCGATGAATAAGATATGATTTTGTATTTTTGCGTTAAGAAACAACAATTTTTACGAGCTGATTTTTTTCATTTTCTGTCATAGTGTAGCCGTGCTTTTCCTGTAAGGCAGTGTCGTAATCGGAGAGAGTGCCGTCAGCATGGAGGATTTTCGTGCCGTACTCCCGCCAGCCCCATAGGGCGCTTCCCTTTTCGGGATAGACGGCTCGCGTGCCATCTTCGTCAGTCCAAAGGGCAAGGTCGTACAAGTCAGAAATGCGGCAGTTGATGAGAGCGATTGAATCCCAGCGGTCAAGGCTGTCTGGCTTTCCAGTTCCCTGTGAGCGACCGATGTAAATTCTGGCCTTTTTGCCCCGGTCATCGGCAGTGAAGTCGCAGTCGATAAAGACAAATCCAGGCTTTGAATTCCATGCCCGGCTCTGGAGGACATAGGCCGGTCGGTCCCTTCCCCGGTTGTCGTCTCGGGTGTGAAGAGTGCATTTTTCAAAGACAGAATAATTGCAGTAGCCCCAGATAAAATCCACATCGCCGGTGACATAACAATTCTTGAAGTGTGAAATTCCCTTTACATGAATCGTGTCCTGGCGGCTGATAAAGCGCATTCCCTCGCAAAAAAGCTCTCCGTCCTGACAGTGAAAGCAAATCGCTTCCGCCTGATTACCAAGAGAAGCGTCGTCACAAGTTTTGACATGAGTGTTTTCAATAGTAAAATTTTTAAGCGTTACGGAAGTGCATTTTTCGCCAAAAGTGATGACCGCGCGATTTTCAGTGTCCTTGTGGAAAGCCTCGCAGTTTTCGCCACGGAGAGCGCAGCGGGAAGAATCCCCAGAAGCACTCTCAATCACCAGCGGATTAGGCAGATTGTAAAAAATCCGCTGGTGCTCCAGTGCATGATGCTCGCCGTCAGCAAGCAAAATATGAACAAGCTCGCTAGAAGGAGAGATTTGGGAAAAAATTCCATCAAGAGAATCTTTAGTTGTAAGCGTAATTTCCATAATTAACTTCTTGCCAGTTCCACAATCCACTTTGCGGTGGCTTCGATTCCGGCGCTGGTGCTGTTAATCATCATGTCGTAGTTCTTGCGGTCGCCCCAGATGTTTTCAGTGAAAGTGTTGTAGTGGTTTGCACGGCGTTTGTCGATTTGGATAATCGTTTTTTTGGCGCAAGACTCGGTTTCCTTGTAGATTTCCTCGATTCGTTTGACTTTTGCATCGATGTCAGCATAGATGAAGACATTGAGCAAGTCTTTGTTGTCGATTTGGTCAGAGGTTGAGAGAATATAGTCCGCGCAGCGACCGACGATTACGCAAGGTTCTTTTGTGAGACCTAGGATGATTTTGCGCTCGGCATTAAAAATCTGGTCTGCAAGGGGAAGATTTGCCTGCCCCACAGGTTGCCCCACGCCACCCGCGCTGGTTCCGGCATAGCTGGTTCCCAAAAGCAGGTTGTAAAGCCAGCCAGAAGAAAGGTTCTGCTCGGTCTTTTTGATGAAATCCGCAGAAAGTCCGCTTTCTTCAGCCGCCAAATCAATGATTTCCTTGTCATAGAAAGAATAGCCCAACTGTTCGGCGACCATTTTGCCAATCAAGCGACCGCCAGAACCATATTCACGACTGATTGTAATATATTTTTTCATAGTTCTACCTCTCTTTTCTTCTGTAGATTTTTCACGAAACATATTATATCATAGCTTTTGAAAACGGGGGATAAAAAAAATGACAGGTTACGAAAAAATTGCGGTCCTTTTGACAGAACTCGGAAGAGAAACAAGCGAACAAATTCTTTCGATTCTCCGTCTCTCACCCGAGCAGATGAACAAAATCAGCAAAAACATCATGACGCTGGGAAGCTACAATCCCCGGAACCTGCTCCATGTCCAACGGGAAACAGCCGTCCTTGAAGAAGTAAAACGATTCGGCGAATTGCGGGGCATTTACAGAGAAGTCGCTCCGCAAAATGGCGGATTCATCATGGTGGATGACAAACTTGAAAATCTCAAAAATGAAATTCCCAAGAGTCCTGAAGACGTTGCAAACATCCTGAGAGGCTGGCTCGACAAATGAAAAAGTTTCTCCATGCCCTTGCGATTATCGGAATCGTGATTGCAGCGCTTGTCGCAGTAGTCTCACTTTTCGCCTTCGTTTTCTTGAAAGTCTGGAAACCTTTCGGCGGAAAAGCTAGCCGGGCAGACAGGAAAAATTACTCCGAACGCTCTGCGAATTTTGACGGCAAAAAATTCCACAACGAAGAAGATTTCTCCACCATGTCGCTCCAAAAAAATCCCGTCCCTGATCCTCTCACTTTTTCGAAGAAATCTCCCCGCCCTGACTTCGAATTTCCGACAAAACAGCCTGATTTCATTTCAAATCCCGACAAGAAAGCTGCACTCGATGAAATCACAGTCACTTGGTTCGGTCATTCAAGCCTTTTGATTCAAATGCACGGCCTGACTATTGCCTTCGATCCGGTTTTTTCTGAAGTCATTTCACCAGTCTCATGGATTGGTAGCCGCAGATTTTCCCATCCTCCAATCAAAGCAGCCGATTTACCGGAAATAGACATTCTCATCCTTTCCCACGACCATTACGACCATCTTGATTATGACGTGATTCGCGAAATTGACAAAAAAGTAAAAAAATATATAGTTCCCCTCGGCGTGGAGAATCATCTGAAACGCTGGAAGATTAAGCCGGAAAAAATATCGAATATGGCCTGGTGGGAAGAAATTCAAATCGGCGCCCTCACCATTGCCTGTACGCCGGCACAGCATTTTTCCGGACGCCATCTCACAGACAATATGGCGACTCTTTGGGCAAGCTGGGTTTTAAAAGACGGGTTCCATCAGATTTTTGAAAGCGGTGACTCAGGATTCAACACACACTGGGAGCGCATTCACGAAAAATACGGAGATTTTGACTTTGTGATGATGGAATGCGGTCAGTATGATGTTCAGTGGCCAAAAGTTCACTCCTTTCCTGAGCAGTCTGTTGAGGCTGTTAAGATTCTTGGCGCAAAAGTCGCCCTTCCGATTCACTGGGGGGCCATCATCCTTTCACGGCACGGCTGGGACGACAGCGTAGAACGGTTCCTTCTGGCCGCCGAAAAAGAAAACATCACGGTAATTACGCCATACATCGGAGAAACGGCGCATTTAAGCAGCCCGAATTTGTACCTGAGCCGATGGTGGCGGAGAGACTCGTTAAGCCTGCTCCGCTAACGATTATTTTTCAATCACCACGAGATTTCGCTCCCGCTCTTCCTCGCTGCCAGTGTTTTCCGTGAGGAAAGGCACGGTCAGCGGAAAAATCTCATATTTTGGCTTTTGCGGAAGATTTTCCATTTCTTCGGTTATTTTTTCCCGCTTTGCCTTGTAGGCGCAGAGACAACCGTCATCTTTTAAAATCCTCAAAAGCACTTTGGCCATTTTCTTATCAAGGGGCCGGAAAGCTCTGAAAACGCACAAATCAAACCGCCTCTGCTCAAGCCGCTCCGCCTGGTCTTCTTCTACGGAAACATTTTTCAGGCCGAGAATCTGGCTGCAATGATTCAGAAAACCGCATCTTTTTGTCATGCGCTCAACCAGAGTGAATTTGAACTGAGGAAGGGCCGTTGCCAGGGGAATGCCCGGTAAGCCCGCTCCGCTTCCGATGTCCGCAATGGATGGAGAATCAAAACGCGATGAAACAATCCCGCAGATTTTCGGAAGGGCTGAAAGGCTGTCCAGAATGTGGCGTACGGCAATCTCATCGTGCTCGTCAGTGTTAATCAAATCGAATTTCGCATTGTATTCCTGAAGCGCAGAAATGTAGGTCTCCATTTTTGATTCAAGCTCATCAATCGGGAGAATCTTAATTCCAAAAAAATCGCCCTTATCAAATCCAAGATGCAAAAGACCATCGTGAAGAATGCCCATGAAAACCTCCTATCTGTCCAGCGAAAGAAGCATATCCATTTTCCAAGTCCCGTCGCTTGCACGCAGGGTGACCAGATTTCCGGTACGGTCAGCAGTCAGCGTGTTTTTTTGAGTGAGCTGGTAGAGATACGAATACTGATTTTCCCAATCTTGACTAACGGCCGGCGTAACAAGATATTTTGTAATTCCGTTTTCTGTGCCCTCTGCCCTGAAATAGAAATAGAATGTCTCGTTCCGAACTTTGTTTTCAGACATGTATTTTCGGTCGCCGGTGAGAAGAAAAGTTCCGTCAGTCTCAAGGTCTGAAAAATAGATTTTTTTGCAAGTTGCAAGGATATCGTAACCGTTTACGCTAAAGCGCAAGATTTTCGGCTCCTTTTTGGTGACATTTGAAAAAATATTCTCGCCGTCTTTCCTCTCGCTGATTTTTGACGCGGATTCGCCGTTGGTTTTCGCAACTTGATTTTTGAGTTCAGTAAGTTCCGAGAGAATCGTTTTAAGGGTGGCAGAATCCACTGTGCTTGCCGTGACCGTGTTTTGAGCCGCGGAAAGCTGTGACTGGAGACTCGAATTTCCTCGCCCGAGGAGCGAAGAAATCTGCCCGAAGACACCGAGACTGCTCATGGACGATATGTCATCGGCAGTAAGCTGGTTCAGTGCCGAAGAAGACTGCGCAAGCGCACTGATTTTTTGAGCCTGACTTTGTGTCTTTTGGCTATTCTGACTTGTATTCTGATTTTGTGAATTTGCAGATGTCGTTACCGTCTGGCTCGTGATATTTTCTGCCTGAGAAGACGGAGCCTTTGGCGCATTTGGAGCGGTTGTTTTCGGCGCGACAGGTTTTGCCCCGGAATAAAAATCACTTCGTCCCGGAGAATAAAATCCGCTTCCCACACTTGGCATCGTTACGGAAGGGCCAGATGGCATGGCGGGCATTGTAAGAGATGAAGCAGAGGAATCATTCTTGGTCTGGGCGAAAAGACTGAAATTCAAGAGTATGAGAATGACTGTGAGGAATCTTGCGGGCATCTTACAGCTGCTCAAGGCTTTCTTCGACATACTGCAACCTCTGCTGCAAGGCTTCAATCGTCTTTGTGAGGCGATTCTTTTCTTTTTCGAGCTTGGCACGTGGATCATTGTTTCCGCTGGCCTTTTTCATCAGCTCGGTTACGGTGTCGGGAGATTTTCCGCCAAGGATTGCCTGAGTCGCAGAATCCCGGTCTTCGCTTTTTTTGAGCATGGCGACTTTTTTCATGTTGTCAAAACCAAGGGCAGGATTCACTTCCACGCGGCCAAGCTTTGTGATGTCCTTTGCGGTGTTCCGTGGCAGGCAGAGAACACGGTCAAGGTAATCCTCATAGCGGATGTTCGCCTTTTCGCAAAGGGCATGAGCTTCGGCCAGAAGTTTCCCGAATTCCTGCATGAGCTTGCCGTTTACTTCCATATATTCTCTGCGGATTTTTTCGGTGAGCTCTTTAAGCTCAGGAGAATCCTCAAGGTCGATTTTGTAAATTCCCAGCTCTTCCGCTTTTTGAAGCAAGGCATGGAAGCGCGCCCAGAAAGCCTGATTATGGACGCGGGTGCCTTTCATGGGGAGCTTTCCGCCGGTTTCTGCAATGAATTCCTCGGTCAGAAGGTGATGCGTGTATTCGTGAATAGCCGTGTAAATGAGCTGCATGTCGCTCTTGAAATTCTTGTTGTGAAGAAGGATTTCATGAGTATCCGGCTTGTAAAGGCCGTTGACCCTGGTGCTCTCCTTGCCTGTCATCGTAACCGTAAATTCCAATTCTGTATTTTCAATCTGCAAAAGTTTCTGTTTGATTTCTTCGTTATCCATCTGTGACCTCAAATTCTGCTTCCAAGTATATCGTTTTTTATTTTCTTTGAATACAAAACATGTTATAATTCTACGAAATCGTTGTATAGAGGTATCAACTTTGGTAACACTCAAAGATATCGCACGAGAATGTAACGTTTCTTTTTCAACAGTGAGCAAAGCTCTTAAAGGAAGCCCGGAAATCGGCCCGGAAACAACAGAATTCGTTCAAAAAAAAGCCAGAGAAATGGGCTATCACCCGAATCTTGCGGCCCGAACGCTCAGGACAAACCGCACTTACGACATCGCCGTTATCTTCGAGGAAAAAACAGGCGTCGGTCTCCAGCACGAATATTTTGCCAGCGTCATCTCAGGAATTCAGAAAGTCGCGTTCAAAAAAGGCTATGACATGACCTTTGTAGGCGGCGATTCCAAAAAGAACTATGATTATTACTCACACACCCTCGCACGGCACTACGATGGAGTTGCGATTCTTTCCTGCGACTTCTCTTCTTCAGGAATCGTCGAGCTTATCAAAAGCGACATTCCCACCGTCACCCTTGACTATGCCTTTGATTCCAAGCATTCAGCGGTTCTCAGTGACTCAGAAGCAGGCATACGGGAGCTTCTCGAATATGTGATTTCAATGGGACACACAAAAATCGCAATGATCCACGGAGAAGAAACCTGGGTCACAGAGCAGCGAGTCTCATCTTTCAAGAAAACATGCAGCCAGCACGGCCTTTCAATTCCAGAAAACTACTTTCTTGAAGTCCTCTATCACGATGCAGAAGGCTGCCTTATCGCCACGGAAAAGCTTTTGGAACTGGAGGAACCGCCAACCTGCATTTTCTATCCCGACGACTTTGCCGCGCTGGGAGGAATCCGCGAACTGAACAACAGGAACCTGATTCCCGGAAAAGACATCAGCATAGTCGGCTACGACGGAATCAACCTGACTTCCATGATGCTGGCTCCCCTCACCACATACGCTCAGAACGGAAAACTCATCGGCGAAACCATGGCAGACACTCTCTTCCGGCAGATTGAGCAGGGAAACATTTTCAGAGCGAAGACGGAATTCATCAACGGAATGATGATAAAGGGTGGAACAGTCGCAAAAATAAATTAAAAATTCCGTAAAAAATCAGAAAATTACATTTACAAAAGCAAAACAAATAGCTTATACTTACTACAACGATTTCGTAAGGAGAATTAAATGAAGTTCGGACACTTTGATGATTCACGCCGAGAGTATGTAATCGAGACACCTCGCACACCGTATCCCTGGATTAATTATCTGGGAACTCAGGGATTTTTCTCATTAATCTCAAACACAGCGGGTGGATATTCTTTCTATAAAGATGCCCGCCTCCGCCGCATCACGCGCTACCGTTACAACAATGTTCCAATCGACATGGGCGGCCGCTATTTCTACATCAACGACAACGGCACGATCTGGAATCCGGGCTGGTCTCCTGTAAAAACTGAGCTGGACGCTTACGAGTGCCGCCACGGTATGGGCTACACAGTCATTACCGGCAAAAAGAACGGCCTCAAGGCAGAAGTCACATTCTTTGTTCCACAAGACTACGACGGCGAAGTCCAGCAGGTTGTTTTGACCAACGAAAGCTCATCTGCAAAGACTTTCAAATTCTGGTCATTCGCTGAATGGTGTCTCTGGGACGCTCAGGATGACTGCACAAACTTCCAGAGGAACTTCTCTACCGGCCGCGTTGAAATCAAAGATTCTGTTATCTACCACAAAACAGAATACCGCGACCGCCGCAACCATTTTGCGTTCTACTCAGTAAACGACAAGATTGACGGCTACGACACAGACCGCGATACATTCATCGGCTTGTACAACGGATTCAACAATCCTCAGCAAGTTCTGGACGGAAAATGCGGCAACTCACTCGCAGACGGCTGGTCTCCAATCGCTTCCCACTACAAGGAAATTACTTTGAAGGCCGGTGAGAGCAAGACTTTAGTTTTCGTTCTCGGCTATGTTGAGATGCCGGTTGAAAAGAAATTTGAGGCTGACGGCAAGACAATCAACAAGGAAAAAGCCCTTGCAATGATTGAAAAATACAACACTCCAGAGAAGTTCGCAGCCGGAATGGCAGAACTCCGCGCTTACTGGGACAAGCTCCTCGGAATTCTCAACGTAAACACTCCAGAAGACAAGGTAAACCGCATGGTAAACATCTGGAATCAGTATCAGTGTATGGTTACATTCAACCTTTCCCGCTCTGCAAGCTACTTCGAATCAGGAATTGGCCGGGGAATGGGATTCCGCGATTCAAACCAGGATATTCTTGGCTTTGTTCACCAGATTCCAGACCGCGCACGAGAGCGCCTTATCGACATTGCTTCTACTCAGCTTGAGGACGGCGGATGTTACCATCAGTACCAGCCACTCACAAAGAAGGGTAACGCAGACATCGGCGGCGACTTCTCTGATGACCCATTATGGATGATTCTTTCTGTTTCTGCTTACATCAAAGAGACAGGTGACTGGTCAATCCTCGACGCAAAGGTTCCTTACGACAACGACGAATCTAAAGCAAAATCAATGCTCGACCACCTCACAGTAAGCTTCTACCACATTGTAAATAATCTCGGACCACATGGACTTCCACTCGCAATGCGCGCAGACTGGAACGACTGCATCAACCTTTCATGCTTCTCTGACACACCGGGCGAAAGTTTCCAGACTTATACAAACCCAAAATTCAAGGCAGAAGGCGGCTACTCAAAGGTTGCAGAATCAGTATTCGTTGCAGCCCTCTTTACTTATGTTGGACCAAACTTTGTCGGAATCTTGAACCACTTGGGTAAGAAAGATGAAGCAGCTAAGGCTCAGGCAGAAATCGACAAGATGAAGAAAGTAATCATGGAATCTGCATGGGACGGCAACTGGTTCATGCGAGCTTACGACGCTTACGGCAAGAAGATGGGTTCAAAAGAATGTGAAGAAGGACAGATTTTCATTGAGCCACAGGGCTTTGCAATCATGTCTGACATCGACAAGGACGCAACAAAAAAGACTCTTGCTGCAATCGACGAGCGCTTGAACACAAAGCACGGACTCGTTCTCAACAACCCTGCATTCAGCAAATACTATGTTCAGTACGGCGAAATCTCTACATATCCGGGCGGATACAAAGAGAATGCCGGGATCTTTACTCACAACAACGCATGGATTATCTGTGCGGCAGCTTATGCTGGTGAAGGAAACCAGGCATTCAAATACTACTCAGAAATCGCTCCAGCTTACACAGAAGAGACTTCTGACCTTCACAAGACAGAGCCTTATGTTTACGGCCAGATGATTGGCGGAAAGGACGCCGGAAGCGACATCGGACAGACCGGCAAGAATTTCGGTCAGGGAAAGAACTCTTGGCTCACAGGAACCGCCGCCTGGAACATGGTTGCAATCAGCCAGTACATCCTCGGTATTCAGCCGGACTTCGACGGTCTCAAAGTTGATCCATCAATTCCATCAAGCTGGGACGGATTCACAGCAACTCGCTTGTTCCGCGGCGCTAAGTACAACATCACAATCAAAAACCCAAGCCATGTTTGCAAGGGCGTAAAATCAATGCTCGTTGACGGAAAAGCCGTAGAAGGCTGTGTTGTTCCGTTCGACGCAAGCAAAAAAGAAGTCAATGTTGAGATTACATTAGGCTAAATTGCTTCAATTAAGAAGTAAGTAATCCACAAATCAAAGAAAGTCCGTATTGAGCGTTTGCCCGGTACGGACTTTTTAATTTCCGAACAGGGCCGCAAAAGCATTCCTTGCCTCAGCCGCCTTGTTTCCGCCAGAATCAGAGCCAGCCGAAATTACGGCAGGTGAAAAATAATCGCAGAAATTGGCCTTTTCCTTGTTTTTTACAAGCTCGTCAACAGTCTCGTGGCAATCATAGTGGCTCCCCGGTGAATAAAACTTGCAGTTGACGCAGGAATGAAGGTCACGCCCGCAAAAGTCACAGACCGAAGAGCGGGTAATCGCTCCAATCGGAAGCGGCTTTCCGCATTTCTTGCACATAAAAACTCCCATAAAAAAAGAAAACCGCCAGCTTTTGGCGGTTTATAGTTTGCCTCTCTTCGACCGTGCGAAGGGCAATTAATGATTCCCTGCAAATCCTGCAGGCGGAGTGTGTTTGCTAAACCAAGACCCCTGAGGAGTCAGATCTTTTTGTCGGAAATTGCATAACGCCTCCTGTCGTGCAGCCGGTGTGCGTCCTCATCTCGCTCCTGTCTACAATTTAATAATACCACACTTTTATACAAAAGCAAGCAAAATTTTTAAAATTCTGCGAATTTTTGTTCAATTTTTTTTGAATGTACTTTTACTCAAAGCAGAATGTCTGCGCATCGATTTTTTTCATTCCTATGTTTTTCCAAAAAATTTCGGCATTAGTGTCTTTTGCGTCAAGAACGGCGTTTTTTGCTCCGGTTTCGAGCATCAGCCTTTCCATTGCATAGGTTCCGATTCCAATGTGCCGGTAATTTTTGTTCACTTCAAACAGGTCAATAGAAAGCGTATCCCCCAGCATTTTATAGACGCAGACGGCCTTGAGAAAGTCACTTGACGGCTTATAGTCAAAAATATCGCTGTCCAAGATTCGGTAATTCAAGTTCATGTCCTTAATTATGACACCTCAGATTTTGTGTTTCAATATCTTGAATCATCAGAGCGAGCCTTAGCCTTAATTTGACAAAAATACTGCTATCTTCAAAAATTCTATGCTATAATTTCACAAGGAGGCCTTTTAAATGGGTTGCGGTCGCGTTCTTTTGTGCATTATCTTTCCGCCCCTTGCCGTGCTGGACAAGGGCTGCGGTTCTATCGTCATTGTCACGCTGCTTACCTGCTGCGGCTGGGTGCCGGGCGTCATCGGGGCTTTGGTGATTAACAACAAGTAGAGGGTACAAAGTATGCTTTATTTGTTAGGCTCTTCGGCTGTTGTCTTTACAATAATCCTCACAGTCATTGCTCATAAGAGACAGAAAAAACAACTTAAAGAGCTTGAAGAAAAAATACATATCTTCCACTCCCAAATAGAAACTTTCTTTACCGAGTATTTAAATCTGAAAAAGCAATATGTTTCAGAATCTACTGAAAGCATTTTTGTTTCAAAATGGCAGAACCTGTATTCTGAACTCGCAAAGTTTCATATTTCTCAAAAACACAACGAATATGAAGAAATAGCACATTTCAGAAAAACTTACGCGAATCTTCACGATTATTTTGAGACGGCAAACAGCCAGTTCATCCAAAACGAATCGATAAAACATGACGCGCTTTTTTCCAACATTGACGGAAAATCTCTGGACGAACAGCAGAGAACTGCCGTCATCACAGATGAAGACAGGATTCTGGTTCTTGCGGGCGCAGGAAGTGGCAAGACGCTTACAATTTCTGCGAAAGTAAAATATCTGTGTGAAGTAAAAAATGTTAATCCGAATGAAATTCTTCTGATTTCTTTTACAAAAAAGTCCGCAGAGGAAATGACGGAGCGAATTCGGAGCAAACTTCATATTCCTGCCGTTGCCACAACTTTTCACAAACGAGGGCTGAAAAGGCAAAGACTTACACCACTCTGAACAACGAACGGGTAAAAAGCCTTGAAGAAACAAAAATCGCAAATTTTCTTTTTATGAACGGTGTGAACTACGAGTACGAAAAACTCTATCCTTTTGAAAGCAATGACCCATCAAGAAAAGCTTACCGCCCCGACTTTTATCTTTCTGATTATGACATTTATTTGGAACATTTCGGAATCTCAAAAGACTTTACTGTGCCGTGGCTTTCTCCTGTTGAAGAGAAAAAATATCTGGAAGGCATCCAATGGAAGCGGTCTTTTCACGAAGAACACAAAACGAAGCTGCTTGAAACATATTCGTATTACAATTCGGAAGGAATCTTGCTCAAAAAACTTGCAGAAATTTTAAACGCAAACGGAGTCGCGCTGAAGCCACGGGATTTTTCCGATGTGTTCAACACCGTGTATGCAAGTAAAAGCAACAAGTATTTTTCTGAATTTATGAACCTCTGCTGCACTTTTATCAGCCTATTCAAATCAAACAATTACAGGATAGAGCAAATCGAAATCTTGAAGAAAAATTATTGCAGCGCAGAACCGAATGAGTTTTTGTGCGAGCGGACTTCACTCTTCCTAAACATAATCAAAGTCATCCTTGCCGAATATCAAAACCATCTTTCTGCACAAAACGCAATTGATTTTTCCGACATGATAAATCTCGCTGCTGAAAAAGTTGAGGCTGGATGTGAAATCACGCCCTACAAATATGTGATTGTGGACGAGTATCAGGACATATCAAAATCCCGCTTTTGTTTTTTAAAGGCAATCGTAGAAAAATCACGGGCAAAGCTTTTCTGCGTAGGCGACGACTGGCAGGCAATCTACCGCTTTGCGGGAAGCGACATTTCTCTTTTTACCGATTTTGAAAAATACTTCGGCTACACAAAAATCCTGAAAATCGAAAAGACTTACCGAAACTCCCAGAATCTGATAGACGAAGCATCTCGCTTTGTTTTGAAAAATCCCATGCAGTTGAAAAAAGATTTGCGTTCAGATAAAAAACTAGACTATCCGCTTGTGTTCTGGGGATATGATGATGAGCCGTACAAGACAATCCAATTTGCGGTGAACAAAATCATTTCTGAATTCGGAATAAACTCTTCCATCTTGTTTTTGGGCCGGACAAATTACGAAAGAGAAATCTTGAAAAAATCTGGCTTGTTTAGATTTTACAAACGCAATCGGGATGAATGCATTGAATACATACCCTCTCCCGAAGTGCCGATAGACTTTCTTTCTGTTCACAAATCAAAGGGCTTGGAAGCGGATAATGTAATCATTTTGAATTTTAAGAATGACAAGCTTGGCTTTCCAAATCAAATTGCCGATGACAAGGTTCTGAATCTTGTCCTAACGAACGCAGAGAATTATAAATTCGCAGAAGAACGCCGTCTTTTTTATGTCGCGATTACCCGAACACGAAACAGGACTTTTGTTCTGACCGACAACAAAAATCCCTCCCCATTCTTTAAGGAATTCACTGAGTCAAATTCCGTGTGTTTTGTCGGAATAAAAAAAGTAGAAGCAACAGCTCAAACACAATGTCCGCTTTGCAAGACAGGAAATCTGTATAAGGTTGAGCATGAAGGAAGGTATTTTGTCGGTTGCTCGAATTTCCCGAAGTGCAGATACACACTCCACGATGCTACAATCCTGTTGAATCCGAAAAAATGCCCATCATGTGGTGGTTTCCTTGTAAAACGGAAAGGAAAAAACAGTCACTGGTTTGTCGGCTGCACGAATTATCCGCATTGTGAATATACGGAGCAGATTGTAAAGCCGTAAGTGGTTTGATTTCTAATTTGGGTGTAAAATAATTCTTTCTGAGTTTGAGACTAACAAGAAAATGTTGTGGTTTGATTTCTAATTTGGGTGTAAAATAATCTTTCCCCTGTATCTACAAAAGCATTTTTAGTTGTGGTTTGATTTCTAATTTGGGTGTAAAATAATTGCAGAAGCCCCTTCCTTTGCACTTTTTGCGTTGTGGTTTGATTTCTAATTTGGGTGTAAAATAATCCGATTCTGACGTGAAAGGCGGGTGATTTGTTGTGGTTTGATTTCTAATTTGGGTGTAAAATAATAATAACAGTCTGAGTCTGCCAAATTCTTATGTTGTGGTTTGATTTCTAATTTGGGTGTAAAATAATGGCTAAGACTTATGGAGCGGGCGGCGATGAGTTGTGGTTTGATTTCTAATTTGGGTGTAAAATAATAATAAAGGTGTACACCACCGCCGGAATTAAGTTGTGGTTTGATTTCTAATTTGGGTGTAAAATAATTTAGCACTCTGTTTCATAATGACAGTGTAAGTTGTGGTTTGATTTCTAATTTGGGTGTAAAATAATATTTATAATGAAAATGTTAAGATCAAAAAAGTTGTGGTTTGATTTCTAATTTGGGTGTAAAATAATACACTCTGCAAAAAAGGGTGTAGACATTCAGTTGTGGTTTGATTTCTAATTTGGGTGTAAAATAATTGCTCTTTTCTTTTTTTGCTTCTTCATCATGTTGTGGTTTGATTTCTAATTTGGGTGTAAAATAATACGGCTCAGCGTTAGACTTGATGCATTCAAGTTGTGGTTTGATTTCTAATTTGGGTGTAAAATAATCTTTTGAATAAGGTTATTTGTTGGTAAGTTGTTGTGGTTTGATTTCTAATTTGGGTGTAAAATAATAACGATAACAAAATAAAAAAACTCTATATGGTTGTGGTTTGATTTCTAATTTGGGTGTAAAATAATCCATTATATAAAGCATGGTGTTGAGTTTGAGTTGTGGTTTGATTTCTAATTTGGGTGTAAAATAATGGTTATGAGCGAGGGCGGAGCTGATGACATGTTGTGGTTTGATTTCTAATTTGGGTGTAAAATAATTTACTTTCCCACAACCAACTGACTACTCACGTTGTGGTTTGATTTCCAATTTGGGTGTAAAATAATCTTACAAAACTCTTGGAAAGATTGCCGAAGGTTGTGGTTTGATTTCTAATTTGGGTGTAAAATAATGCACTTTTTTCAGCAATGGGGCGGCGGGAGGGTTGTGGTTTGATTTCTAATTTGGGTGTAAAATAATAGTTGCTACAGCGGCTGCTATCCATTGTA